>NZ_CAMPPR010000002.1:65000-314467 GCF_946901985.1 Streptococcus sp. Marseille-Q5855
TGTGCAACCCCACATCCTTTTCCACTTAACAATTATTTTGGGACCTTAGCTGGTGGTCTGGGCTGTTTCCCTTTCGACTACGGATCTTAGCACTCGCAGTCTGACTGCCGACCATAATTCATTGGCATTCGGAGTTTATCTGAGATTGGTAATCCGGGATGGACCCCTCACCCAAACAGTGCTCTACCTCCAAGAATCTTTATGTCGACGCTAGCCCTAAAGCTATTTCGGAGAGAACCAGCTATCTCCAAGTTCGTTTGGAATTTCTCCGCTACCCACAAGTCATCCAAGCACTTTTCAACGTGCCCTGGTTCGGTCCTCCAGTGCGTCTTACCGCACCTTCAACCTGCTCATGGGTAGGTCACATGGTTTCGGGTCTACGTCATGATACTAATTCGCCCTGTTCAGACTCGGTTTCCCTACGGCTCCGTCTCTTCAACTTAACCTCGCATCATAACGTAACTCGCCGGTTCATTCTACAAAAGGCACGCTCTCACCCATTAACGGGCTCGAACTTGTTGTAGGCACACGGTTTCAGGTTCTATTTCACTCCCCTCCCGGGGTGCTTTTCACCTTTCCCTCACGGTACTGGTTCACTATCGGTCACTAGGGAGTATTTAGGGTTGGGAGATGGTCCTCCCAGATTCCGACGGGATTTCACGTGTCCCGCCGTACTCAGGATACTGCTAGGTACAAAGACTATTTTAAATACGAGGCTATTACTCTCTTTGGCTGATCTTCCCAAATCATTCTTCTATAATCTTTGAGTCCACATTGCAGTCCTACAACCCCGAAGAGTAAACTCTTCGGTTTGCCCTTCTGCCGTTTCGCTCGCCGCTACTAAGGCAATCGCTTTTGCTTTCTCTTCCTGCAGCTACTTAGATGTTTCAGTTCACTGCGTCTTCCTCCTCACATCCTTAACAGATGCGGGTAACAGGTAGTACCTGTTGGGTTCCCCCATTCGGAAATCCCTGGATCATCGCTTACTTACAGCTACCCAAGGCATATCGTCGTTTGTCACGTCCTTCTTCGGCTCCTAGTGCCAAGGCATCCACCGTGCGCCCTTATTAACTTAACCTTATTTTTTGACCTTTCAGTCATAAACTCTTATTAATACTACAGCGTTTTCGGTTTATTTTCTTGTTACTATTTGATATAGATATTCAATTTTCAATGTGCATTACTTGGTGATCTCTCACCAATGGAGCCTAGCGGGATCGAACCGCTGACCTCCTGCGTGCAAAGCAGGCGCTCTCCCAGCTGAGCTAAGGCCCCACAAGACCTCTCAAGACTAAACAAGACCAATGCGCAGTTCCTTATCCTTAGAAAGGAGGTGATCCAGCCGCACCTTCCGATACGGCTACCTTGTTACGACTTCACCCCAATCATCTATCCCACCTTAGGCGGCTGGCTCCTTACGGTTACCTCACCGACTTCGGGTGTTACAAACTCTCGTGGTGTGACGGGCGGTGTGTACAAGGCCCGGGAACGTATTCACCGCGGCGTGCTGATCCGCGATTACTAGCGATTCCGACTTCATGTAGGCGAGTTGCAGCCTACAATCCGAACTGAGACTGGCTTTAAGAGATTAGCTTGCCGTCACCGGCTTGCGACTCGTTGTACCAGCCATTGTAGCACGTGTGTAGCCCAGGTCATAAGGGGCATGATGATTTGACGTCATCCCCACCTTCCTCCGGTTTATTACCGGCAGTCTCGCTAGAGTGCCCAACTGAATGATGGCAACTAACAATAGGGGTTGCGCTCGTTGCGGGACTTAACCCAACATCTCACGACACGAGCTGACGACAACCATGCACCACCTGTCACCTCTGTCCCGAAGGAAAACTCTATCTCTAGAGCGGTCAGAGGGATGTCAAGACCTGGTAAGGTTCTTCGCGTTGCTTCGAATTAAACCACATGCTCCACCGCTTGTGCGGGCCCCCGTCAATTCCTTTGAGTTTCAACCTTGCGGTCGTACTCCCCAGGCGGAGTGCTTAATGCGTTAGCTACGGCACTAAACCCCGGAAAGGGTCTAACACCTAGCACTCATCGTTTACGGCGTGGACTACCAGGGTATCTAATCCTGTTTGCTCCCCACGCTTTCGAGCCTCAGCGTCAGTTACAAGCCAGAGAGCCGCTTTCGCCACCGGTGTTCCTCCATATATCTACGCATTTCACCGCTACACATGGAATTCCACTCTCCCCTCTTGCACTCAAGTTAAACAGTTTCCAAAGCGTACTATGGTTAAGCCACAGCCTTTAACTTCAGACTTATCTAACCGCCTGCGCTCGCTTTACGCCCAATAAATCCGGACAACGCTCGGGACCTACGTATTACCGCGGCTGCTGGCACGTAGTTAGCCGTCCCTTTCTGGTAAGATACCGTCACAGTGTGAACTTTCCACTCTCACACTCGTTCTTCTCTTACAACAGAGCTTTACGATCCGAAAACCTTCTTCACTCACGCGGCGTTGCTCGGTCAGACTTCCGTCCATTGCCGAAGATTCCCTACTGCTGCCTCCCGTAGGAGTCTGGGCCGTGTCTCAGTCCCAGTGTGGCCGATCACCCTCTCAGGTCGGCTATGTATCGTCGCCTTGGTGAGCCGTTACCCCACCAACTAGCTAATACAACGCAGGTCCATCTGGTAGTGATGCAATTGCACCTTTTAAGCAAATGTCATGCAACATCTACTCTTATGCGGTATTAGCTATCGTTTCCAATAGTTATCCCCCGCTACCAGGCAGGTTACCTACGCGTTACTCACCCGTTCGCAACTCATCCGGAGAAGCAAGCTCCTCCTTCAGCGTTCTACTTGCATGTATTAGGCACGCCGCCAGCGTTCGTCCTGAGCCAGGATCAAACTCTCATTAAAAGTTTGAGTTCTCACTCATTTCTGCCACTGACAGATTTATTGTTTTTTTCATTGTTCAGTACTACAACCGTAGTTGTAGTGCCCTGCACATTGGTTCGTCTTGTTCAGTTTTCAAAGGTCTTTGTCACTCGCTTCTCTCAAGCGACAACTATATTAGTATATCACAGCTGCTTTCGCTTGTCAACACTTTTTTGAAATTTTTTTAAAACTTTTTTCATCAAGTGTTACAACCGCAACATACCATAGTCCGTACGGGATTCGAACCCGTGTTACCGCCGTGAAAAGGCGGTGTCTTAACCCCTTGACCAACGGACCAGAGTTGTTATTTTCAACTCTTACTATTATACCCACTTTTTAAACTTTGTCAACACCTTTTTTAAAATTTTTACAAATTTTTTCAAATCTCTAACTTCTCTGAAAGTTCTATAATGAAGTTAGCCACCCAGCTCTCCTAAAAATTAGATGGTTCAACTAGCTGATAGCTAGTCCTCGATTTCATTTGAAAAGAGGCTTGATGCTGTTAGGCTGGCGAGCCAAGGCTAAGATTAGCCTTGGTTTAGCTGACAAAACCGCTTCAAGGGTTCCTTTTGTCAAATGAAAGCTCGTCTAGGCATAAGAAAACACCTCTGTGTTATACCTGTTGTTCCACCACAAACACAAGAAAGGCACAGAGATGAATGACAATTATACTACAAAAGGCAAACATTTGACAATCGATAGCCGTCGCTTAATTGAACGATGGAAAAAAGAAGGAAAATCAAATAGAGAAATTGCTTCTCTACTTGGAAAAGCTCCTCAAACTATCCATACTGAAATCAAGCGTGGGACAGTCCGACAATGTCTTGGAAAAGGGCGCTTCAAAGCGGTTTATTCTGCCGACTATGCTCAACAGTCTTATGAAAATAATCGGAAGCGTTCGGTCAAGAAATCAAGCATGATTAAAACCAGTAGAACTTACCCTGACACGAGTTTCCACTGGTTTTTACGATTTTTATCAGACTAACTTCCACTTGGATTAGCAGTAGAACTTAGTTTGGGAATTTACCTTTTTTCAAGTACAGTTTTTCAAATTATAGTAAAAAGAGCCAGAATTGTACTGACTCTTCTATTGTTCATTAAACTTAGAAGCACGTTCTTCTCCCCACCAATAAGGGATTAGTTCTGCGACTTTAACTGTTTTTCTTGTATCATAGTCCATCATGAATTCTGCATCTTTATTTTCAGCATTCAGTTCTAAAAGGAATTCTCTACAAGCACCGCAAGGCATGGCTGAACTTCCACCATAAGGTGGTTTGTCTCGAAAGGCTAATACTTTTTTAACCTTAGTTTGTCCTGAAAATTGGTACATATTGAAGAGTGCAGCGCGCTCTGCGCAGAGATGGAAAACACCACAGGTTCCCTCCATACAGAAACCTGTAAATATTTGTCCATCTTCTGCTTCTACTGCGGCTACAACATGGTTGGCATAAACAAAATCCGATACTTCATGTGGATCGTATAGTTTCTGTGCTTCTTCGTACATCTTTTCCCAGATGTCCATTATTGTACCTTTCTTACTTAGAGATTTCCTTTAACATATTTTCGATATGCTGGATTGATTTTTTACGTCCAAGCAAGAAAATTGTATCTGGTAATTCTGGTCCATGCATTTCACCTGAAACAGCGATACGAATAGGCATGAAAAGATTTTTCCCTTTAATACCTGTTTCTTTTTGGACTGCTTTAATTTGTGGGAAGATATTCTCTGTTACAAATTCATCATCTGTCATCGCTTCAAGTTTTGCCTTAAAGGTTTCAAGAACTGTTGGAACTGTTTCACCCGCCATGACTTCACGCTCTGCTTCGGTCAATTCTGGAAAATCTGAGAAGAAGAGATCTGTCAATGGGATAATTTCATCTACTGATTTCATTTGTGGTTTATAGAGCTCAACTAATTTTTCAGCCTTGTCAGTCAATCGACCTGCTTCTTCTAGGAATGGTTTTGCCATTTCAAAGATAGTTTCTAGGTCTGCATTCTTGATATAATCATTGCTCATCCAGTCCAGTTTTTTCTGGTCAAAGGCTGCTGGAGACTTACTCAGGCGGTTTTCATCGAAAAGTTTAATGAGTTCTTCACGAGAGAAGATTTCATCTTCGCCACCTGGGTTCCAACCAAGAAGAGCAATAAAGTTAAAGACCGCTTCTGGAAGGTAACCCTTCTTACGGTAATCTTCGATAAATTGAAGTGTATTAGTATCACGTTTAGACAATTTTTTTCCAGTTTCAGAGTTGATAATCAAGGTCATGTGACCAAACTCTGGAGCTTCCCAACCAAGTGCTTCATAAACCATGAGCTGTTTTGGTGTATTAGCAATGTGGTCGTCTCCACGGATTACATGAGAGATTTGCATATCATGGTCATCGATGACAACGGCAAAGTTGTATGTTGGGTAACCATCTTTCTTTTGGATAACCCAGTCACCACCGATATTGGCACCTTCAAATTCGATATCACCTTTGACCATATCATGCCATTTGTAGATACCTGACTCATTGACAGCCAAACGAACAGTTGGGATAATGCCTGCTGCTTCACGTTCTGCGATGTAAGCCGCTTTTTCTTCTTCACTCATACCAAGGTATTCGTTGATATAGCGAGGTGTTTCACCTGCTGCTTCTTGGCGTTCGCGTTCAGCTGCCAACTCTTCTTCTGTGACGTAAGATTTGTAGGCTTTTCCTTCAGCTAACAGTTGGTCGATGTATTTTTGATACAAGTCCAAACGCTCAGACTGGCGGTAATTCTCATGTGTTTCTGGGCTTTCATCCCAATCCATGCCTAACCAACGAAGGTTTTCAAGCTGTGAACGTTCTCCATCCTCGACATGGCGTTTACGGTCAGTATCTTCGATCCGAATGATAAATGTTCCACCATGATGGCGGGCGTAAAGGTAGTTGAATAATGCTGTACGGGCATTTCCGATGTGTAATAGTCCTGTTGGACTTGGTGCGTAACGTACGCGGATATTTTTTGACATAGTTTCTCCTATAAAGTCTCTAGGCGTCTGCCTTGTTGCTCTCTATATTATATCACAAGTCTTGGCTGAGTCCAATTTCTATGGATAAAGAGAGTAAAAAGAGTGGGCAAACCACTCTTTTCTTCTATTATAGACGTGCGTTAAGTTCTTTGCTCAATTCTTCAAATCCTGGTTTTCCAAGAAGAGCGAACATGTTACGTTTGTATGCTTCAACACCTGGTTGGTCAAATGGGTTGATGGCATTCAAGTAACCAGAAAGGGCGATAGCCAATTCGAAGAAGTAGATTGTGTAACCAAGAGTGAAAGCGTCTTGCTCTGGAAGAGTCACGTACATGTTTGGTACATCACCATCTGTGTGGGCAAGAAGAACACCGTCAGTCGCTTTTTTGTTTACAAAGTCAACGTCTTTTCCTTGAAGGTAACCAAGTCCATCAAGATCTTCTTCCAAGCTAGGGATAATCACGTTCTTACGAGGTTTGTCAACACGGACAACTGTTTCAAACATGATACGAGTTCCTTCTTGGATAAATTGACCAAGTGAGTGCAAGTCAGTTGAGAAGTTGGCTGAAGTTGGGTAGATACCTTTTTGGTCTTTTCCTTCTGATTCACCAGCCAATTGTTTCCACCATTCTGAGAAGTATTGAAGTGATGGCTCGTAGTTTACCAAGATCTCAGTTGCATAGCCTTTACGGTAAAGGATGTTACGAACTGCTGCATATTGGTAAGCTTCGTTTTCAGAGATTTTGTCTGAAGTGTAGTCTTTGCGAGCTGCATTCGCACCTTCCATAAGGGCTTTGATGTCAGCTCCTGATGCTGCGATTGGAAGCAAACCAACGGCTGTCAATACTGAGAAGCGTCCACCGATGTCATCTGGAACAACAAATGTTTCCCAACCGTTAGCATCTGCTTCAACCTTAACCGCACCTTTTTGGCGGTCAGTTGTTGCATAGATACGTTTGTTAGCTTCTTCTTGTCCGTATTTCTTAACCAAGAGTTCTTTGAAAACACGGAAAGCGATAGCTGGTTCAGTTGTTGTACCTGATTTAGAAATCACGTTTACTGAGAAGTCTTTATCCGCAACGTACTCTACTAAGTCAGCAAGGTAAGTAGATGAGATTGAGTTTCCTGCGTAAAGGATTTGTGGAGCTTTGCGTTCTTCTTTTGTTTGCAAGTTAGCAAAGTGGTGGTTCAAGAAGTCAATTGCTGCTTTGGCACCAAGGTAAGATCCACCGATACCGATAACAACCAAAACATCGCTGTCTGACTTGATTTGCTCAGCAGCTTTCAAGATACGGTCAAATTCTTCGCGGTCGTAGTTTTCAGGAAGGTCCAACCATCCTAGGAAGTCGCTACCAGCACCAGTTCCTTTACGGATCAATTCATCTGCTGCTGTTACTTGTGATTGCATGTATTCCACTTCATGTGGTGCAACAAATTTGTCTAAAACTTTTGAATAATCAAATTTAATATGTGACATGTTATTCCTCCAATATTTCTTCTTTTCTATCATAACGCTTACCTTCGTTTTTTTCAAGTTTTTTTGTCGAATTTCTCCATTTTTTATCAGAATTCAAACGTTTGCGTAAAAATGCCGCATTCCAAAAATTTTGAAAAAATAAAAGAAAGAACGACTAGATGTCCCAGTCGTCACAGTTCATTCAATAAATACTCAAATAATTCTAAATTGCCATCTTCTTCATTAACCAGAAACTCTGGATGCCACTGCAAACCGATAATGCGGTGTTCATCGATAGATTCAATCGCTTCGATGGTCTGGTCTCTTGGATCAATAGCAGTTACACGAAAATTAGGTGCCAAATCTTTAATGCTTTGACGATGGACCGAGTTAACCTGACTTTCTTTTCCAAATAGCTTGGCCACCACGCTTCCCTCCACTGTCTCAATAGAGTGAGATGTTCCGAAAGGTAGGCCTTGCCAGTGACCTTCGATTTCTTGATTGAGGGTTCCACCAAAGGCAACATTGACAAGTTGAACACCGCGACAGATTGCCATAATTGGTTTATTCTGACGAAGCGCTTCTTTCAAGAGGGCCAGTTCAAACTCATCACGCACTAGATTGTAATCATCACTCTCGATGGTCTTTTTCTCTCCATAAAACTGAGGATGGACATTTTGACCGCCTGTCAAAATCAATTTGTCAATCATTTCCACATAATCGCGTACAACTGACTCATCACCAACAGGAATGACTAAAGGGAGACCACCGACTTGACGAATGCTCTCTGCGAATCTACAAGATACAGATGAATGAATGTTTTTTCCTTCTGCGTCTACGGGACATAGATTTGCAGCAACTCCTACAACCGTTCTAGCCATGATGCTTCTCCTTTCAAATATTAACACTCTTCGAAAATCTCTTCAAACCACGTCAGCGTCGCCTTACCGTATATATGTTACTGACTTCGTCAGTTCTATCTACAACCTCAAAGCAGTGCTTTGAGCAACCTACGGCTAGCTTCCTAGTTTGCTCTTTGATTTTCATTGAGTATAACGATAGTCCTATCATATCACTCAAAATGACTTTCGTCTAATATGTTTTTTTTAAGAATGTGATAAATATTTTTTATGGACAAGAAAAAGCTGCCCACATAGGACAACTTCTTTCTTATTCGAAAACAAATTGATTGTGATAAAGTTCTGAGTAGAAGCCACCTAGTTTCAAAAGTTCATGGTGGTTACCGCGTTCAATGACTTCTCCATCTTTAAGGACAATAATCTGGTCTGCATTGAGGATGGTCTTCAAACGGTGGGCAATGACGAAACTAGTTCTGCCTGCTACAACCGCCTCCATGGCATGCTGAATCTTACTTTCTGTCACCGTATCTACGTTTGAAGTGGCTTCATCGAGAATGAGAACTTCTGGATCTGTCATCAGGGTTCGAGCGATAGAAATCAATTGTTTCTGTCCTGTTGAAAAGATGCTCTGGTCATCATCTATAAGAGTATCGTACTTATCAGGTAAGCTTTCGATATAGTCGTGAATGTGGGTTGCCTTGGCTGCTGCCTCAACCATTTCTTGACTAGCATCTGGCACACCGAAACGGATATTGTCTCGAATCGTTCCGCTAAATAAGACCGAATCCTGCAAAACAATTCCCACCTTGCTTCTGAGACTATCTAAATCATAGTCACGAATGTCTTTGCCATCAAAATAAATCCCACCAGCATCAACATCATAAAAGCGATTGATGAGGTTCATAATAGTGGTTTTCCCTGACCCAGTCGGACCAACAACTGCTGTCATCTGACCTTTTGGAGCGGAAATGCTGACATCTTTCAAAATAGGTTTATCAGGCAAGTATGAAAAATCAATATGACTAATTTCAACACCTTCTTGCAACTTAGTGAAAATTGGAGCCTTTTCAGGTCGAATTTCTTCCTCTGCATCAAACATTTCCTGAATCCGTTCAGCACCTGTAAAGGCCAACTGAAGACTTCCCCAACTAGCTGCAACTTGGATAATAGGCTGGTAGTACTGCTGTGAAAATTGGGCAAACATAACAATCAAACCTAGGGCTGTACTAGTTTCAATAGTCTTATCATTTAATAAAACAGCTGAACCCGCAAAGATAACGATGGCTGTGTTAACCAGGCTCATCCCATTCATGACAGGGAAAAGAATTCCTGAGAACATTCTTCCTTTAAAGGTCGCCTTGCGCACGCGCTCATTTTGTTCAAGAAATCCTGCCATCATATCCTCTTGAATTCCTTGCACAATCACGGCTTTTTGGCCTGAAATACTCTCGTCCATATAGGCGTTGAGTTTCCCTACCTCTTTTTGCTGGAGGTTGGTGTATTTGCGTGCCATTTTCACGATGAAAATTAGCATGAGGAAGGCTACTGGTGTGCTGGCAATGGTGATGAGAGCCAGCGTCACATTCCTCGAAAACATGACAAGAATCAGACCAATGTATAAAACAATATTGCTCATGACCTGAATCAAGCTTTCGTTAAAGGCTTGGAGGATATTATCCAAATCACTGGTAAAACGAGATAAGATATCGCCATCTTGTCGGCGGTCAAAGAAAGAAACGGTCAAACGAGCCAATTTGCCAAAAAGACCTTTACGCATCTCGTTGGTCGACTCTGCAATCACGCGCGTCATGAGACACATGTATATGACACTGGAGATAAAGAGAAGCAAAACCAGCAGGCCTAGATTGACCATGATTCCTGATAGACTTTGCCAAACAAGTTCTGGACTGCCATCTTGATAAGCTTGAACTAAATTGGCTAGTTGCGTCACTGCTTGTCCAGAAAAGACCGGAAAGAGGGCTTGGGCAAGAGTCGCCAGAACAATCATCAGGATGACAACTACAAATGATAGCTTATAGGCTTTAAAATAATTCCAAAAAAATTGAACTGTCTTCATTTTACTCCTCCTTTCCTTTCTGTGTTTCGTAGATTTCACGGTAAACGGCATTGTTGGCAACCAAGTCTGCATGCGTACCTTGACCAATCAATCGTCCTTGATCTAGAACCAAGATTTTATCTGCATGAACAACCGAGCTAATCTTTTGAGCGATGATAATGGTTGTTGTTCCCTTCAAGTCCTTATTCAAGGCTTCTTGCACCAGGCGCTCTGACTTGGCATCCAAGGCCGAGGTCGAATCGTCAAAAATCAGAATACGTGGATTGCTAACAATCCCACGCGCAATCGACATCCTTTGTTTTTGCCCACCAGAGAAATTGGTTCCCCGTTCCTCAACTGGACTTTCAAAGGTTTTCTCCATACGATGAATGAATTCACTAGCCTGGGCAATATTAGCTGCGCGTTCCATTTCAAATAGAGTAGCATCTCCCTTACCCTGTCTCAAGTTATCTGCAATCGTTCCACTGAAAAGAATAGCACGTTGAAGAACGATAGAAACTGTTTTACGCAGGGTTCCTTCACTCACTTCTCGAATATCCTTACCTCCGATTTTGATAGAGCCTTCTTGCGGATCAAAGAGACGTGGAATCAATTGTGCCAAGGTTGATTTTCCTGCACCAGTCGCTCCAACGACACCAACCATTTGACCAGGTTCAATAGTAAAGCTCACATCTTTCAGCATCGGTTCCTTGTCCATTGGATAGGTAAAGGTCACATTTTCAAAGCTAAGACTACCGACCAACTCTTCATCTGGGACATCCTTGAAAGTCATGGCTGGCTCTGCATCCAGAATTTCTCGAATACGACGCATGGAAATCATGGCACGGCTGACAGAATTTCCCAAAAATCCAACCATAACAATGGTAAAGATAATCTGGCTTAGGTAATTGACAAAGGAAGCAATGGATCCAACAACTGACGGATCCGACTGAACCATCCCAGCAACTAGCCAAATAGAGAGGAAAACCGCCCCGTAGCCGACCAACATCATAAAGGGTTCCACTACTGAAAAGGCATAACCGATGTAAAGGTTTTGACCAAGAAGCTCGTCTGAAACCTCCGTAAACTTAGTAAATTGCTCTTTTTCTTGGACAAAGGACTTGACCACGCGAACGCCACGCAAATTTTCCTTGGCAATGGCATTGATGCGTTCAAGAAGGGTTTGAAACTTGGCAAAACGAGGCCCCATCATTCCCATCATGACGGCAGTCAAGCCAAAAATTAAGATTACCATGAAAACAATCACCCACCACAGAGAAGGTAAGGTTTGAACCGCCAGGATAAACGAACCGATGAACAAGAGGGGAAGTCTGAAAAGAATTTGGAAGGTCATCATGACCACGTTCTGAATCTGGTTGATGTCATTTGTCATGCGAACGACTAGATTTCCCGCATTAAATTGTTCAATATTAGCATAAGAAAAGGTTTGGATTTTACGGAAGGCATCCTCTCGAAGGTCAGATGAAACTCCTTGGGCAATATAGGCTGCAAGGACAACATTGAGCCCACCAGCAACCAGACCGACCAAGGCCACACCAATCAACCAAGCCCCGATACTATAAATGGCTTCATATTTCCCAGCAAGGAGGGCGTCTAACACTTCCTGCAGATAACGCGGTTGCAGAAGTGAACTAGCAACCATCAAGCCTGTCATCAGGAGCGAAGCCAAGGCCTGCCACTTGTAGGTTTTTATTTTCTGAATCAGCATACTTTCTCCTTAAAAAATAGACAAAAGGGAGCGACAATGTGTCAGCTCCTTCTCATTCTGTTTGTGTGATGTTATTCTAGCAAAAAAGTGGGGGATTGTCAAAGAAGTCTCCTTGATATAGCTAGATTAACTAGTGAGTCTTGGTTTTATAGTTTCTGTTTTAACTCTACTAAGACATTCATAGCCTGCATAGGTGTCATATTGTAAACATCCAGCTTAGCTAATTCTGCTAAAATAGGATGCTCTTCAGTCGTATCAAAGAGTGAAATCTGTTCTGTGACAGCACTTGTTTGCCTCACGGGAACAGGACTTTCTGTCCCTTGATTCTCTAACTGAGTCAAAATCTTATCCGCCCTTGCTAACAGGTCTGCTGGCAAGCCAGCAATCTTGGCAACATGGATACCATAGGATTTATCAGCTGGACCTGGTTCAATCTTGTGAAGGAAGGTGACCTGCCCATCCTGCTCCAAGGTTGCCACGTGGACATTGACCAAGTGTTGTAAACTAGACTCCAGACTAGTCAACTCATGGTAGTGGGTCGCAAAGAGGGTCTTGGCTCCGATATGCTCGTGAATGTATTCGATGATGGACTGGGCAAGAGCCATCCCGTCATAAGTTGCAGTTCCCCGTCCTAATTCATCGAAGAGAATGAGTGAGTTCTTGGTCGCATGCGAAATGGCATTGTTGGCCTCCATCATCTCTACCATGAAGGTTGATTGACCTGAAACCAAATCATCTGCTGCTCCAATACGGGTAAAAATCGCATCAAAAATCGGTAAATGGGCGCTTTCTGCTGGCACATAAGACCCCATCTGGGCCATAACCGCCGTCATGGCTAACTGACGCATATAGGTTGACTTACCACTCATGTTTGGCCCTGTAATCAGTTGAATACTGGTATCTTCTGCCATCTGAATCGTATTTGGAATATAGGTCTGAGCCCCCATAACCTTTTCAACGACAGCATGGCGCCCTTTCTGGATATCAATTCGCGAATCATCTCCAAACTCAGGTCGAATCAAATGCTGGGTTTCAGCAACAACTGCCAGACTTTGCAAGACATCAACGGTCGCAATTCCTTGGGCTAGAGCCTGCAAACGCTGGATATACTTGCTGACCTCTTCACGAATACGCATAAAAATTTCGTACTCTAGATTGGCTGACTTCTCACGTGCCTCCAGCATATCTCCCTCGATACGAGCTAATTCCTCGGTACCGAAGCGTTCTGAGTTTTTCAGCGTTGCCTTGCGGAAAAAGTGAGCAGGCACATTTCCCAGTTGAGAATTGGTCACATGGAAATAGTAACCATCCTTTTTATTGTAGTCAATCTTGAGCGTACTGATACCAGAGTTTTCGCGTTCCTTGGCCTCAATCTCAGCAATCCAACCAGTCCCTTCTCTGAGCACACGACGGTACTTGTCTAAAGTCTCATCAAATCCAGTCCGGATAATACCACCTTCCGTAATCACATGGGGAGCTTCAGGAGCAATCGCTGCGCTAATCAAACTCTCCAACTCAGGAATTCCATCCAGTTGTGCGATGAGATAGGCTAGAGCAGGTTGCTCCATCCCTTCTAAAATCGCACGAATCCGTGGCACACTAGACAAGGTAGTCGCCAACTGCAAGAGATCCTTGGGATTGGTCTTGCCAAAAGAAACACGACTAGCCAAGCGCTCAATGTCATAAACACCCTTGAGACTGTCTGTCAAATCACTGCGCTCAAAGAAATGGTCGAGGAAGACCTGCACCACTTCCTGACGTTGGATGATTCGTTCCTTATCAATCAAAGGACGATGAATCCAAGAACGCAAGAGACGCATTCCCATAGCAGTTTTGGTTTCATCCAAAAGCCAGAAAAGACTGCCTTGCTTCTTGCCTGAACGAGCATTCTCAACCAAATCCAGACTAGCCTTGGTCACGTAATCCATCTGCAAGAAATCCTTGATCTCATAGCGGATAACAGGTTTGAGGTGGTTCAATTCCCTCATCTGAGTCCGATGGACATACTGGAGCAACTTACTAGATGCCGCTTGTTCCACAGCTGCCAATCGTGAATCCAGTAAATGAAGGTCTTCAAAGCCTTCTTTTTCATAGGAAAGTACCAGATTCATCTGACGACTAAGGATTTGTTCTTCTTCCTCAGACAAGTCATAACCCAGCACCACTTCTCGAGCCTTGAGATTGCGGATTTCCCCACAAACCAGCGTAAAATCCAAAAGACCTGTCACATAAAAGTCACCCGTCACCAGGTCCATATAAGCTAGGCCAAATTGATTGCCAGCACGGTCTATGGCAACCAAGAAGTTGTTCTGACTATCCGGCTTACTGCTATCGACCACTGTCCCTGGCGTAATGACCTGAACAACCTCTCGTTTCACAACCCCAACTGCTTGTTTAGGATCTTCCATCTGTTCAGCAATGGCTACCTTATAGCCCTGCTCAATCAAGACATCAATGTACTGTTGGGCAGAATGATAGGGAACACCCGCCATAGGAATCGGATTGTCGGCATTCTTGTTGCGACTCGTTAAGGAAATTTCCAGAATCTGCGCAGCATTGACCGCATCCTCATAAAATAATTCATAAAAATCACCCATACGAAAGAGCAAAAACGCATCTGGATATTGCTTTTTAATATCCACATACTGTTGCATGCCGGGTGATAGCTTTTCTGTCGCCATTTTCCGTCTCTCCTTGTCAAAAATAAGTCTTGAGAGCAACTCTCAAGACCTTACTTATCTTTCATCAAATCTAGCAAACGATCTTCCATGAGTTTGGCAACGTGCTGGTCTCGACAAATGACCAATAAGGTATTGGCACCAGCAACTGTTCCTAAAATCCATTCATCCTTGTTTGCATCTACAATATTTGCCAAAACAGAGGCTTCTCCCAGTTTGGTATGAAGCACCAAGGTAAACTCTGCTCTTGCAACACCTTCTAAATGATGAGACAAAAATTCCACCAAATCAATCTTTTCTGTCTCATTTGCTAGTACATAATACACCATATCATTTTTCTTGACCTTGGTCAAGCCGATTTCACGCAAATCACGAGACAAGGTGGTCTGAGTCACAAAGACATTGTGCGCCTCCAACCGATCTTGAATTTCTTTTTGTGTACTTAATTTCTCCTCAGTAATCATTTTTTTTATTAACTGATGACGATCTCTTTTTCTCATAAAATCCTCTTATGTGAATATTTATAACTATTTTTATAACTATATTATACCAAAAAAATAGGAGATTTCAAAAATTTTTTCTTCTTTCTTTAAAAATGTGATAAAATAGTAGAAAAGTCCAAAAAGGAGCTCTTAATGAATACAAAAGAATTGATTGCTAGCGAGTTGGCTAGCGTCATTGATAGCCTGGACCAAGAGGCTATTTTAAATTTACTGGAAACCCCTAAAAACTCAGAAATGGGAGACATTGCTTTCCCTGCTTTTTCTCTTGCAAAAGTCGAACGTAAAGCGCCTCAAATGATTGCGGCTGAACTGGCTGAAAAGATTAACAGCCAAGCCTTTGAAAAGGTTGTTGCAACGGGACCTTACGTTAACTTTTTCCTTGATAAATCTGCCATTTCTGCTCAAGTATTGCAAGCTGTTATTACTGAAAAAGAACACTATGCTGACCAAACTATTGGCAAACAAGAAAATGTTGTTATCGACATGTCTAGTCCCAATATCGCTAAGCCATTCTCTATTGGTCATCTGCGCTCAACTGTCATCGGAGATAGCTTGTCACATATTTTCCAAAAAATCGGTTATCAAACAGTCAAGGTCAACCACTTGGGAGACTGGGGTAAACAGTTTGGGATGTTGATTGTTGCCTACAAAAAATGGGGCGACGAAGAAGCTGTAAAAGCTCATCCAATTGATGAACTTCTTAAACTCTATGTCCGCATCAACGCTGAAGCTGAAAATGACCCTAGCTTGGATGAAGAAGCACGCGAATGGTTCCGTAAACTTGAAAATGGAGACGAGGAAGCTCTCGCTCTTTGGCAATGGTTCCGTGATGAAAGTTTGGTGGAATTTAGCCGCCTTTACAATGAATTGCAAGTCGAATTTGACAGCTACAATGGAGAAGCCTTCTACAACGATAAGATGGATGCAGTTGTAGACATTCTTTCTGAAAAAGGCCTTCTTGTTGAATCAGAAGGTGCCCAAGTTGTGAATCTTGAGAAATATGGAATTGAACACCCAGCCCTTATCAAGAAATCTGATGGTGCAACTCTCTATATCACACGTGACTTGGCTGCAGCCCTTTACCGTAAAAACGAATACCAATTTGCTAAATCTATCTACGTTGTTGGTCAAGAGCAATCTGCCCACTTTAAACAGCTCAAAGCTGTCTTGCAAGAGATGGGCTACGACTGGAGTGACGACATTACTCACGTTCCTTTTGGTTTGGTTACAAAAGAAGGGAAAAAACTCTCTACTCGTAAAGGGAATGTCATCTTGCTAGAGCCTACTGTTGCAGAGGCCGTTAGTCGTGCCAAGGCCCAAATCGAGGCTAAAAATCCTGAACTGGAAAACAAAGACCAGGTAGCGCATGCTGTTGGAGTTGGAGCCATTAAATTCTATGACCTCAAGACCGACCGTACAAATGGGTATGATTTCGATCTAGAAGCTATGGTATCCTTCGAGGGGGAAACTGGACCTTACGTTCAATACGCCTACGCTCGTATCCAATCTATCTTACGTAAAGCAGACTTCAAACCAGAAACAGCTGGCGACTATAGCTTGAATGATGTTGAAAGCTGGGAAATCATCAAACTCATCCAAGATTTCCCACGTATTATCAACCGTGCGGCGGATAACTTTGAACCTTCTATCATTGCTAAATTTGCAATTAGTCTGGCTCAAGCCTTCAACAAGTACTACGCACATACCCGTATCTTGGATGAAAGTCCAGAACGCGACAGCCGTCTAGCCCTCAGCTACGCAACCGCAGTCGTTCTCAAAGAAGCCCTTCGCTTGCTTGGAGTAGAAACGCCAGAGAAGATGTGATTCAGTACTAACAATTGGAACTAAAGTTCCTAATTGTTAGACGCTAGCCGCTTATATGCGGACTAGCTAACTGCTTCACTAGTAAAGAAACATAAATATTATCGATTTATGTTTCTTTACGTCGTAATTAGAGATACTTGTCTAAACACTTCACTAATTCACCTAACCAAATAATATCGATTTGGTTAGGCTCATGTCGTAATCTTTTAATCACTTTATTGTAAAGTAGTCTAAGTAACTAACGCCAAATCCTATCAGGTATTTGCTTAGACGCTTCACTAGTTCTGTGACATAATATTATCGATTTATGTCACAGAACGTCGTAACCAGAGATACTTGCCTAAACGCTTTACTAATTCACCAAACCAAATAATATCGATTTGGTTTGGTTCATGTTGTAATATTTTAAATTACTTGATTGCAAAGTAATCTAAGTAACTTACACTAAAGCCTATACGGATTTTGGTTTAGAGGCCTATCAAAAATCTTATCAAGTTTTGCTGACTTGTTCTGCTATTTTAGGTCCACTAAATCGATTTACTCACTACTACTTCTTTATCATACAGGGAGATTTCCTATGAGCCAATATGCTTATATCCTCGTTGTAATTAGCTTGGTTTTCCTTTTTCTGCTCAATAAGTACGAGAAGGAGAGACTTCAAAGGCTCTACCAAGAACAACTTTTAAAGGATGAAACATTTAGAGCTGACATCAAAGAGAAAATTCACACGACTGAAAATATCAATGATGTCATTGCTTACATCAATAAAACTTATCATCTAGGAATGTTGCTATCAAAAGACATTACAGATCAATTGAAATAAACCTAGCTATTCTTTAATGAATATCAAAACCGAGACTATGAGTTTGATACTGAGTCTCGGTTTTTGTGTATTTTTGAAGTCACAAAGCCACCACTCCCCAGCAATGCAAGTGCAAAATCCCCTAGAATATGATAGAATAAGAGAAAGAACTCTATCAAGGAGAAAATCATGGAAAAACAAACCGTCGCCGTCTTGGGGCCTGGTTCTTGGGGAACTGCTCTTTCACAAGTCTTAAATGACAATGGACACGAGGTACGTATTTGGGGAAATCTTCCCGAGCAAATCAATGAAATTAATACACACCATACTAATAAGCACTACTTTAAAGATGTCATCCTAGACGAAAATATCATTGCCTACACCGACTTAGCAGAGGCCTTGAAAGATGTAGATGCGATTTTGTTTGTTGTCCCAACAAAAGTGACACGACTTGTTGCCCAGCAAGTTGCACAAACCTTGGACCATAAGGCGATTATCATGCACGCATCAAAGGGATTAGAACCTGATAGCCATAAACGATTATCAACCATTCTTGAAGAAGAAATTCCTGAACATCTCCGCAGTGATATTGTCGTTGTTTCAGGACCTAGTCATGCGGAAGAAACCATTGTGCGTGACCTGACTTTAATCACTGCTGCTTCTAAAGATTTACAAACAGCTCAATACGTTCAAGAGCTCTTTAGTAATCACTACTTCCGACTTTATACCAATACAGATGTTATCGGGGTCGAAACCGCTGGTGCTCTTAAAAATATTATCGCTGTCGGTGCCGGAGCTTTACATGGTTTGGGATTTGGTGACAATGCCAAGGCAGCCATCATCGCTCGAGGCTTGGCAGAAATTACCCGCCTAGGGGTGGCACTCGGGGCTAGTCCATTGACCTATAGTGGCTTGTCTGGTGTAGGAGACTTGATCGTAACGGGAACCTCCATCCACTCTCGTAACTGGAGAGCTGGAGATGCCCTTGGTCGTGGAGAATCTCTAGCTGATATCGAAGCCAATATGGGCATGGTGATTGAAGGAATTTCAACGACCCGAGCAGCCTATGAACTAGCGCAAGAACTTGGAGTCTATATGCCCATTACACAAGCCATTTACCAAGTTATCTACCACGGAACCAATATCAAAGATGCCATTTATGACATCATGAACAATGAATTTAAAGCAGAAAATGAGTGGTCTTAACCCTCTAGAGAAAGGATTCTTATGGCACTGAAAGTTAGAAAAGCAGTCATTCCTGCCGCTGGACTAGGAACTCGATTTTTACCAGCAACCAAGGCTCTTGCCAAAGAAATGTTGCCAATTGTAGACAAACCAACTATCCAGTTTATCGTGGAAGAGGCTCTCAAATCAGGTATTGAAGATATTCTAGTTGTCACTGGTAAATCAAAACGTTCTATTGAGGACCACTTTGACTCAAATTTTGAGCTTGAGTACAATCTCAAAGAAAAAGGCAAAACGGATTTGTTAAAATTGGTAGATGAAGCAACTGGTATGCGCCTTCATTTCATCCGCCAAACTCACCCTCGTGGTCTTGGAGACGCTGTCTTACAAGCCAAAGCTTTTGTGGGGAATGAGCCCTTCGTTGTTATGCTGGGTGATGACCTTATGGACATCACAGACGAGAATGCCGTTCCTTTGACAAAACAACTGATGAATGATTACGAAAAGACACACGCATCAACCATTGCTGTCATGCCTGTACCACACGAAGACGTTTCATCATACGGGGTTATCGCTCCTCAAGGTGAAGGGATTAATGGTCGCTATAGCGTTGAAACTTTCGTTGAAAAACCAGCTCCCGAAGATGCACCAAGTGATTTAGCAATTATCGGTCGTTATCTTCTGACACCAGAAATTTTTGAAATCCTCGAAAATCAAGCTCCCGGTGCTGGAAATGAAATCCAACTTACCGACGCGATTGATACCCTTAATAAAACACAGCGTGTTTTTGCCCGTGAATTTACAGGAGCTCGTTACGACGTTGGGGATAAGTTTGGATTTATGAAAACATCTATTGACTACGCCCTCAAACATCCACAAGTCAAAGATGACTTGAAGGATTACCTCATCCAACTGGGAAAAGAATTGGCTGAGAAGGAATAAAATAAAAAGATAAGGTTCAAAAAATACCTTATCTTTTTTCATTACATAAATTTTCATCCCATTCCCTTGTAGAGAAGTAAGACTGCGAGTCCTACGAATAACACTACTGCTCCTAATCTCTGACTAGCACTATATATCCGTCTTTCTCCTCTAACTGGAAAGATAACTGCTAGAAATGCTCCACCGACTGCACCTCCGATATGGCCTGCTAGACTGATTCCTGGAATCAGAACACTTCCAATAATGTTAACCACAAAAAGTGTCAGATAGGATTGCCCCAACTGCTGGATATAAGGATTACGCGTTGCATAGCGAAGAACAATAATCGCAGCAAATAGCCCATAGAGAGAAGTCGAGGCTCCTGCTGCTAAGGATTTGGGACTAAATACAAAAACAAAGAGATTGCCCATCATTCCTGATAAAAGATAGAGAAAGAAAAACTGCTTGGATCCGAAAATTTCCTCTACTTGCCTACCAAGATAATAGAGCGAAAGCATATTAACAATGAAATGCTCCCACCCAATATGAACAAAAATAGCAGAAAAGAGACGCCAAATCTGCTCGGGAAAGAGCCGAATAACAGGCCCATACATGGCTCCAAATCGAAATAAGGTATCCGCCCTATCAAAGTTTCCACCTGTAGTCACCAACATTAGTAGAAACACCAAGGCCGTCATTAAGAGGAAGAAACTCGTCACAGGATAACGTCGATCAAAGATTTCCTTCATCAATTAATACCTCCTGAACAGCAATATCATGGTCTTCAGGCATAAAGTCCTGAATTTGACAAGGATATATCGTACTCAAAGTATGACCAGAAAAATGTTCCAGATAGCGGTCATAATAGCCTCCACCATATCCAATCCGATAACCCTTTGTCGTAAAAGCCAGACCAGGAACATGAATCAAATCAATCTGAGAGGCATCCACCACTTCCAAATCTCCCTGTGGTTCCAGTAAGCCAAAGGAAGTTTTTACCAACTGCTGTGGATCATAGACTACAAAGTCCATGCGCCCCTTGGGATAGGTTTTTGGTATCAGAACCTTCTTGCCGTCCCTCAGCGCCTGCTCAATCAGTTCCTGCGTTTGAAACTCATGAGGAAAAGAGAGGTAGGTTGCTATGACCTTGGCTTCTTGGTAGAAGGGATGCTTCAAAAATTGATCCGTTAAAGCTTGGTCTATAGCCTGTTTTTGCTCTTGAGATATAACCTTCATTTCTTGCAAGACTTGCTTGCGTAATTCTGCTTTCATAGACAATTCCTCTACTCTGCTGCCTTCTTTTTCAGGAAACTAGAGACCGCATCCACCCCAATAGCTAAGGCTTCTTCCTTAGGGCTCATCTGAGGGTGATGAAGGGCGTAGGGACTATCGATACCTAGCCAGAACATAACGCCATCAACTTTTGAAAGGAGATAACCAAAGTCCTCACCAGTCATAGCTGGCTCGATATCAATCAACTCGATTCCATCTTTTTCTTCAAAGAAGTCCATCAGTTCACGCGCTAAGGCTGGATTGTTCTCAACAGGTAGGTATCCACCTTGCTTGAGTTCCGCTTCCACTTCCATATCAAAGGCAGCTGCAACTCCTTCTGCAACTGTTTTGACCCTTTTTTGCACCAAGAGACTCATGTCCTGTGTCAATGCCCGAATAGTTCCATGCAAAAAGGCTGTATCTGTGATGACATTGTTGGTGGTTCCGGCTTGGAAAAGACCAAAGGTCACCACTGCTCCCTCTATTGGGTTGACATTGCGGCTAACAACTGACTGCACTTGGGTCACAAAGTAACTAGCAGCCACCAAGGCGTCATTGGCTTCATGAGGAAAAGCTGCGTGGCCACCTTTGCCTTTGAAACGGATCTTCACCTCACAGGTCCCTGCAAAGAGTGTATGAGTATTAGTCGCAATCTGACCAACTTTCAGATCTGGACGGACATGGAGACCATAAAATTGATCTGGTAACCAGTCTCCAAAAGCATCATCCTCATACATGAGCATACCACCAGCTTCATTTTCTTCAGCAGGCTGAAACAGAAAGAGCAGATTGTTCTTTGGTTGCTCCTCAAGGGCTCGCTCAAGACAGCCCAAGGCAATGGTCATGTGGAAATCATGGCCACAAGCGTGCATACGACCTTGGTGCTGAGAAGCGAACGGAAGCCCTGTTTGTTCAACGATAGGCAGACCATCAATATCTGTTCTCCAACCAATGGTTCGCTCTGGCTGACTTCCCTGCAAATAAACCAAAATCCCTGTCCGCCAAGTACGAACTTGTACAAAATTCTTGCCCGCAGTCAATTTCTCAATCACATCCAGCAAGTAAGCCTGAGTCTTGAACTCCTCCAAGCCAATCTCTGGAATCTGGTGCAAATCTCGTCTAGTCTGAATCAAATCTAACATCTATCTGTCCTCCTATATAGCAGAAAGAGGCTGGAAGAAGAGTTCCGCCTCTTTATTACTTTTACAATTATAAGGTACGAAGCGCATCCTCTAGCGCTGTTTTTTGTTGGGTTTGGGCATCAATCTCTTTGATGATACGAGCTGGAACACCTGCTACTACCACGTTTTCTGGGACATCTTGGGTAACAATAGCTCCTGCTGCGACAACTGAACCACTACCGATTTGAACTCCTTCGATAACCACTGCATTAGCACCGATAAGAACATTGTCTCCAACGCGGACTGGTTCTGCGCTAGCTGGCTCAATCACACCTGCAAGAACGGCACCTGCACCAACGTGACTGTTTTTCCCAACTATGGCACGGCCACCAAGGATGGCACCCATATCAATCATGGTTCCTGCACCAATTTCAGCACCGATATTGATGACTGCTCCCATCATGATAACAGCACTGTCACCAATTTCAACCTGATCACGGATAATCGCACCTGGCTCGATACGAGCATTGATAGCACGTTTATCTAGCAAAGGAACTGCAGAATTACGAGCATCTTGCTCAACAACATAGTCTTGATTTTCTACCAAACCATCTAGAAGCGGAGCCACGTCCTTCCAGTCTCCAAATAGGACATTCCCTAGTTTGACAACAGAGCTTGGTACAGCAGTTGCGAGTTGTCCCTCAAAGGTTACTTTCACACTGGTTTTCTTTTCAGCATTGGCGATAAATTGGATAATTTCTTGTGCGTTCATTTTTGTAGCAGTCATAAAAGGCCTCTCATTCTTTATAATGATACCTATTCTACCAAAAAAGGCCTCAAATTTGAAGCCTTTTTGTCTGTTTTTAGGTATGATTTTTTAGGGATGTGAGATAAAACGTGCTGTCGGTAAAAGCAAGCCCCTACCGATACAACCTAAAAACAATCTTCACAACTATCTCCCCGTGTTTTATTGACTATTCTAGTATAGCACACTTTTAGAATTAAGAAAAGACTTTTTATCTACTTTCTTTCGCTTCTTCTATAGACAAAAATATCATAGGCAAAATAATCAAGGCCATAGCTAGAAGAAGTGACCAATCCACTACCAATCCTAAGAACAAAACACTCAAGAGAGCAGAAGAGAGAGGTTCACTGGCACTGATAACGGAAACCACCAAAGGAGAAACCAAGGACACAGCCTTCATGGAAATAAAAAAAGCAAAAGCCGTCCCAAAGAAAGCGATAATGAGGCAAATCAAGATACTCCAAATATCAAGAGTAAAGGAAAGCTGGTAAACCGGCGAGAGGACATTGCTAAATAAACCGGCCAAAATCATTCCCCACCCGACCGTGGGTACAAAACCATAGCGCTTCGCGAAAGGCTGGGGTAGGATAACATTAAACATAACACCCATGGCACTCAGCAAACCCGTCACAAGTGCTAGTGGTGTCATGGATAATTGAGAGAGATCGCCCTTTGTCGCCATCAGGCCAACACCCAACATGGCAACCAAAACATAAAAAATAGCGCTTTTTGACGCTCGTTTTTGATAAACCAAGCGATTGTAAAAGAGGATAAAGACAGGGCTGATAAACTGTAAAATAGTCGCTGTAGCAGCATTAGAAAATTCTACACAGAGATAGAAAAAATACTGGACTGAGAAAATTCCCAAAATAGCGTAGGCCAAAAAGGGCAGGTAATTTTTCTTATCTCGCCAAATATCTAGCACTTGTGATTTTAATTGCATTGCAGACCAAATGAGCACAAGACTTCCTGCCAGTGTTAAACGCATAGAGGTAATCCAGCCAGAGGACACCTGATAATGAGTAAAGAAATACTCTCCTAAAATCCCACAAATTCCCCAGATTAAGCCAGATAAGAGCGAATAAATGGTTCCTTTAACAATCTTTTTCTGATACTGATTCATACCTTTATTGTAACACGAAAGGAAAAAAGAAAAAAGTGGCAATCAATTGATTAGCCACTTCATTTAGCACAGTTTATAGAACTTATCGTCTCGCCCTTGAAGAAGAAGGTCGTGTAGTACTTGAGTTACTGCTATCGCTAGAACTACTACTTGAACTGCTGGAGCTTGATGGAGTTGGTAGACTCCCCACAATGCTTGACCAAGCATTTTGATAATCCGCATCACTTCCGCCAATAGCAAAGCGATAACTGGTCGTTGGCGCTCCTGCCTTATTAGCCCAATAGCTGGTAACAGTCGAACCTGTGACCTCTACTTCTTTTCCTTCAACAGAAACCTTCCCTGGTTTTTGACCTGTTGATTTCAAGACTTCGGATTTTACGACACTAGGATCTAAAGCGAAGCGCTCGTTCCCCCAAATGCTTGGTGAGGCTTGCTGAATCGCATTTACCAGATGAGCCATGTAATTAGAGTTATTGGAATAGCCTGCTCTACGTGACAGTGAATGATTATCATCATGCCCAATCCAGCCACCTAGGGTTAATCTAGGTGTCGAAAGCATGAGCCACATATTTTCGTCTTGGTTGGTTGTACCAGTCTTCCCAATCCAATCTGCATTAGCCAGAGTAGGATTTAAAGAAGTCAGATTCGTCTTGAAGGTTGTTGTCACACGAGAGGATAGAACTTCTCGCAGCAATCCCTGCATAATTGTCGCAGTAGCTTTTGAATAAACTTGAACCGGTTTATCCTGATACTCATACACCACTCTACCATCTGCTGCTTCAATTTTAGAAATCACATGTTTTTTATGATATAGACCATTATTTGCTAGGGTCTGATAGCCATTGGTATGCTGAGCAACTGTGACTTCAATACCACCACCCATTGGCAGGCTCTCAATACCGTACTCAGGAATCTCGTAGCCCATCTTTTCCATATAACCCTTGACATCAACACCCTTTTCACGAAGCATACGATAGGTCCAGTAAGCAGGGATATTCCATGAATAGTTCAGAGCTTCTCCCAAGGTCATCATTCCTGTTCCCTTGCTATTAGCATACATAATCGGATTGCCATTAGCAAAGTTTGTTGGATAGTTAGAGAGAATCGTTTCACTTCCCATCAAGCCCTGGTCAATAGCAATCCCGTAGGCCAGCAAGGGCTTGGTAGTAGAAGCTGGCGAACGTTTGGTATCAAAGGCATGATTATTTTGATTTTCTTGATAATTACGACCACCTACAAAGCCTAGAATAGCACCTGTTTGGTTGTCCATCAAGACATTTCCTACTTCTACACGACCTGTTCCATCGTCTAAAAGATAGCCATAGTCAGCAACCGCACTTTGCATAGCAGAATGAATTTTCTGGTCTATGGTAGTAGTAATTTTATAACCACCATTTTCAATCTCCTTGGCTGCCAAATCACGATAAAACTTCTGAGTTGCCTCATTTTTCAACTCCTTAGCGGAGACATTGTCTCTCTGAGCTAGATAGTCATACATACGTTCTTGAGCTTCCGCCAAAGTTGTAAAGTATAAATAGTCTCGTGAAATTCCTGCAACCGTGCCCGATGGTAAAAAGTCCTGTTTAAGGTCATAATCCTTGTACTGAGAATACTCGTCTTTGCTTAAGGCACCTGTACGATACATACTGTAAAGAACTGCCTTAGCCCGTCTCAAGCCTATTTCTAGGTCTTCATCACTCTTCAACTCTCCAGTATTTTCATAAGGGGAATAAGTAATGGGACTCTGTGGAAGTCCTGCTAAAAATGCTGCTTGAGGAACCGTCAACTGACTGGCATCTACACCGAAAATCCCCTCAGCTGCCTGCTGAGCTCCTGCAATATTCTGCCCCTTATTATTTCGGCCAAAGGGAGCCACATTGAGATAGGTCGTTAAAATCTCATCTTTATTCATGGCGCGTTCCAAGGCAAGAGCATCCACAATCTCTGTCGCCTTACGAGCCAAGGTCGGTGCATCCCCAACCACCTGCTGTTTAATCAGTTGCTGGGTCAAGGTTGACCCCCCACTAGAGGAACCCAAACCTACAAATTTCCCCAAGGTCGCACGAATCACCGCCTTGGGTACTACACCCTTATGTTCTTTAAAGTGTTCATCTTCTGTCGCAATGATAGCCTTCTTCAGATTTTCCGAAATTTGCTCAGATGAGATAGAAGTGCGCAACAAATCACTCTCTATGGAAGCAATCACCGTCCCATCTGCATAGGTAATCTCTGAAATAGAAGAGATGTCCTTGACCTGATGTACCAATTCTTCTGTCTGAGGCACCCGAACCTTGTCAAATAAGGCCACTCCGTACCCCAAAGCAATCCCAGCTCCCAACATTCCTCCTAGAAAACCGAGCACAAAGAGTAAGTTAAATAGGGCTTTTATACTCAGTAAAATAGCTGGAAAAATGGCTGGCCTATCTAGAGATTTAGATTTTTGGGCACTTGAACCTTTCTTGCCAGGGCTAGCTGATTTTTTATTTTTTTGTTTTTGCTGGAAAAATTCCAGCATTTTTCGTTTTAATTCATTTAATTGATTTTGCATGGATTTCCTCACTCTATCTATTATACCATAAAAGGGAAACTTTCAATAAAATAGCCACTTTCTTCCCTATTCTGCTAGGCTATTGCCCAAGTTTGTGATACAATAGGTAGAAACAATAATTTTAAAAAGGAGAAAAGACACATGCACATTTTTGATGAGCTAAAAGAGCGTGGTTTGATATTTCAAACGACTGATGAAGAAGCTTTGCGTAAAGCCCTAGAAGAAGGTCAAGTTTCTTATTATACTGGCTACGATCCAACTGCTGACAGCCTTCACCTAGGCCACCTTGTCGCAATCTTGACAAGTCGTCGCTTGCAACTAGCAGGTCACAAACCTTATGCGCTCGTTGGCGGTGCCACAGGTCTCATCGGAGATCCGTCCTTCAAAGATGCTGAACGTAGTCTCCAAACAAAAGACACAGTAAATGGCTGGGTCAAGTCTATCCAAGGACAACTTTCTCGTTTTCTTGACTTTGAAAATGGCGAAAATAAAGCTGTCATGGTCAACAACTACGACTGGTTTGGCAGCATCAGCTTCATTGACTTCCTCCGTGACATTGGAAAATACTTCACGGTCAACTACATGATGAGTAAGGAATCTGTTAAAAAACGGATTGAAACTGGAATTTCTTACACTGAGTTTGCTTACCAAATCATGCAAGGGTACGACTTCTTCGTCCTTAACCAAGACCATAATGTCACTCTTCAAATCGGTGGTTCTGACCAGTGGGGAAATATGACAGCTGGTACTGAATTGCTTCGTCGTAAGGCTGACAAGACAGGCCACGTTATCACTGTTCCACTGATCACAGATGCAACTGGTAAGAAATTTGGTAAATCAGAAGGAAACGCAGTCTGGCTCAATCCTGAAAAGACTTCTCCATACGAAATGTACCAATTCTGGATGAACGTTATGGACGCTGACGCTGTTCGCTTCTTGAAAATCTTTACTTTCTTGTCACTTGATGAGATTGAAGACATCCGCAAACAATTTGAAGCGGCTCCACACGAACGCTTGGCTCAAAAAGTCTTGGCTCGTGAAGTCGTTACACTTGTTCACGGTGAAGAAGCCTACAAAGAAGCCCTCAACATCACTGAGCAACTCTTTGCAGGAAACATCAAAAACCTTTCTGTTAAAGAACTCAAACAAGGACTTCGTGGTGTACCAAACTACCAAGTTCAAGCAGACGAAAACCACAATATCGTGGAACTGCTCGTTTCGTCTGGTGTGGTTAGCTCAAAACGCCAAGCCCGTGAAGATGTCCAAAACGGAGCTATCTACGTCAACGGCGACCGTATCCAAGACCTTGACTATGTCTTGAGTGACGCAGATAAGTTAGAGAATGAACTGACTGTTATCCGTCGTGGGAAGAAAAAATACTTTGTATTGACTTACTAAATTGTTCAACATTTACCTATAAAAAAAGGAGTCACCCTCGAGAAAGGTAACTCCTTTTTTGCTGTGAATAGTCCCCCACCTATCCCTTAATAGACAGGCTACGCAGTACAATGCGCAAGGTTGTTAGATTATGTAAGATAGAGAGATTTGAAGGACTGAGCCAATTAAACAAGCCAAGGCCAATCAAACTACTATTTACGACAACGGTATCCTGAATATTCTTCTTGATGAGTGTTTGCAAAGATGATGATAGCCAATCCAACTCTTGGAAGAAATCCAAGCGATTATCTAACAATAAGATATCGCTCATCTGCTTAGAAATATCTGCACTCTCATTCATCACCACACCGATATCTGATAGGGTTAGAGCCGCTGAGTCATTCAAGCCATCTCCAACCATCAAAATAGTGTGACCTGCTTTCTGCAGTTCCTCTACTAACTCAAATTTCCCATCAGGTTTCAAGTCTGTATAGACATGATCAAAGGGCAAATCTTTGACTAATTCCTCTGTTCTAACCAAGGTGTCCCCTGTTGCCAGAATCAATTTTTTCCCTTGTGCCTTAAGTTTCTCCAAGGCTGCCTTAGCTTCTTTTCTCAAAGGAGTATGAATGCAGAACATTCCAATCAATTCATTCTGATAAGCTAAGAATAAGAGATTGTAGTGACTCTTGTACTCTTCAATTAAAGCATGTTGTTCTGAACTGATATGAATCTGCTCATCCTGCATCAAGACATAATTCCCAATAAGAACTGGTTGACCATCGATATGGGACTTAATCCCCTTACTTGCAATATATTGGAGTTTCCCATGCATTTCCTCATGTTCAATCCCCTCTATCTCAGCTTGCTTGACGATGGCATTAGCAATAGGATGATAAATGTGTTCCTCAAGACAGGCACTGATTCTGAGAATATCTTCCTCACTATAGTCTCCAAAAGGTAACACCTTTTCAACTATCGGATAGCTAGTTGTGATGGTTCCTGTCTTATCAAACAAGAAAGTATCAACTTCCAGATATTTCTCCAGAACATCTCCATCCTTAATCACCATTTCACGGTTCAACCCCTCCTTGATAGCTGTCAAATAAGCTACAGGAGTAGAGATTTTCAAAGCGCAGGAGAAATCGACCAATAGGAAAGAAATAGCCTTAGAAAAAGAACCTGTTAATAGGTAAGTCAGCCCAGCCCCCAAGAAATTATATTTGACGACCTTGTCCGCCATCTTGATGAAATAGCGTTGTTTCGTTTTCTTGTTTTCTTCAGATTTCTTCATCAACTCAATCAGTTGTAAAATCCGGCTGTTCATCTGATTATCGGTTACACGAATGCGCAACTCTCCAGTTTCTAATACTGTATTTGCACAAACCAAATCAGACTCTCTTTTTTCAACTGGAAAACTCTCTCCCGTCAAGGAACTTTCGTTGACCATACCTAAACCTGAAACTACTTGTCCATCAAACAGAATTTCATTTCCTTGAGATAAGATCAAGACATCTCCTATTTGAACATCGGAACTCTTGATACTAACAACCGTATCGCCCTGTACTAAGAATACGTCGCTCTCTTTTGCAAGAAGGCTTTGTTCTAAATCTGTTGCCGTTTTTTTCAAGGACCACTGATCTAAATGATTCCCCAAATCAAGCATAAACATGATATTGCTAGCTGTCTTGGATTGGTTCATAAACAAGGACAATAAAATCGCCGAACAGTCCAAGACTTCCATCGTTAGTTCCTTACGCGCTAGTGTTTGATAGGCTTCTCTAATATAGCCAAAAGCCTGATAACAAGTCCATATATAGCGAATAGGATACGGCACAAAACTACGAAAAAGCACACGCTTAATCGCTGCACCTGAAACAATAGAATAAGCACTCTCTTCTCTACGAATGGGAAGAGTCATCAACTCAGAAACTTTCCCTTTATCAATTCTTTTTAAAAAGGCTTCTGCATTATCTAATACAGAAAAGCCTTCTTTTATGCGTAGAGTAAAGTGCTGTTGATCCATGTAAAACTGGATAGACTCAATCCCCTTTTCATCTCTCGCCAAGGAACGAAGATAGTCTTGAATATCCAAGGTGAGTGAAAAAGAAGATGATAGTCGGATATGTTGGTATCCTCTATGTAGCACTTTAAAAGACATATTATTCTCCTATAAGGCTATCTAATTGCTCTTCTTTTTTCTCTTGCTCGTACAAATATTTGGCATCTTGCAAAACATCGTCTCCATGTTGTTTCACAACAGAAACAGATGCATCTAGCCCATCTTTCAACTTGTAAGCCTTAGCCAAAGCTTTAGAATAACCTTTTTTAGCTTCCTTACTTGCCAAGATTTTCAAACCAAGGGTACCAAATGCGACACCACCCAAAAAGAGTGATGATTTTTTCGCAACTTTTGCGACGGTTAATACTTCTTTTAACATACTTATTTCCTCCTTATCATTATTATATAGCATTTTGGATATAAAAGCAATTTAATTTTGGTACTTTGAAAAGTAATGATACTACTATTTAATTTTATTACAAATCATCCTAAAGTTGCTTTCATTTGCCTCTTTTGATACACTTAAACTATGAATACAAATCTCAAACCTAAACTCCAGCGTTTTGCTTCTGCGACTGCCTTTGCCTGCCCTATCTGTCAAGAAAATCTGACTCTGCTAGAGACTAGTCTCAAGTGCTGCAACCGTCATTCTTTTGACTTGGCGAAATTTGGCTATGTCAATCTAGCCCCTCAAATCAAGCAATCTGTCAACTACGACAAGGAAAACTTTCAAAACCGGCAACAAATCCTAGAAGCCGGCTTTTATCGGGCCATCTTAGAGGCTATCTCTGATTTACTTTCAAACTCAAAAAATGCCAAAACAATTTTGGATATCGGCTGTGGTGAAGGATTCTATTCTCGCAAGCTCCAAGAAAGGCATCCTGACAAAACTTTCTATGCCTTTGACATCTCCAAAGATTCAGTCCAAATCGCTGCCAAGAGTGAACCAAACTGGGCAGTCAACTGGTTCGTTGGTGACTTGGCACGACTTCCTATAAAAGACGCTAGCATGGATATCCTGCTTGATATCTTCTCACCTGCCAACTATGAAGAATTTCGTCGCGTTTTATCCAAAGACGGTATCTTGATAAAGGTTATTCCAACTGAAAATCACCTCAAAGAAATCCGTCAAAGAGTACAGGACCAGCTGACAAACAAGGATTATTCTAATCAAGACATTAAGGAACATTTCCAAGAAAACTTTACCATCCTATCTAACCAAACGGCCTCTCTGACTAAGACTATCACAACAGAGCAACTTCAAGCCCTACTCAGCATGACCCCTCTCCTCTTTCACGTTGACCAGAGCAAGATTGACTGGAGCCAACTGACAGAGATTACCATTGAAGCAGAGATTTTGGTTGGGAGAGCATTCTAAACTAGACTTCCCAAAGGTATAAAACTTACCGAAAATCTTCAATATTACAAAAACGCATAAGAACAGGTACTCAAAAACCTTAATCTTATGCGTTTTGTTATAGTTTCCATACACATTAAGGGGAAATAGTTGAAACCAATTCTTTTAATAACCATTGAATACCATATAGTACATTTATTCCAAATATGATATAGGCCGCATAAATCAAGTATTTCGATTTCTCCCGCCTCAAAGAATAAATCTTGTACAAGATAAATAAATTTAAAATAATAAATAATAGAGACAAAATCTTCCCTCCAAAATAAATTCTAAAAGTACACAGTTAAGCATAGCCCTAATCTTTATTTTCGATTCGAGATAACAAACTTATCAATAAATAGCAAGTGATATAAGGCAAGTGTAATTCCCAATAAGCACCCATGATAAGAGATTTCTTGATGGGTAAGGGGGAAAAGAGTATTATTACCCGTCAAGAGGCATGTCAAAATAACAAATAGTATCCAAAATAAATCAGTCCATTTATATTTTGAAAAATATTTTTTCCACATAAGAACACCTTCTTTCCTATAATCATATTATAATACTTTATGTAAGCGAATACAAGAAATTTGAGGTGATTTTTAAGTAGATTTTGAAGCTGAAAGACCGTAAAAACCAGCATTTAAAGCCTTCACTGTATCTAGGATTTCCCTATTTTTAGACAAGATTGACCCAAATCCACAGCATTCAAAAAAAGCGAATTTCAATCGAAACTCGCTTTTTTACAAAATGTATTCGTATAAATTTGTATCTTAGTTCAAGTGCCAAATATCTTCGTTATACTGAGCAATTGTACGGTCAGATGAGAAGAATCCTGCTTTAGAAATGTTAACGATGACTTTACCCAACCATGCGTCACGGTCTTCGTAGTCAGCCAACATTTGCTCTTTGACTTTGATGTAGTCTTCCAAGTCAAGAAGAGTCATGAACCAGTCTTTGTTGATCAATTCATTGTAAAGACGTTCCAAGCGCTCTTTGTTTCCAGCTGCAAGAACTGCATCGCTAACGATGAAGTCAACCAATGGTTTGATAGCTTCACGAGCGTAGAATTCGCTTGATTTGTAAGCTGCTTTTGCGTAAAGGTCGATAACAGTTTCTGAATCTTCACCAAAGATGTAGATATTTTCGTCTCCAACCAACTCAGCGATTTCCACGTTAGCGCCGTCCATAGTACCAAGAGTCAAAGCTCCGTTCAACATGAATTTCATGTTACCAGTACCTGAAGCTTCTTTAGAAGCAAGTGAAATTTGTTCTGAGATATCACATGCTGGGATAAGGAAGCTTGCTGCAGTAACGTTGTAGTTTTCAACCATAACTACTTGCAAGTGTGGAGCTACTGCTGGATCGTTAGCAATAACTTCTGACATGCAAAGGATTAAGTGGATGATGTCTTGAGCGATTGTATAGGCTGGAGCTGCTTTACCACCAAAGAAGATTGTGATTGGACGAGCAGGGATGTTGCCAGCTTTGATGTCAAGGTATTTGTGGATCACGTACAAAGCGTTCATTTGTTGGCGTTTGTACTCGTGAAGACGTTTGATTTGGATATCAAAGATAGAGTTTGGATTGATTTCCACACCTTGGTGTTCTTTCAAGTGACGAGCCAATTTACGTTTGTTGTGAGCCTTGATGCTTTCCAATTTTTCTTTGACAGCTGCTTTGTCTTCATAAGACAAAAGTTTTTCAAGCTCATCTGCTTCATGGTGCCAACCTTCTCCGAGAATCTCATCCAAGTAGTGAGACAATCTTGGGTTAGCATGCATGAGCCAACGACGGAAAGTGATACCGTTTGTTTTGTTGTTGAATTTTTCTGGGTAAAGGTCGTAGAAAGCTTTCAACTCAGAATTTTTCAAGATTTCAGTGTGAAGTGCCGCAACCCCGTTAACGCTGTATCCGTAGTGGATATCCATGTGAGCCATGTGAACACGTTCGCTCTCATCGATAATTTGAACAGCTGGATCTTTGTATTCTGCTTTCACGCGACGGTCCAATTCTTCGATGATTGGTACCAAGTGAGGAACCACTTCTTGCAAGAATTCAAGAGGCCATTTTTCAAGGGCTTCAGCAAGGATTGTGTGGTTAGTGTAGGCAGTCATGCTACGAACGATTGAGATTGCTTCGTCAAGTTCGATACCACGTGCAGTCAAAAGACGGATCAATTCAGGAATCACCATTGATGGGTGAGTATCGTTGATTTGCACAACTGCGTAGTCAGCAAGGTCATGCAAGTTGCTTCCTTTTTCGATTGCTTCGTCGATGATCAATTGCGCACCGTTTGAAACCATGAAGTATTGTTGGAAGATACGGAGCAATTCACCTTGACGGTCACTATCATCTGGGTAAAGGAAGAGAGTCAAGTTGCGAGCAATATCTGTCTTGTCAAAGCTGATACCGTCTTTAATAATAGAAGAATCAACTGAATCCAAGTCAAACAAACGCAAGCGGTTCTTCGTTTCTGTCTTGTAACCAGGAACATCAATATCATAAAGAGTTGATGTCAAAGTAAAGTCTGCAAATGGTACTTGGTAGCTACGGCTTGAGCGAACCAACCAGTTTTGCTCTGTCAACCATGCATTTGGAATTGTTTCTTGTTGGTTATTTTTAAGAACTTGTTGGAAAAGACCAAAGTGGTAGTTCAGACCAACACCGTCACCATTCAAACCAAGAGTCGCAATTGAGTCGATAAAGCAGGCAGCCAAACGTCCCAAACCACCATTACCAAGAGATGGTTCCAATTCAACTTCTTCAACTTCGATCAAGTCTTTACCTGCAGCTGCAAGTTCTTTTTTGACATCGTCGTAAAGACCAAGGTTAATCAAGTTGTTTGACAAGAGTTTACCAATCAAGAACTCAGCTGAGATGTAGTAAACTTTTTTCTTACCAGTGTTAACTGGTTTTTGGCTACTTGCAAGCTTGCTGTAGTTAAGAAGGGCAAGGTAAAGCTCTTCATTGCTACATTCTGCAATGGTTTTATTGTAACGATTTTGTACAAATTCTTGTAGTGATAACATGTTTAAGATGTCTCCTGATATTGTATTATTTCTTTAATTCTACCAAATTTTCATTGATTCGGCGATAGATTGTTGTTAAGTCAAGCAAACCTTCCTCAACAGCTGGTGTCAATTGCTCTTCAGTCATACGCCAAGACCAGTTTCCACCAAGGGTAGATGGGAAGTTCATACGAGCTGTCTCATCCAATTCTAGCAAATCTTGCATAGTTGCAATTGCCATAAAGCTAACTGATGAAAAGACTGTACGAAGCATAGCATGTGGCACTGTTTCATACTCTTTACGGTTCGTGTAACGAGCCATGTACTCACGAGTCGCATCATCGATCTCGTTACGGTACCAGCCAAGAACCGTGTTGTTATCGTGTGTTCCTGTGTACATAACTGAGTTAGCAGGTGCCAAGTGTGGGCTATCGATGCTTTCGTCTTCTGGGTTGAAGGCAAATTGAAGAATCTTCATTCCTGGGAAGCCAGTACGTTCACGCAACTCGATAACTTCATCTGTCATGAAACCAAGGTCTTCTGCGATGATGTTTAACTCACCAAGTTCTTCCTTAACGGCTGCAAAGAGCTTGTAGCCAGGACCTTTGACCCACTCACCAGGTGCTGCTGTATCAGAACCAGCAGGGATTTCCCAGTAAGATTCGAAACCACGGAAGTGGTCGATACGAACGATGTCGTAGATTTTGAAGCTTTCACGCAAGCGTTCAATCCACCATTTATAACCGTCTTTATCCATTGCTTCCCAGTCATAGATTGGGTTACCCCAAAGCTGACCAGTTGCAGAAAATTCATCTGGTGGGCATCCTGCGATGCAAGTAGCCTTACCATTGACATCTGTCTTGAAGAGATGTGGATTTGCCCACATATCGCTTGAATCTTCCGCTACGTAGATTGGCATGTCCCCAACGATTTCGATGTGGTTGTCGTTAGCGTAAGCTTTCAATTTCAACCATTGTTGGAAGAAGAAGTATTGAGTCACACGGTGGTAAACCAATTTGTCTGCCAATTGCTCACGGTAGCTTTCAAGTGCTGAAGCTTTACGAGCACGAGCATCCGCATCTGGCCATTCAGTCCAAGCAAGATTGTCAAAATGCTCTTTGATAGCCATATACTCAGCAAAGAGCTCAAGCCATGATTGGTTATCTTGAGCAAATTTCTCAAAATCTTTAACATCTCCGACTTCAAAGAAACGTTTCACCGCTTTTTCTAAAAGAGGACGACGTGCATAGTAGATTTTAGCATAGTCAACTTCAGACGCATCGCTACCAAAGTCAACTCCTTCAAGGTCACTTGCTTCCAACAAACCTTGCTCCACCAAGATATCTAAATCGATAAAATGAGTGTTTCCTGCGAAAGCTGAGAAAGATTGGTAAGGAGAATCCCCGTAACTAGTTGTTCCTAATGGAAGGATTTGCCAGTAACGTTGTTTTGTACGAACCAAGAAATCAACGAAGTCGTAAGCACTTTGACCAAATGATCCGATTCCGTAAGCTCCTGGGAGAGAAGAGATGTGCATCAACACACCACTTTGACGTTTTTTCATAATAGCACCTCATGTGTTAAAATTAATGGAACGTTGCGTATTTTTGCAGACGCAAACGTTTGCGCTACTTACAAGTATACTCCTTTTCAAGCATAATTGCAAGCGTTTTTAAAAAACTTTTTTGATTATTTTTAAGGAGACTAACCCATTTTAGCAAAGATAACTTATACTCAATGAAAATCAAAGAGCAAACTAGGAAACTAGCCGCAGGCTGTACTTGAGTACGGCAAGGCGACGTTGACGCGGTTTGAATTTGATTTTCGAAGAGTATTAAAACTATCTAATCCTAAAGTTTGAGCCTCATGGGACAGTCTAAAAAGTGCAAAACCTCCTTAGAAAACTTGAATTTAGATGCAAGAAGACACAAATGTCTATAGAAAATAGATAGGGATTAGAAACAGGGAGGTAGACCCTCCTAATTTCCCTCTTTAGACAGATTCCATCTATTTTTTATTAAAAATACTGTATTCTTATCTATTTCATACTTTTCTTCTATTAAAAAGCAAAATCATGCTATCAAATCAAGCTTAAAATTTTTTTAAAATTTTTAACAAAAACACTTGCAACCGTTTTCTATTTGTGCTATACTAAGCTCATAAAGGAAAACGTTTGCGTTTTCCTTATCAATAAAACTTGTTATTCTTTAGGAGGAATACACTATGTCATCTAAATTCACGAAGAGCGCTGCTGTGCTTGGAACTGTTACACTTGCTAGCTTGCTTTTGGTAGCTTGCGGAAGCAAAACTGCTGATAAGCCTGCTGATTCTGGTTCATCTGAAGCCAAAGAACTCACTGTATATGTAGACGAAGGATATAAGAGCTATATTGAAGAGATTGCTAAAGCTTATGAAAAAGAAGCAGGCGTAAAAATTACTCTTAAAACTGGTGATGCTCTAGGAGGTCTTGATAAACTTTCTCTTGACAACCAATCTGGTAATGTCCCTGATATTATGATGGCTCCATACGACCGTGTAGGTAGCCTTGGTTCTGACGGACAACTTTCAGAAGTGAAATTGAGCGATGGTGCTAAAACAGACGACACAACTAAATCTCTTGTAACTGCTGCTAATGGTAAAGTTTACGGTGCTCCTGCCGTGATCGAGTCACTTGTTATGTACTACAACAAAGACTTGGTAAAAGATGCTCCAAAAACATTTGCTGACTTGGAAAACCTTGCTAAGGATAGCAAATATGCCTTCGCTGGAGAAGATGGCAAAACTACTGCCTTCCTAGCTGACTGGACAAACTTCTACTATGCATACGGACTTCTTGCTGGTAACGGCGGATACGTATTCGGTCAAAATGGTAAAGATCCTAAAGACATCGGTCTTGCCAACGACGGTTCTATCGCAGGTATCAACTACGCTAAATCTTGGTATGAAAAATGGCCTAAAGGTATGCAAGATACAGAAGGTGCTGGAAACTTGATCCAAACTCATTTCCAAGAAGGTAAAACAGCTGCTATCATCGACGGACCTTGGAAAGCTCAAGCTTTCAAAGATGCTAAAGTAAACTACGGAGTTGCAACTATTCCAACTCTTCCAAATGGAAAAGAATATGCTGCATTCGGTGGTGGTAAAGCCTGGGTCATCCCTCAAGCCGTTAAGAACCTTGAAGCCGCACAAAAATTTGTAGACTTCCTTGTTTCAACTGAACAACAAAAAGCCTTATACGATAAGACTAATGAAATCCCAGCTAATACTGAAGCTCGTTCATACGCTGAAGGTAAAAACGATGAGTTGACAACAGCTGTTATCAAACAGTTCAAGAGCACTCAGCCACTGCCAAACATCTCTCAAATGTCTGCAGTTTGGGATCCAGCGAAAAACATGCTCTTTGATGCTGTAAGTGGTCAAAAAGATGCGAAAACATCTGCTAACGATGCTGTAACATTGATTAAAGAAACAATCAAACAAAAATTTGGTGAATAACAAATTTGTTCAAGGGGGGTGGAAATCAAATCCCCCTTTGAATTTATCAATAGAAACACAAATAATTTAGCTTTCTTATAAAAAGCGGTATCCTATGAAAGGAGTTATTATGGAAAAGCAACAACCTAGTAAAGCAGCCCTGCTGTCTATCATTCCTGGGTTAGGACAGATTTACAATAAACAAAAAGCTAAAGGTTTTATCTTCCTTGGTGTAACCATCGTATTTGTCCTTTACTTCCTAGCACTTGCAGCCCCTGAATTGAGCAACCTCATCACTCTTGGTGACAAGCCAGGTCGTGATAATTCCCTCTTTATGCTGATTCGTGGTGCCTTCCATTTAATCTTTGTAGTTGTTTATGTACTCTTTTATTTCGCAAATATCAAAGATGCACATACGATTGCAAAACGCATTAACAATGGAATTCCAGTTCCACGCACACTCAAAGACATGATCAAAGGGATTTATGAAAATGGCTTCCCTTACCTCTTGATTATTCCATCTTATGTTGCCATGACTTTTGCGATTATCTTCCCAGTTATCGTAACCTTGATGATCGCCTTTACTAACTATGACTTCCAACACTTACCACCAAACAAGTTGTTGGACTGGGTTGGCTTGACAAATTTTAGTAATATCTGGAGCTTGAGTACCTTCCGTTCTGCCTTTGGTTCTGTTCTTTCTTGGACTATCATCTGGGCTTTGGCAGCCTCTACTTTACAAATCGTAATTGGTATCTTCACAGCTATCATTGCTAACCAACCATTTATCAAAGGAAAACGTATCTTCGGTGTTATTTTCCTTCTTCCTTGGGCTGTTCCAGCCTTCATCACTATCTTGACATTCTCAAACATGTTTAACGATAGTGTCGGAGCTATCAACACTCAAGTATTGCCAATCTTTGCTAAATTCCTTCCTTTCCTTGATGGGGCTCTTATACCTTGGAAAACAGACCCAACTTGGACTAAGATTGCCTTGATTATGATGCAAGGTTGGCTCGGATTCCCATACATCTACGTTTTGACTTTGGGTATCTTGCAATCTATTCCTAACGACCTTTACGAGGCAGCTTATATTGACGGTGCTAATGCTTGGCAAAAATTCCGCAACATCACTTTCCCAATGATCTTGGCTGTTGCAGCACCTACTTTGATTAGCCAATACACCTTCAACTTTAACAACTTCTCTATCATGTACCTCTTCAATGGTGGAGGACCTGGTAGTGTCGGAGGTGGAGCTGGTTCAACCGATATCTTGATCTCATGGATCTACCGTTTGACAACAGGTACATCTCCTCAATACTCAATGGCGGCAGCTGTTACTTTGATTATCTCTATCATTGTCATCTCAATCTCTATGATCGCATTCAAGAAACTACACGCATTTGATATGGAGGATGTCTAAGATGAATAACTCAATTAAACTCAAACGTAGACTGACTCAAACCCTTACTTACCTCTACTTAATTGGCCTATCAATCGTGATTATCTATCCACTTTTGATTACCATCATGTCAGCCTTTAAAGCAGGTAATGTCTCAGCCTTTAAACTGGATACTAATATCGATCTCAATTTTGATAACTTTAAAGGCCTCTTCACTGAAACCTTGTACGGTACTTGGTACCTCAACACTTTGATTATCGCCTTGATTACTATGGTTGTTCAAACAAGTATCATCGTACTTGCTGGTTATGCCTACAGCCGTTACAACTTCTTGGCCCGTAAGCAAAGTTTGGTCTTCTTCTTGATTATCCAAATGGTGCCAACCATGGCCGCTTTGACAGCCTTCTTCGTTATGGCGCTTATGTTGAACGCCCTTAACCATAGCTGGTTCCTCATCTTCCTCTACGTTGGTGGTGGTATCCCGATGAATGCTTGGCTCATGAAAGGCTACTTCGATACAGTACCAATGTCTTTAGACGAATCTGCAAAATTAGACGGTGCAGGACACTTCCGCCGCTTCTGGCAAATTGTTCTTCCACTTGTTCGCCCAATGGTTGCCGTACAAGCTCTCTGGGCCTTCATGGGACCTTTTGGGGACTACATCCTCTCTAGTTTCTTGCTTCGTGAGAAAGAATACTTCACAGTTGCCGTTGGTCTCCAAACCTTCGTTAACAATGCGAAGAACTTGAAGATTGCCTACTTCTCAGCAGGTGCTATCCTCATCGCCCTTCCAATCAGTATTCTCTTCTTCTTCCTACAAAAGAACTTTGTTTCAGGACTTACAAGTGGTGGCGACAAGGGATAATATATCCCCGCCACCCTTTTTCATTTTGAAGCCTATTGATGAGGATTATGAAAAATGTTCTCTCAACAAGCAATTTTTCTCCTAGACTTGAAATAAAGTACATTTCTCTATATAATAATACTCATATAGAAAACACCTTTTAGAAAGATACCTATGCTTCCATATCCATTTTCCTATTTTTCAAGTATTTGGGGATTTCGTAAGCCCCTATCCAAACGTTTCGGGCTCAACTGGTTTCAACTTCTCTTTACCAGTATCTTCCTTATCAGCTTGTCGATGGTACCCATTGCCATCCAAAACAGCTCACAGGAGACTTATCCCCTAGAAACCTTTATCGATAATGTCTATGAACCATTGACAGATGAGGTTGTCCAGGATCTCTCTGAGCATGCTGCAATTGTTGATGGTAAATTTACTTATACAGGAACTGCCAATCAAACACCTTCTGTTGTGATTGGCCCCAGTCAAAGCAAGGAATTACCTAAGGACTTGCAACTGCATTTCGATACAAATGAGCTGGTCATCAGCAAGGAAAGTAAGGAACTGACCCGCGTCTCTTATAGAGCGATTGATACTGAGAGTTTCAAAAGCAAAGACAGCTTAACCCAAGCGATTTCTAAAGACTGGTACCAACAAAATCGTGTCTATATCAGTCTCTTCCTAGTTCTCGGTGCTAGCTTCCTCTTTGGTTTGAATTTCTTTATCGTCTCTCTAGGAGCTAGTCTTCTCCTTTATATCACTAAGAAATCACGCCTCTTTTCATTTAGAACCTTTAAAGAGTGCTATCACTTTATCTTGAACTGTTTAGGATTGCCAACTCTGATTACACTTATTTTGGGACTATTTGGTCAAAATATGTCAACCCTGATTACTGTACAAAACATTCTTTTTGTTCTGTATCTGGTCACTATCTTTTATAAAACACATTTCCGTGATCCAGATTACCATAAATAGGAGATTTTTATGCCCGTTACGATTAAAGACGTGGCCAAGGCTGCTGGTGTTTCACCTTCAACCGTAACCCGTGTTATTCAAAATAAATCAACCATTAGCGACGAAACAAAAAAACGCGTTCGCAAGGCTATGAAGGAGCTCAATTACCATCCCAACCTCAACGCTCGTAGCTTGGTAAGCAGTTATACGCAAGTTATCGGCTTAGTTCTTCCTGATGACTCAGACGCCTTCTACCAGAATCCTTTCTTTCCATCGGTTCTACGTGGCATCTCTCAAGTCGCATCTGAAAATCACTATGCCATTCAGATAGCAACAGGGAAAGATGAGAAGGAGCGTCTCAACGCTATTTCACAAATGGTCTACGGCAAGCGTGTAGATGGGCTAATCTTTCTCTATGCCCAAGAAGAAGACCCTCTCGTAAAACTCGTAGCAGAAGAACAGTTCCCCTTCCTTATCTTAGGTAAATCTCTATCTCCTTTCATCCCACTTGTCGACAACGACAATGTTCAAGCTGGTTTTGATGCAACCGAATATTTCATCAAAAAAGGCTGCAAACGCATTGCCTTTATCGGAGGAAGTAAAAAGCTCTTCGTGACCAAAGACCGTTTAACAGGCTATGAACAGGCGCTTAAACATTACAAACTTACCACTGACACCAATCGCATCTACTTTGCAGACGAGTTTCTGGAAGAAAAGGGCTATAAATTTAGCAAGCGATTATTCAAGCACGATCCACAAATTGATGCCATCATCACAACCGATAGCCTCCTAGCCGAAGGGGTCTGTGACTATATTGCCAAACACCAACTGGATGTCCCTGTTCTCAGCTTTGACTCGGTTAATCCCAAGCTCAATTTGGCAGCCTATATAGATATCAATAGCCTAGAACTTGGTCAAACATCATTTGAAACGATTCTTCAGATTATCAATGATGCTAAAAGCAATAAACAAATTTGTTACCGCCAGTTGATTGCCCATAAAATTATAGAAAAATAAAAACCAGCTCACGCTGGTTTTTTTGGTCACTAATTATCTATCTCAACAAATCTTCCTAGAATATGAACATTTTCCGAGACAGAGACAAAGGCGCTTGGATCCACTTGTGTCATAATCTGTTTAAATTCATTAAACTCTGCACGTGTAATGACAGTGATTAAAACTGCCTTTCTCTCGTGATTATAGGTTCCTTCTGCATCATGGATCATGGTTGCTCCGCGGTGCAATTTTTTATGGATTTTCTCAATTACTTTATCTGGATGATTGGTCACAATCATAGCCTGCATGCGTTTTTGCTTGGTAAAAACAGCGTCTGTTACACGGCTAGAGACAAAGATGGTAATCATAGAGTAGAGAGCGTATTTCCAACCAAAGGTCAAACCTGCTATCAGCATGATGGTCCCATTTACCAAGAGAGAAATACTACCGACATTCTTACCTGTTTTCTTGCGAATAGTCAGGCTGACGATATCCGTCCCACCACTGGAGATATTGTTTCGAAGAGCAAAACCAATCCCCAAACCCATAACAACACCCCCAAAAAGGGCATTGATAATGGGATCCTCCGTCAAGGTTGCCACAGGGACAAACTGGATAAAGAAGGAACTCATAGACACCGTGATAAAGGTAAAGACAGTAAACTTATGGCCAATCTGATACCAAGCTAAGACCATCAAAGGGAAGTTAATGGCGTAGAAGGTTAGCGAAATCGGAATATGAAAACCAAACCAGTGATTACTCAAGGCAGAGATAATCTGTGCCATACCTGTTGCACCACTCGAATACACATGCCCTGGTTGGAAAAAAAAATTAACTGCTACTGCTGATAAAAAACCATAGACCAGAGAGGCCGAAATCTTCTCATCATATTTTTCGCGAGAGATGCTTTGTAAGACACGTAAAATTTTTATCTGATAAGCAAAGCGGCGCAGATAATAGCGCCACCGCTTAATTCGTTTTGCTTGTTTCATCTTCTTCTACTTGTAAGCTGAGTTCCTCTAGTTGTTTGAGTGCTACTGTTGATGGAGCTTGTGTCATTGGGTCACTTGCCTTGTTGTTCTTAGGAAAGGCAATGACTTCACGGATATTTTCTTCTCCTGCTAAGAGCATGACAAAGCGGTCAAGCCCGATAGCCAAGCCACCGTGTGGTGGGAAACCATAGTCCATGGCTTCAAGAAGGAAGCCAAACTGGTCATTTGCTTCTTCGGCTGAGAAACCAAGAGCCTTGAACATGCGTTCTTGAAGGTCTTTTTGGTTGATACGAAGACTACCACCACCAAGTTCGTAACCGTTCAAGACGATATCGTAAGCAATGGCACGAACCTTAGCCAAATCACCTTCTAATTCGTGAGCTGTTTCTTCCTGTGGAAGGGTAAATGGATGGTGGGCACTCATGTAACGGTCTTCTTCTTCAGACCATTCAAACATTGGCCAGTCAACCACCCAAAGGAAGTTGAATTTATCATTATCAATCAAGCCAAGCTCTTTGGCAATACGTCCACGAAGGGCACCAAGAGTTGCATTCGCCACTTCAAGCGTATCTGCCACAAAGAGAACCAAATCCTTATCCTCAAGCGCAAGCGCTGCTGTCAATTCTGCTTGGATGCCAGTCAAGAACTTGGCAACTGGTCCATTTAATTCTCCATCAACTACCTTGACCCAAGCAAGACCTTTGGCACCGTACTGTTTGGCTACTTCCGTCATCTTGTCGATGTCTTTACGTGAATAGTCGTCCGCAGCTCCTTTGACCACAATGGCTTTTACAGCAGGTGCTTCTGAAAAGACTTTAAAATCAACACCCTTGACCACTTCTGTCAAGTCCTGAAGCAACATGTCAAAACGGGTATCTGGCTTGTCAGAACCGTAAAGAGCCATCGCATCATCGTATTTCATACGAGGGAATGGTAGCGTTACTTCGATGCCTTTTGTTTCTTTCATCACGCGCGCAATCAAGCCTTCTGTAATATCTTGGATTTCTTGCTCCGTAAGGAAAGACGTTTCCAAGTCGACCTGAGTGAACTCAGGCTGGCGGTCTCCACGCAAGTCCTCATCACGGAAACATTTAACGATTTGGTAATAACGGTCAAAACCAGCATTCATCAAGAGCTGTTTCGTGATTTGTGGACTTTGAGGAAGGGCGTAAAAATGCCCCTTATTAACACGAGACGGCACTAAATAATCACGCGCCCCTTCAGGCGTTGACTTAGAAAGGAATGGTGTCTCCACGTCGATAAACTCCAACTCATCCAAGTAGTTGCGGATAGAGTGGGTCACCTTAGCACGAAGTTTGAGATTTTCCAACATTTCTGGGCGACGAAGGTCAAGGTAACGGTAACGCAAACGTGTATCGTCATTGGCCTCAATGCCATCCTTAATCTCAAATGGGGTTGTCTTAGCTGTATTAAACACTGTCAGAGCTGTCACGTTCAACTCAACTGCACCAGTTGGCAACTTATCATTGGCTTGCTCACGCGCAGCGACCTGTCCAGTCACCTCGATAACAAATTCGCTACGAAGGCTTTCAGCTGTTGCCATGACCTCAGCAGATACTTTTTCAGGGTTGATAACCAACTGCATGATTCCTTCACGGTCACGAAGGTCGATAAAGATCAAACCACCAAGGTCACGACGACGGCCAACCCATCCTTTCAAGGTTATTTCTTGTCCGATGTGTTCCTCACGAACACGACCAGCATACATACTACGTTTCATTGTTTCTCTCCTCTTTTATTCTGTTACTATTTTACCATAAAAGCGCAGGCTCTTCATGAAAATCAGCAGAAAAGTTTGCCAGTCTTTAAAAATCAAGTGAAGACTCTAAAAATTAGCGCCCATACAAAAATCCGATGAAGTTCATCGGACTCTTTTATTTTGAATTGTTGCCTGCTTTACGCTTTTCAGCAATTTCGGCTGCCTTTCGAGGCAAGACAATTTCCGTTATGTAAGCTGTCCCAAAACGCAAGACACCTGCAATAGGGGCAAAGACAACTGCTAGATAGTTGTAGAAGAAATCGCCCTTAAAGGCATAAGCTAGCGCCCCAATGATGAAAAATAGAACAACTGCTTGAATCACTGCTAATAAAATTACTCGTTTCATGTGACCTCCTGACTCTATTATAGCATGAGAATCATCAAAAAGCTGACTAAATTATTCAAAGCGTGGAGAGAAATACTGTAGACCAGACCTTTTCGGCTTACATAAGCCAAGCCCAAGCTAAAACCAAGACTAGTATAGACTAAAAATTGTTGCACATCACCTGGGAAATGAATCAAGGCAAACAGAACACTAGACACCAGAAGAAACAGAACCTGTTTGCTCTTATCCTGCTTAGGAAAGAGATAGCGTGCCAACATCCCTCTAAAGATAAGTTCTTCCGTCAAAGGAGCAAAGACCACCACCATAAAGAAACCAAATGCAGGCTGTTCCACTGTCAGTTGAGATACGATTTGTTGACTGACCGACGGATCTTCTGGTAAAAAGAACTGGGCTGTAATAGCCACTAGCAAAACCAGAGTAGGCAACCAGATATGACGATTAAAAGCAGTCGTCTGGATACTAACCTTTTCTGTCTGATACCATCTGTAAACTCCATAAACATAGGTCCCTGACAGGGCGATATAAAGTGGTAAGACTCCAAAGATTGAAGCTCCTAGTCCAAGAGCTGACAGAGCCATACTCTGAACCAGACCATAACCAAAGAAAAAGGATAGAACAGCTAGAAGAAACCAGCCAAAATTTTTAAGTAATTTCATAAAAGTCTCCTATCTTGCTTTATAACTGTTTTTCAATACAAAGAGGTTTGCTATCCCTAACACAAGTACCCAGGCAAGTAACATGCAGATATTAGAAAAGGATATTTCCCCACCTTTTTGATTTAAAAGATTTACAATAGGACCAACGAACGAGTAATCCAACACTTTTTGAGCCGTATCATTTTGAAGAGCAATTATGGGTAAAAAAGATACGATTAGCATAGGAAAGATACTATAGACTTGCGCTTTAGACTGAGTATCTGACACCGCACCGATTAGAAGGTTGAGAAAAATAATACTAATCGTTGCTAGAATCAAATAGATAGCATAGGCAACTAAATAACCAGATACATCTACTTTAAGATAGATGGGAAGTACAGTCATAGCAACCAACATTATCAGAATAGGGAGAACAAGCATACTGAAAGTATATTCTGTTGCTGTCACACCACTTAGGATGAGTGATTTAAGATTTCGTTTTTCCTTATCTTCTGCCATCATAATCGATACCATATAACCACTTCCCATGCTCAAGACCATCGTCAAGCTAGCAGATAGTAAAAATAGGCTCAATTGTCCATTCTTATTTAAAAATTCATTATATAAAACAGCAATACCAAAAGGCATCAATAAAGTCGCCAATAAAGTTGAATTGCTGATAAGAACTTGTAATCTTAACCATAGTAGGGCATTTAATTTTCTAAACATCTAACTTTTCTCCTGTCAATCTGATAAAGATTTCTTCTAGTGTCGGCTCACAAGAGTGAACCACCATCAAATCTGTCGTGTCTAAATGTGGCAATTCTTCAAATGGAACTATCTGTTCTCGTCCATCGTTATAAACCACATGTACTTTCTTATCCACATGATACTTCTGGATAATATCTTGTGGACTTCCATACTCTATTAAGTTTCCCTTATTTAAAAGAGATAAGCGATCACAAAGCAGAGTTGCTTCATTCATATCATGCGTGGTCAGAAAGATAGTTGTCCCCGCATGCTTTAATTCTTGAAGTAGGGTATGAATCATCTTAGATGTTGTAGGGTCTAAGCCACTGGTTGGCTCATCAAGGAAGAGAATCTTAGGTGCATTCAGAAGGGCACGAGCCAAGAACATTCGTTGTTTCATTCCTGTAGATAGTTTTTCTGCGATAATATCTTTAGCATCTGCCAATCCAACCTGTTGAAGCACCTGAACTACTCTATCTGCCTTGAGGCCATATAACTTAGCATAGATGAGCAGATTTTTATAAAGACTCATCTTTTCATAAAAACCACTGCCATCACTAACAATACCAATTTGTTCCAAATCATTTGAGGTTAAATCTTGAGAATTCTTGCCTAACAAAACTGTTTTACCTTGATCTGCAGCCAACTGTCCTGTTAAGACATTGATCATGGTTGTTTTACCTGAGCCAGAGGGACCAAGAAAACCAAAGATTTCTCCCTCCTTAATTTCAAAAGAAATCTGATGAAGAGCTTTTTTGCTCCCAAAACTTTTGCTTACATTTTCAACACGAATCATAAAAACTCCTTTATTTGAAATAGCGTTTTACCATAGGTAACTGCATCACATTGATATAAACATGGATGGCTCCTACAAGCAAGAAGGCTAGTAACTGAATCTCTCCTGTCAAGAAAGAAATGATAAAAAGAAAAATATATAAGCCTGGTAAGACATATTGGTTTAATTGGAATAAAATTCGAAAACTCTGTTCCAAATTAGCCTGACGCTCCCCTTCATCATAAGAATTTACATACTCTAAGACATCCTTTGGTGTTGAGAAAAATGCCAAATCAAACTGACGAACAATCGCAATGGTCTTAAAAAGATATTTTTGAACACTGAAAATCAGCACTAATCCCAAAAAAGAAAGAGATAAGGTTAGATTGCTTCTATTTGGTACAATCACTTCACTACCTGAGATGAAAAGAGCCAATAAAATCGCTACACTTGCAATATTAAAAGCAATGGTTCCAAACTCGAGATTCCGATACATTTGCACATAATAGGTTTCATTCAGATCATCATCCATTTCCTCTTGATACAAGGAATGAAATTTTCTGCTTTTCTTTAAGAAATTGAATGTCAAAAGAATGCTAATGAAACCTAATACTAAACAAATAGCTGATATCCATGGTATCAAGATTTTTACATCTAACATAATTCCGTGGGATTCGGCAACAGCCTTAAACATCCCTACAAAAATGCCCAAGAAAAATCCCAAGACAACAACCATTAAAAACAACAATCCACGTTTCTTTTTCTTTTCCATATTCATTCTCCTTATTTACTTGCTAGATTTTTGGATTTCTTTTCAATCCAGTCAACGACTGGGATAAGAGCAAAGTAGGCCCAGATAAATTGGTCGCTGTAATAGAGATCAAACCATCCTAGATTTGTTCCAATTAGTAGACACAGGCTGACTAATAGAGCTATGGCAACTACATAATAGATTACTTTATACTTGTTCATCATTTTTCTCCTTCTTCTTCAACCAGTTGAAAATGGACAAGAGGACTAAGTTAACCCAAAATAAATACTTACTTTCAACAAAATAGAACCACCCCAGTAATGTTCCAATCATAGCGAAAGCATTCACAATGAGGGCAAGAACACTCATGTAATAAATCACTTTATACTTGTTCATCACTCGTCCTCCTCCAAGCGAAATACCGATTCGACTGTTTCGTTGAAAATTTGAGATATTTTCAGGGCAATGATAATGGACGGGGTGTACTCATCCCGTTCTAGTAGGCTAACGGTCTGTCTGGAAACCCCTGCCAGCTTGGCTAGGTCGGTTTGATTGAGACCATCGCGAGCCCGAAGCTCTTTTAGACGATTTTTAAGTTGCATGTTACACACCTACTCTCCGTCAAATTCAACTGTTTGGATATCCTCAATACGTTGCAACTTGATTTTTTCTTTTCCCGTCTTGTCTACATATCGTAGCTTGACCCATTCCTCATCAACATCCACAACTTCCCAAAAATTTGTTCCAAATAGTTCTCCAATGATTGTTGGTTTCTTTCCAATCATTTCTTGCAATAATCTTGACATTTCTTTATTTCCTTTCTGTTTTTGCTCAATTCTTTTGATTTTATTCTCTAATTTCTTGACCCTTTGGGTATGATAGAGATAAAACATAATCACAAGAGGTACAAATCCTAATGCCCACATAATCGTTCCTTGCTCCTTTTCTCTTAACTTGCTTATATTGTAACACATCTTTTTCTTTTTGACAAACATATTTGTCAAAAAGTTTATGATTTTTGTCATTTTGCAAAAGAAAAAGGTCAGGAGTAGGTTCCTGACCAGTTTTTCTACTATTAAAAGCCTAATTTTTCAAATATTTCTGAGAAGTTTTGGCTAATTGTCTCAAGTGACACTTGCACTTCTTCTCGGGTTTGGTTGTTCTTGACCGTTACTTGTCCGCTTTCGACTTCACTCTCTCCTAGGGTGATGAGAGTCTTAGCCGCAAAGACATCAGCTGACTTGAACTGAGCTTTGAGTTTACGGTTGAGGTAATCACGCTCTGCTTTGAAACCTTGTTGGCGAAGGGCTTGTACCAACTCCAAGGCCTTGACATTTGCTCCTTGACCCAAGACTGCTATATAGACATCTAGGGCGTTTTCGATAGGGAGGGCCACACCTTGCTTTTCAAGAATGAGAAGCAGGCGCTCTACACCAAGTCCAAAACCAAATCCAGCAGTTTCAGGGCCTCCAAAGTAAGAAACCAAACCATCGTAACGACCACCCGCACAGACGGTCAGGTCATTGCCCTCAATCTCTGTGATGAACTCGAAAATGGTGTGGTTGTAGTAGTCCAGACCACGCACCATATTAGTATCGATGATGTAATCTACTCCAAGATTTTCCAACATCTGACGCACAGCATCAAAATGAGCTTGACTTTCTTCATCAAGGAAGTCCAAGATAGAAGGCGCATTCTCTACTGCTACCTTGTCTTCTTTTTCCTTAGAGTCCAAGACACGGAGAGGATTTTCCTCCAAACGACGCCGGCTATCCTTAGACAAGATCTCCTTGAGCGGTGTCAAATAGTCAATTAAGGCTTGACGATAGGCCGCACGGCTCTCAGGATTACCAAGAGTGTTAAGATGTAATTTGACACCTTGGATGCCGATTTCTTTCAGGAAGTGAGCTGCCATAGCGATTGTTTCCACATCGGTAGCTGGATTACTAGAGCCAAAACACTCAACACCAATCTGATGGAATTGGCGCAAACGTCCTGCCTGTGGACGCTCGTAACGGAACATAGGACCCATGTAGTAAAACTTACTTGGCTTTTGCACTTCTGGTGCAAAGAGTTTATTTTCCACATAGGAACGGACAACGGGCGCTGTGCCTTCTGGACGGAGGGTGATATGACGGTCACCCTTGTCATAGAAATCGTACATTTCCTTGGTTACGATATCAGTCGTATCTCCGACAGAGCGACTGATGACCTCGTAATGCTCAAAAATAGGCGTACGCACTTCTGCATAGTTATAGCGCTTGAAAATCTCACGGGCAAAGCCCTCAACGTACTGCCACTTGGCAGATTCAGCAGGCAAAATATCCTGCGTTCCTTTTGGTTTTTGTAATTTCATAGGGAATCCTCTTTAAACTTAATAGTCTTATTTTACCATAAATAGAGGGATTAAAACAGTGAGAACAAAATTAGGATTTATACTCAATGAAAATCAAAAAGCAAACTAGGAAGTTAGCCGCAGGTTGCTCAAAACACTGTTTTGAGATTGTGGATAGAACTGACGAAGTCAGCTCAAAACACTGTTTTGAGGTTGCAGATAGAACTGACGAAGTCAGTAACATCTATACGGTAAGGCGACGCTGACGTGGTTTGAAGAGATTTTCGAAGAGTATTAGATATCATTTTTGAGATTAAGAATCGTCAAAAGAATAGCTAGCAAGGAAAGACCAACAAATAGCATCCAAGTCAACTGTATATTCCATACAGCTATAAGTGAAAAACAAGCTGTTCCCACAGGTATGGATAAGGTGAACAATAAACCTAAAAAATTACTGGTACGAGCTAGAACTTCTGGAGCTAGATTTTTCAGGAGCATGGCACTAATCTTTGGTTGAACTTTACCAGACACATACAGAGTTGAACAGAGAAATAGTAAACCAAGCACGACTTGATTGAATAAATTAGCTAGACCAACTAAACTGAGTCCTACGGTCACCCACATCATCAATCTAGGCAAGGACTGCTTCCCAAAATAATCATTGCCCGTAAGGCTACTGATGATGATTGCTAACAAAGCACAGAATTGACTGATAAATAATGCCTCTGTATAAGAAAAATTCAAGAGAGAATGGCTCAAAAAGAAGATATTATAAATTCCACCCAAAGCGCCACCCAAGGCATTGATAAGCAAGACAGCAAAGAGCATAAAACCAAAGTTTTTCTGTCCACTTTTAAGAAAAACGAGACGTAAATTTCGATAAATCGTTAGAAATTGGTCTTTGATAGGAAGCTTCTCATTTTTTAGTGATTCACCATCAGCAGATGAAATTGACAGGCTCAATTTGCTTTTCCCTAAAAAGAGAATAAAGGCTGATACGAGGAAAAAACAGGCATTGATTCCCGCAACGAGGGAAAAATTGTTGACCGATAGACCTAAGAGCCAGACTCCAAAAGCTTGACCACCAATAGCTGAAATATAGGTGATGAACTGAGAAAAAGAGTAAGCTTCCATCAAATCATCTTCAGCTACTTTTTCCTTAATGAGAGGCATGCGCAAGCCACCTGCAAAATCACTGATGACATCACTAATGACATTGATTAAACACAAACTAGAAAAGGCAAAGAGACTAGCTTGCTGAACAACTAGGGCTGCCAGAAAAAATAAGATCGCCTGAAATAAACCGCTATAGACCATCCATTTGACCTTGTCCCTCGTGTAATCTGCCCGAATCCCTACAAAAACTGTAAAGAGAGTCGGAAGAATCATGACAATATTCGCCATAGCAACAGCAAAAGAGGCTTGTGGCAAGGTCGATGCATAAACGATAAATACCAGGTTAAAAATTGAAGCACCAAAAGCATTGAAGAAGCGTGACAAAGTCAAGAGTCGATAAGCTTGATTTCTAAACAATAGTTTCATAGATAATCTACCTTCTTGTTCAAATACTCAATGAAAATCAAAGAGCAAACTAGGAAGCTAGCCGAAGGCTGTACTTGAGTACGGCAAGGTGAAGCTGACGTGGTTTGAAGAGATTTTCGAAGAGTATAAGTTTTATGTGAAGTATGACTATAGTATAGCACTTAGAAATTTTAGAGGAAAAACTTTTGAATATATGCAACAAATAAAATGAGCAAAAAGAAACGATAAAACTACTTTACTGACCTGAGAGAGCCCAACAGTTCTATCGCTTCAAATTTCAAATTTTTTTCTTAGTTTGCAGATATTCAAGAATCGAGAGTTTTTCTATAGTATTCGGCAGATTTATTACAACCAAGCATCTCAAAAATACGGACAGCATCCTCCATCTTTTTCTGGCCTTCCTTGACTCTACCTTGCTTGCTATCAAGGAGACCTTCCGCCCACAAATAGACAATTCGGAAATAGGTCTCATTTTCCTTGTAGAAATGCTCTTCGATAACACGTTTAAAATAAGAGGCATTGGTAAATTCTTCACACTCAATGCTGGCTAAAAAACCATTCAATAGTATAGTGTGAAAAAGGTTTCGATTACCAGACATTTCCATTAGAAAATCAGATTTTCGTACCATCTCTCTAACATACCTAGTGAAAAGAGAAACAGATAGAAATGGTGAACTGACTGAAAATAAATTGAGTTCATAGATTCCCCAGATCTCGGTAGAAAACAGATAGTCATGAAGGACTTTCCCCTCCTCTGCCGTTAACTCTACCCTTTCGTCCATGCTCTTCATATAAGACTTTATAAGAATGGCATTTAGAATATGTTTCTGTTTGTTTTGAGAATGGGCATGCTTTTGATACTCCCTGCGATACAAGTCCTCAAGAGGTGCTATATTCTTTGGATCCAAGACATCTATGATTTCTTTTCTCAACTCAGAATCTGTATCATACTGAAAACCTCTCGCCAGAAAGAGGATTTCCTCTACACTGGCAGATATATTTTCTAAGGCAAATAAAAACTTTTCCACCGAAAGCTCACTCTGACCAGTTTCAAATCGGGACAACATAGACGGCGAAAATTGTCCCCCAGTTGCTTGTCTCAGCGAGATATTTCTTGACTCTCGTAATTGTCTAAAGACTTTTCCAATCTGCTCCATAGACTTCCCCTTGATTCCGTATTTTCTTCATTTTATCATATTTTTCAGAAAATTCATCAAAAACTTGCCAAATTGTCAGAATTATGAGAAAATAGAGGATATTTATCACGTGGAGGGACTGTAATGAGAGACGATATCAAAATCAATGACCGTGCTTTGGCCTTGCAAGACCAAATTATCGAAAAACTAGAGAAGGTTTTTGATACAGATGTGGAATTGGATGTTTACAATCTAGGGTTGATTTATGAAATCAATCTGGACGAAACAGGTCTCTGCAAGATTGTCATGACCTTCACCGACACTGCCTGTGATTGTGCCGAAAGCCTGCCTATCGAAATCGTGGCAGGTCTGAAACAAATCGAGGGTATCGAAGATGTCAAGGTTGAAGTTACCTGGTCGCCTGCCTGGAAGATTACACGAATCAGTCGCTACGGCCGCATTGCCCTTGGACTGCCACCTCGTTAAGCAGGTAAATTACTTTTGAAGATGAAAAAAAGCAAGCCGAGATTGGCTTGCTTTTTGAGTTTATTTTTTACCTGACTTGTCCATATTCCAGAAGTCTGTCACGGCTCCGCGAGAAGCAGATGATACGATATGGGCATATTTACCGAGGACACCACGGCTGTAAAGTGGTGGCAAGGTTGTTTCTGCCTTGCGTTTTTCAAGTTCTTCTTCGGATACGGCCATGGAAATTTCTTTGGTATCTTGGTCAACCGTAACGATATCGCCTGTACGAAGGTAGGCAATCGGTCCACCATCCTGAGCTTCAGGAGCGATATGTCCTACAACCAGACCATAAGTACCACCAGAGAAACGTCCATCCGTCAAGAGGGCAACCTTGTCTCCCTGACCTTTACCGACAATCATTGATGAAAGTGAGAGCATCTCAGGCATACCAGGACCACCCTTAGGCCCAACAAAACGAACAACGACTACATCGCCATCAACGATTTCATCTGTCAGAACGGCCTGAATAGCATCTTCTTCTGAATCAAATACCTTAGCTGGACCAACGTGACGACGCACTTTCACACCTGATACCTTGGCAACCGCACCGTCTGGTGCAAGGTTCCCGTTCAAGATGATAAGCGGACCGTCCGCACGTTTAGGATTTTCAAGTGGCATGATAACTTTTTGACCTGGTGTGAGGTCTGCAAAATCAGCCAAGTTCTCAGCAACAGTCTTACCAGTACATGTAATGCGGTCTCCATGAAGGAAACCATTTGCCAAGAGGTATCTCATAACCGCAGGCACACCACCGACTTCGTAGAGGTCTTGGAAGACATACTGACCAGATGGTTTCAAGTCAGCCAAGTGAGGCACACGCTCTTGGATAGTATTAAAGTCCTCAAGTGACAAGTCAACATTGGCAGCATGGGCAATGGCAAGCAAGTGAAGAGTGGCATTTGTAGAACCACCGAGAGCCATAGTTACAGTAATGGCATCTTCAAAGGCTTCACGAGTCAAGATGTCTGATGGCTTGAGACCAAGCTCCAACATCTTAACAACAGCACGTCCTGCTGCTTCGATGTCTTCTTTCTTATCAGCTGATTCAGCTGGATGAGATGAAGAACCTGGCAAACTCATACCCAAAACTTCGATAGCAGTCGCCATGGTATTAGCAGTATACATACCACCACAGCCACCAGGGCCAGGGCAGGCATTACATTCAAGACGTTTCACGTCCTCAGCTGTCATGTCACCGTGGTTCCATTTTCCGATCCCTTCAAAGACAGAAACCAAGTCGATATCTTTACCATCAAGATTTCCCGGTGCAATCGTTCCACCATAGGCGAAAATAGCTGGGATATCCATATTAGCAATAGCAATCATAGATCCAGGCATGTTCTTGTCACAGCCACCGATAGCGACGAAGGCATCCACGTTGTGACCACTCATAGCCGCCTCGATGGAGTCCGCGATGATGTCACGAGATGTTAGAGAGAAACGCATACCAGGCGTTCCCATAGCAATCCCGTCCGCTACGGTGATAGTTCCAAACTGCACAGGCCAAGCACCTGCTGATTTTACACCTTCTTTGGCTAATTTCCCAAAATCATGCAAGTGGATATTACATGGCGTATTTTCCGCCCAAGTCGAAATCACTCCCACAATCGGTGTTTCAAAGTCCTTATCTGTCATACCAGTCGCACGAAGCATAGCACGGTTTGGTGATTTTACCATACTGTCATAAATGCTACTGCGGTGACGTTTATCTAATTCAGTCATTTGTTCCCTCCCATTTCAGTTTTTACTATTATAGCACATTTTAAAAGCAATGAACAGAAGAAAATTCTTGAATTTTCAGAAAATTCTATATACATATGAAATATTTAAAACTAAAAACAACAAAGCGGATTAGGGCACTTTCTGATGACCAGAATATGCTTTTTAATCCGCTTTCTTTAAATAACGTACTGTAATTGTTACAAAAATTCTTTCAGAACAGTGTATTTAACATCTATCTTGCATTATAAATTTCTAGAACCTTCTCTTTTATATTCGATTCACTCAAACCATATTCATTAAGAAGATAATCCATTTTCCCTACTTGACCGAATCTTTCTTGAACACCCATCCGATGAATTTTTGTTATTCCATCATCAGAGAATAATTCACATAAAGCACTGCCAATTCCACCTATCTGATTGTGGTTTTCTACAGTAAATATAGTTTTTCCACTTAACATTGTTTTTATCTGTTCTGCTATCGGTTTGATTCTAAATAAATCTATCACACCTACTGAATAACCTAATTTAGACAGTTCATCTGCAACTCGAATACTTGGAGCAACCATTATACCAGAAGCAACGATTACAACATCTTCACCATGTCTTAACTCAATGTAGCCTTTAGAAAAATCTTCTCCACCTTGATATACAGCCTCTGGAGCTTTTCTAATTGTTCGAATATATTTCAGTCCTTTTAAGTCTAATGTCTGGTTCAATATTTCACGAAATTGGATATCATCAGTTGCTTCAAAAATGATCGATTTAGGAATTAAACGTAACAATCCAATTTCTTCAAATGGCATATGTGTACCACCATTCATTTCTGCAGTTACTCCTGCATCTGATCCAATCACAGTGGCATCCAATTGTGCGTATCCAAGAGAAATAAATAATTGATCAAATACTCTTCGTGAAGCAAAAGGACCAAATGTATGAAGATAGGGTCTAAACCCCTGAATAGATAAACCTGCTGCAAGCCCGACCATTTCTGCTTCCATAATCCCAACATTCACATAACGGTCTCCGAAGTCCTTTTCAAGATTATTAGTAGCCATCGAACTTGACAAATCGGCTTCTAAGACTACTATATCAGAATAACTTTGATTAGCCTCTAAAAGGAAGTCTCTATATACATGCCGTAATTCTTTCGTACTTCTCATCATTCTGTTTCCTCCAATTCCTGACTTAATCTTTCTACAACTGAAGTTAACATTTGTTTCTCCTCTACAGTAGGGCGAAGATGATGATTGGATTTCATTTCTTCCAGCTCTTGAACCCCTTGACCTTTAATAGTATCTAATACAATGCACTTAGGGGATGAATTATTTGACTGTTTTAATTGGACAATCCTTTCATAAATTTCTCTAATATCTGAACCCTTGACCCTAATGGATTCAAATCCAAATGCTGAAAATTTTTCTACGAAATCACCTGGATTACAAATATCCTTTGTAAAACCATCTAATTGTTTTTTGTTATCGTCTACAAATACAATTAAGTTGGATAACTGTTGATGAGAAGCAAACTGTATAGCCTCCCAACATTGTCCCTCATTTAACTCACCATCTCCAACAATAGCATAGGTATAAAAGGGACTTTTTCTTATTCTCTGACCATATGCAAGTCCGGTTGCAACACTAATTCCCTGTCCTAAAGAGCCAGTTGTCATATCTATGCCCGGCGTTAGATTTCTATCAGGATGAGACGGTAATTTGGTTCCATTTGTATTTAAAGAATATAAGAATTCTTTGTCAAAGAAACCATTCAAATAGAGTGTACTGTATAGAGCTGGTCCTCCGTGACCTTTTGATAATATGAAATAATCTCTATCTCGTGCTGCAAATATTTCTGGAGTCATTGGCATTATTTCACCATAAAGCACTGCTAGAACTTCTACGATAGACAGACTTCCTCCGTAATGTCCGAATCCAAGATGATTCAAGGTTTCAAGAGTATTTAATCGGATTTTTGTTGCAAATTTTCTTAACTCATCTTCTCTATTTTTACTTAAAATCATCCCTTATTCCTCCTTTACAGATGGCTTTTTAATAAAGGATACTCCAAACATAACTGCTAAAATAAGAACAAGACCAATCACAATGCCTGCTTGTGAGCCAAATTGATTTAACATTCCTAAAACAATTCCTGATAGACCAAAATCTGCATCTGAGAAAGTTGATCCTTGGAAACCAAGTCCTCCCAAAACTGGCATTAAAAAGACTGGAAGAAAACTAATTAAAATACCTTGTAAAAATGCTCCAATAGTAGCTCCACGAACACCACCAGATGCATTCCCAATAACACCTGCAGTCGCTCCACAGAAGAAATGAGGCACAACACCTGGTAAGATAACAACCGTTCCTGAAGCAATCATAATTGCCATACTTACTAAACCACCAATAAAACTAGAGATAAATCCAATTAGAACTGCATTGGGTGCATAAGTATAAACAATCGGACAATCCAAAGCAGGTTTTGAATTAGGTACAAGACGCTCTGAAATACCTTTAAAGGCTGGAACAATTTCACCCAAAATAAGGCGAACACCTGCTAAAATAACAAATACCCCTGCTGCAAATTGACCTGCTAATTGTAAAGCATAAACTAGACCACTTGTACCACTACTAATTTCTTTTTCTATATATTCTGACCCTGCAAAGATAGCTACAATAATGTAAATAACTGCCATAGATAAAGTGATACTAACAGTACTATCACGTAAAAAAGCTAAACTCTTTGGAAATTTAATGTCCTCTGTTGATTTTGATTTGTCACCGATAAGGCTACCAGTAAAACCACTCAACCAATATCCCAAAGAACTGAAATGACCTAAAGCCACCTTGTCATTTCCAGTTAATTGAACCATATATTTTTGCACAAATGCTGGGGAAATACTCATAATAATACCGAGTGCTAATCCTCCTAGTAAGATGAGAGGCAAGCTAGTAAAGCCAGCAACTGATAAAATGACCGCAATCATACACGCCATATATAGAGTGTGGTGCCCTGTTAAAAAGATATATTTAAATCGAGTAAAACGAGCAATTAAGATATTGAACACCATGCCTGCAAACATAATCATTGCAGTAGCTGATCCATATGTTGTTAAAGCTACAGCTACAATTGCTTCATTATTCGGCACAACGCCAGATAAATGAAAAGCATGCTCAAACATGGTACCAAATGGATTTAAAGAATTTTGTACGATTCCTGCACCACCAGATACAACTAAGAAACCAACAAAGGTCTTAATTCCACCTTTAATAATATCAGGTAATTTCTTCTTCTGAAGAACTAATCCTAAGATTGCAATTAAAGCTACTAAAATAGCTGGTGTACTAACAATATCCAATATGAACTTCATCATGACGCTAGCCTCCTATATAAGTCCTTTTTCTTCACAAAGTTTCGTAATTAATTCTCGTAGTTCATCCATATCAATAATACTATTTAAGATACGAACATCTCCAAGATGACTAGCTGAATCAGCTAGATCACGACCAACAATCCAAATATCCGCTGCATTTGGATCTGCTCCACCTAAATCATAGTGTTCAACTTCTACATCCGAAACATTCAAATCACTCAATACAGATTCAATATTCATCTGTACCATAAAACTTGAACCTAATCCTGAACCACAAGCTGTACCAATTTTTAACATTATCTAATCCTCCTGTTTAATTATCATTTTAATGTCATCATAGTTTTTTGATGAAATTAAAGCTTGAACATGATTTTTATCTCTTAAAATTGTTGTTAAATGTGACAAAGCCTTTAAATGACTCTCATTATCAATGGCTGCAATACAAATTAACAATCTTACCTCCTGTTCTGGATTATCCAATAAATAAATCGGTTCTTCCAAAACTAACATTGACATTCCTATTTCATTCACACCTTCATCTGGCCGAGCGTGAGGAATTGCTACTCCCTTCCCTAAATTAATAAAAGGCCCAAACTCTTCTACTTTTTGAATCATTGCCTCAGGGTAGTTCTCAGTTATCTTATCTTGATCCAAAAGCGGTTTAGCTGCTAAACGAATCGCCTCCTTCCATCCTAATTTTTGCGAACTAACCTGATAGGTTTCTTTGGTAATAAGTTGTTCTAGCACTGGTACAATTTCCTTTCTATCATTTTTTTGATAAAGATAATTCTTTAACGCCAATCTTAATTCCAATTCTTGTGTAATAATTCCATATCTTTTGACAATATTCAGGATTTGTTCAATCTCAAAATCCCCATACTCTAAATTCGGAAAATCTTTTAACACTAGTTCTACTAGTTGTATTGCTTGCTCTTCAGTCATCATAACCGAAACTAGATAATTTGGCTTTTCTGTCTCCACCTTTATGGTAGAAAAAACCATATCATAGTCACTACTAGCTTTCACCTGTAAATCATCAATCTTTGAGGTTCCTATAAACTCAATTTGAGGAAATAATGCTAATAGATTTTCTTTTAACATCAATGAAGAACTAACACCATTAGGACAAATGATTGCTGCTTTATACCATTTTTGAGGCAAAGTATCTGCTTTCTTTAAATAACCTCCGAAATGGATAACAAAATATGCTGTTTCACTATCAGGTATGGGTTTGTCAATAGCGTCCATCAAGGGAGTCAAAGAATCTTTTACTAGTTCAAATAAATCAGGATAATGTTCTTTAACATGCAATACATATTCATTTGAACTAGGTAGGCCGAACTTTAATCTATAGTAAGCCGGTATAAGGTGGCGGCGAAGATTTTCTCTCAATCCTTCCCTTTGTTTAAAATGTAACAAAGAAATATCTTCCATTCTACTTATAATAGCCTCTGTTAGTTGATTAAAGTAAACCGGAGCAACATCTACTTCACCTTCAAAGCAACTTGATAATAAAACGGTGATATAGCGATAATCATCCTCAGAAAACACCGTATCTATAATCCCCAAATCAACCACTGTATCCAATAAAATAGTGGTTATATCTTGAATAACAGGAGATACTAATGTCTCTGAAAGACATACTCTTTCAACATCCCTTTGATACCTACACAGAATGAATACTAAACCGAAAAGGCAAACTTTTAATTGATTTACAATAGGTACTAGCTGTAGCTTCTCATAATAATCTTTAACTACCTGATTTATCAAATCATAAGTTAATGAATACCCCCAACTGGATAAAACATAATCCAAACCCCAAATCCCTATGGAGGATTCCAGCAACTCACTAACCATTTGAAAAGCTAAGCGGTGCTTATTCCACTCTGAACCGTGTAAAGTATAACCTTTTGCTCTACTGTACCCTAGCTCCAAATCATTATCTAACATAATCTTTCTTAATGATTGAATATCAGATAAGGTTGTATTCTTACTTACTTTCAAAAAGTCTTGGTAATGATTATTTGATATAAAATCTAATCGGCAAAAAGTGTAAAGATAGATTAAAGCTAAGCGAGTCGACTTTGGTAAAACCAATTCATCCGACTTAATAATATCTGTCAAAGATTGCTTCGTACGATTTGATAAACTATAGCGACCTTGCTTTTTATCCAGCACTATCCCTTTATTAGCTAGATAAGGCACTAAATAATCTATTCCTTCTTTGACTTCCTTTATAGGTAAGCTCACCTTAACAGATAACTCATATAACGATAGCTCACAATGATCCATCAAAGTCATCAAAATAACTAGTGCTCTATAATCAAACATTTCTCTTCCTTTCTAACTACAATTATAGTGTAAAAGTTATAAGAATAAAAGAGTATTTGAGCACAATATAATCTCACCTTTTAAAAGAAATTATTGGGCTGAAAGTTTTTAGTAATTATTTTTCTACTTTTTTTCACGTTATAAATTAAAGCGATATCATTTAGATATCAATTAATAGGAATGGTTGAAATGGCACTAGAACGGCTCAATGAAGGGGAATTGGTAGAGCTTGACGAAGAACGAAAAGCTGCCATGGTTTCAAATCTCCTAGTCGTTCTCTGTGGCAATCATGATGCACAACCAATTGTCAACACAGGAAGTCTTTACTAAAGATGGCTGAAGCTAAAAAAAGCAGATCCCCCTTCGACTCTCAACAAAGTTATACGCTGCACTCGCATCATGGGCAGAAGACGACTTTCGTTCAGTCAATGGGCAAATCGAATATCTCCTCACAGAATGTGTCAAACAACGGAAGAAAGACGGAAAATACGTATCAGAAACCATTGACGAACCATTTGAGATTGATATTTAACATTTTCTCCTGTCTGCTAGGACTGACAGGAGAATTTTTTCATCTTTTTTTGTCAAGTAACTTTACTTTACAAAAAAAATGTGTTATCCTAGTATGGTTGATGAAAATCAGTAGATTGAATCGAATATAAATACCTAAAGGAGAAATCAAAATGGCAGTACCTGCACGTCGCACTTCAAAAGCGAAGAAAAACAAACGTCGTACACACTACAAAGTAACAGCTCCATCTGTAAACTTTGACGAAACTACTGGAGATTACTCACGTTCTCACCGTGTATCACTTAAAGGATACTACAAAGGACGTAAAATCGCTAAAGCTGCATCAGCTGAATAATAGAAGGGAGATACCATGCGCGTAAATATTACACTTGAACACAAAGAATCTGGTGAACGCTTGTACCTTACTTCTAAAAACAAACGTAACACTCCAGACCGTCTTCAATTGAAGAAATACTCACCAAAACTTCGCAAACACGTTGTGTTTACCGAAGTTAAGTAAGCATTCAATACGAATCAATACAGAAGAAAAACGCTGATTCAAGCGTTTTTTCTTTTTGTTAATTTCAGTACATTGCAATGAGAATCATTCGAATGACTACATTATTGATAATATTTGTTAAGCCATCAAAAGTAATTAACATTTCATAACGAGTAATCCTATTTAAACTCGTCTCACTATCTATTTTTTCTTATCTATGTGCTATAATGAAATAAAACAAACATTTACATTCCGTTTTTAGCATCTCATTAAAATTGTTCAACATTAATCCTTTCAATCTATACTTAATGAAGATACACACTTTTAATCAAACTTAAACTCTAAAAATATTTACATTACTATTTTAAAAAATATCATAAAATCAAAGATTTAAATTGACAATCCAGTTTACTTTTTTACTTGATTTTCATATACTTGTCAATATACCTTAGAAATATAATTCAAGTACAGGTTATAGTCACTCACTACATTGACTTTCTATAATAAAAATATTGAGAAAAAATTTTAATAGGAATTATAAACATGAATAATACATTTAAAAACATACCTAAACCCTATTTACCAGAAAAACTTCCATTTGACTATACTTCAATATATACAGATCCACAAATAATTAGATTAGTTTCTAAAGCAGGTATAGCTATTGGAACCTATGAAGGATTTTTAGCATCTATTATCAATCCAATGCTACTAATTTCACCATTGCTCAGCCAAGAAGCCGTCCTTTCCTCAAAACTTGAAGGTACTCATGCAACTCTAGAAGACCTACTAAATTACGAAGCAGGTAATAAGGTCGATATAGAACGTGATGAACTACATGAAATTATTAATTATCGAAAAGCACTTTTTTACGCTCTCGAAAATATTACTACAATTAATGACAATAGCTCTAGAGGATTACCATTATCTAATAGAATAATAAAAGAGATGCATAAAATTCTATTGGATAACGTTAGAGGAAGCAGCAAGAATCCAGGAAATTTTAAAAGAACTCAAAATTACATTGGAAGTAGAGCAACTATCTCTTACACACCAGTTCCGCCAGAACAAACTACGGAGTATATGTCCAATTTAGAACAATATATGCATCATGATGATTTAGACTTATTAGTTCAATCAGCTATTGTACATGCTCAATTTGAAATGATTCATCCATTCGAAGATGGTAATGGTCGAATAGGAAGATTGTTAATCCCACTGTTTCTTTACTACCAAGAATTGCTATCTTATCCTACATTTTACATGAGTTCATATTTTGAAAGTGATCGATCACTATATATCTCTCATTTATCAAACATCTCTAAAAATAATAACTGGAAAGATTGGTTTAAATACTATTTGGAAGGAGTAATTTTCTCAGCAGAAGAGAGTACAAAAAAGGCACAGGATATCTTAAATCTTTATAATAAGATGAAAGAAGAAATAATACCAAAATTGAATTCTGTCTCTGGTATTCAACTTCTTGATTTCATTTTCTCTTCTCCAATTTTTAAAGCAAAACAAGTCAGCAAACACCTCAGTATCTCTGAACGTACGGTATATACATTATTAAATAAATTAATTGATGAAGAATTTCTTTCAACAGACTCTGCTCAAAGAAATCGTACTTACTTTTGTCCACACCTGCTAAGAATAGTTCAATAATTTTATATTGAAGTTCATCTTCATTTTGCTTCACTTCTACTTTCTTTCGTGAAGTAAAAATGGGATTTACTTCATTAAAAAAAGATTAGGTGAAGCAAATCCCATTTTTACTTCACGAAAATAATACACACTTTACTTATTTTGTTTTAGTAAAATAACATCACTTCTCAAAAAGTTAGTCATTATCTTTATGTTAAGGATTAAATTCTGTATTTGATAGGACTGAATCCTTTTAGTTTAGTTTTAATTCGATTTTTACTTAAATAATCAATAACAAAAATGACAATAGATTTTCTACTGTCATTTTATTTTTCTAAATTTTTAGCAGAGTATTCTCACAAGTCTCTAAATCTCTTTCAACTTTTCAAGATAGGCGGTTAATTCTGCTTGGGCTTCTGGTGTTGTCCCTACTAGCTGGCTGCGCATGTGTGCGAGTCTGGCTTCTACCTCTCCAATCTCTTTATCAATCTCTGCGAGCTGGTCTGCGAGGTCGGCTAGGGGAACAACGGGTTCTTCCTCAAAGGTATCGACATAGCGTGGAATGTTGAGGTTGTAGTCATTTTCTACAATCTCTTCAAAGCTGGCTAGATGGGCAAACTTCTCGACATTCTCGCGTTTTTGATAGGTCTCCAAAATCTTGGCAATATGGTCTTCGGTCATATTGTTTTGATTTTTCCCTTTTTCAAACTCTTTTGAGGCGTCGATAAAGAAGACATCCTTATTGGTGCGATTCTTTTTAAGGATAATAATGGTTGTCGGGATAGAGGTGTTGTAGAAGATGTTTGCCGGCAAGCCGATAACTGTATCAATAGCGCCTTCTTCTAGCAGGTGCTGGCGAATCTTTTGCTCGGCTGCTCCTCGGAAGAGGACTCCGTGAGGAAGGACAATAGCCATGACACCATTATGCTTGAGATGGTAAAAACCGTGAAGGAGGAAGGCAAAATCTGCTTTGGACTTAGGTGCCAGAACTCCATAACTTGAAAAGCGAGGATCTTGCAAGAATCCACTATCTGCTGACCACTTCAGCGAGTAGGGTGGGTTCATCAAAACTCCATCAAAGTCTGTCGGCTCGGTAGTCGGCCAATCTTCGTCTAGGGTGTCGTGATTGCTGAGGTGATAGTTCTCAATCGCAACTCCATGAAGCATCATATTCATACGAGCAAGGTTGAAGGTCGAAGTAATCAATTCTTGACCGTAGTAAGAAATCGTCGAAGCTTCCTTACTATAGCGCTTGGCATTAAGCAAGAGGGAACCAGAACCCATGGTCGGGTCGTAAACCGACATGCCCTTTTGATGCTCCCGCCCTGCAAAGACAATCTGAGTCATGAGGTGAGAGACTGCTTGAGGTGTATAGAACTCACCAGATTTTTTCCCAGAATCACTGGCAAATTGGCCTATCAAGTACTCATAAGCATCACCCAAAATATCACCAGCATGACCAGAGACATTGAGGTCGTTGAGCTGTTTCATAACCTCAGAGATAGTCTTGTTTTGCTTTTGTGGGGTGTTTCCTAGCTTTTTCGCATAGAGGTCAATATCTTCGAAAAGATTTTCAAATTTTTCATTGGCCTGCTCGATATCACGGAAACTTTGGGCTAGAGATTCTAGCTGGAAGGTGCCTTCATGGATAGACTGAACCAGCTTGGTAAAGGTTAGAGAAGGCTCAATCACATAGCCCAACTCGTCATTTAGAACCTCGATGAGGTCTTCACGGACATCTGCATCCGCAAAGTTTTCCTCATAGAGAAGCTGCGCTTGCTGGAAGGACTCAAAGGTCTCGTCCAAGTTATCGCAGACGGCTTGGAGGATGTTGTCGGATAGATATTTGTAGAAAATCAAGCCCAAGAGGTAGGACTTGTATTCATTGGCTTCCATCTGGCCACGCAGGATATCTGCCGCATTCCAGAGGGATTGGTAGAGTTCTCTTGATAAATCTGTTTGTGACATAGGGTCTCCTATCAATTTCTACTTTCATTCGTTTAGTGTAGCTTTTTGAGGTCTTGGTATCTTATGAATTGAACACGACCTAAAAACTGGGTAAAAAAGATAAACTGTCTGGTCTTCATCGAAGACTGCGCCAGTTTCCTATTTTTACTGGGCTTTTTACGGTCTTGGTATCTTAGATAAACATTTTTCTGAGTAGGGTTTGTTTGCTTTCTTTGAGCTGGTTGACTTTTTCCTCTTGCTTGGAAATAGCCTTATCTAGGTCTTGGAAGAAAGAACCGATGGCTTCTTGTTCAGCACTACTAATAGGAACAATTAACTCTGTATCAAAAAAATCTTGAGGTGAAATATTTAAAAGACCATGATTTCTAGCTCCCTCTGACGCTCTCATTGACACCTCCTTATGCCAATTGGAGCTAGCATAGTATACAGCCAAAAAATCAGAATCTATAAACTTAGGTTTAAAAACTATATACAACGGAGACAGTACTCCCTTTTCATAATTATCCAATCTTTTAACAGCGCCCCACGGATACTCTGAGGAATAAGATTTATTATAAGCAAATTCTCCTCTTTTTAATAAATAATATCCGCTGACATCCTTGCTGGCAACCTTTTTGTTAAAGAAAGTTTCTTGATCAATAAGTCCATACTGAGCTGAAATGGTTAAAGGTAATGTTGATTCTAAATGCTTATTTTTCCTTGTAATTCTTTCCGTTACTTCCCCCAACTTCACTTCCTTCCAGTCATCTTCAAATCCTGCGAAGCGAAGGGCGGGTTTGGTTTGTCCTTTGGTTGGGAAGAGGAGTTTGAGGTAGGTTTTCTTCTGCTCTTTGAGTACCTCTAACTTACGCTGTTGAAGGCTAATGAGCTGGTCAATATCTTGGAAGAAAGAACCGATGGCAGTTTGTTCGGGGAGGGAGGGGAGGAAATATCTGTCTCTAAAATATTCTTATTGTATAATCTTTTTATTGTAGTTCCTTCAATTCCTGACCAAGATACAATCTCATAAAATGCTTTCAGAAACTTGTTATTAATTTTACCATGGTGATTCAACCAAACAATATTTGAATCTTGGTAGTAAGCTTCATCTCCATCGTACTCAACAACACGGCCAATACTTCCTGAAGCAGATAACAATAAATCTCCTCTTTGAGGGTAAGCAAATTTTGCTTTATATTCTTCAAATTTTTCTCTAGTTATATAAGTATCGGCTTCCCCTCCAAAAGTACCAATTTTGAAAAAAGGAATTTCAAACTCCGCAGAAGTTTCCTCTTTGAAAATTCTCCTACACATTTCAACTGATCCAATATCCCCTAACTTCTTCTCAGCCCAAGGTTCGGCATATCCCGAAAAGCGATAACTTGGTTGTTTTGTCATATTGCTCCTCCAACTATTTCATCTTTATTTGTATCTATAAATTGCAATTGATAAGCTTTATGAGCACCCCATGCCTTAAGTATTTTCTTAATAGTATATTCATTCTTCTTATCAAACCTGTCTACATAAATGCTCACATCCGGTGCCTGTTTAAAAATTTCCTTAAAGTACGGAGCGTCTACTCCATTCTCATCCCGAATACCAAAACCAATGAAATAGATTTCTTTGATAGAGCTTAAATTTTTGAAAAAGGATTCGTGCTTTCTAAGTTGCTGACGTACTGGTTTTCTATTAGCAGCAGACAATCTGTACATAGCCTGAGATAAAACGTCCGCTCCTTCTGGTATGACTATCGAATCTTCTCCATGACCAAATATGATAACTCCATCATTCAAATCACCATGAATGGGAATGATGTTAGAAGATGGAATGCCATAAAAATCCTCTAGAGTACAAGTATAATTGAAATTCAAAAATCTTGCATCTCTATTAGTTAAAATCGTTTCTTTTACAATCGGGAAATGAGAGGTAAACTTTCTCATGCTTAATTGACTTTCCCATTGTTCATAGGTTTCTTTAATCCATTGTTTAAATAACTTGTTCAATTGATAATGAACATATTGACTGAGTTTATCCGCTACCTTTTCAGCATGTTCTTTTCTAGACTCAGTATCCTCTTTGCCATCGTTCGTTACATGGGGAGGAGTGCTAGCGTTCATAAAAGGGAAGCAGACTAGTTTTTCTTCAAAATCCCCCCAGAACCTTTCTATATCTGTAATATGTAAAAGAATTTGATAAAGTAATTTCAACTTTTCCTGACTATCAGTACCATTCAATATTTCCATCACTTCTTCAGCATATATTTCACTCTTATATATTCTGTTATCACTGTCTTTTAGAAAATCTTTGATAGAATCAAAATTTTGCAACGACTCTAACAAATCATCTTTCCCATAAGCCTGTTGATAAACAAACTTTTTGAAATATAAGTAATTCGTCTTCAAATCATGTGCTATATCAAAACCATTTCCAATAATAAATAATTTCTCCACTCTATCCCCCTTTCTATTACTCCATTTTCTTATTTCTACACTTTAGATTTTCTTTTTTTGATGTCTATTCTTCAATTTTGCCTATTTTTGCACTTTAGGACGTCCATTTATTATTTCTATTGTTCAATTTTGGCCATTTTTGCACTTTATATAGGCAACTATGCTATCCTATTCTTCAATTTTTCCTATTTTGAAACAATAGATAGGCTTATTTTGTGATATAATGTTAAAAAACGTTGAAATGCGAGGATGACTACATATGAACTATAGAGAACTTAGAAAAATCTACTACAGTCATCGTAACCAATATGAGGAAGAGTATCAACTACGCTTACAGGGATACAGCTCCATTAGGACATCTCTTTATCCTCATTTAATGCAACGCGATACTGTCAAAACAAGTCAATACCCTCTATTTGTTACCCTGCATCTTGGAATTTCCCAACTGATGGAAACTATCTCACAGCAGTCTCAACGAATTAGTGAAATAGCTGATACCCTCCCTAAGATTGCCCACGATCAGTTTTATAAAGAACAGCTCTACCAATCGATTATTTCCACAAATGAAATCGAGGGTATCCATACTACTCGTAAAGAGTTGGTCGATGTGGAAAAACTCCTAGAGGAAGACCCTTATAAGACCGAACAAATCAAACATCTTTCCACCCTGCGAATGTACCAACAAATCCTTAAGGATGAATTTCTCCAAATCCAATCACTTGAAGATATCAGAAGGATTTATGACCAATTAACACAAGGAGAAATCTCGCCAGAAGATCAACTTGATGGAGAGCTTTTTAGGCAGAAATCGGTCTTTATTCAAGACGATAAGACTGGCAAAGTCATCTATATCCCGCCTCAAAAGGAGGAACAGATTCAGGTTATGCTGACAGAGTGGATTCGTTTTATCAACGACCATTCTATCCCAAACCTTATCAAGGCTTGTGCTGGACACTATTTTTTTGAAAATATTCATCCATTCTATGACGGTAACGGTCGGACAGGCCGCTATATCCTTGCCAAGTACTTGTCTAGAAAGCTGGATAAATTCTCGGGTCTGGTTTTGTCCCAACAAATCAATCATCATAAACAAGACTATTATAAGTCTTTTAGGAATACTGGCGATCATCTCAACCGTGCCGATGCTACCTTCTTCGTTGAAACCTTGTTGACTTTTATCAAGGAAGGACAGGAAAATATTATCCAAACCCTCCTTGAAAAACAAGAGCAACTGCATCGCTATAAAGTTAAGATAGAGCAAACAGAAGGGCTGGAAGAAGTCGAGAAATACATCTTGTTTCTCCTCGCTCAGTCCAAGCTCTTTGTCGATGATAAGAGAGATGGCATAGAAGATAGAAGCATCATCCAACTGGCCAATCATCATTACTCTAAGAAAAAGGTCAAGGATGCTTTCTTGCATCTTGAAGAGAGAGGGATTTTGACCCTAATTAGTCGAAAACCTTCCCAACATTATCTTTCTGACCATTTTTAAGCCTATCTCCCCCTTAACGGTAAGATATCCTCTGAAATCATGCGCATATAGTCCTCTTTGAGGGCTTTTTTGTATTTGAGTTTTGGTAATGCCTTGTCTCCATGGGCTTCCTTATAGGCTAGATAGTCCTGAGATTCTGTGATGGCTTTTTCGCCATTTTGCTTGTCTCGTCCAATGCGGTAGTTGTCCACTACGAACTGGAGTTCATCCTCTCCTATCTGCCAATAATCTGCCGTTTCACGAATCTTTTTCTGGGTTGTTAGCTCAATCATCTCATCCAACTTATGGATGATAGACTGACCCTGATAGCTCTTGGCATCTGCTTGGACATTCTGCCAGAGTTTGGAGATGAGGTTGGATAACTTAGGATTGGATTTGTTCAAATCTTCGATATAGTTATCTACCAGACTCTTCTCCTTTTTTCCAATGAGGTTTTCCCGATTTTCGATCAGGGCTTGGATGAGAGAGAGGATATAGTGATAGTTTATCTCGTCGGTGCGGATGGATTCAAGCTCATACTCGATATCCAGCAGAACGCCTTCATCTTCTTGGTCTTCTTTTCTACGTCTGCGGAGTTCTTCGATGACATTTTGATATTGGCCGGCAAAGTTCTCGATGTCTTCTAGGCTGAGTCCAATCTCTCTGAGGATGACTTTCTCATCATAGTCCGAATAGACTTGTATAGAGGATAGGAGCTTGTCAAATTCTTGGAAGGTTTTAGCAAAGCGTTTTAATTCTGCATCTGTCGCTGTATCCAAATCAGGCACCTGCTCTGGACTTGGAGCGATGGCTAATAGTTGATGAACCTTCTCCATAAACTTGGCCTTCTCCTCCTGCCATTCTGGGGCTAAGACACTGGTTTCGCCACCATTTGAGTAAAGGCTCAGAGCTTCATCCACTTTTTCTTTAAAGCGGTCAGGCGTTTGGAAGGTAACGATTTGGCCGAATTTCTTGCCTTCATCAAAGAGGCGATTGGTTCGTGAAAAGGCCTGAATGATATGCTGGGGTTTCATGGGCTGACGATCCATGAAAAGGGTCGATAGACAAGGGGCATCAAAGCCAGTCAACAAGCGGTCCACAACGATAACCAAGTCCAACTGTTCCTCACGAAAAGCAAAGCGTTCTTTCTTACGGGCCAAACGGTCGTTGAGGTCACTATTGTAGGAAGCAATGGTCGCTAGGCTAAAGTGGGTACCAAACATGGCATTGTAGTCTTCTAAACTCTCCTCCATGTAGGCTTGGTTGACATAGGAGTCTGCTTCATTCTCTGTCACAGAGTAAGTAATAGCAACCTTAGGAAAGTCAGGTAAGACCTTTTTAACATTTTCCGAGATGCTTAGAGACTTCTCTCCATTTTTGACTTGCTTAATCAGGTTATAATAGGCCTGCGCACGGGCAATGCTTTTGACGGTCAAAATGGCTTCGTAGGTTTTTCCTACCCCATTTTGGAAGCCGAGTTTGCGTCTTGAGCGATTGAGAATGGCATCTAAAACGGCAAGCATATGGCCTTCGTCATCATAACTCTCCTCGTCAATCTCATCTTCTGCCCAACCAGGCATGGTTGTCTGATACTCCACATTAAAGCCAAGAACCGCCTTGTCATGAATGGCTTCTTTGACGGTATATTGGTGGAGGCAGTCACCGTACTGCTCTTCGGTCGTCTGAGCAAGGTCTCCCTTTTGTTCACGTTTATTTTCTGTAAAGATAGGAGTTCCTGTAAAACCATACCAGAGAGAATTTGTAAAGAAATGCTCTAGGTGGCGCTGGCGTTCAGGAGTCACTGCACGATGGCATTCATCGACGACAAAGGCTAGTTTGAGTTGTTTGATACGATTGTAGACCTTTTGGTGACGGCCTTCATCAAACTGACGAATCATGGCATTGATTTTCTGGATGGTCGTCACAACGACACGACGGTCATCAGAAGCCAGATTTTTAACCAATTCCTGTGTATCATCGGTCTCGTCGATATCGATCATGTCATTCTCTGAGTAAGACTGAAAAGAACTGGTCGTCTGCTGGTCAAGGTCTGTCCTATCAATCACAAAGATTGTCTTTTCGATAGATGGAATCTGGAGCAGATTGCGCGAAACCTTATAAGAGGTCAGGGTCTTTCCTGAACCGGTCGTATGCCAAATATAGCCTGACTGGCGCTGGCGACTGGCTTCACGGATAGCCTCAATGGCATGTACCTGATAGGGACGCAATAAAATCAAGGCCTTCTTGTCATCATCAATGACAGAATACTGCATGACCATCTCGTGGGCTCTCGGTATCGACAAGACAGACTCTGCAAAGTCAAATAGTTGAGGTTGAGGTCTATTTTCACTATCCACCCACTTGGTCAAGAAGCGCTCATTTAGCTTGTTGGCTTTGGCAGCTGCGATGTAGCGAGTGTCTGTGACATTAGAGACGACAAACATCTGAAGACTTGAAAAAATACCTCTGAACTGTCCTTCTTGGTCGTATTTTTTAATCTGACGGAAGGCATCCATATAAGGATGAGAACGACTTTTCAGTTCAATCTGAATCATAGGCAGACCATTGATTAGCAAAGTCACATCTCCACGACGCTGGCGAATCCCTTCTCCGCCTGTGATGACTTGGTTGACAACCTCATAACTGGATTTGCCACCAGCGACATTGTTTCTCCACAAGACTTCCAAGCGAATGGTGCCTAGACTGGCGTCTTCACGTTGAACCTGCACCTTGGCAATGCCGTTTTCCCCTGCTATCCACTTGGCTGCTTCGTAGAAGTTAACGAAATTGAGCTGGTTTTTGATTTGATTTTTCTCTGAATTTGTAAGGGGATGGTCTTGCAAAATGCGGACATTATTGGCTTCCAGCTTGGCAAAAAAGTTTCCCCATAGGAGGTCTTCTGTATTTAACTCAGGTCGATACACCCATTGACTTTCTCCCTTTGTCAGCTGGTTAATCAAATCCCGCTCGATAGCCAATTCCTGTTTGGTTTTGACTTTACCTGCCACAGGAATAGCAGTCTCGTCTTTGGGAGAGAGTCTCTGACTGATATGGAAATCCTGCAAGGCTGCTTGATTGAGATGTTGCAATTTTTTGAGAAGATCTTGCTCCGTCCCTTTTATGGCTTGATAGCCTGCCGTCAGATCTTTATCTGCATCTAGGTAGTGATGCGGATTCTTCTTTATTTGGATATAGCCCTGCACTAAATCTTCTAAACGTTTCAGCTGAATAGCAAGCTGGTTCTGGAGTTCCTGAGAATTGCTTCCAGATGCTTCTTTCTGGTTGATAGCCTCTAGGTATTCTACGATGGCAGTATAACTAGGCTGTAACTCAGGGGCTGAAACGATGAGTTCTTGCTCTAATTCTTTTGATAAAGTGTAAGCCATGTTCATACCCCATTTCTACAACGCAAAAAGCCTACCAAAAAGATTGGCAGGTTTTGAAAATGGGTATGAAAACGCGAGTTTATATATATATATATATATATATATGCAAGCTAGTTATTTGCTTAAATCTGAAAACCATAGGGACTCTTCCTTTTCATTCATCCAAGTCGTTGTAACATCGAAAAAACAACGCCTTTACTTCCTTCTATTGTATCATAAAAGACTAGTAGTGAAAAGGTTTTCTAGGGTTTTATCTCTAAATCTGGCAAGAATTCCCTGACCTTCAAACTTCTACTAAAACAAGCAAAATCCCCTGCAAATCTACATTACAAGGGACTTGTGTATTATTCTTGTACTTCTTTCTGGGCGGCCTTTCCTTGGTCTAGAAGGGCTTGGACGATTTTCTCATCGCGTAGTTTGACAGAATCGTTGATCATTTCTGCGGACTTGACGATGGTTGTTTCTAGTTGGGCACGTTTCTGGCGTCCCAATTCAATGGCAGCGACGATACCCTGGTTTTGAGCGACCAGACTTTCAGCCAGTTTGGTAACAGACTCAACAGCGACTGTCGGGCTTTGGGCAATTCGTTCCATCTGCGGAATCACTTCCTTGCTGGTCTCAGCTAGCATCTGAAGAGCAGCATTGTTGGCATTGACAATGGCATCTGCCACGACACCTGATTTCATGGATTGTTGCAAAATACCCAGTTGGGCAATGGAAAGCTTCATTGTTGGAATCGTATTGCGACGAAGCATGCCCAATTTTTGGCGCATATCAGATGACACCTTCACAAGATTGCGCATCTGAGGTGTTGTTGCCCAGGCAACATAGAGACGGCTGACATACTCAGTGTGCTGTTGTTCAAGGGTATTGACCACTTCAGCCATGCGGGCCAATTCTTGTGACTTGGTTTGGTATTCTACCGTACTTGTATCGAGTTGGTCAGCTTGAGCTTTCAATTCGGCAGCGCGTTTGCCAGCTTCTGTCTGGCTGGCTTCGATAAAGGAAATCACTCCCACTAGATTTTCAATGGATTTGGTATTGTCCTCAATCAGCATCTCAGCAGAGACAATATTTCGAGCTAGCACATCTTCTTGCTTGACCACTGCGGCAGCCATGCCATCGAGCTTTTGCTCCACTGTTTTTGAATCAAAGTAAAATTCCTGTAGCGTATTTTTACTCTTGTTAAACAATCGTTGCAAAAAGTTTGGCTTTTCTTCTAACTCAGCAATTTCAGCGTTCTTGTATTTGACGACAAAGCCTTGCAACTCACGGTTGGTATTCTTGAGAAGATCATCCACTTGGGGAATCTGCAGTTTCTTTTGTTCTGACAAGATACGATTGACCGTATTGTTCACACCTTCGACAGCAGATTGTCCAAAATCCAAAAGAGCATTTTGATTTGTGACAAACTGGTCTACTAACTGGGGCACGTGCGCCTTGATTCCTTCTTGCTGTTCAGGGCTCAGCTTCTCAAGGAAGGTCAAGGTCTTGTCTGAGCCAGTATTTGTCTCGATGATTTGGGTTGTTTTATCCACCTTAGCTACCGTATTATTGGCAATCTGGTCAATATCAAAATTAAATTCTGTCATGGTTACTCCTTTGTTTCTAACCTATTCTTTACGATCTTTTTCTAGGATGCGCAAACTAATATCAAAATCACGCATATCTGTTTCATTGAGTTCTCTCAGGACTTGGTCCAGCTCAAGGTCAAATTGTTCGATGGCTGCTTTAGCTTGTTGCAAACGTTCTTCTGCCCGATTATAGTTCTTCGGATTGTCCTTAATCTTTAAATAGCCTTCTAAAATCGTTTGGAATTTCTCCATCTTCAAACTATGAATGACAGTCAATTCTTCCTTATCTCCCTCAGCAGAGGTAGCAATCTTGTCTAAAATGGCCTGATGATCAACGGCAATATTGGCCAAGGTCTGGGACAATTCTGGAGCTAATTCCTCTGGCTCCGCATTTTCAAGATCTACCTGACTTTCTCTATCCAAACGTTCTAGCTGAACATCGATGTTTGCCCTTACTGTACGAACCTTTTTGTCAATACGGTTATAGACATCATCATCGATATAGGACTTGAGATGATCCGCCTCCTGATGAATTTCCCGCAGTTCGATTAATACTTGATTGGCCAAACTCTTATAGGAATCTGAGCCTTTCTCTACCAAGACTCCCTCTAACTGCTGAATATCTTTGTCTGCTTGACGAATACGAGCTTTTAAAAGCTCAATCCTATCGTCGAGGGAACGATCCTGCAAAAGAGGATAGCGCCAACGTTTATAGAGACGATAACTACCATAGCCTAGCAGGACACAAGCCGCAAGCGGAAGAGCATATTGAACCAAAAGGCCCAGTAAGAACAAGAAGCCCCAAAAATAGAGACAGCCTTTCCAAAAACCATTACCTGATTTCATAAACATTCCTTATTTTCAATTTATAAGTCTATTTTAGCACAAAAGACAAAAATGAGGGCGGAAATCCCCTATAAAAGAGTTGATTTCTTTACTGTAGAATGGAGGCGTGCTAATTTCAGTGGAGCGGACTCAAAACACAAACACACTCTAAGGAAATATAAAAAGTAAGTGGTAAGAGTTTTTAGAAAATCAAATAATTCAATATTTTTAGGAGAACAGAGAAATCTGTTCTCTTTTTTGTTCGCTTAAAATTCTATTTGAGAGGAGTTCAACGATGGTAGGATTAGAGATTGTAATGAATTTAGGTACGTTAGAAATCTTTGACGTTATCGATCATGATAAGAATGGAAACAGCGAACAAGCGCCTAAAACCATCCAATTAAGCTTATTTGACTCAATGACGTGCATTTGACAGAAGGAGATAAATTAGGATGGACAGAGAAGCGCTATACAATGAATTAATTCAAAGCGAACCATTAGGTTTCATTGATCCATTTTCTGACCTTGGCGAATTTGATCCTCTTCAGCTGAAATTTAAACAACCCGTAAAGAATCTAGTGAATCGATATTCAGGCCAACCTTACAGCTTGGCTTGGCAACATAAAATTATGGAAATGCGGAAGTTGTTTATTGATTATCAGATTGCATTAAATGAAGAAGATAAGCAGATTAACTTTCAGCGAAGAACAAGAAGCGAAGAGTCCAAAGAACATGCTACAACTATTGTAACAACCTATTTGAAATTGGGATTTAGTTTTAAAGAGATTGAGAAGCGTGTTTCTTTATCTTACAAACAACTTCGTCGAGGATGGAAAAGAAGTGATCACATCATGACAAATAGTCCTGAATTTTATAGCAAAAGGGACTTATCCGAAGGTTACTGTTTATCAAGTAAAAAGCTACCTAAAAGTATGAGAATCAATGAGGAGTAATTATCATGAAAGAAGCAGCATTAAAGAAAGGTATTTGTCAAAAATGCGGATGCACTTGGACTACCCCTTGTTTTGATGAAAAATGGGGTAGTTGTTGGTGGATGGATCGAGATGAGACTATTTGTAGCCACTGTTTTTTGGGGGTTAATGATGAAAGAAATTAAAAATCATATGAAATTTCTAGATCTGTTCGCAGGCATCGGCGGATTTCGTCTTGGAATGGAGTCAGCTGGCCATGAATGTATAGGATTTTGCGAAATAGATAAATTTGCAAGAGCTAGCTACAAAGCTATACACGATACGAAAGGAGAAATAGAACTACATGACATCACAGCAGTATCAGATGAGTCTATTCGAAGAATCGGACGTGTGGACATTATCTGTGGAGGATTTCCGTGCCAGGCTTTCAGCATTGCAGGAAACAGACGAGGTTTTGAAGATACACGAGGAACTTTGTTTTTTGAGATTGCACGGTTCGCATCTATTCTCAGACCTAAATATCTATTGCTTGAGAACGTCAAAGGACTCCTCAACCATGACGGAGGAGCTACATTTGAAACCATCCTCGGAGCCTTGGATGAATTGGGGTACAATGTGGAATGGCAAATCCTTAACAGCAAGGATTTTGGAGTACCCCAAAACAGAGAACGGGTGTTCGTTATCGGACATCTTAGAGGAGAATGTACCAGAAGAGTTTTTCCTCTCTCAAAAAGTTGCCAGCAAGCTAATTCAATCAAAAAGCAGTACAGCAATACCATTACAACCAGATATGGCAACTCACAGGGAGCAGGAGCGTACATTGTTGAAAGTAAATCGCAGAAAGTGAGGTCTATCGGAAACATCCATCCTTCAGGAAATGGGATGAATGGAGAGGTTTATGAATCAGCTGGATTGGCTCCCACGCTCACAACCAACAAGGGAGAGGGGCAAAAGATAGCCATACCTGTTTTAACACCTGATTGTACGGATAAACGACAAAATGGGCGCAGGTGTAAGTCTAACGAAGAACCTGTGTTTACTTTGACTACGCAAGATAAGCATGGAATTCTAATCGCAGGGAAATTGCCTGGAAATCATGACCAAAACTCAAGAGTATATGATACAAATGGACTAGCTCCCACTCTATCCACAATGCAAGGTGGTGGGCAAGAACCTAAAATAATCCAACGTGGTCATGGTTATAACCAAGGTGGAGAACATGACATTGCTCCTACTTTAACTAGGAATAGCTATCAGGAAAATAATTATTTATCAGATGGATTTAGGATCAGAAAGTTGACACCTCGTGAGTGTTGGAGATTACAAGGATTTCCAGATTGGGCTTTTGATAAGGCGCAAGAAGTGAATAGCAACAGTCAATTATACAAGCAAGCAGGAAATAGCGTGACAGTCAATGTCATTGCTGCTATCGCAAAGGAATTGGAAATACTTATAGAATAGTTGCTATCAGAAGAATTGTTGAATAAATGAGGAAGAACATAAGAGGAAAGAAATATGAAAAATACAGACTGGAAAAAAATTACACAAAGACCCCTTACTAGCGAAGAAAAAAAGGAATACGGAGATGAAGTTGAATTCATGTGGGACGGGAAAACCCCTGAATTAGACGAAGAGGTTCTTGTTTACACAAGTGAAAGCGAAGAAGTGTATACAGATATCTGGGTTGATTTTAACGATGGCATTGGTTTTGAAAATACTTGTAGTAATGTTATTTATTGGATGAGTTTCCCAAAACCGCCTGAAATTACTGTTACATATCCACGCTTTGTGGACGTTGACCGAAATGGTGTTTTTCAAAAGGTGTTTGAAACATCTAATGGAAATGAGGAGTGGTGTTCTCCTACTGGACGTGAGTTACAAGAAGGTCCGGATGTTATGGACCACTGGCTCGAATACGAGGACAGTGAAGGTGAACTTCACTACGGTAGATAGTTTCTATCACCATTTTATTTGTTAGTTTATTTATTTTAAAAGCCTAGAAATAAGCAAGGAGGAAATTATATGATTTTTGGTTTTATTGTATTGTTTGTTGTAGGAGTGTGCATTTCGTTCAATGGAGTATTTATCATAGCTAAAAATACAGACATCACACTTAGCTGGAGTGGTAAGAAAGATTTCTTTCCAAATCTAACTACTTGGGAATGGATGGTGAGTATCTTTTTAATTATTGTAGGAGGGGGAATGATATACCTATCGTCTGCTGATTTGTTACCGTATCTTATAAATTCATTTGAGCTAAAATAGGAGGCATAGTATGACAGTATTGTATTATTATTTTTTCATAGCAAAGGATAGATTGAAATCCATAAGGGAAAACATTCTTTATTCTAAGAGTTTGCGGAAAGTGCTGGGTAATATAGTTCTTTGCTTTATCTCGCTTATAGCTGTCCCTTTTTCTTATTCTTATCTTCTAATATATCTCGGCAACTGGATTTCAATGTCGTTAATAAGTTCTGGATTAATTGAGAATAAAATAATGCAGTTCATGTTATTGGGATTTTTACTTGTCATAGTCATCGATACAGTCGTTTTACTCATTATCTCAGTGTTGGGAAGTGGGGCTTTATCTCTTTGGATAATGGCAAGGTACTCTTATGAATTATTTGGCAAAGAATTACAGGATAAGAAAGAAAAAGGGTTGCAAATTTACCAGACAGTAAAAAAGAATCCGTAAATTTTTTAAGGTATAGTTTAATGATCTTGTTAGCAATGATACTGGTCGTTGCTCTTCTATATATTTTCAATGCTGAACTACTTTTGAAATTATTAAATCTCATAATTGATTTTTGTCAAAAATTTATTGATTTATTTTCTTTTTAGATTATTGCTATCTCCACTATCATTGTTTAAATAATGAGAAATTAAATATGAAAAAGATTGATTTACTAAAATGCTTATCCATCATTACAAAAGACGGATTAAGAACACAAAAATTTAAGAATAGCCATCTACAGCTCATCTCTTCAGCTGAAGAAGGAAGACGAGGCTCTGTATTTGCTTATCGTTCAAAAGCGAATATGGTGAAGGCACGTGGTGTTGTTTTAACCTCTGTCGAATCATTGCTGGAGAACCAGGATCAATTTACACACTGGACTCCTAACGTATATTGCTACGGAAGCTATAGTGATGCTGGTCGACGGATTACACGTGGCCACTCTGAGGATAATCTTAGACAGATTAACACATTCTACATTGACTTCGATATTACCTCTGCAGCTGAAGAAATGACAACAGGAGATATTTTAACTGCTTCCCTGGAGCTAGGTTTTATGCCGACGTTGATTCTAAAATCTGATAAAGGATTTCAAGCCTATTTTGTTCTCTCAGAATCAGCCTATGTTACAGCTCATTCTCAATTTCGAGTGGTAAAGGTGGCCAAAGCGATTTCTCAAAATTTGAGAAATTACTTTGCTCAAACTTTACCAGTAGACTTGACTTGTAACCATTTTGGGATTGCTCGGATTCCTCGAACTGATAATGTAGAATTCTTTGATGCTGATTATACCTATTCGTTCCAGGAGTGGTTAGATTGGTCGATGAAGCAATCAGATTTTCCCTTCCCAAGTAAAAAGCCCAATTTGACGGTTATTTCAGGTTCTGAAGGGGTGAAACAGATTGATGAACCTTGGTATCAATTGCTGATGAGAGAGGGGAATATCAAAGGTGGAAAAGCCTTGATGGGAAGAAATAATGTTCTTTTCACGCTAGCTTTAGCCAACTTCTCTTCAGGAATCGATCAGGAAGAATGTGAGGAGGTTCTTTCTAGTTTTAATGCAAATCTAGACGAACCACTCTCTTCAGCTGAATATCATAAGATTATTACAAGCGCCTACTCAGGAAAATATGAAGCTGCTAGTCGTGACTATGTAATGACTTTATGTAAAGCATGGGTCAATCAGGAACTCAAGGCTTCAGATCTCTTTGTGAAGCAACGTTGGTACAAGTTTAAGAAGAAACGTGCTGACAGAAAGAATAGTCATCTTCATGAATGGAAAACAGACGTAATGGCCTATTTAGAAGGCTTCTATCAATCTGAGGATCCATTTATCCAGACGACAAAAAAAGAGATACGAGAGAAGTTGAATATTCCTGAGCGTTCATTAGACAAAGTATTGAAGGTTCTCAAAACAGAACAAAAGATCTTCTTCACAGTCAAACACGGCCGTGGAGGAGGCATCAGATTAGCCTCTATCAAAGCAATCTTCCTTTCCCTTATCAAGGTGAAGAAAGAACGTCAGGAGGCTTATATGGCCAATATTGCTGCTTTCTTTGAAGAAAGTATAGAGTTTACTCAGAGAGTGATAGAAAGGGTTAAAGATGGCTTTAAACAAACACAACAACTATCTCTATTTGAACTTGATATTGGATAATCAAAAAAACCCGTCAACTGCCTTACATTTATATCTACGATTATTACGAGGATATACATGTACATAAAATAACCTATGGAGGAATGATATGATTTTAGTTATAGTTGGATTATTTAGCCTTATATTTATTGGAGGAGTTTTATTAATTCTCTCACTTATAGGGATTCGTCAACAAGTTCGTTTTGAAAACGGATATGATGATGAGTTAGAGACAGATCAGCTGGCAATGATTGGCCAAAATAGAAAGTGAGAAGAAGAATGAAGTACGTAATTTTCAGTTTTGAATTAGGTGACTATATTTGTAATGGGGAGAATAAAGTTTTAGTTTTTGATACTTTGGGACTAGCTTTTCAGTATCTTCAAAAACATTATCGTAAACCACTTCCTGAACAGAGAAAAAAGAGATTGATTCACTATCCAGATGTGTATCAAGCTCCGTTTAGACTTCTAAAAGTTTGTTAGGAAGGAGGAAAGTCGATGTCAGAGTTATTCAAAATTATTAGAGGATACTACCTAACAGGGGTTGGTCAGGAACCATTGGCTTATTATTTTAAACTTTCATCGGATAACTTAAAATTTGAGTCTGTTTCTGCAGGAGATGTAGCTTTAACTTTTTATCAAAATGAGGAGAGTATTTCTAGTATTCCAGCGATTATTAGAGTAGATAGTGTTATCTCGAATGATAAAATGATTTCAGATTATCTGCAGGAGGAATTGAGAGATCATTATCCAATGTTACCACTTGTCCGTGTATTGGATTCCGAGGAATTTGATCCTTTGCTTTTTCAAGAAGTGATGACAACGTTCACTAACTTGAAATCAGAAATAAAAGAATTGGCCAAGATTGATTATGTTCAAGGATCCATATTTGATTTTATGGATGAGGAGGAAATAGGATGAGAGAGCTTTTTAGATACATCAAGTTAGCTTTAGGGGCTATTCTCGTTATTTTATTTGTAAGTCTCGCAGTTTTAGGAGGATATAGGATGTATAAAGATCATTTTATCTTAGATTATGATCCTCATCTTACTCAGAAAGAATACCAGAATACTGTACTTGATCAAAATGTAAATCTAGTATTTTATAGAAAAGATTGTCCTTACTGTCAGGTTGGAAAAAGTGTAGTTGTAGATGCAGCCAATAAAGGTTCTTATCCTACATTTTACATTGACATTCAGACAGAAGAAGGTCAAAAGTTGGTAGAAAAATACCAGGTTGAAAAAGCTGCAACTATCATCAAAATTCGTAAGGGAAAAATAAAGAAATATCTATATGCTTCGAGGGATTCAGAGGAAAAGATTGTAGCAGATGAGAAAGCAATCCAGGAGGCCCTAAATGACTAAAAGAATAAAGCTGAGTAAGTGGGCCGAGACAGCTTTTCAAAGATTGAAATATGTTTAAGGAGGTAGTATGTATCAATTTTTAAATGCTATTGCGCATGGCGTGGTTGGAACTGTCTTGATTGCGATCTGGTTCGTACCGCTCTTCAGGATAACTATATGTGATAACTTTGGAAATGAAATCAAAACGAAAAGGCTGCCATTAGCGTTCTTAATGTTACTAAAAAGTGTTTGGCCAAAAAGTAAGGTTTCATTTATTTGGAAAGGATATAAGAAGCATGAGAAGAACTAAATCATCTAGTTTGAAGCAGAAAAGAGCTAACAAACATTTGAGAGGTATAAAAAATTATACATTATCGAATGAACCAAAAGAGTTCGGTTGTGTGTCAACTTTTGATATGTTGTTTGCAACAAATGTGAGGTATCGAGTTTTTGCAATTTTAGGAGGAATATCTGTTTTTATTTTGCTAGCTTTAGTGCCAATCAATCTCTTTTTGGGCTTTATTGCATATGTAGCAGTAAATTTAGTTCATATGAATTCAAATTTTTTTCAATTAGTTGGAGTGAAAGACGTTTCTTTTATGACAGTCTTTGAATCTTTTTATTTGGGTAATGTCGAGTTGATGAGAGATATATTCGTAACTATTTGTGTAGCTATTATAGTTCTTTCTTTATCGTTATATGGAACGTGGCGTACTGAAAAAAAGACGGATATAACCTCTTTAACAAATCAGTATTATGGAAAAATCAGGAAGGAGAAATAAAATGTCTACTTTAATTGAAATTTCTAAACGCTGGATTGAAAAGATAAAATCCAGCCCAATTTTGCAGCCATTTATTAAGACTAAAGTTTGGTTTCAAGAGAATATTATTAAGAGAAAACTGGTCATTTTTTCAATGTTGTTTGTGACCTGGTTAAGTCTTTTAATGGGAGCGATTTTCTCACCACAAAGACAAACCTATACTTCAGAACAACTCAAAACAAAGCAGGTTTTTGCGAATGGCAGCGGTGAGATGAAACTGGTCAGTCAGGAATATTCACCAGATACTGGAATTATCGTTTTACAATTTGAGACAAAAGATGCTACGACTTCGATAGATCGGGGCATCGATGCCAAACGATTGAAATGGAAACTCTATGCGCAACATAAAGACTCAAAAATAGAGATGGATGTTGTACCAATCATTGATAATAAAGTATCAGTTATTATTAAAGGAGTTCCGAAAAATTTTGGTGCATTTGCGATCGATGTGACGAATCAGACAGTCTCTTCTAGCTCAATTGATGTGAATATTTCATCGCCATCCAGTGATTCTAAAAAGGTTTCTCAGAAGAAATCTGGAGAAGAGGACACTGTACAATTCTTTGTAACTCCTCAAAATCCTCAACTTGAAATCAAAGCTATTGAAGTTGTCTCCAGAGAAGAATTTACTCTTCAGGAAATCGAAAAAGAAATCAATTTCCAGAATGAACAGTCTCAAAAATTGACAACATCAATTTCTCAATTGAAGGAATCTATTGAAGATGATAACTCACGAAAAGCGAGTCTTCAAGCAGAAGCGAAATATCTAACAGGTGATGATCTCGAAGCCAATCAAAAGAATATTGCTACGCTGGATACAAACATCGAAACGAAGAACAGAACCATCGAAACAGCCTATAAAAACATTGAAAAGTTGAAGGCTAAATTGGAGTCTTTGGACAAGAAAAAAGAAGCTGTTAAAGATGGAACATTTGAATTTTCAAACCCTATTGAAACTGTAGAAATGAATTAAAGGAAAGAGAAATAAAATGAAATCAAAGAAAAAGAAAAATGTGGAGAAAAAAGCTGTTGGTAGTTTGTTGGCGCAGAAAGTTTTAAAAACTGAAGTTATTAGTTCAGAAGAAGAGTCTGCATTTTGTGTAGGTTTAGTGTTTGCTTCGCTTTTAGTTATACTACTTCTTACTATGCTTATAACAAAATGGAGTTTTTTTGATTTATTTGTGGGTGTTTAGCTATGAGTAAGAAAAAAATTACCAGCTTTGCAGGAAATAAATTAAGGGATTAAGAAATACGAAATTAGAAAAAGGAGAAAGAATATTGAAAAGCTGAAGGCTAAATTGGAGTCTTTGGACAAGAAAAAAGAAACTGTTAAAGATGGAACATTTGAATTTTCAAACTCTATTGAAACTGTAGAAATGAATTAAAGTGAGGTAAAATAAAATGAAAAATTTAATTAAAATGGTAAAAGAAACTGATAAATTGGGATATAAATTATCTGCAATTTGTGGAGTGAATTGGCTTATTAGACAAGCCTTTAAATGGCAATATTTATTTTTTGTAATGGTTACAGGCGCTGTTCTTATAAAAGAAGTTTCCGTAATACTTGAGGTTGATCCAAAGATTTTTGGATCAATGATGTGTTTGATTATTTTATGTGCGCCTTTTACGAAGTTACGTTTAGGGGCTGAAATGCAGATTATAAAGATGTTTATAAGAAATATTGTACTTGCCATCATTTTTACAGCTGCATTAGAAAAACCAATACAAGAAAACGAATCATCGTTCTGGCTTTTAGCCCTAATCTTTAGTATCGGTATTTATTATTTCATGAAGTGGTTTCAAGCAAAACTTTTTCAGCGTTATCTGTTCAAAAATATCTTAAATAAGGACTACCTTGGAATCCGAAAATTAAAAGATAAGTTACCTCCTAAAATCAATCTTTTTATAGATGCTGATGAAGGTGATGCAAACCAACGAATGATTACGATTAATCAGCGAGCAGTGAAAAAGGATTATCAAGATATTGTAGAATTAAGTTTTTTGAATAGAGAAAAACGGACAGGTATTTCCTATTATAGAAAAGCATGGAATGGTTCTGAAGCTCCTCTTGAAAGAGAATTTGTAGATATTGAAGAATTGTATCATCCAGTATTTTATGTCTTCCCGTTTGGGAAAAAACATGATTTTTCTTTCTGGCTGATTCAATTTGATGTAAGTAAAAAGGATGCATTTTCTATGAAAGCCGAGTTCGTGTTTACCAACAAATAGTAGTCAAAAATCTCCTTAATTTTTGAATTAAGGGGATTTATTTTTTATGATTGTCCCTTTAAAAAATTTTTTTCAGTTATCTCTTATAATAGAATCAATCAAAAAAAGAAAGGCAGAAAAATGAAAGAACAACTTAAATTAGCACCAAAGGAAAATCAGCCAGTTAGAAAGCATCGTGCTGTATTCACAAGTACAAAAGGTTTGATTAGAAAACAGAAATGGGTTGTGCTGGATATTGATGAATATGGAATAACCTATCATAGTAATCCAGGGTATAAAGGAGAAATGTTTTCTTCAATGTACCTCGTTCTAAAGGAAATTAAAATTGATGAACGTTCTTTCACACTAACCATCAAGAAAAATGATCATGAAGTTTATGTGATTGACTTGAAGAAATTAGATGGCGATTTGTGGAGCAACTTCCAAATTATAAAAGAAAAAATTACCAGCTTTGCAGGAAATAAATTAAGGAATTAAGAAATACGAAATTAGAAAAAAGGAGAAGTAATCATGGCTAAAAATGATTTAAAAAAAATTGATAATCAACTAGAAGAGGCAAAGAAAAGAGTTGCCCTTTTGGAACAGGAACGTAAAGAAGCAGAAGAGAATCTTCAAAAACAAATTGGTAAAATTTATGTTCAAATTCAACTGAAGAAAAATAAAAATCAGTCGTATGAATCAATTTTTGAAGAGTTAAAAATGGAATTAAACCTCATCAAAGAAGATGAAAAAGAACAACGTTTAGCAGCGAAGAAAAATCGTGAAGAAGGAAGCTTTCCAGCTGAAAATCAGTCTTAATTTTTGAGTTTTGAACTTCTAAATGAAGTCAAAAACAGTGTAAGTAAAAGTATGTAAATAAGAAAAACAGTGTAAGTATAACACCTATAAAGTGTGTAAAGGTAAGTATAGCATGTGTGTGTAAGTAGGTGAAACCGAGAAAATTACCGGTACCGGAAACGTTGATACTATCAACTCCACACGCTTCGTGGGGACAGTTTCCCTTATGCTCTTTTCTAACACAACACACCTAAAAAGGACCTTAGTCCCTCTGTGTGTGTTAGTGTGTTGAAAAACCGCAAAAATAGAACCGTGTCGGTTCGTGATGTTGCGAGGTTGAAGTTTTCTTTTTTGCTTCTTTTTGCTTTTGCTTCGACAAAAGAAAAAAGAAGGGCGCTGTTTTTTAGAAAGGAAAATTTGAAATAATGGCAAATATAAAACAAAATCGAATTGAGATTAGAGGGCTTACTGATGATGAAATTAATTATCTAAAAGCACTCGCAGAAAAAAATAAAGCTAAGTCATTTAATGATTTTCTGCTCTCAATCTGTCGTGAAAAAATTGAGTACGGAAAATTTAATCGTGCTCAAGATTTGTATGTTGCTCATTTGGAAAATATGAAATTAGCTTCTGACCATGTTCTGAAACAAATGAAAAAACAGACCAGGATACTATCTGAATTTGAAGAAAAAATGAATCGTTATGGCGATCATATTTCACGTTGGTTAGAGTATGAAGGAGAGGTGGAAAGTGATGACTAAAGAAATCAAAATCAGAAATATACCTGATGATATGTTTGAACAACTTCGAGATATTTCCAAAAAATATAACTATCCAAGCTTTAATGAGTTTATGTTATCGCAAGTTCAAAATATCGTAATGAATGACGGATTGAATTTGTACAATAACCAATTTGCGGAAACATTATCTGTCATCAAAGAACAACAAAGTCAGATTTTAGAATTGATGTTGAAGAATGAAATTTCTCTTTCAGCTTTAAATGTTAAACAAGATATTGTAAATGATCTAACTACAAATTGGTTACATTTTATGGATGTTGTATCTGCACTTGAAGCTGAACGACGGTCAGGTGGTGTTTAAAAATGAAGAAGAATAAATCTCTGTTCATCATTCTCATTTTTCTTGCAATCTTTATCGTACAACCTAACAATTTTAATGCTATCAAATCTGGCTTAACACAAAATGATATCCCGAATCAATTGAACATAGCCGATTCAGCTGAAGAAAAAAATTCCGACTCAAATTTGAATTCTACTCTGAAAAATGATGATTTGAAATCGAAGGAGTATGATGGAAAAAATCAGGTGATTGTCGTCAATGAAAAATCACAATTTACAAAGAGCGAATTGAGTTTAGAAAATGGCAGCTGGGAAAAATATTCTGATCTAGATTTTTTAAATCGTGTAGGAATTGCTGAAGCGATGTTGGGAAAAGATTTGATGCCAACTGAAGATAGAGAATCTATTTCGTCTATCACACCAACAGGATGGAAAAATAAAAAAATAATTTTCAACGGGAAAGAAGATTATTTATATAATCGTTCTCACTTAATCGGTTTTCAATTAAGTGGAGAGAATGCGAATGCTAAAAATTTATTTACAGGTACACGTGCTTTAAATGCAAATTTTGAAGATGAACAATCATCAATGGTTTACTATGAAAATAAAATTGCTAACTACATAAAAAATACGAACCACCATGTTCGCTATCGAGTAACTCCTATATTTAGAAATGTGGAATTAGTTACTAGAGGAGTTCGTATGGAAGCACAGAGTATTGAAGATGATGAGATTTCATTTGATGTATATATCTTTAATATTCAACCAGGATATAAAATCAATTATTTGACAGGATCATCTCAGAAAAATTGAGGAGGGAAAAATGAATCCAAGACTTAGCTTATATTTTAGCGAAGAAACACATGAAAAATTTAAGGAAATAAAATCCTACTTGAAAGAATCGTCTGCTTTGCAGAAACAGTATCGAAATAATTCAGCAACGCTTGTCACTTTGATTGAAGTTTTTTATAAACTTTTTATTGAATTAGGAGAAGGAAAAAATTTCTATGAGCGATTGACTCAGCTGGAAAAAAATTTGGGGGATGCCTTTGATTCTGGAAATGATAACAAGGCAATTCATCGTCAACTTGATCAAATTCTCTATCTAACGCTAACCAACTTTCATGCTATTACGAAAGATGATTTTGATGTTCAAGATTTGGAATCTATTCATTCACGATTGGATCCTACACAGCATGAATTGATGGCAAGAATCAACGATGTCATTCAAGAAGATATTGCACGTGGTCAAACTATCAAACATTCTCATTGAGGTACAGTAAATGGTAGATATTGTTGAAATCTATTTAGAAACAGGAGATTTTCATGAAGCGGTGAAACAGTCAGGGCTGCCTACTCATATAGCTCATTTGAAATTAATAAAGAGTGGCTGCCTTAAAATTCAAGATAAAATTCAGTATGGTTCTAGGACAGCTAAGCTCGGGGGAATGGCCGAAGAGCTTTTTCAAAAGTATGTTCCAGATGCAACGGATGCGAATAAGTATTTCAAGAAAAATAATCCAGTATATGATTTTTGGCTAGATGGTCTAACGATTGATGTAAAATACAGCTCATTGCATAAAAGGAAAAACGGGAACTCTCATCACTGGCAATTTAGGACAAAAGGGAATCAAGATTTTATTGTCGCCTTTTTAGAACGAGAAAGTGGTTCAGAGTTAGAAAAACCAAATATTTTATTGATACCCATGCAATTTGTTGAAGAGCAAAAAGAATTACATATTTCTCAATCAGGACGGTGGATTAATGATTTTCAAGTTGAACCTGAAGAATTACAACCGTTATTAAAAGACTACGCTCTTTTAAGGAAAAATGGATTATTTTAATTCAAAGAGAGGAAAATAATGAACGTATCTTCTAGTCCAAGTATTACTTTCATGCTGCAATACACTGAAGCAAATAGTGGCTTTGTAGACTACACCAATAGAGACGAAGCTGTTGAGGTTGATAATGAATTAAATTTAGAAACACACAGACAAAATATTGAATCTCTAACTGAAGATGAACTACAAAAAATCCAAGCTGAGGTTCCAGAAACAAAACTTAATTTCCAGGAATACATCAATTATATGAATCGCTCTTATGCTACTGAAAATCAAAATGAAGAGATGACAGCTATTTTTACAAAAGAAGCCAATTACTTGCAGCGTAGCAAAGTAACTGAATTGAAAAGTAAGTTAGAACAGGCTTATCAAAATGGCTCTCTTCTATGGCAGGGTGTTATCTCTTTTGATAATGATTTTTTGGCCAAAGAGGGATTATATGATCTGGAAACTGGGAAAGTCGATCAGCAAGCTATTAAGTCGGTCATACGTGAAGCACTGCCAAGGTTGATTGAAAAAGAAGGATTATCCGACTCATCATTTTGGTGGGCTAACATTCACCTGAACACGGATAATATTCATGTGCATTTTGGTTTATCAGAAGTCGAGTCTGCAAGAGAAAAAATTTTCTATCGACCTCGGGGACGAATGGAGTACAGAGGTAACTTCTCCCAAAAAACCATTGAGCGTTTTAAAAGTGATGTTTTTCATGGCCTGTTAAATGAACAGACTAGAGGAATGATTGTTAGAAGAGAACAAATTTTGGCCAATATCAGAAGTGAGTTGATCAATTCTGTATTTAGAGATCAGATGGTGCGTTCTTCAGCTGAAAAAAATTTTTTGGAGCAGGCTTATAATCATTTGCCTATGGATAAAAAATGGCGCTATGGATCAAATGCAAGAGATTTTGCAGTCAGTAAATTCTTCCTTGACCGCTATCTGGACTCCTATTTAGAAAATGATGGGAAAGAGCTCTATCAAGAATTTCTGAAAGAAACGAAGGACTTCCTAGAAACCTATAGAGGAGCTTATTCAGCTGAAAAAAAATCAACCTACGAAAAGATTCGGAAAGTTGATGGTCGTTTTGAGAAAACACAACAGGAAGCTGCAGGCTATCATCTGCAGCAATTAATAGTGAATCGAGAGAAGGAGTTGAGAGAACGACTAGCAAATAAAATTTTGCACCTATTTCGTGAGAATGCTCCTGAAATAGCTGACGTTCGTCTGGAAAAAAATTTGACCAATTTCTCAGAAAACAATCAAAAATTAATTTTAGCTCAGGATCCTAACGCAAGTGTTGTCAAATCGTTGCAAGCGTGGAAAAGATTGGGTTATGAGTTGAGAGATGGAGCAAAACCCCTTAAAATTGTGAAACCAACCTACTCTGCTTATGATAAGCAGGGGAGAGGGATAGGGGTTCCTGACTTTGTTAGTGACCTAGTTTATGATGTCAGCCAGATGAAAGAGAATTTACTAGCAAAACAGCTAACACTAAAGGATTTATCCTTATTTTCTTCAGATGAATTGAGAGCTCTTGTGGATGCAGCCAAGAATAAATCTGATCGTACTTTAAAAGAACGCCAGGAGTTAGGAACATTCCGCTATGCTTTAAAATTGAGTTTATTGGAAGAAAAACAAAGTAGTTTATTAGTTCGTAAAACTCTTTTTGATCAAATCCAACCACTTGAATCGGATAAGCCATTTGTTGAATTGAAAAAGAAAGAAATTCAACAAAGACTGAAGCTGACTGAATTGCAACTGACTCCAAATTATAAACTGGGTGAAGCAGACCAATCTCTGAGACAATCTCTTGCTAACCAGTTTGAAGATAGTGTTTCATTTTCAGTAGAGAAAGCCGATTCATTAACAATTCAAGCTCCTATTAAACGTTTAAAGGAGGAATTGGCTACAATTCAACCTCTTCAAGATGAAGGAGTTTTGACCATTCTAAAGGGCTATCCTGTTACGAAAGATAGCTACGTAGAAGAGTTACAGACACATATCTCTATTTTTCAGTTGAAACATCAGATTTATAGTCGAAACAAGGAAATTTCACAAACGACTGATCAAACTACTATTCAAAAATTAAAACAGGAGAATGCGAAAGGATTTTCTGAGCTCAAATCACTCTATCAGAAATTGTTGCCAGAGGAGGAAAGTAATCAGAAAAGTCAGTTAGCTCAAGCTGTTTCACAGAAAATGCAAGAAAGAAAGGTCCTACAAAGAAAAAATATCCAACAATCCCAAGGTAAAGCAATCATCAATACAGATTTTATGAGAAATCTGACCAATTCTCTTCAAAGGGCTCAACGTGCAAATAAAAAAGCCCTCATGGAACGTGAGAGAAGCGATGAGAGGCAAGAACTTGAGGAGAAGGGACACAGTATATAAATGGAGGTGTTTGGAGCTAAATAAAAACCGTGAAAAATCACGGTTTTTTACAATTCATTATCTGCTTTCATTTCTGCCAAAGCCGAAGTAGTCAAGACTTTTTCTGCGAGATCTCCCTGCTCAATCTCCTCAGCAGTATAGTAGTAGTCAATGATAGGGCATTTTTCTAGCAATTCAATATAGTCTCCTCTCACAATATAGAGATATTTGTCTGCCGATCCTTCCTCTATGTCTGCCTCTAGTTCTTCTATCAGTTCGCTATAATCGTAACTGAAACGGTAATTGCCTGCGTCTATCCAAGACTGGACTCTCATGGCTACTTCAAGACTTAGCTTGTTAAAGTCTTTTTTACCATTTCTCAAGAGAGAGATAGAACTCTCTTGTATGCCTATTTCTTTTGCTAAACGATAGGCTGAGACAGCCTTATTCATTAAGACCGCCTCAACTTGTGATGTGTTAATTCTCATTAAATCACCTCTTTAAGCAGGATATTCACGTAGATTCTGCGAAAATTTCTAGTACCTTTATTTTTGATTTCTCGAACTGGTTGAGTTTGGGTTAAGTAGTTGTCGCCTTGCTTATCAATGACCGATTGAATACGTGCCTTAAATTCTTTCCAGCTTTCGTTCTTTTGTTGAACTAACCTAATACTTTTGTGTGTTTTTTCGATTTCATTTGCTGTTATTTTCATTTTCTTTCTCCTTGTGAATTAAATTACTGCTGCACGTTCAACGTATTCAAATTTTGTTTCATCTTCCTTATCAGACTTGATATCTGAGATAAGTTGATCTTCATAACCAAAACCGAAATAGAAATAGTAATAAGTAACTACTGCGAGTGCATCTTCGTGAGAAATGCTCTCAAGGTATTCAGCAATATCTCTCAATCCATCACCATAAAAATCAGATTTACGATTTTTATTTGCAATACAGTTTGCAAGTTCTTCCTCTGGGTCAAATTCATCTGGAATGTTATCTAGCATTTCAAGGAGTTTTTTGTAATCCTCTTCTTTGAGAATACCGTTAAACATTTTATCGAAAAATTTCTCCAGAGTGTCCTTTTCTTCAGCTTCTTTGTACTGTTCATTGAAATTTTGTTCAAGATACATATCTTCATAATATAGAACATTTTTTCCATCAGCTATCAGTTGATTAGAAATAATGCTGTAAGCCATTTCGTAAGTATCCACCGATTCATAGTACTTATTTTCGACTAGAATAGCTCCTGTTTTTGCTTCGTTGATTTCTACATAAAGTTTTTTCATTTTGTTTTACCATGAGAGTTTTTTGCTCTCTCTTTCTTTTTTATTTGCTTTCTTGTGCTTTCTTTAAATCTTCGATAGCTTTAGTGACTTCATCCCATGTGGCATCCCAATTCGCATCTTCATCAGTGAAGTCAAATTCGATGTCTAGTTCTTCGAGGATGCCCTCGTAAAAACTGCTTTCAAAGTCATCCCAAAAATATGAGTTCTCTACTAACTCATATTTTTCCAGAAGTGTCGGTTCTCTGAAACCTTCAGGCCATTCCTTCCCTTCTGTCCCTATAACTTTTAATTCTAAAAGCGGTTTATCTGCTTCTTCGATATAATAACGCATCATTTTGTTTTACCGTGAGAACTTTGTTCTCCCTTTCTTTATCTTGGTTATAGTATATCATAATACTTTACGTTCGTCAAGTATTTTTATAGAAATAATTGCTTTTTTTATTTCTGAAACTAGTTTCAAACTGAAAATTTGTTCAAGTCGAACCCTCTTTTGTTTAAATTGTTTGCTTATAGATATGCCTCATTTTTGAAATTATATTGTCCCTTTAACTGTGATTTTTCGATTATTACATAGAATAGAAGGATAAAAAGAGAAAGGAGAAGAAAAATGAAGTTATTATTTCCAGATGTCGCAGTTGAAGACTTTGATTTCTCAGCCGAATGGTTAATTACGGCAATGAATGCTGATAACAAGCAAGTGCATTTTGAGGGCCAAGGAAGAAATTCTGATTTAGAAATGGTTCTAGATTTTAAGGAAAATTCTGAGCTATTTGAATCTTTTTCAGTAGGGGAATTGGTTCACTTAGATCCAGAAACGTTTCTACAAGCAGAGAAAGAGCCGTATAAACCACAGTATGAAGGATTTTAAGGAGATTTTATATGACAGAACAAGAATCAAGACGTGGGAAAACTCGTAGAGAACGTGTTGAATTTGCACGTTCTAGAGATATTTTGGATGTTGCAAATGAGCTTCAGATGGAGCTGGTTCGCTCCGGACGAGACTATCGATGGAAAGAACATGATAGCCTAGTTATTTCACCTGATAAAAATTTATGGAAATGGTTCTCTAGAAATACAGGTGGAGATGCGATTTCTTTGGTTGAGACGATAAAGGAAGTAAGTTTTAACCAATCTGTAGATTTTTTAAATGATGGAAACTTTAGAGAGTTTCAAATGGTTGAAAGGCCTCAAGAAGATTTTAAATACTATCTTGAGAAATACGAGCAGCCGTTTTCAGCTGGAAGAGATTATCTACGGAATCAACGTGGACTATCAGACGAAACGATTGATTATTTTTTGGAACAGGGTGTTTTAGCCCAAGCTAACGCCAAACTTGACTACTTTGCGGAAGGCAATGATGGAGTTACAACAAATGCGATTGAGCCAGTTATTGTCTTCAAGTCCCTTTCTTCTTCAGGTGAAGTTGTTGGAGCCTCTTTACAAGGAATACAGGAGAATTGGGAGAAGTGGCCAAAACATGGATATGCTAAAGTGATTATGAAAAACTCCGATCCTATGACAGGTATTCATGTTGATATTGGTAGTTCAAAACGATTGATTTTCACTGAGAGCCCAATAGATTTAATGTCCTACTATGAATTGCATAAGGATAGCTTGCAGGACGTCAGATTAGTTTCTATGGATGGTTTGAAGGAATCGACTATTGGCCGTCATCTATCTCAAATTCAAGCTGAAATTTCAGGAAAACCACTAAGATGGACACCTGAACAATTAGCGGACGGACTTCAAGTAGCTATTGATCATCACTTTTTTGAAGATGGGAAAAATGCGGATTTGATTACTCTAGCTTTAGATAATGATAAAGCAGGTAGAGCATTCATTCAAGAATTGGAGGCAAAAGGAGCTGTCATCAATTCAGATCTACCAGAACTAAAACCAGGACAAGATAAAACGGACTGGAATGATGTTCTAAAGAATCAACAGGAAGAAAAGCCTGATAACAGTCGTCTTGCCCAGGCACGTCGAAAATTGGAAAGACTAAGGGGTGAACAAGACGAGGCTATTTCAAGAGCTTATTCCCACCAAGCACTAACAAATGGGCAACCCGTGAATGATAAGCGAGGCGGTGCTAGCTTTATGCGTAAGCAAGAACAAATAGAAGGTCAAGTCTTCTCAAAGATGGATGAGATTAGGCAACAGGAAGAGCGAGTAGAGCGCCTGGAGCACCAACAACATTTGAAAGAAATGGGGTTGAATCGTCAGGGAAGTGGTCTGGAGATGAGTGTTCAAAATATACCTAGAATCCGTGAAGAGTTAGAAAAAGCTAAGCGTGGAGAGTCGTTCTTTACCAAAGCTACTCTCAAACGCTATCAAAAAGAGTTGACTAGACTTGAGGCTATATCTGAACAAATGGGTAAAACGAGCATTCAACCAGCAGCACAGGCCTTAATTGATGAGGGGCTAGTGAACCAGTGGCAAAAACAACCAAATACGTATTTTGTAAAAGGGTTACGAAGAGTTGCCCTGGAGTTGACTGAAGAAGGAGAGTTTCAATTATCTTCACAAATCAAGTATCATCCGAAAACAGATGAGGAAAGACTGAAGGTGGATGAATTACTTGCCAAACAAAGGCAAGAAAATGTAGGATTAACGCCCTCGAATCAGGAAAAATCAATCTCACCACAACCAGAGCCTATTGAAAAAAATCAAGACGAAGCAGGGTGGTTAGAAAAAAATTGGGACAATCTCACATTTTCGATAGAAAATAAAAAAACAGTCGTCATTGATCCGACTAGTATAGATAAGACGGTTGAAGAAAAACAAACTCCAGATAATCAAGAATCTATAGAGCTAGTTTGGGAATTACATAGAAAATGGGAAGAGGAATTAGCAGAAAAAATTCGGGAAGATTTAGGCATTAACCATGAACTGCAGGCATGGCAATTTGAAAAAGAAATGTCACGATTTATAACGACTGATTTAGACAAGTTATTCGCAAAACGTACTAGATTGGAAAGGGATGCTTATTTTGCGGATAGTGCGACGTCTATCAGAAAAGAAATTGATCGTTTAGATGCACAAATACTGGAGTACATAGAAAAAGCCCCTGAACAAAGTCAGGAAAAGACAGACTGGAATGATGCCTTGAGAACCCAGAATCAACAGTCATTAGTTGATTTATCAGCTGTATCGGTAGAAAATGAAAAATCTTTTAATAATCCATTAGAGCTAGTTTGGGAATTACATGGAAAATGGGAAGATGAATTAGCAGAAAAAATTCGGGAAGATTTAGGCATTAACCATGAACTACAGGCATGGCAATTTGAAAAAGAAATGTCACGATTTATAACGACTGATTTAGACAAGTTATTCGCAAAACGTACTAGATTGGAAAGGGATGCTTATTTTGCGGATAGTGCGACGTCTATTAGAAAAGAAATTGATCGTTTAGATGCACAAATACTGGAGTACATAGAAAAAGCCCCTGAACAAAGTCAGGAGCGCTTGATTGATAGGACCAGTGGTGGCACGGGGTCTTTACAGCTCGAAGCTGAAGGCAGTCCCACACCTGTACTTGAAACAAGCACCTTTGAGCAAACTGTTACCAGTCACCCGACATCATCCTATCCGTACCTTCATTTTAGCACAAATTATGATAAAGTGCAACGGCGAGTGGGGAATTATCACCCAATTACACCTGCCGATTTAAGACGTTTGAACCAATATGCGCCCTCCATTCAAAGTACAGCGTCCTGGTATTTAAGTGAAATGGCTGACAGTAAGATCAGCTTTGTTTATGCGGATCATGGAGAGGAGAATGTGCTTCAGGTGACTTTTCAAAAGGATAACTTTATCCATCTTTCAGGGATTAGACCTTTTGAAGAGGGAAAGGGAGCGGCAAATTTCCTAGATGATATTGCAAATGGTCAGGGGCATTATGACGGTATGTTGATTAGTAATGCAATTAAGGATAAATTGCAGGTTCTTCCTATGTTGCGTGATATTTTAGATCCACATTCTTTTGTTTTAGATGATTTGAGCAGTGTTGAAAAGCTTCACAATCTTAATATGAGTGAAGCTATTAAAGCAAAAGATGAAGATTTCTTACTACTTTTTAAAGATATCGGAGATGAAAAAATTCCAGCCTCTCTTATGAAACTCAAGGGAGAGCTTGCAACTAATGTTAAATCGTTGGATGAAAAGATCATTCTCGGTGTTTATAGAGAAAGAGATGGACACATTGAGCAACTTTCAATCAATGAGGAATATGTTAAAGACAAAGGTGCAGAAATGCTATCCGTCTTGAGAAATAAGCAGTATGAAGAGGTTCCTAAAGAATCTGAACAAACAACTTCAGTAAATACTATAGATAAAAATTCACTTGATTCAGTAACTTTTACTCAAGTTTTGGATACTGTCTATAATTTAGGTGTTCCAAATGACATCTCAAAAACTCCAGAAAAATTTCATCAAGCCTGGGATCAATATCTTGATTATGCTAAGAAATACAATGATAAATTTGATCAGATTATTGCAGCCGCTGGGAAAGATCATCTCCTAGATACAAATTCAGATTTTTATAAAGAATGGATACAAGATCATATCTATAAGGAAAACTACCATGTACGCCTTCAATGGTCTGAGGAACGCCCAGAAGGCCCTATATTGCCATTTAAAGAGACAGAGCTGATATCTTATCAAGATTTCGCTAGGGAGCTATATAAGGCCAATCAGGACTTTTATCCAATTCATCAAGAAGGAATGAAACAAGTAACAGCAGGCAATACTGAAGGCTATATCCCTCCTACCAAAATTAAGTTTGATGTCTATGCTCCAGGTGGTGAAGTGATCAAAGAGGGAATTCGATATGATATTGGAGATGAGACTACACCAATTTCACAAATGCTAGGATTAGGATATCGTCGACTCAACGGTCAATCTGAACTAGCATCGATGGATGAAGAAATTCTTTCTCAGCTGGAAAATAGAGAGGTGAATAAGGAAATTTCCCAGGAAGCAAATGAATCGGCTCGATTGACAGGAGAAGAAGAAGGTCAAACTCCTGATACAAGAGAAACAGTAGCTTTTCAATCTTCTAAGCAAGAAACTAAAACTAATTTGCTTCAGCGTGTAGAGGAGATTCTGAAAGAGGAACCTATTTCGGATTTGGAGACTCCTGAAGTAAACTCAAGTAGTATTGATTATGCTAGTTTAACGCCTCATGAATTGAGTGAGGTTGCTTTTCAAAAAGTGAGAGAGTACACAGAAACACCAGAACGGTTAGAAGAGTATCTGAATTTTATGAGTAAGTTTCCAGAACTCTCACCTAGAAATGTAGCGTTGATTCACGAACAGTGGCCAGGAGCGAATGCAGTCGCAACCTATAATCAATGGCAATCGATGGGGGAAGTTCTTGGGATTACTTCAGATCAGGTATTTGAAACCAGAAATACCTATACTAATAAAAAAACAGGTCGAACAAGAGAAGTTGTTCATAACAATCTTTCGGTTAAGACAGGAGAAAAATCACATATTACCTTGTTTAGACCTATGATGGTTGAAATGATTCCTGTATTGGATGAAAATGGGAACCAGGTAAAAAATGGAAAAGGAAATCCAAAATATAAAAGACTTTCTGAAGCGACACCTGAAGAAAAAGCTTTAAAGAAGGAAGGAAAATTGAAATCTCGCTTCTTCCAGGAAAGAGATTCAAATACAGGCTTAGCTAAATTCGCTACGTATAAAGTGTTTGAGTTGTCTCAAACAACCTTGAAGCCTGAATTTTATCCAAAAGCGATGCCAAATCGTCACTATGACTTTAATATGGATCATATTCGTACGAAAGAGGTGCTAGAGGGGCTTTCAGATTATGCTAAGAATATTGGAGTAACAATCTATCAAGACGATGCAAAAGAGTTGAGGAGTGCGAAGGGATCTTTTTATCCAGATGAACAAAAAATACTTTTGAATCCAGATAATACTCCTGGAGAAGTCATTGCAACCACAATTCATGAGTTGGCGCATGCTAGTCTACATAACCCTAAATTTGCTAACTCTTATAAAGAAGATGTCTCAAAAGATCGTAGAGAACTTGAAGCTGAGATGACAAGTTATCTCGTTTCTAAACATTTTGGGTTAGATACCTCTGAGAAAGCCATTCGCTATATGGCAATTTGGACTGATAATTTGACCTCTCTTGACGATCAACAACTAGCGCAATCGATGAAACGTATTCATGGAACAGTATCTAAGATTGTAAAAAGTGTTGAACAACATACAAAGCCTTACCAGTTAAACAGACAGGTGGTACAAAACCAAAATTTTATCCAAAGCCCAAAGAAGGGGCTTAAAGTTTAGAAAGAGCGCTCTTTAAGAGCCTCTTTTTTGTGCATAAAGTTATATAACTTTATGTGCTGTTTTTTGATACCAACTCACTCTATTCTTTGTTGATGTCCCTTTACAAAAGATTTTTTAATTATAGCTTACAATGACAGAAAATGAAGTAGAAGGAGAATGATATGGTTATAGTTATTCTGGCTGAAAAAGAGAAACAGGCAGAAGCTTACGCTACAGCTTTGGGACAATTTAGTAAAAAGAAAGGTGTCTATGTCATTAGGCATTCACCCTATTTTCCAGCTGAAGTACATGTGGTGGCTGCTGAAGGGCACCTATTTGAATATAGTGAACCAGACAATTGGTCGCTTGATAAATTACCTCTTACAAATGTTTCATTTAAGCAACATCTGAAAGAGGACAAGGATTCGAGAGAAAAATTTAAGAGAATCTATGATGAAGTGGTAGCAGCGGATCAAGTGATTATTGGGACGGATGCTGATAGAGAAGGGGAGCGGATTGCGTACTCTATTTTATCGCACATACCAGGAGGCAAGGATAAAATTTGGAAACGGCTTTGGGCAAGCTCCATGACAAAGAAAGCTCTTCAAAAAGCTTTTCAGGAATTGAAGGAACCTTCAGAAACCTATAATTACTATTTGGAAGCTGAAGCACGTGCACAAAGTGATTGGTTGGTAGGTATGAACTTATCACCTCTTGCTACGATTGATCTTCAAGCAAGAGGACAACTCCCTCGAACAAAAGGTAGCCATCTATCGGTTGGCCGAGTTCAAACACCAGCGGTCAGACTAGTTTGTGAGAATGATTTAGAGATCCGCAACTTTACTCCAGAAAAATATTGGAAGCTTCAGCTGGAGGATAAGAAAAATGGGGTGTTCTTTACGACCAAAGATAAAACTAAAGATAGCGAGGTTATTTTAGCCTCTTCAAGGGGATTATCAACCACCTCTGTTATTTCTTCAGTTGAGGTAGAAAATCATCAGAAATCAGCTCCACAATTATTTACCTTGTCTGCATTACAAAGTTTTGCAGCAAGCGCCTGGAAATTTGACTCAAGTAAAACAGAGAGCATTGTTGAGGGACTGTATTTGAAAGGTTTTCTCTCCTATCCACGACCAGACTCAGAATACATCAGTCGTTTTGAATTTGATAATTTAAAAGAAAATCTATCTGCCTATCAAAGGGCTATTAATTGTCATTTTCAGCCAGCGTTTTTGGAGCCTAGAGAAAATTATGTTAATGATGAAAAAGTTTCTGGCACGAGCCACTCAGCCTTGATTCCGACTGAAAGAATTCCAAACCTTTCAAATTTAAAAACTGACCAACGACTAATTTATGAAGCAGTTGTGAAGCAGGCAATATTAATGTTTGCGGATGATTGTTATTATTCAACCAAAACAATTGAAGTAGAAAATAATGGTTTTGTTTTTAAAACAAAGGGTAGAACGCTTCATAAGTTGGGATGGGCTGAATGGAGTTCACGAAAGGTACGAGGTCCTGTTGAAGTTCCTGATTATCAAGTGGGAGATAAAATTGATACGCAGGTTCATATTTTAGGGGGTGAAACAAAACCACCTAAAAGACTAACTGAAAGCCAATTGATTGGCCAAATATTTCCTAAATATGGCTTGGGAACACAAGCCACTAGAGGAGAAATCATTAAAAAAATTCAAAGTAAGGGTTATGTTGTTAAAGATAAAAAAACAGGTCAACTAACGCCTACCAACAAAGCCTATCTACTTATCAATTATCTCTATGACAATGAGTTTTCTGATCCAGAGACAACAGGAGGCTGGGAAATGTTTCTATCTCAGATAGGAGAAGGGACAATTAATCCACGAGAATTTGTGGATGCGATAAAAGATAAGCTCACTCTTCAAATCAAAGAAGTAAAAGAAAGAGGTGATTAAGTGTGACTACTGAAGAAAAGAAAAAAACACCCTATTTAGATCGTTATACAGATAACTTGACAGAAAAAGTTTCAAAAAAAGCAGAAGATTATCAGGTGTACGGCCGTGATAAAGAAGTAGAAGCTGTTCAGACCACTCTTCTCAGGCGAACTAAGAATAATCCTATTTTGGTGGGAGAAGCTGGAGTTGGAAAAACAGCCATTGTTGAAGGATTTGCTTTGGCCATTTTAAGAAACCAAGTGTCTCCAAAATTAAAAAACTTGACCGTGCGCTCTCTAGAACTATCTAGTTTAATGTCAGATGAGGATGGAGGATTTATTGTTAAGTTTAAAAAAATTATTGAGGAGATGGTAAAAACCAAAGGAGAAAATCTTCTCTTTATTGATGAAATTCATACGATTGTTGGTGCTGGTGGTTCAGATAAGGGCGCTTTGGATGCTGGAAATATTATTAAACCAGTTTTGTCACGTGGTGAGATACAATTGATTGGCGCAACTACTTTAGATGAATTTCATGAATATGTAGAAACGGATCGAGCGCTAGAGCGAAGAATGCAACCGATTATGGTTGATGAACCAACAACTATTCAAGCGATTGAAATTCTTGAACAAGCAAAAACCATTTATGAAAACTTTCACCAGGTATCTATTAGTTCTGATGCTGTAAAACAAGCTGTACTTCTATCCGTCCGCTACATACCTGATCAATTTTTACCTGATAAAGCCTTTGACTTAATAGATGAAGCAGCGACAATTTGTTCTACAAATGGATTAGCCCATGTCGGGAAACAAGAAATTGCAGAGGTGCTGAAAAATAAAACAGGTATTCCTGTCACGACGATTTTGAAAGGTGATAAGGAAAGGCTAGATGGTTTAAAAGAAAAGCTATCACGACGTGTTAAAGGCCAAGATGAGGCTGTAGATGCTGTTGTGAACGCTATAACTGTTGCACAAGCTGGTTTACAGGATCAAAGAAAGCCCCTATCTTCCTTCATGTTTCTAGGCACTTCAGGAGTTGGGAAAACAGAGCTTGCCCTGGCATTGGCAGAGGGGATGTTTGATGATGAGGAGGCAATCATTCGTTTTGATATGTCTGAGTATAAGCAAAAAGGAGATATTACAAAGCTGATTGGCGATCGACAAACTAGAACGAAAGGTCAATTGACTGAGAAGGTTAAACAAAAACCTTATAGCGTTATTCTGATCGACGAGGTGGAGAAAGCACACTCAGAAGTTGTAGATTTATTTTTGCAGGTGCTTGATGCAGGACGTTTGACTGATTCAACTGGAAGGCAAGTGAGTTTTAAGAATACAATCGTTATTATTACTACGAATATTGGTTCTCAAAAAATTATTAAACAGTACGAATTGAAAGGGAATTTTAAAAAGCTAACCGACAGGGATAAAGTTCAATTTGAAAAGAGCATGACGTTGGAGTTAGAAACTAGGTTCAGACCAGAATTTCTCAATCGAATTGAATATAAATTGATTTTCAACATGTTAGACGAGGAAGTGAATAAGGAAATTATTGTCAAACATCTATCAGAAATCGAAGAAAGAATGAAGAATCAAAGGTTGACTCTTTCTTATGAAGAAAGTTTGGTTACTTATTTATTGGATGTAGGAACAAATATAAAAGATGGTGCACGGCCACTTGAAAGAGTGATTAAGCATAAAGTACTTCCTTTAATTTCTAAAGAGTTTCTGAACTTATCTGATTCCAACCAAGAGTATCATTTTCATCTTTGGGTAGAAGGTGATGCACCAGATGAGTATCACCGTGAAGACAAAAGAAAAATATTATTCGATGTCGAAGCTGAAAAAACGTCATTTGGTGAAGCTTTATTTTCTTAAAACTCACCTTAAAAAAATGATTGTCCCTTTAAAAAATTTTTTTCAATTATCTATTATACTAACGTTGTCAAAAAAACAAAGGAGGATTTCTATGAAAAATTATTTGACAAGACAACTTCAGCAAGTAAAAACAAAATCACAGATGTTTTTATTGAGCCTTTCCCTATTCCTAACAGGATCTACAGTCTATGCGGACGATCCATTTGCTAAGTCGGATAACTTGGCAAGACAAGGAATTACAAAAGTTCAGCTAGTCAGTGTTGCGCTATTTGGTCTAGCTGCCGTTGTCACTTCGCTCATTTATGCGTTTGGTGGACGGGAGTTAAAAGCCTCAATGAAAAAAAATTGGGTGTCTATTGCAATTGCAATTATTGGTGTTTCAGCAGGACCAAGTATTATTGAATGGATTTTTGATTTCGTGAAAAGTTAAGGGGTGGTGATTTATGGCTTTTTCACTCTTTAATAAAGGTCGCTGTACGATTACAGATGATCTATTTCTAGAAATTACCTGGGAAGATGGAAGAGGTCCAGAGGATGATAGTGAGTTACTTGCTATCATCGATGTATTGGATCATAGTTCAGGTTATTCTCAGCGGATTTCAAAAAATTTCCCCTACCTAACATTTCAACAGGCAGAGTTGTTATTTAGAGAGTTGAAACAGATGTATGGTCAGTTTCAGCTGAAAAAAGTTGCCATCGCCCATCTGGAAGGGAAAAGCGTGGTAACAGAAGGAGAGGTTTATGCTAGTCCGTTCCTTATTACTGAAGACTATGAAAACCTCTTGCTTCCCCTCATTCAATCGATACTTACTCGCTCTGAATTTGCAAATTACAGCTATCAAGAAAAAAGGGAGTATTTTGAGAACCAGATTTATCCTGTATATAAACAAAGTTTGGGATTGTCCGATTCTTCTCTTCCTCTTTTCCCAGCTGAAGGTGAGACGATGGCTGTTTCACAACCCAATCGCCTACCAGCTGTTCCAAATTCAAGGGATCAAACAGATGTTGTGTCTCCCGTATCTCAAAACCAGTCAGTTTCTCTGAAGAAATTTTATCTATTCTTAGGTGTTTTGGGAGTGTTGTCAGTAATAAATATCATTTGCGTATTTTTTGCTTTCGCTCAACTGTCAAACCAGTCAGAAAAAGTAAATTTCTTATATCAGGAACAAAAAAATACTCAACTTATCATTTCAACGAAAAATGAAGTTGATGTATTTAGCCGTTATTTCTTACCTTCTTATTACTCGGGCAAAAAAGAAAACCTAGTAGATTTTCTTTCTGAAGGTGATGCAAAATTTACTAAACCGAAAGAAGGAATTTTACAGTCCGTTATTTTAGAGAAATTGAATTATGATTCAGAAACTCAAAGATATACGGTTTCCTATATCCTGTCTGTCAAAAGAGGGGATAAATCATCTAGCGTTAGATTAACTTTTGATGTAAAAGCTTCTGATTCTTCAAAATATGGATTTGTTGTAGAAACAGAACCAAAAGAATCAAATTACCTTAAAAATTAGAAAAGGAAAAATCACAATGAACAAGAAACAAGTATTAGCTACACTCGCACTATCAACAATCGCATTAGCACAAGTTGGATTTGTATCAGCTGATGAAGTAACACCAATTGATTCTTCTGCTCCAACAACAGAAGTCGTTACGCCAACAGTACCTAGCGCTTCAACAGAAACAGAGGCTCCAGCAGTTCAGCCAACAGAGCCTTCAGTTACTCCAGTTGATCCAACAGCTCCCTCAGACAAGGATAACGCAGGTAGCCTTGACGGAGTGCCAGCTGATAAACCAGCACCTTCAGATAAGCCACAAGACAAGGATAATGCAGGTAGTCTCGATGGTGTTCCAACACCATCAGATAAACCACAAGACAAAGACAACGCAGGAAGTCTTGACGGGGTGCCAGCTGATAAACCAGCGCCTTCAGATAAGCCACAAGACAAGGATAATGCAGGTAGCTTAGATGGTGTTCCAGATGAAAAGCCAAAAACTACTGATCAAGCGAACCAGCAAGGGAAGTCACAAATTGGAACCACTTCAACCTCAACAGGTCAAGTAGTTCATGATGTGACAAAAGATCCTGTTGAAACAAATACAGGTGCGTCAATTGTTAGCACCCAAGGCGGAAACGTAGTTCTTTCAGATGGTTCAGTGGTTGCTCCTGAAGAGGTCGGAGGTACTGTCAATGAAGATAAGACTATCTCTGTTACTGATAAAGATGGGAAGTTAAAAACACTTCCAAACACAGGAACGGCAGAAAGCATTCTGGGTGCTATTGGGGCTATGTTGTTGACGGCAGTCAGCTACGTCTACAAGAAGAAAATGTTTTAAGGTGAAATGGAAAGGGAAACAATTAAATGACAGAAAAAACACAAGGACACGGATATTTCCGTAAGAAAAAATGGGCTAAAGGCTTAGTATCAGGAATTGCAGTTGCAGGTATTGTAGCCTTCTCTGCAGGTTCTGTATTGGCGGATGAAGCAGTACAGCCTGAAACTAAAAACGACAACAACGCATACGCTAAACAAGCTGGCAAAACAACAGGAAGCCAGTCTGTAGCGATTGATAATACAGCAGTCACAAAGGCTACTGAAAAGGCTAAAAAAGCTGGAGTAGTTGTATCTGAAACACCAAGTGTTGACAAAGGTACAGGTACTACCTCATCAAGTCTTGAACAGTCTAAGGCTGAAATTAAACAAGATCAAGACAAGCAGGTCAAGGAGCTTGAAGCTACAACTGCAAAACAAGTCGAAAACAATGCAGCCTTCAAGGAAGCGCAGGAAGCTATTCACGCTAACAATCAATTTGTAGCTGATGAAAAAGCCAAGCACGAACAAACAACAACTGTCACAGTGACGAATGATGGTTCGACTGCCACGGATGGAACTGCTGACAAAAACAAGCAAGCTACTAAAACAGCTAAGAAACTCTTAGAAGAAAACCAGCAAGCTGTCTCAACCTACCTGGGTGAAAAAGCTAAGTATGATGCTACTGTTGAACAAGCTACTGCTCTAAACAAAGCGGTAGAAAGCGCATCTGAACAGCTGAAGAAAGAAAAGGTTGACGTTAAAGTCGTTACACGTACGGTCTCTTCAGTCGCAGAAGTAGAAGCATTGAAGAAACAAAATGACCAGGCTATTGCGACTGCAAAAGGCAAAGTGGAACTTAACAGAGCTATTATGGCTGCCTATACAGAGAAAAAATCTGCTAGTGAACAAGTCAATCAGGATGCTGACCGTAAGTTCGCTGAATTGAAAAACTCAGGTGTACTTCTCAGTTCTAAAACCCAAGAAGTTTCCTCAGTAGATGAGGCTAACCAAATTGCCAAACAAAACCAGGCGGCTTATAATCAAGCTAAGCAGGCCCAAGCTGAATGGCAGAAGAAGTACAACGATCTTCAGTCTAAAACAAGCACTGAAGGATACACAAAAGAAGTTGTACTACAAGCTCTAAGTCTTTCGACCGCTAATCCTGAAGCAACTGTGAAGTCTACAGCTTCAGGAGCAGAAGAACTGACTACGGATTATATCGCCTCATCAAGTGGCAGATCTGGGTACTCTCGCGTTCTAGACTCAACCAAAGTCTTGAAATACAAAGATGTGGGCAATGGTTGGACAACAGAAATTGATTATACTGGGTTAAACGGCTTAACAGTCACAACGGAGGATGGGAAACAACACAATATTTCTCGTATCCATCGAAAATTTCAAATTGTAAACCAAGGTAAAACGGGCCTAAATGATGTCTATGTCTTAAATGATCCGACTGAGGGCTTTGTAGTAGCTCGAAACGATGGAACAGGTGGAGCTGCGGACTACATGAACTTCCTGGTTACAGATACCTACTACTACAACAATGAGGAAGGCCAAGAAGTAGCTTTCAAGGCTTCTGAAAAGACACCTGCAGCCTTAACCTACTCGTCTCTAAACCACAACCCTATCGGGTGGGAAGGTGCAAAAGCCATCAATGGGACACATGTTGAAATCAATGGCTCAACTGTTACTCAAAACAAGGATTATGGCTATGTTTATGCAGAAGACTATAACCGTGAGGAAGAGGTAGGTCATCTTTGGGATACTTCCTCTTCAGCATATCAGTACAAGGGTGCTGCTCTTGGAGTCTTTAAGGAAGGGACAGCCTTCACAACCGAATTTATTCAATGGGATGGACCAGAAAGTCCAAATGGCCAAACCTATTGGTTTGCTTTGAATACAAAGGTTGTAGCGCCAGTCGTTGAAGTTCCAGCTACTGCAACTATCACTAAAACAACTGTGAAACCTGTCAAACCTGATTCAATCAGTGCTAACCTGGTCAATGCGAAAAATCCAGCAAAACCAGCTTTAGCGCTTAAAACTATTTCTGAGACGAAAAATCAGAAATTATCAGCAAGTTATCACGGCTACAAGTTACAATATAAGCCAGTTGTCAGCAAATCTGTAGCAGATACAGATAAGACCAACACAAACGGTCAAACAGTTGTTAAAAATGCTACTCAGACCTACACCTTGAATCATGACAATATCTATGCGAACCTGAAAAAAGGGGACAAGATTACCATCATTGATCCACTTGAAGCTGGAGCAGTTCCTGATGTAGCTGTTACAAAGGCAACTGCAGAGAAAGCAGGGTGGGGCGTTATCTATGATGCAGTAAAGAATACGTATACCTTTACTGCGACTTACGAAGGGAAACGCTTAGAAGCTCCTGTGATTACCTGGAAGCCAATCTATGATAAAGGTTTCTATGATAACACCTATAAAGTGTTAGTGAATAACTACGAAGTTTTCTCAAACACTGTTACGAACTACACACCGAAGCCACCTAAACCAGTAAAATCGGTTCTGGATCGCTCTGGTAAGGATATCAATAATGCGACAACATTTGATCGTACCGTGACCTTCCGATTGATGACTGATTATAGTCCATACACCAAAACACTTGCTTCAAGTCAAGCACTTGGTAAGAAGTTTGCTATCCTGGATGATGTTCAAGACAATGCCTTCACAGTTGACCACAGCAAGATCAAGATGACCGCTGCAGGAAAAGATGTGAAAGATCTCTTTGATATGTATCACGTGCTCTCAGACAAAGGACGTACAGATGCAATCAATAAAATCCTGAAGGAATTGAACTTGAATCCGAGGGGTGAATTCTATCTCTGGGTAGCAAAAGATTCCAAGAGTTTCTATCAAAACTACGTGAAACCAAATAAGAATGTTACTGTTGATCTCCCAGCTAAACTCCTGGTTAAAGCAGGGGAGAAAGTTGAAAATAGCTTTAAGCAAATCGACTTTGGCAATAGCTATCAATCAAACCTTGTCACTGTCTCGGTTCCTGATGTGAAGCCAGAGAAACATGCCTTGGATCAAAAGGATAATAAGAAAATCCTAGACGGCCAAGAAGTACAGATTGGCCAATACATCCGCTATCTACTTGACGGTGTAACCGTTCCAACCAAACATGATAGCCTCTTCCAATATGATGGTATTGATATGCTTGACTTGAAGCATGATCGATATACGGGTAATTGGTCTGGTATTATTCGAGGGACAGAATACCTTGCTCAAAAAGACCTGGTTCTTCCTTATGATGTAGTCTTGTCTGACGGTAAAGTGGTTAAGGCAGGAGACAAGATTGCCAAAGGTACAGCTTATGCCTTCTTGTTTGAGGTGAACCAGGATACAAATCCTGACTTCCTCAAGAAGATTGTGGCCGTCAAATGGGACGAAAAAGCAGGCAAATGGTCTTACGTTATCAACCAGGACTTCCTAAACTCTTTAGGAGTCAAGGGTAGCTTCGATGCGGACTTCTACATCGAAGTAGAGCGTATTGCAGCTGGAGAAGTTGAGAATACTTTTATCAATATTGTCAATGGACAAGAGATGACGGCAAAAGTTACAACAACAACGCCAGAACCTCCGAAACCAGATCCTAAAGAACCAGGCAAGCCACAACCGCAGCCATCACTTCCAAATACTGGAACATCAGCAAGCATGCTTCCAGTTGTGGGAATGATTTTGGGATTATTGAGTCTTGCAGGTCTTCGTAAGTCGAAAGAAAACTAACTTGATGAACTAAAATGAAAGGATGACCACAAGCTGGGGTATAACTCTCTTGTGGTCTTTATTGAAAGGAGAAAAAATGCAAGTATTTATCGCTTCTGGACGTGTTGCATTCATCCCAAGCGATGCAGTAGGTCAAACTAAAAATGGTCATGCCAGTTTCAAATTTGAGTTTGTTTGTGATTCGAGTATGAATGATGATACAAATAAACCAATTTCTAGTTTCTTCCATGTGCAAGTATACGGAAAACAAGCAGAATTTATGGCTCAGAGTCTATCTAAGGGCTCTCCAATTCTCTTAAAAGGAGAAATTATCCAACGACCATATAACGATGAACAAGGTCAACGTCGGACGTATCAGTTTATTTCCCCAAACCAACAAGGAGGAATCACTTTCCTTGAAAATAAGGAAGCATCTAATCGACGTAAGCAGGAACAACAGGGCTTTTATCCGCCAACACCAAGTTCTATTCCTACATCCTATCCTGAACCAATGGATGCGGATTCCCCATTCTAAAGGGATTGAAAGCATACAAGAACACTTGTGTGCTTTTTAATTGTCTATTTATTGTATAAAAAGTTGTATAACTTTTTATACAATAATATCTTTTGTCCCTTTAACAAAGAATTTGATATTATCCTTTAGAATAGAGAGGAATTAAGAGATAATAAGAAAGGAGTGCAACAATGGCAAGACAAAAATACAATTATCTGTCTGATGAATTGATTGCAGAATCTCTTCAGGTGACCAATTACTTAGAACAAAGTCGATCTAGTCGATTGAATGTTCTTCAGTTGGATGGGGAGAAATGGTTAGAAAATTACTTTAACCGTTATGAGAAAGCCTCTCCAAGGCTACAGTTTCACATATTTCTCTTTTCGAGCTTCTATACTCGAAAAATGGAATGGTTCTTGGAAGGTGTAAGGGGGTAGTCGTTTGTTTGAGTTATTTGAAGTAGTATTTTATACCCTTATCCAACTGATTCGAGCCAGTTGGCTCAATACCTTCCTTTTTCTAGGAGTTGCAGGTTATTACCTCTTCAGACTCTTTCAACCTTACTTTTTAAGGCAGTATCATCGGTTACTAAAAAGCAAGAGTTGGCTGAAGCAGATTTTTAAAAGAGGTTGGAAAGGTCGCAAAGCAATTGATTGGGAACAGGTATGGAAGCAATCAGCTAGAGGGCTGTTCAAATGGGTAAAGTTATTGATTCCAAAAATCATTGCGCTTGTCTCTCTCATTCTTTGGAATATTCTCTTTCGAATTGTTTATATGATTCCCTTTGTAAAACGGGAACGAAAACGGTTTGATAAAGAAATGAAACCCATTCTTTATTTTAAAAGTTACCGCAGCTTTGTTTATATGGGATTAGGTTTTAGCTTTATTGCTTTTATCTTAACGAATTACCTGGTTACTGTTTTGAGGGCTACCATCCGCTTTCTCTATTTCAGTATTTGGTCGTTTAAAGATGCTAGTAAGGCCGTAAACTTTGACTTGAATAGTCTCTTGTTTCAGAGTCTACTGAATGTAAAAGTCTTTTGGATTGCCCCGATTTTAGCTTTTCCTCTCTTTCTGATGGGTCTAGTCCTTGCTTGGAAATCTGCTTGGATAAACTTTGAGCAGTTTCGTGACTACAACCATAATGAGGAGGGGGATGACCGTTTTGTGACGATTGATGAAATCCGTCGCCAATACAAAAAGATTCCCAATAAAACCCTCACTTATCCAGGTGAAGGTGGGGCTCCTGTGCTTCATGAGTTGACTCATGATTTAGCTGGGCAAACACTCCGAACGCAAATGTTATGGCAAAATAAGACAATCAGTCGATACGTGACCAATGCGGAGCGCATTTTGGGCATGCAATCTTTTCCTTCAGGATATTATTACATTGAAGATAAGCCGACGAATCTGTTAGGGATTGGGATGACTCGTTCAGGTAAGGGGGAAGGTCAGATCACGACAACGATTGATATCAACAGTCGTGCGGAGTTGCAGCCATCGCTAGTTCTAGCAGACCCGAAAGGAGAACACTACCAAGCCTCTTACAAAATGATGAGGCAACGTGGCTATGAAGTTGATGTGCTTTCTTTCCAAAATATGGATTGGTCTATGTCCTACAATCCTTTGGCTCTAGCTATTGCAGCCGCCAAGAAAGGTTACTATGAGAAAACGCAAACCTATGTCAATGCAGTCGCAGAATCCATTTTTCCCAAACAAAAAGGTGGTGAGAAGGGAAATGCGGAGTATTTTCGTAAGTCTTCTATATCCTTGTTTAATGCTCTTACAATGGCTTTGATGGATCGGGCTAATGAAACTTATCAAAATGGTGAAGACGATGCCTGGGATACCATTACCATCCCTAACGTTGCGAAATTCTTGGCGACAATGGGGTCTGAAGAAGTCTTTGTAGATGGTGCTGGTGAAATCGTTGAGAATCCAAGCAGAGAACAACAAGTATCGAAGAAGTCAAAAATCACAGTCTATTTTGATAATTTGAGACAAGTCAATCAAAAACAATTCTCGAAATTTAGACAAATGGCGGATATCGAATTTCGTGCTTCAGATTTTGGTGGTGATGAGACTAAAGGAAATGTCTACTCTAGCATGATGACAGGAATCAACCTGTTCTTGCAAGACAACGTGGCGAAGCTCACTTCCAAAAACTCGATTGATTTAGAGTCTTTTGCCTTCCCACGTCGATTGTCTGTTAAGTTCAGATCAAGCACCAACAGTCAATTAAAAAATGAGTTCAAGCATAAGACTGCTAAGGTAACCATTACAGGCTTGAAGAAATGGGGCAAAGTTGAAAAGCAAGTCGACTATGTGAAGCAAGCGACAGCTCTTATTGATGGAGAAGGCTATCTGACTTATGCCATCGAACCTAAACTTCCAGATCAGTTTACGGTTACGATTGATTTTAATCATGAGAAAAATGGTAAGTCTCCAGTTCGGGATCGGGTCTTCCAATTCTCAGCTGAGAAAGTCTATCGAAGAGATGGTGAAATGCTAGAACTCGATGAGTATACCAAAAAGCCAATTTTAGATCATATCGATGTAAGGGTTCTGAAGAGCAAAGAAGACACTCAAAATCTTCTCCAAGAGTCAGATATTGAGTTGATTTACTCCGATAAACCAAGAGTCATCTATCTGGTAACCCCACCAAACCGAACAGAGTACAATGGGATTGTCTCTTTGTTCTTGGATCAGTTGTACAATGCCAACTATGACCTTGCCTTATCAAATGGTCGGAAATGTATCAATCGCATTCTCCATATCTTGGATGAGTTTACAAACATTCCAGCTATTCCTCACATGGATACGAAAATTTCTATCGGATTGGGGCAAAACATTCTCTATTATCTTTGGGTTCAAAACTTGGAACAATTGGTTAATGTCTATGGTGAAAATGTTGCGCAAACGATTCTGGATAACTGTTCATTGAAAGTTTACGTCAAAACGACGTCTCCAGATACCAATAAGAGATTTAGTGGGGAGTTGGGTACACGTACCATCACCAGAAGACGGCGCTCCAGCAATATCCTGGACGAAGCCAATCCAAATGTAGCTGTCGAGAATCCAAAACAAGAGTTGTTGACACCAACGCAATTGGCCAAGCTTCAGGAAGGAGAAGCGGTTATCTTACGTGGGGTCAAGGGACGGGATAATGTTGGACGTAAGGTCACAACGGATCCAATTTTCGCACATGATAAGAACAGCTTCCCTTACAAGTACATGTTCTTACAAGAGGAGTTTGATACATCGATGACTCTTGCGGATATTCCAGTCGAAAGTGCACACCGTGAGCTAGAACTTCAGGAGATCGCAGTTGATGCTGGTACAGCCTTCAACAATATCATAGACTGGAGGCAACGTTTGACCATGCCACTCCTCAGCAACAATGGAGAGACTCCCAAACTATCAGGCCGTCATAGTAAAGGACAAAAGGTACAATCCCAATCATTTACTTCCACAGATGAACTATTTCAGGCAGCTGTAGCTAGTGTTATTCAAGGTGACTATGATTATTATGATGATGGAGACGACTTCTTTGCGGATGAAGTTATCTAAAAAGATGTATAATAAGTTATATAAACACTTGCAAGAAAAAATGATGTTTGTTATAATGAGGTAAATAATGATTAGGAGAAAAAATGATGAAAGCAAAGCACTTTTTAAGAATTGTTTTACTAGGATTTGCCTTGATTTTACTAGGGGCATGTGGTCAAAAATCACCTGAAAGTCTCGCTAAAAATGTGCTGAAAGATAGCTATACAGGCTTTTCAAAAGAAGATGGTTATGAGAGTCTTGATTTTAAAGGTGGAGTAGGAACTACCTTAAAATTTGACAAAGAAAAGCGAACCATTTCAAATAACGACGGTGAAAGTATTAACTACAGTGTGCTTTCAGAAGAACAAGTAAAATCAATTCCAGCCTCTTTCAGGGGAGCTATTGTTAGTTTAGAAAGTCAACTGAAAGGAAAGGACAACTTTACAATCGCTGTTGATTATAGGGATATAGGTAAGCCCGAAGAAGCAGAGGCATATTATCAAGTCGTCTTGACCGAGGGGGGTAAAAAAATCCGAATCATTGAGCTACGTCGTGGCTATAAAGAAGACAATGCTTTCTATGATTTTAATGGAACAGCAGATTAACTTACAGAAAGTCTCAATTACTTGAGGCTTTTTTATTGTCAGAATTTCATTGTCCCTTTAAAAACGATTTTGTCATTATCGAATATGATAGGGGTATCTTAAAAAGAAAGAAGGTACCTTTAGTGGACTATCAAACCTTTTCAGATTTGATGAACGAGGTCAAGGATCTCAATGGTGAAATCACAGGCGAGAATGCAAAAAAGCTAGCGGAGTTCTATTCCTACTGGGGAAACTATTTAGAACCGACTCCTGCATTTATGGCATTTCTAGCCTATTTGCCAGGAGGGATTGCCAAGGCCCTTTATCAAATCACTTCCAGCTTAGAACATGTTTTTAATAATATGTTCAAGCTCTTTGGTCTCTTCGGTTATCTGGGAGACCAGAAGACGATTATAGGCCAGTTCTTTTACTGGTTTCAGATATTAGGAACGTCCTTGTTTACTCTGATTTTGGTTGTGTCGGCTGTCGCAGGAGTTTTTACAAAACCAGTCAAATACAAAGGGGTCATTACGAATTTCCTTTTGGTAACAGCTGTAACCGCAGTATTACCACTAGCTTTGACCACCATCTCAACAGCAGTGGCACAGGATGCCATGTCTATCCAGACAGTCTCCAGTGAAGCGCCATCTGGTAGTCAGCCAACTTCCTCCTTGGCTCTGCAACCCATGAAAAATAATGTGGTAGACTTAAAAGTTTTGATCTACAAGGATTTTTCTACAGAGTTGTTTCCAATGGATGATTATGGCTATATCAAGCCCGTTCAGGAAGGTTCTACCCCTGTCAATAATATCACGGATAATTCTGACCAACGGGATACGGCAGATTTTGCGACTAAGATTGATTTTGGGGCAAACTATGGTACGACAAATCCAAAAATGTTAGATGATATACAGAAAAACGACAAAATAGCAGGGATTAAAGGCTTGTTCCTACATAAGTTAAATTCCAATAATACTGGAGTTGAAAGCATTACAGAACACCGAGTCATCAATCAATTGAGTGCTTTTGAATCAGTTTATATGCGCTATAAAGTCAATTGGATAGGGATGTTCCTCCAGTATATTATCCTTGTTGTTCTTTTGGTCAGCATGATCATCAAGCTCGTCAAATCAGTTTTTGATATTTTGATTGAGGCAATGATCTCTCCGATTCTTGGTTATAGCTCCCTATCAAACTCAAAGAAATATAAGGAGCTATTAAGAACGATTGGCGGTGCCTTAGCAGGAATCTTCTTTGAAGTTATCATTATGCGTGTAACCCTTGAGATCTTCAGAGATTTGCCAATCCTTTCTGTCTCAGCAGTGACGAAGCTATCTGGCGGATTCTTTGATGGACTCAACATGTGGGAGCAGTGTCTCGCAGCTGCCTTTGTTTATGTTGGAGTATTCTTTGCAGCAATGCAAGGAGTAGCCATGATCGAGCGCTGGCTTGGAGTTTCAACAGGTCATAGTGAAACAGCTCAACAACTGCTCGGAGCTATGATGATGGGGAATGCCTTTGCGGCTGGAGCAGGCGGTCTCTTTAATGGTGGTATGGCACTTGGTCAATTTGGTATGGATATGGCTAAAAAAGCTCCAGATGCCTTGTCAAAAGGAAGCCAGATTCTAGGAAATAGCCTTGCCAGAACTGGAGGTGGTATTCAAGGTGCTTTGAACTCTGTAAAAGACCAAGGCTTTATGAATGCGGCCAAAGGTGGTGTAAGCAATATGGTTGATTTGGCAGAATGGAAAGCATTTGAAGCCATGCAAAATACGAAAGGGGCAGTTGGTAGCGCATTAGATAAGCTGGATGATAAGGCTGCCTCTGCTCAAAATGCGACCTATAACGCTCTGAAAAATGATGCTGTTCCTGGAATTGATCAGCAACCTGGACCAATTGATATTCCTGAGCCTCCAATTGATCCAGGAACAACGGATGCACCTATTGTCGATCCAACTCCTTCAGCTGAAGGAATGGAGTCCCCAATTCAAGATCCAAATCCACCTGCAGATGCACCAGTTTCAGAATCTACACCACCAGCACAGCCTGATTCTTCTCAACAAAAATTTCAACAGAGCATGAATCAAATGAATTACATGAACCAACAAATGCAACAAGCAGGACAGCGTATGCAGGGAGGACGTCATATCACTGGCGCTGAGAGTGACGACGAAGAAGAATAGGCGGAACTATGGATCTAACAGGGAAGAACATTGTTATCACAGGAAGCCTACGTCCTCTAACTCGAGAAGAAGCCATACGATTTTTAGAAAGTAAAGGAGCTGTCGTTCAAAATTATATATCTTCTAGGACAGATATATTGGTTTTAGGACACAAGCAGTTGAATCTTTTTGATCCAGATAAAAGGTCTAAAAAGCATGATGCAGCGCTTAGACGAATATCAGACGGTCAATCCATCACTTTCCTTTCAGAGGAATCATTCTTTGATTTAGTCAAGAAGTCTCAAGATTGAGGCTTCTTTTATTGTGCAAAAAAGTATATAACTTTTTGTATAATTCTTTCCTGAAAGACAATGGCAAAAATGCTATTGTCCCTTTAAAAGATATTTTCGATTATTCATTATAATGTGAGTATCAAAACAAATATAAAGGAGAAATTCATGTACGGTGAAAAATACGGTGTACCTAGAGATATCTATGCCAAAATTAAGATTATAGGCCTTCTTATCCTAGATATTGCTTTTGTAGGAATTACTGGAGTAATCGCTTTGAGCGTTGGCTTAAAAATCTTTCCTAAAAGCCAGTGGATACAGATGTTCGCATTCATTTTTTTAACACCAGTTCTGAGTTTGTATCTGGTGTTACCAGCTAACGGTGGCAAAAAGAATTGGCACAGCATGTTTCTTTTCTTCAGACGAAGAAGAAAACGTTATATCAGCTTGAATTATATCAGAAGGAGAAAACCATAATGGCGATTAAACAAACTAAACCTCCAAAAAATGAGAAACGTCCGCTGGGACGTATTCAAGAAACGAAGAGACAAACGCAGGAATATTTTGATTTGCATTCTTGCGTTGAGTTGTTAGATGTAAAATCAATCATTCCAAACAGTCAGGCTTATATCCAGTTAGTTGATTATGGCTACTTGCAGCTGATGGAGATACCAGGTAAAGATTTAGGATCGATGTCTTATAACGAGGTTATGAGAACCATTGAAAATTTTGAAACCTGGTTGACTCGATTTGGACCGAATATCCAAGTGGAGACGACAACTTTGCCAACAAATACAGACACGCAAATTTCTGACTTGCGCCATCATTTGGATTTAGTGCGACAAGATATGTCTAAGTTATCAGTAAACGATAGACGTTTTTTACAACTCAAGGATCGTGAAATTTGGCTTCAAAGCCAAATTAAGGTTGAAGAAAGTATCCGACAAGAAGTCTATAATACAGAGTTCATTCTGTGGCTATTTGCGCCCACAACAACCGAATTGGACGAATTGGTTCGGAAGGCTAAAACCTATGGAAATAATGATTTTGTTCCGCAAGATATCAACTACAGGAAGAAAATTCAGATAATAAAGCAATACAACAATATGAATGAGAAAGTATAGGAGAGATAGCATGCCTGATTTATCAAAACGTAGACAAAGACAACTAAAAAATGAAGGATATGACCTTGCTTTTCTTAGTCAGATTCAACCGCAAGGAAATATTGATTTTCAAAAGGATGACCGCTCCTGGATAAGTGGAGATGGGCACCATACGGTCTTACACTATTATGAGTATCCAACTGAAGGGATGGATCGTTTTTGGCTTTCTGAATTGTTGTTGATTCCTGGTACACGTTCCTTCCTGTCACTGTACAAGGAGGATAATAGACAGCTTCAAAAAGAGATTGAGGACTCTATTGAAGAGAAGTCAACACGGATTACAAATAATAGTAAACTAACCAATAATCGGAAAGAACTAGATGAAATTGACAATCTGAATAAACTAAGCCGTGAAATTGATAAGCAAAATATAGCTATGTACGGGATGTATATTCGTGTCTTTACGTTCGCATCAACCAAAGAAGAATTATTCAAGAAGGTTGAAGAGGTCAAAGACAAAACGTCGAAATTCAAATCCACTATTCTGTCTGGAGAATTAGATTTTGAATACCATGCTCCATTTATTCCAGCTGAATATCAGATTGATTTGCCCAATCATCGAAGAGGAATACCGACTCCAGCTCACTCAATAGCTGGTGGATATTTCTTTAATCATACGAAACTAGAAGATGAGAAGGGTTTTTATCTAGGTTGGACTCCAACAAATGGAGCGGTAAATTTCAATTTTCTAGAACGTGACGAGAAAAGAACACGCTCCTTTATGATCCTATCTGGAAATCCAAAGATGGGACAGCGATCTTTTCTTATGAAACACACAGACGGTCTCTATGCGAAGGGGCATTATATTCGTAACTTTGATGCTACTGGCCAGTTTCTTGATCAGACACGAAAACAACATGGATTGATTCTTGATTTATCAGGTGAGTCTAACCGTATCAATATTTTCCAGGTATTTCCAACAGTAACCAATGAAGCAGGAACTGAAATTGATAAGAAAAAATCTTACAATCTTCATATCGAGAAACTGAAGAGTATCTATAAACTCCTGAATAATGAAGTGACAGGAGACGATTTAATCACATTTGGAACTCTCTTGAATGAGTTCTATATTGAAGAAGAGTTGTGGGCTCGAAATCCTTCGTTGAATCCAGAAAAACTGAAAGCGACGGATATTGTGAAGGAGGAGTATCCTATTCTGTCTGATTTTATTTTGTTTGTTGATTCCTACAAACGTCGACTGGAACAAACTAGTGCGGATAAAGCCGAACACAAGGCTGTTAAGCGCATTTACAATACGTTTAACGAACTATTGACAACAAACGCAGAAATTTTCGAGGGAACAACCGAATTTCAAGATATTTCTTCAGAGCAAGTTGTAACATTTGAATTCTCAGGGTTGAAGAACGCCCCTCATTTGTTAAATGTTCAGATATTCTCTGTTCTTTCACTTGTCTCAGCTGATATTGTCAATAACGGAAAACGCTGTAAGCAATTACTGAAGAGACGTCCTGACTTAACGGAGATGGATATGCAGCACTATATTGTCAATATTAGTGGGGCACAGACACTCATTGACCCTAAGCATGAAAGTAGTGTCAACCTTCTGGCTGATATGATTGATACAATGGGCGAAAACTTTGCTGGTGTTGTATTGTCTGTTAATTCACTGCGAGGGATTCTGTTTGAGACGGGGATTGGCACTCATAAGGATCCGTACGTAACGGCAGTCCAGAGGATTTTTGGTCTGATGCAATATAGAGTTTTTGCTCAGACGGACGAAACCAGTGTTCCTCTACTAGCTAACGCCTTATCTGGATCAATGAACCAGTCTGAACTAGAGACTTTGCCTCGTCTGGCGAAAGGACAGTTATTCATGAATATTGCAGGGGTAGGAAATCTGGTCTTTAACCAACAGCTGTTAGCCCCTGAAGTTGAGCGCTATGGCGGTATTGAGTAAGAAAGGAAGGTAAACCAGAATGGCCAAAAATAAACTAGGAATGATTGCCAGGACTAAGCAGAGATTTGATCAATACGTATTGATTCGTAAATATCGCATGCAACAAGAAAGAGATTATTTCGCTTCAGAGGGAGAATCTGATCCAAAACGCCTGGAAGCACAAAAAGAACGAGATAAGGAGTTTTTGAACGGTCTCAAGAAGATTGGAATAGGATTTATTGTATTTTTAGTTTTTTATGGAATTTTGCGAACAATATTAGGATTGTGGTAGATAAGTGAGGTATCCATGAAAAAAATATTTAAACTGAAGATCCTCATTCCTTTTGTGGCTCTCCTATTAATTATCAATGTTGGGATAACCATGTTAGTTGGGATAATGGGAGCTGTAACCAATAATGGAAGAAATGATTGTGGTGCTGTAGAAACAACATCTTCAACTGGCGACTCCACAGTTTCTTCAGCTGATGGTTCCATCGATGACTTTGTAAAAAAGCATAAGGAAGCCTATATCCTGTCTTGGAAGGCAGGAGGTTTCCTACCTTCAGCCTCTATCACTCAAACAATGATAGAGAATGGCTTCAATTTTACGAATCCTAATGGTACCTCCTTCTGGAAAGCTCACAATATGGGAGGTGTTAAAACCTCTAGCAAAAGTAATTTTCCAGTTACTCTTGCGACGTATGGTGAAGATAGTGTTGATTTAAGTGGGACAAAGCCTGGAGCGAATGTCGGAGACGGTACAGGAGGAGCTTATACTTGGTTCTCTAGCTACGATGCAGGGATCGTAGGGAAAGCTGAGTTTATGGCTCACCAGACACTTTATAAAGGGGCTATAAACAATACAAATGGCATTGCTAGCCTATCCGCTATAGCAGATGGCGGATGGGCCACAGATGGCACTTATAAGAGCAAACTAACTGATATGTACCAAAAACTAGGTACGAAGTATCAGTGGCTTGATAAGGAAGCTATTGCTGCTCATGGTGAGAAACCTTATGAAGGATCCAGTACACAAGATGTCAGTTCTTCAGATAGTGCGGTGTCTTCTTCAGCTGAAAGAAGTGGATGTGGTGAGTCAGGTAGCAGTACCGATGGAACGGGAACTGTCCCTTCAGATGCGACTGCGTGGGGGTATAAACCAGAAGACTTACCAGATAGCTTGAAACCATTCATTATTGATCCTAAGAGCTTAGGCATGGATTATGCTAAGTCTACAGGATGGTATAATCCTGGAAGTGACGAGTATGCTGGACAATGTGTGAATCTTACAATTAGCATGGGAAATCACTTATGGGGTCATTCTGGCTCAGTACAGGGAGATGGGAAAGATCAAGCGGCGGCATGGGCTGGAATATTTGGAAATTCGGTTAAGACTACACCCAAAAGAGGCGCTATTTTTTCTTCACAGGTAGGAGGCGGAGGATATGGTCATACTGGAATTGTATGTCATGTTTTCGAGAATGGCTCTATCTTATTTGTAGAACAAAATACACCTCTGAGTGGTTGGGATCAGTTCAAAACTCCATATACATGGAATTATCGTATTTGGACTAAATCACAACAACAAGAACAGGTAATCTCTTTTGCTTATCCAGATGACAGAGAAGCTAAATTAAGTTCAAATTAAAAGGAGGATATAAGATGATTGATTGGATAAAGGAGAATATGGTTGTATCGATTGTAGTAGGTATTCTATTGGTTTTGGCAGGAATAGGGATTGTATCGAGTTTCAGACCATCTCAACAAACTAAAATAGAAGAAGCTGCCCAGGTGAGTTCTTCAGGAACCGCACAAAACGAGCCGTCTTCCAGAGAGGAAACAGCAGACGAGAAGAATTATCGGACAGCTAAGTTAAAACTAGAACGCCCCTATGCAGAGGCAAGCTCAGAAGACAAAAAAGAAGTGTTAAAAGCCTTTGAAGAAGCAGTAGCAGATATAAAAAAGACGAATTTTCTGCCAAATGTCAAGGGAACAATCGAGAATCATTTATCTATGACACAGAATGCGATGGTTCAAACCTTTGCGATGGCTCTTCTGACGAATCAGTATGATTTTCAACCTAAACAATTGGAAGTGATGCCAACTGAATCAGATGACGTGATTCAATTTTTAGTTGTTCTAACTAAAAATGGAGAAGAGAACAGCTATTTCGTTGGAAATTTCAATACTACGGTTCAACAAATCCAGCTAAAAGCCTATGTTGGCGGAAATATAGGTGGTACATACGGATAATAAGTTGCACAAAAAGTTATATAACTTTTTGTGCTTTTATATTGACAAGAAAAGTAGTTTTAGGTATAATTAAGTATATAAAAAGTTATATAACAAAATATACAATTATCCAAGGAGGGAATCATGAAGATTCAAACTACAAACTTAGGAAAAGGTGGCGGTGGTAAGACTACAGATACCTTTAATGAAGGGGATTGGTTGGCACGTGTTAAGGGGCTTAGAACACTACTCATTGATGGAGCTTGGGAATGCAATTTGACAAGAACATTTGATGTAAAATGTGAGAAAACCGTCTATGATATATTTACGTCTGGAGAGTATGAGATTGTTCCAATATCAGAAAATCTCAGTTTGATTTGTGGTGATGAGCGTTTGACAGATGAGCAGTTAGATCTTGCTAGTCGAAACAACAAATATCTCCAGTTGTTTATGTGGTTTAGCGAACATTACGAAGAGTTAGAAGCACAATTTGATGTCATTCTGATTGATACGCACAATGATGAGAGCTTAGTTACAGCAAATTTTATAGCTGTGTCAGATATTGTCTTGGCTGTTTCTGATGCCTCTCTTAATGGTTTTCGTGCCTGGTTATCTTTGAAAAATTTTGTAGACTTCATTAAGAGCGAAGCTATTGAAGTTATTACTAAGAAAAGCTATGTTAAAGCAGAACCTTATCTTATTGGAAATAAGATTAAGTACGTTGGAAACAATGTAACAGACACCTGTAAACAATTTTTAGAAGTTGTTGAAGAAGACTCAGCTTACCTAGGTTCTATCCAGGAGAAAGAGCTCATGGCCAAGAGTCTTGTGATCAGTCAGAGTGTCTTTGAGCAGCATGAAGAGATGACAGCTAACCAAAAAGAGACACATCAAAAGTTTTATGATAATATAAACTACGTATATGAGAATATTTTGAGTGTGTTAGAAGGAGAGGTAGCATGACAGAGAATCGATTCGCACAAGTAAAACAAACATTCCAAAGTACACCAAAGAGAGAAAAGACTCCTTCGTCTAGGAAGCAAAATCAGGAGGCTAGAAAGTCTCCTGAGAGTTATAATAAAAAGCAAAGATATCCATTCTCTTTACATCATAATGTTCGATATGATATGTTAGATGCTTTAGTAGAGTATCATGGTGAAAAATCAGCTTCATCTTATCTTGAGAATCTGATTATAAGAGAATGGGAAAGGATGGAGAGAAAGAAAAAATAGCGTTCCATAAGAAAGGAAATATAGCAATGAAATACTTATCAAATCTATCAGATATTCCTGAATTTTCTTCAGCAGCAATAGATTCAGGACAAATTGTCATCCCTCGTCCAATAATAGACAACCCACAGTTCAATGATTTGAAGAGTAGTGGAATTTTTCTTTACATGCTTTTATTAAATCGTTTAAGAGCTGCAGTTGACTTTGAATTAAAAGGATATGATGAAAATGGAAATACTTTTGTATGTTACCCTGTAGAAGAGCTAATGGAGGCTCTTCAATCAGGTGAAAGCAAAGTCATTTCTTTGAAAAAGAAGCTAAAGAATCATGGTTTAATTGAAGAAGTCCGCCAAGGATCCAATCTACCCAATAGAATTTACCTAACAGATGAAATTTTAAAATATTACTGATGAAGTAGGAGGAATCTATGATGATTTTCATTGATATTAAAAGACTTGTTCAGCTGTTCTTTATTTTTATCGGAGCTATAGCAATCTATGTGTTCTATAAAACATTTGGACTTAGTATGGTGTTTATAATTGTTTTAGGGTTGGCCGTTTTAAAATTCGCTCCAGCTTTCCTTCCAGTTGTATTATTACTGTATTTGGGACTTCACTTTACAGGTGGTTTTTCCTTTATTGCAGATGGAATTGTGACGGTTTTATGGAGTATTATTTTGATTCCTATGGGGATAGCTACTATTGAAATGAGCAAATCCTATTTTAGTAAAAAAGAGAAACCCTGGTATGACAAGTAAGAGTTTATCTGAAAAGATAGGCTCTTTTTTTGTCAGAACAAAGGATTATTTGAACATTCAGGTCAAAATTTATTAAAATAAGCGTAATTTTAATAAGGGAGGATTCTGAATGACTTTCTTTGATGAGAGAGAATTAAAAAATCAGTTGCTATTCCAAAATGCAAAAGAATTTTATAAATTTGTTTCTAAGTATGATGAGGAGATGATTCCAGTCATGAAAGCAAAGGGCTATACCTGTATTCATTCTATGGAGCGAACTGTCGCCTTCACATTTGGAGAGTTTACTTTTAGAAGAAGACGTTGGAAAAAGGGAAATCATTGGGTTATTCCAGTAGATGAAAAGTTAGGACTTCAGAAGAACGTCCGCTTCTCCTGGGAATTTATGTATCAGGTGGCTAAATTATCTACTTTAATGCCATATGATAAAGTAACTCAGGTGATCCAATTGACTTATCACATCTCTATCACAAAGCCAATTGTAGTAAAAGCTGTAAAAATTTGTGAGAAGTTATTGGAGGAAAGAGAAGGCTATCGATATTATGAGGAGAATAAAGAAGTTAGCAAAAGAAAAGCCCAGGTTATTTATATTGAGGGTGATGGTGTGATGGTCAAAGCACGTGACACACAGAAGGATAATAAGCATTATGATTTATCCCATTTTGTAGTCCATACGGGAAGCCAGAAAGTTGGCAGCAATCGATTTGAACTTCAGGATAAAAAAGAATTTATTGGCCTTGACAACCGCTTAGTGAGGGAGCAGGTGATCGATTATCTGTTCAATAATTACGAAATTACGAATCAGACTTTATTGATTACGAACTCTGATGGAGGTCATGGATATACACCCTATGTTTTCAAAGAGATTGCGAAGGTTTTGCGAATTAAACGCCACGAACATTTCTGGGATGAGTATCATGTAAATAAGGAGTTGAAGAATTATTTAAAATTTTACTCTGAAGATCTATTAGAGAGAGCTTTCCAGGCGATTAAGCAACATGATAAGCAGTTAATGAGAACTGTCCTAGATACGACCGAAAGTTATATTGATACAGAAGAAGAACAAGAGTTGTTTGAGAAGTTCAAGAGTAAAATATTGAGAAATTTCCAATATACCAAACCAGCCGAACAGAGAGGATTCAGTCATGCGGGAATCGGGATAATGGAGAGTCAGCATCGTAAGGTCACTTATAGAATGAAAAAAAGAGGAATGTATTGGACTCTTGCTGGAGCTGAAACGATGAGTCGGATAATTGTTTTGAATTATGAGGATTCCTTGAGGGAACTATTCTTTGGCAACTGGAGAGAGGATTATGAAAAATTTATTTCTTTAGAGGAAGTTTCTGCTTATACCATTAAAAAAAGAATGAGTAAAACGGAAAAAGAAAATACATCTAGATATCAATGTTACCCTGATAGTAAAAGATTATCTTACTTCCGAAAACAATAGAAGTGCATAACAAAGTATATAAAAAGTTATATAACAATAACCTTTGTAAAAGAAGGTCTTTTTGTGCTACAATTAAACATAAAATGCTTGCACGGTATGTAAAAATGTGTTATAATTTACTTAAATTAATCGAATAAAAAAAGACGAAAAGTGCGCTAACACTTCTCGCCTTACCGAGTAAGAACTCGTCCTTCTTACTCAGTCTTTAATTAATGATACCTGATAAGTGTATCAATGTCAAGACTGAGCAAGAAATTTGTTCAGTCTTTTTTTAAAACTCGGTGATGTTCTCCTAAAAATTGTATGAATTTAGGCGTTCTAAAAAATTCTACCGCATACAAGTTGTATGTAAAGGTTTACAAAATAACTTACTTGTGCTATACTTAAATCACAAGTTAATACAAGGTGAGTGTTACTAAGTAATATTAGGCATGATCACAGGTGAATTAGAAATCGGCTGATTTTCTAGTTCATTTGTGGTCATTTTTTATACTCATATACCTTTAAAATATAAAAGGAGGTTGACATGTATCGAATTCTAAATCCAATGAATCACAATGTCTCGCTTGTCAGAAATGATAAGGGAGAAGAAGTGATTGTGATTGGTAAGGGGATTGCATTTGGAAAGAAGAAGGGGGATTTGATTGCTGAAAATCAGGTTGAGAAAATCTTTCGGATGAAGACCGAAGAGTCAAGAGAAAACTTTATGGCTCTTCTCAAAGATGTTCCGCTTGATTTTATCACAGTGACCTATGAGATTATTGATAAGCTTTCCAAGAAATATCATTATCCGATTCAAGAGTATCTCTATGTAACCTTGACAGATCATATTTACTGTTCTTACCAAGCTCTAGCACAAGGAAGGTACAAGGATAGTAATCTGCCAGATATTTCTGCTAAGTATCCTGTCGCTTTTCAAATCGCAAATGAAGCTTTTGGAATTTATCGTCAAAAACTGACCGATAATTTTCCTGAAGACGAAATTATTCGGATTGCTTATCATTTCATCAATGCCGAAGGCGAGAATGAAGTAGAAGTAGTTAAGTCGATTGATAAGAGGAAAGAAATTCTCAGGAATGTTGAAGAAGTTTTAAAGGACTATGCAATTCAACGAACTAAAGAGAATAACCATTTCTATGATCGCTTTATGATTCATTTGAATTATTTCTTGGATTATTTAGACAGGTCTAGAGATGATAACCAATCACTTCTGGATATGGAAGATCATATTAAACAATCCTATCCAAAAGCGTTCGAGATTGGTTCCAAGATCTATGATGTGATTACGCAACATACGGGTCTTGATTTGTATAAAAGTGAACGAGTTTATCTAGTTCTACATATCCAACGTTTATTATCATAAAAATTATTTAAAATTATATAAGGAGAATTCTATCATGAATAGAGAAGAAGTAACATTGTTAGGTTTTGAAATCGTAGCCTATGCTGGCGATGCTCGTTCAAAACTATTGGAAGCCTTGAAGGCTGCTGAAGCTGGTGATTTTGCTAAAGCGGACGCTCTGGTAGAGGAAGCTGGTAGCTGTATTGCTGAGGCTCACCACGCGCAAACAAGTCTATTAACTAAGGAAGCTTCTGGTGAGGACTTAGCATACAGTGTAACCATGATGCACGGTCAAGATCACTTGATGACAACTATCTTGTTAAAAGATTTGATGCACCACTTAATCGAACTCTACAAGAGAGGAGTTAAATAATGAATAAACTAATTGCATTTATCGAGAAAGGAAAACCTTTCTTTGAGAAATTATCTCGTAATATCTATCTTCGTGCTATTCGTGATGGTTTCATTGCAGGTATGCCTGTTATTCTCTTCTCAAGTATCTTTATCTTGATTGCCTATGTACCAAACTCATGGGGATTCAAATGGTCTGATGAAACTGTTGCTTTTCTTATGAAACCTTACAGCTATTCCATGGGGATTTTAGCTGTATTGGTAGCTGGTACAACTGCTAAATCGTTAACAGACTCTGTTAACCGTAGTATGGAAAAAACAAATCAAATCAACTACATGTCAACACTGTTGGCAGCGATTGTTGGTTTGTTGATGTTGGCAGCTGATCCTATCGAAAATGGTTTAGCTACTGGATTTTTGGGGACAAAAGGTTTGCTTTCAGCCTTCCTTGCTGCATTTGTTACCGTAGCCATCTATAAGGTTTGTGTTAAGAACAACGTTACCATTCGTATGCCTGACGAAGTTCCACCAAATATCTCACAAGTCTTTAAAGATGTGATTCCATTCACTCTCTCAGTTATTTCACTTTATGCTCTTGATTTACTAGCTCGTCATTTTGTTGGTGCAAGCGTAGCTGAATCAATCGGTAAATTCTTTGCACCACTCTTCTCTGCTGCTGATGGCTATCTTGGTATTACGATTATCTTTGGTGCCTTTGCCTTCTTCTGGTTTGTTGGTATCCATGGTCCATCTATTGTTGAACCAGCTATCGCAGCTATTACCTATGCCAATGCTGAAGTCAACTTGAACCTTCTCCAACAAGGGATGCACGCTGACAAGATTCTTACTTCGGGAACTCAAATGTTTATCGTGACCATGGGTGGTACTGGTGCGACACTGGTTGTTCCATTCATGTTCATGTGGTTAACAAAATCAAAACGTAACCGTGCAATCGGACGAGCTTCAGTAGTTCCAACTTTCTTTGGTGTAAATGAACCAATCTTGTTTGGTGCACCATTGGTATTGAACCCGATTTTCTTCATTCCATTTATTTTTGCTCCTATCGCAAACGTTTGGATCTTTAAATTCTTCATTGAAACTCTTGGAATGAACTCATTTACTGCTAATCTACCATGGACAACTCCAGCTCCACTAGGTCTAGTTCTTGGTACTAACTTCCAAGTTCTATCATTCATTCTTGCTGCCCTTCTAATCGTGGTTGACGTAGTCATTTACTATCCATTCCTTAAAGTTTATGATGAACAAATTCTTGAAGAAGAGCGTTCAGGTAAATCTAATGATGAATTGAAAGAAAAAGTTGCTGCAAACTTCAACACTGCAAAAGCAGATGCTATTCTTGAAAAAGCTGGTGTAGAAGCAGCACAAAATACAATCACTAAAGAAACAAATGTCCTCGTTCTCTGTGCAGGTGGAGGGACAAGTGGACTTCTTGCAAATGCTTTGAATAAGGCAGCAGCAGAGTACAATGTTCCTGTGAAAGCAGCAGCAGGTGGCTATGGTGCTCACCGTGAAATGTTACCAGAGTTTGATCTAGTTATCCTTGCCCCTCAAGTTGCTTCAAACTTTGAAGATATGAAAGCAGAAACAGATAAACTCGGTATTAAACTTGCGAAAACAGAAGGCGCTCAATACATCAAATTAACTCGTGATGGAAAAGGTGCTCTTGCATTCGTACAAGCTCGATTCGATTAACGATAGGGACTATAAAACAGTCTCCTATCGTTACGGAAATCGCTATGGCGAATTTCCTAATCGCCTTGTTAATTCCTCGGTAAAAAAGTATCGTTTTTACCTCCTCATGTCACAATTCGATTAATAATAGGGACTCTGAAATAATCTCCTATCGTTACGGAAATCGCTATGGCGAATTTCCTAATCGCCTTGTTAATTCCTCGGTAAAAAAGTATCGTTTTTACCTCCTCATGTCACAATTCGGTGACTTGGTACAAGAAGTGAGATGGAGAAGGATGGCTCACTGACTCCTCTCCTCTCACTTTTACTTTATTTTAAATCAAGAAATAGGTGAAAAAAATGACAAAAACATTACCAAAAGACTTTATTTTCGGTGGCGCAACAGCTGCCTATCAAGCAGAAGGTGCTACACATACTGATGGAAAAGGACCAGTTGCTTGGGATAAATATCTTGAAGATAACTACTGGTACACTGCAGAACCAGCCAGTGATTTTTACAATCGATACCCAGTTGACCTAAAGCTAGCAGAAGAGTATGGTGTCAATGGCATTCGAATTTCTATTGCCTGGTCACGTATTTTCCCAACAGGCTACGGTCAAGTAAATCAAAAGGGTGTTGAGTATTATCATAATCTATTTGCAGAATGTCACAAACGTCATGTTGAGCCCTTTGTAACTCTTCATCACTTTGACACGCCAGAAGCTCTCCACTCAAATGGCGACTTCTTAAACCGTGAAAATATCGAACACTTTGTAGACTACGCTGCCTTCTGTTTTGAAGAATTTCCAGAAGTAAATTATTGGACAACCTTTAATGAAATTGGGCCAATCGGTGATGGTCAATATTTAGTTGGTAAATTCCCTCCAGGTATCCAGTATGACCTTGCCAAAGTCTTCCAATCGCACCACAATATGATGGTGTCTCATGCGCGTGCAGTTAAGCTATATAAAGATGAAGGTTATAAAGGTGAAATTGGTGTTGTTCACGCTCTGCCAACTAAGTATCCTTTGGATCCTAAAAATCCAGCAGATGTTATTGCGGCAGAGTTGGAGGACATTATCCATAACAAATTTATCTTGGATGCAACTTATCTGGGGCACTACTCTGAAAAGACCCTGGCAGGGGTAGAGGCTATCTTGGCTGCCAATGGTGGAAAGCTTGACTTGCGTGACGAAGATTTCGAAGTATTAGAAGCCGCAAAAGACTTGAATGACTTCCTTGGAATTAACTACTATATGAGTGACTGGATGGAATCCTTTGATGGAGAAACTGAAATCATCCATAATGGTAAGGGTGAGAAAGGAAGTTCTAAATACCAAATCAAAGGTGTTGGTCGTCGTGTAGCTCCTGATTATGTACCACGTACGGATTGGGATTGGATTATCTACCCTCAAGGTTTGTATGACCAAATCATGCGCGTGAAGAAAGATTATCCGAACTACAAGAAGATTTACATCACTGAAAATGGTCTCGGCTATAAAGATGAGTTCGTCGATAACACTGTTTATGATGATGGCCGTATTGATTATGTGAAACAACACTTGGAGGTCTTGTCTGATGCGATTGCAGATGGAGTGAATGTAAAAGGTTACTTCATTTGGTCATTGATGGACGTCTTCTCATGGTCAAACGGTTATGAGAAACGTTACGGTCTCTTCTATGTAGATTTTGAAACTCAAGAACGTTATCCGAAGAAATCAGCCCACTGGTACAAGAAAGTAGCGGAAACTCAAGTGATTGAGTAGTAGAATGAGTCATTAGATATAGAATTTTAGTGAGGCAAAAAGATGTTCAAAGATTTTATCCAATCTATTTATGAAAAAGTTTATATTATCAACTTTGAAAAATGCTCTCAAATACCGTGTTTGACAAATGAAGAATTGAAAAGTCTTGGAAAATGGTATGTCTCGACTGGTAAAGAATGGATTTGTCATTCAGATTATGAGCTGGAAGAATTTAAAAATTTATTTTTAAATTTTATCAATCCTGAAGAATGGGATAATATCTCCTTTGATTCAGATTTTATGCCGTTTCAACAATCGTAACCAATTTCCAAAAAAGTTAAATCTCGTATTTAGTACGCTGCAAAACTCTTATCTAATCACGTTGCTTATACTCAATGAAAATCAAAGAGCAACTTTAAACTAGGAAGCGAGTCGCAGGTTTCTCAATGCATAGCTTTGAGGTTGCAGATAAAGCAATTGGGCAAAAAGTCTTTAACGTAGAAAAACGCATAATATCAGGTGTTGAAAAACCTTGATACTATGCGTTTTATTGTGGGAAGATTTACTTCTGAAATTGAGTTTTTCCCACAGGATCTTTCAGTTTATTAAGGCTTGATGACTTTAGTAAGTTTAGATAGCTCAAAAAGGATTGAATCACTTAGTTTAGAATCTGAAACAATAGTATCAAGATTTGATACATTATAAAAAGTATAAAAATCAAACTTATTGAACTTACTATGATCTGCGAGCAAATATTTTTTATTAGAATTATTTAAAGCGATGCGTTGAGCCTCTCCCTCTTCCTCGCTAAAAGTAGCTAGAGCTCCGTTTTGAATACCATTACAGCTAACGAAAGCTTTGGAAAATTGGAGATTAGAGAGATTTTGTAGGGTCAATGTGCCAACAAAAGCACCTGTAATATCGCGATAATTTCCACCTATCAAAATCAAATCTGTTAATTTTCGTTCGCTTAAAATCAGAAAAACAGGTAGACTGTTGGTCACGACGCGGATATTGTCAATAGGCAATTCGCGCGCAAAAAATTCTAATGTTGTTCCTGGTCCAATGAAAATAGTTTCTCTTTCTTCTACTAGACTGCCTGCAAAACGGGCTATTTCTTGTTTTTCTGCCGTTTGGAGGGCTTGTTTTTCAATATTTGATCGCTCATTAGTCAAAAGGGAGTTGGTTCGAAGTTTTTCAGCTCCACCATGCACACGAATCAGTAAATCTTTATCAGCTAATTCCTGTAAATAGCGTCTTGCAGTCATATCTGAAACGGCTATTTCGTCCATAATCTGTTTAACCGTTATGGTTCCTTTACTATTTACTATCTCTAAAATTTTGGTTAATTTTTCTTGCTTGAGCATATTATCACCTCGTTTCCTACTACTATCTTACCATAAACTAGCTCATCATTCAAATACAAAAACAACAAAATAAAACAAAAACAAAAATATCGAGGTTTGTTTTCAAAACTTCGATATTTTATTAGATTATTATTTTGTTGTTTCAAGTTTACTTTTTGATAGTTAAGAGTGGTGGAGAATTATACTCAATGAAAATCAAAGAGCAAACTAGGAAGCTAGCCGTAGGTTGCTCAAAACACAGTTTTGAGGTTGTAGATAAGACTGACGAAGTCAGTGAGCATATCTACGGCAAGGCGAAGCTGACGTGGTTTGAAGAGATTTTCGAAGAGTATTAGTCCAAACCGTAGTTGTAGTCATCATCTTGCATGGCTTCAACTTCACCAAGGAGGTAACCATTTCCGACTTGAGAGAAGAAGTCGTGGTTAGATGTCCCTGTTGAAATACCGTTCATAACGATTGGGTTCACATCATCTGCTGAATCTGGGAAGAGTGGATCTTGTCCCAGGTTCATGAGAGCCTTGTTAGCATTGTAGCGAAGGAAGGTTTTGACTTCTTCCGTCCAACCAACACCGTCATAGAGGCTCTCTGTGTAGCCTTCTTCATTTTCATAAAGAGTATAGAGTAAGTCGTACATCCATTCTTTTAGCTTTTCTTGCTCTTCTTCAGGTAATTCATTGAAACCAAGTTGGAATTTGTAACCAATGTAGGTTCCGTGAACAGATTCATCACGAATAATCAATTTGATGATTTCCGCAACGTTGGCAAGTTTGTTGTTACCAAGGTAGTAGAGCGGTGTGAAGAAACCAGAGTAGAAGAGGAAGGTTTCAAGGAAGACGCTAGCCACTTTCTTTTCAAGTGGGCTACCGTTTAGGTAAATTTCGTTGACAATCTCAGCCTTCTTTTGTAGGTAAGGGTTGGTATTGGTCCATTCGAAAATTTCTTCGATCTCAGCCTTAGTATTCAAGGTAGAAAAGATTGAAGAGTAAGATTTAGCGTGAACAGATTCCATAAATTGGATGTTATTGAAAACAGCTTCCTCATGTGGTGTACGGATATCTGCGCGAAGGGCTTCAACCCCAGTTTCAGATTGCATAGTGTCGAGAAGGGTTAAACCACCAAAGACTTTTCCTACCAAGTCTTTTTCTACATTTGGTAGCTTTCTCCAGTCATCCAAGTCGTTTGACAAGGGAATACGTGTATCGAGCCAGAATTGCTCTGTCAGCTTTTCCCAAGTTGATTTGTCGATGACATCTTCGATGGCATTCCAGTTAATGGCTTTGTAGTAAGTTTCCATTTGAAATCTCTTTCTGTGTTTAGTATTGCGAACTCACAATTATCTTTATTTTATCATAATCCTAGAGGAGTATCGCACAAAAAGTCGGAAGCCCGACTTTTTGTTATTTCATAGTATAGATGCTTATTCTAGTTTAGTTTAGCAGGGTGAATGAATCACTTATCTGAGAAAATGTAGTTTCCTCAAGCAAAGATTAAATCACACAGCTTTCACATTGGTTAGCACCGACTTCTCCACCATCGTCTGTGAAAGTACGGACGTAGTAGATAGACTTGATACCCTTGTTAAAGGCATAGTTACGAAGGATAGACAAGTCACGTGTCGTTTGTTTGTTTTCTTTCTTCCATTCGTAAAGACCTTTTGGAATGTCACTACGCATAAAGAGTGTGAGTGAAAGTCCTTGGTCCACGTGCTCAGTCGCAGCAGCGTAAACATCAATCACTTTACGCATATCCATGTCGTAAGCAGAAGTGTAGTAAGGAATGGTTTCTGTTGACAAGCCAGCAGCAGGGTAGTATATTTTACCGATTTTCTTTTCTTGACGTTCTTCGATACGTTGTGTAATCGGGTGAATAGAAGCAGAAACGTCATTGATGTAACTGATAGAACCATTTGGCGCTACAGCAAGGCGGTTTTGGTGGTAAAGACCATCTGCTTGAACCTTGTCGCGCAGTTCAGCCCAGTCAGTAGCACTTGGGATAAAGACATCTTTGAAGAGTTCTTTAACACGGTCTGATTTTGGAACAAACTCGCCTGTAATATACTTGTTAAAGTAGCTTCCCTTAGCATAGTCTGATTTTTCAAAGTTGTGGAAGGTGATGCCACGTTCACGCGCGATATTGTTTGATTCTACCAAGGTCCAGTAGTTCATAAGCATGAAGTAGATGCTTGTAAATTCAACAGACTCAGGCGATCCATATTCAATCAGTTGTTGGGCAAGGTAGCTGTGAAGTCCCATGGCGCCGAGACCAAAGGTGTGGGCTTGGCTATTTCCATGATCGATGGTAGGAACAGCTACGATGTGTGAACTATCTGTAACGAAAGTAAGGGCACGAACCATAGCACGGATAGAACGACCAAAGTCAGGTGAAGTCATCATGTTAACCACGTTGGTTGAACCAAGGTTACATGAAACATCCGTTCCCATTTGAAGGAATTCTTGAGCATCGTTGATCAAGCTTGGTTCTTGGACTTGAAGAATCTCAGAACACAAGTTACTCATGATAATCTTTCCATCAACAGGATTTGCACGGTTAGCCGTATCAATATTGACTACATAAGGGTAGCCAGACTCTTGCTGTAATTTAGAGATTTCAGTTTCCAAATCACGCGCCTTGATTTTTGTCTTGCGAATATTTGGATTTGCGACCAATTCATCGTATTTTTCAGTAATGTCGATGTAGTTGAAAGGTACACCATACTCTTTTTCGACAGAGTAAGGGCTGAAGAGGTACATTTCTTCATTTTTACGCGCCAATTCGTAGAATTTATCTGGTACTACAACACCAAGTGATAGGGTTTTGACACGAACTTTTTCATCGGCATTTTCTTTCTTAGTTGAAAGGAAGGCGATGATATCTGGGTGAAAGACATTGAGGTAAACAACACCGGCACCTTGACGTTGACCTAATTGGTTTGAGTAAGAGAAGCTATCTTCGAAAAGCTTCATAACAGGAACGACACCTGAAGCAGCTCCTTCATACCCCTTGATAGGAGCTCCAGCTTCACGAAGGTTGCTGAGGGTAATTCCCACACCACCACCAATACGTGAAAGTTGAAGAGCTGAGTTGATAGAACGTCCGATAGAGTTCATATCATCTGTCACTTGGATTAGGAAACAAGATACCAACTCCCCACGACGAGCACGTCCAGCATTCAAGAAGGAAGGAGTAGCAGGTTGGTAGCGTTGGTGGATGATTTCATTGGCAATATCGATTGCAACAGATTCATTGCCATCAGCGAAATAAAGGGCGTTAAAGAAGACACGGTCTTCCATACTTTCAAGATAATATTCACCGTCGTTAGTCTTTAAGGCATATTGATTGTAAAATTTATAAGCTGCCATGAATGACTTGAATTGGAAGTTTTGGTCTTTGATAAATTGAGCCAATTCTTCCAAGAACTCTGGACGGTATTTCTTGATAAAAGCTGTTTCGATGTAGTTGTGTTCAATGAGGTAGTTGATTTTATCAGTAATTGAATCAAAAACCATAGTGTTTGGAACGACATTTTCGTTAAAGAAGGCATCCAAGGCTTCCTTATCTTTATGAAGCATGATTTGTCCATTAACAGGACGGTTGATTTCGTTATTGAGACGGAAGTAAGTCACGTCCTCAAGATGTTTTAATCCCATAAAATTTCCCTTATCTAATTACAAAAGAAAGGCCTCTAAGTTCGCCCTAGAAGCAGTTTCTTCTGGATGATGTACTAAGATTATGCTAATTGTTTCAGTTTTCCTGGTTGGAAACCTGAAAAGACTTCAGTTGGTGTTTGGATAACAGGAGCTGCGCTAAAACCGAGCTCTTTAACTTGATCGATATACTCAGGTTGCTCATCAAGATTGATTTCACGATAAGAGACATTATTACTGTCCAAGAAACGCTTGGTCATTTTACATTGGACACAATTGTTTTTAGAATAAACGGTTACCATTGTGTAACTCCTCTTCAAAATTTAATACTATCTTAGTATATCAGAAAATAAAATTTTGTCAATGATTTGAACTAAATATAGTGGTCAATTTTTCTACTTAAGCTCACAAAACACAATATGTAGTGTTTGTTTTATAAAACAGCAATGATTATCGTATAAATCGTTTTTAAAGAAACTATATCCTGTGTTTTGTTATCTAGGATAGAAGATTTTCAGCAAGTTATCTGAAAAGAAATTGAAGGAAAATCCAGAAAATGCTTGAAAAAAATCCTAGAAGATGGTATAATACCAAATTGTAAGGGTTATCACATATAACTCAAAAAAAGAAAGAACAAAAGGAGAGTCAAACTATGGCTTCTAAAGATTTCCACGTAGTGGCAGAAACAGGTATTCACGCACGTCCAGCAACATTGTTGGTACAAACTGCTAGCAAATTTGCTTCAGATATCACTCTTGAGTACAAAGGTAAATCAGTTAACCTTAAATCAATTATGGGTGTTATGAGTCTTGGTGTTGGCCAAGGTGCTGATGTAACTATCTCAGCTGAAGGTGCAGATGCAGATGACGCTATCGCTGCAATCTCAGAAACAATGGAAAAAGAAGGATTGGCATAAGGGAAATGACAGAAATGCTTAAAGGAATCGCAGCATCTGACGGTGTTGCAGTTGCAAAAGCATATCTACTCGTTCAACCGGATTTGTCATTCGAGACTATTTCAGTCGAAGATACAAACGCAGAAGAGGCTCGTTTGGATGTTGCTCTTGAAGCTTCTCAAAACGAGCTTTCTCTTATCCGCGAGAAAGCTGTAGGTACGCTTGGTGAAGAAGCAGCTCAAGTTTTTGACGCTCATTTGATGGTTCTTTCTGACCCAGAATTGATTGGTCAGATTAAAGAAACAATTCGTGCTAAGAAAGTCAATGCAGAAGCAGGTCTTAAAGAAGTGACTGACATGTTCATCACTATCTTTGAAGGCATGGAAGACAACCCATACATGCAAGAACGTGCAGCGGATATCCGCGACGTGACAAAACGTGTATTGGCAAACCTTCTTGGTAAGAAATTGCCAAACCCAGCTTCTATCAATGAAGAAGTAATCGTGATTGCACATGACTTGACACCATCTGATACAGCTCAATTGGACAAAAACTTTGTAAAAGCTTTTGTAACAAACATCGGTGGACGTACAAGCCACTCAGCTATCATGGCACGTACACTTGAAATTGCAGCTGTATTGGGAACAAATAACATCACTGAAGTAGTGAAAGACGGTGATATCCTTGCCGTTAACGGAATTACTGGTGAAGTGATTATCAACCCAACAGATGAACAAGCGGCAGAATTTAAAGCAGCTGGTGAAGCTTATGCTAAACAAAAAGCTGAATGGGCACTTTTGAAAGATGCTCAAACAGTGACTGCTGACGGTAAACACTTCGAGTTGGCCGCTAATATCGGTACTCCAAAAGACGTTGAAGGTGTTAACAACAACGGTGCAGAAGCTGTTGGACTTTACCGTACAGAGTTCTTGTATATGGATTCTCAAGACTTCCCAACAGAAGACGAGCAGTATGAAGCATACAAAGCTGTTCTTGAAGGAATGAATGGTAAACCAGTAGTTGTTCGTACAATGGATATTGGTGGAGATAAGGAACTTCCTTACTTTGATATGCCACATGAAATGAACCCATTCCTTGGATTCCGTGCTCTTCGTATCTCTATTTCTGAAACTGGAGATGCAATGTTCCGCACGCAAATCCGTGCTCTTCTTCGTGCTTCTGTTCATGGTCAATTGCGTATCATGTTCCCAATGGTTGCGCTTTTGAAAGAATTCCGTGCAGCTAAAGCAGTTTATGAAGAAGAAAAAGCAAACCTTCTTGCAGAAGGTGTTGCAGTTGCGGATGACATCCAAGTTGGTATCATGATTGAAATTCCTGCAGCAGCGATGCTTGCAGACCAATTTGCTAAAGAAGTAGACTTCTTCTCAATTGGTACAAACGACTTGATCCAATACACAATGGCAGCAGACCGTATGAACGAGCAAGTTTCATACCTTTACCAACCATATAACCCATCAATCCTTCGCTTGATCAACAACGTTATCAAGGCAGCTCACGCTGAAGGTAAATGGGCTGGTATGTGTGGTGAGATGGCTGGTGACCAAAAAGCTGTTCCACTTCTTGTCGGAATGGGCTTGGATGAATTCTCTATGTCAGCAACATCTGTCCTTCGTACACGTAGCTTGATGAAGAAATTGGATACTGCTAAGATGGAAGAGTACGCTAACCGTGCCCTTACAGAGTGTTCAACAATGGAAGAAGTTCTTGAACTTCAAAAAGAATACGTTAACTTCGATTAATGTCATTAACCTTGTAACCTAGTTGCAAGGTTTTTTTGACGCATTTTGGAAAAGTATAGTCTTATAAAGTACACTTTTAAATGCTCCAGAGGCATGGTATAATAGGGGGAAGTAAATAGAATAAGAGAGAAACCATGTCTAAAGAAATTGATATTGAGTACTACCACCAGCTAGCCTTACAAAAGCAGAAGGAGCATCGAAAAGTTTTAGCAAATTTAAAGAAAAAGCCACCAAAAAATCTAGATAAGATAGCCCAGCAGATTCACGAGGAAGTCTTTGCGGAGATTGATTGTACGGCCTGTGCCAACTGTTGCAAGACATTGGGGCCTGACTTTAAAGAAGCGGATATTACACGAATCGCCAAGTATTTTAAGATGAAATTACCTGCTTTTGAAGTGGAGTTTCTGCAGGTAGATGAAGATGGCGATAAGGTTTTTAAATCCATGCCTTGTCCCTTTCTAGGAGGAGATAATCTTTGTTCCATCTATGATGTTCGTCCCAAGGCCTGCCGAGAGTTCCCCCACACAGATCGCAAAAAGATCCATCAAATCAACCATTTGACGATTAAGAATACCTTGACCTGTCCAGCAGCCTATCTCTTTGTTGAGAAATTAAAGGATAAGTTATAGAGATTTTAAGAATAAAAAATTTCTAATAATAACTAACAATATGAAGGGAGAACTCTGTGCCTAGACCGAAAACAAAAGAGGAGCTAGTGCTGGCCTCTAAGGAAAACTATGAAAAGCTCAATCGTTTCATCTCCCAACTAAGTGAAGATGAGATACAGACTCCATTTGATTTTTCAAGAGACCCAAAGAAAAGGGAAGCTCACTGGAAAAGGGATAAAAATCTGCAGGATGTCTTGATCCATCTTTATGAATGGCAGCAGTTACTGTTGACTTGGGTACATTCTAATCAAAAAGGTCACGAAAGACCTTTTCTCCCTGAATCTTATAATTGGAAAACTTATGGACAAATGAATGTCGCTTTTTGGAAGAAGCACCAGAAAACGTCCTTAGAAGAAGCGACTAGACTCCTAGAACAATCACATAGAGAGGTTTTAGAGTTGATAGAAGTTTTTAGCAACGACGAACTCTTTACCAAAGGTGTCTATAAGTGGACGGGAGGAACAAGTCTAGGTTCCTACTTTGTCAGTAGCACGTCAAGCCACTATGATTGGGCTCTGAAAAAACTCAAAGCTCACCAGAAGAATTGTAAGGGATAGATGGCCTATTTGAAATAGAAAGAATGAGTTCTTTTAAACGTAATACTCTTCGAAAATCAAATTCAAACTGCGTCAACGTCGCCTTGCCGTACTCAAGTACAGCCTGCGGCTAGTTTCCTAGTTTGCTTTTTGATTTTCATTGAGTATAAGATAAAAACAAAGGGCCATCAAGTGATGTAGCCCTTTTGAGTTATACAAGCAAATTACCATGCAAAAGCTGTCGTTGGAGCATTGAGCGCTTCTAACCACTGTTTATTTTTTACGGGGCAAAGAGTTACGGATATACCTGCCATATCTAGACTGGTCATAAATGTTCCTGATTTTATAAAGGTAATAGTGACTCCTTCAATTTCTAAGAGTTGAAGGAGATCATTGATAAATATGCCCATTTCTAAGTTGCTGGTAGTGCCTAGATTATTTACAAGCAATATAAATTGATCACCCTTTTTCCAATGATAGTGCAATCTTAATTTACTTATAATTTCATTTGCAAGGATTTCCGATGATTGGAATGGGACGATACGATAGCCTTCTTCGCCATGTATCCCAATACCATAAGAAATATTTCCTTCTTCCAAGTTAAATAGTGGAAGGGTGGTTTGAGGGAGACTAGCCGATTTCGTTGCAAAGCCAATTGTTGCGATTTCGGGAGCAAGTTCATGACCTAAATCAGTTAGTTGCTCTATTTCGGCACCATTTTGAGCTGCATATCCTAGGATTTTATGAAGTAAAATAGTCCCTGCAAGCCCCCTTCCTCTAATTTGAAATCTATTGTGAGCTTCAATAGAAATATCGTCGTGTGCTAGACTATAGCCGACTTTAATTCCTTCTTGTCTAGCGGTGTTAATGGCCCAGCTAAATTCTTTGATGTCTGCTTCGAAATTTTTTACAATGATGAAGACACCGTGACCATTGTTTAAAAAACGAATGGACTCTAAGATTTCAGTTCTTGTAGGTGGAGTAAATAATTGGCCATAGATAGCAGCAGTAAGCATTCCTTCTCCCACATATCCAATATGCGCAGGTTCGTGACCGGAACCTCCACCCGACAAGATTGGAACCTGATGAGGATTTCGATTTTTTTGATAGACTAATGGTAAAGTAGGGTGTTTTTCTAATTCGGGATGACTGCTAACAGTTGCTGAAATGTAACTTGAAATAATTTTCTGTTTATGATTTGAAATAAATGTCATTGTGGTCTCTTTCCAATAATTGTCATGATTAGAAAGTCTGGTTGTGGAACTGGACTTTTTTTATTGACGTAAGCCTTCACGATTTCTGCTAGAGCATGTGAATGATAGTCTAACAAAAAACAAGTATAAGCAGATGAATCGATATCAATCTGACCGTATTCTCTTAAAATTTTTGATACAAGCAAGCGACAGTAGCTGATAAAGTGGTCATAGAAGTTATTTTGCCCTTGAATATCAAAAAGTTGAATATAAAAGTCACGCTCTTGTTCGAAATAAAAAAATAATTCTTGTAATAGTTTTTGGCCTGAAATGAAGTCCAAGTTATTGGTAATATACTCGGTTAAGTCAGTTTCAAATATCCAGTCTAGCAGTTCATATTTGTCAAGAAAGTGATTATAAAAGGTCTGTCTACGAATGCCAGCTGATTCCATGATATCTACAATAGAGATTTTGTCAAATTCTCTAGTAGCTAATAGGTCTCTAAATGCCTTGGCAATCCGTTTTTTTGTAATGAGTGATGATGCCATAGGAAACCTTTCTTTTACTTACTTCATTTTACCAAAAAAATGTTTTAAACGGGTTTAAAAGGGGACAAATAATAGAATCTGTCCCTTATCAGCCAGCGATAAAAAATATATAATGAAAACGAAAACAAAGGTAGATGCCGAAAGGAGTTTCTCATGAAAAAAATTATAAATGAACCGACACAAGTTGTTGATGAAATGTTGCAGGGATTGTCATTCATGCATGATGACTTGGTAGAACGCTTAGATGGTTTTGATGTCATCGTTAGAAAGGCAGAAAAGACAGGAAAAGTTGGACTTATTTCAGGTGGAGGTTCAGGACATGAACCAAGTCATGCTGGATTTGTAGGAGATGGAATGTTGTCTGCTGCCATTTGTGGAGCAGTCTTCACTTCACCTACTCCAGACCAAATTTTAGAAGCCATTAAGGCGGCTGATGAAGGTGCTGGAGTTTTCATGGTCATCAAAAACTATTCTGGTGACATTATGAACTTTGAAATTGCACAAGAACTTGCTGAAATGGAAGGTGTTGATGTAGCAAGCGTTGTGGTTGATGATGATATCGCTGTTGAAAATAGTCTCTATACCCAAGGTCGTCGAGGTGTTGCAGGTACTATTTTAGTCCATAAAATTTTAGGTGATGCGGCCCGTTCTGGTAAATCATTGGCTGAAATGAAGGACTTGGCCGATAAACTTGTCTTAGAAATTAAAACAATTGGATTAGCTCTATCTGGCGCTACTGTTCCAGAAGTTGGGAAACCAGGATTTGTTCTAGAAGATGATGAATTTGAATATGGAGTTGGTATTCACGGTGAGCCAGGATATAAAAAAGAGAAGATGCAGCCTTCAGCACTATTGGCCTCAGAATTGGTTGAAAAATTATCTGAAGGTTTCCAACTTAAGGCTGGTGAACGCTATGGGCTTCTCATCAATGGTTTAGGAAGCACTCCGCTTATGGAACAATATGTTTTCGCAAATGATGTGGCTAAATTACTTCATGAAAAAGATGTTCAGTTGGCGTTTAAGAAAATTGGAAACTATATGACCTCAATTGATATGGCTGGCTTGTCATTAACATTGATTCGATTGGCAGATGATGAGTGGTTGGATGCTCTAAATGCACCTGTTACTACCCCAGCTTGGTAAACTCAAGGAGGAAATGTCGCATGAATGTTGAACAAGCTCTTGAATGGATGAAGCTTTTTAATGAAAAGATTCAAGAACAGAAAGATTACCTTAGTGAGTTAGACACTCCTATAGGAGATGGAGACCACGGTGGAAATATGGCGCGTGGCATGGCTGCAGTTATGGAGAACTTAGAAGGAAAGCAATTTGAAACAAGCAGTGATGTGTTTAAACTTGTCTCAATGCAACTACTGAGTAAGGTAGGCGGTGCTTCTGGTCCTCTGTATGGCTCTGCTTTTATGGGCATGGCCAAGGCTGATTCTAATTCGAAAATAGAGGAAATCTTACAAAGCGGTTTGGATATGATTGTCAAACGTGGGAAAGCAGAAGTTGGAGAAAAGACAATGGTTGATGTTTGGGCTCCTGTTATTGCTGCCTTGTCTGCTGGCCAATTGACTCAAGAGGTTATTGATAAGGTAGTGAATGCTACCAAAGATTTACTTGCAACTAAAGGAAGGGCATCTTATGTAGGAGAACGTTCTCTTGGACATATTGATCCTGGATCATTCTCATCAGGATTACTCTTTACTGCTCTTTTAGAAACTGGGGTGTTTTAATGGGAAGTATTGGTCTTGTTATCGTTTCACATTCCAAAAACATTGCACAAGGTGTCGTTGAACTGATTAGTGAAGTAGCTAAAGAGGTCCCGATTACTTATGTAGGAGGAACCGAAGATGGAGGAATTGGAACAAGTTTTGATCAAGTAGATAGGGTTGTTTCCGAAAATCCAGCAGATACTTTATTAGCCTTTTTTGACCTAGGTTCTGCTAAAATGAACTTAGAAATGGTGGCTGATTTCAGTGATAAAAGTATCATGATAAATAGGGTTCCAATTGTAGAAGGTGCCTATACTGCAGCTGCTCTTCTTCAGGCTGGTGCAGAACTGTCAGTTATTCACACACAGTTGTCGGAGCTTGAAATCAATAAATAAGGAATCTTACTATAACTCTTTTTATAGGTGGGCTATTGATTATCTCAACTATCAAAGTTTAATACTCAATGAAAATTAAAGAGCAAACTAGGAAGCTAGCCGCAGGCTGTACTTGAGTACAGCAAGGTGAAGCTGACGTGGTTTGAATTTGATTTTCGAAGAGTATAAGTAAATGATTTCAAAATCAGAAAAGGATTGCTTGGGCAGTTCCTTTTTGTTTAAAAGGAGTAGAATTATAGTGTTTCTAAATTGTTCATCATTCAAAACTGATTGTGATAGGACTATTCTAGCTTTAGAATCCTTCAAAAATTAAAATTTAAGGCAATCAATGGCTTAGAAGAGTGCCAAAACATTTAGTTTATAGGAATTCTAGGCATAGGATTGCATAGATATTTATGAAGTTGAGTTATTCGATAGTTAGGATTGTTCTATTCTGAACGATTTGGGCTGTCAATTGTATAGGATAGTGTTATTCTATGTTAGATTCCAGTAAAAATGATTGGATAAATAATATTAAAGAAAAATCAAAATCATAATTTTGTTTAATATGGTATAATATTTCTAATAATTTAAATATAATGAGGTAGTAATTTATGGATGAAGTTTTATTTTTTGGAGAAGATGACTTCGATATTCTTGATATTGATGGTTATGAACTAAAACCCTCATCGTTTTTTAATAAGTTACCAGAAATAGCCAAACCATTAGTCAAAAATGCAAATAAAATCTTATCTGAAGTAGAAAAAATGTTATATTCTGCTCCAGCCTTTATCAATGTTGTCCAATCTAGTATACCTGAAGAGGTTTTTCAGGCAATTCTTTCTCCAGAACAACGGGAACAAATTGCTCAAGGAGTGTTAAAATTAATGACCAAGAAAGATGGCTCTCTTTTGGCGGTATTAGTAGATACTAATACTAATAAAGTCGTTGGAAATGTACCATTGAAATCTGTTAAGTTGGCACCAGAATTAAATAAAGCGCTAGCCGATTATTCGTCACAAATTCAAATGGCTCAGATTGCAGAGGAGATTCAGAATGTACAATATGCTATCGAGGACGTCAGAAAAGGACAGGAGTCAGATAGACTCGCAATAGCCTATAGTTGTCAACAGAAACTCTTGCAAGCTAGAGAGATATCAGATTCAAACATTAGAACAATGATGTTACTGCAAGTTATTTCAGATGCAGAAGATAGTAGAAATCTCTTAATGCTTAGTCAAAAATCAAATGTAAATTTTATCAAAGAACAACCAGATTCTACTTGGGGTAAGTTATTAAAAGGGGATAAACCAGATAAAATTGAAGCTCGTATGAATGAGATTAGAGATGGATTAGCAGCTGTAAATATCGTTTCACTATCAGCAGCAATAGCTTATAATGAGTTGGGCGAGAAAAAAGCTGCTCAAAAAAGTTTGGATTACTTTGGGAAATTTATTAACGAAACTTATCTCAGTTCTCAGAAATTAGTAGAGAGACTTGATTTACTTGATCCTTCGCCTACAAATTACTGGACAAAAGAATTGCCAAAAATTGAAACTTCGATAATGAAATTGCCAAATAAAACAGATTCTATTGAGACAGAGGTGCTAGAATGAAAGAAATAAAAAAATGCAAGACATGTACTAGGGATTTACCATCAAGTTATAAGCACAATAAGTGCGAATCGTGTAGAAACAAAAAAATAGATGAAGCAAAAAAGATACTTAAAGTTGTTGGACAAGTTGGAAGTGTGGTTACTCCAGTTGTAGTTGGTATGTTGATGAATAAAACTAAGAAAAAGAAGAAATAAACTAATCTATTAAATACCTAGAAAGGAAAACTCTCAAATTGTCCCACAAATTTCTACTTTTCGACCTTGACCACACTCTTCTTGATTTTGATGCTGCTGAGGATGTGGCTTTGACGCAACTCCTAAAAGAAGAAGGAGTTGCAGATATTCAGGCATACAAAGATTTTTACGTTCCCATGAACAAGGCTCTATGGAAGGACTTGGAGCAAAAGAAAATTAGTAAACAAGAGCTGGTTAACACGCGCTTTTCTCGTTTATTTGCTCATTTTGGACAGGAAAAAGACGGTAGTTTTCTAGCCCAGCGTTACCAATTTTACCTTGCCCAGCAGGGACAAACTTTTTCAGGCGCTCATGAACTCTTAGACAGCCTCATTGAGCGAGATTATGAGCTGTATGCTGCGACAAATGGAATTACTGCCATTCAGACAGGGCGTTTGGCTCAATCTGGTCTAGCACCTTATTTCAATCAGGTCTTTATCTCTGAACAGTTGCAAACACAAAAGCCTGATGCTCTCTTTTATGAAAAAATCGGTCAACAGATTGCAGGTTTTAGCAAAGAAAAGACGCTGATGATTGGAGATTCCCTAACCGCCGACATTCAAGGTGGCAATAATGCGGGGATTGATACTATCTGGTACAACCCTCATCACCTCGAAAATCACACACAAGCCCAGCCAACCTACGAAGTCTATTCCTTCCAAGACTTGCTGGATTGTTTAGATGAACTGTAAAAAGTGGTTTAGATAGCCACTTTTTGCTATAATAGAGGCAGTAAAAACGAAGGAGTCAGCTATGGAACACTCGTCTTGGCATGCTTTGATTAAGGCGCAATTACCTGAGGGTTATTTCGGTAAAATCAATCAGTTTATGAATCAGGTCTATGGTCAGGGGACTGTTTATCCACCCAAGGAAAAGGTTTTTCAGACTCTCTTGACCACACCCCTAGAAGACGTTAAGGTGGTGATTCTAGGGCAAGACCCCTATCACGGGCCAGGTCAAGCTCAGGGTTTAAGTTTTTCTGTACCTGACTCTATCCCAGCTCCACCATCCTTGCAAAATATCTTGAAAGAATTGTCAGATGATATCGGGGTCAAGAAGTCCCACGATTTGACAGCTTGGGCTGTGCAAGGAGTCTTGCTTCTTAATGCTTGTTTGACAGTTCCTGCTGGACAGGCCAATGGTCATGCTGGTCAGATATGGGAGCCTTTTACGGATGCTGTGATTCAGGTGGTCAATCAACTAGATAGACCAGTCGTTTTTGTACTCTGGGGATCTTATGCACGCAAGAAGAAGGCCTTAGTTACCAATCCTCATCACTTGATTATCGAATCAGCCCATCCCAGTCCTTTGTCGGTTTATAGAGGATTTTGGGGTTCCAAGCCTTTTTCCAAGGCCAATGCATTCTTAAAAGAGACAGGACAAGAGCCAATCGATTGGCTTAGATAAGGAGAAAATATGCCTCAGTTAGCGACAATTTGTTACATTGATAACGGGAAGGAACTGCTCATGCTCCACCGTAATAAGAAACCTAATGATGTCCATGAAGGGAAATGGATTGGTGTGGGTGGTAAGCTAGAGCGAGGTGAGACTCCTCAGGAATGCGCAGCGCGTGAAATCCTCGAGGAAACAGGGCTCAAAGCCAAGCCAGTTCTAAAAGGTGTTATCACTTTTCCTGAATTTACGCCAGATTTAGACTGGTACACCTATGTTTTTAAAGTGACGGAGTTCGAGGGTGACTTGATTGACTGCAATGAAGGAACCTTAGAATGGGTTCCCTATGATGAGGTTTTGAGCAAGCCAACTTGGGAAGGTGACCATACCTTTGTTGAGTGGCTTTTAGAGGATAAACCCTTCTTTTCAGCTAAATTTGTTTATGATGGGGATAAATTGTTGGATACCCAAGTTGATTTCTATGAATAAAGGAGAAAGCAGATGCTACTAATCAAAAATGGTCGTGTAATGGATCCCAAGTCTGGTTTGGATCAAGTGTGTGATGTCTTAGTTCAAGATGGGAAAATTGTCAAAATTGCGCCTGAGATTAAAGAAGAAGGAGCAGAAATCATAGATGCTAGTGGTCTTGTGGTTGCTCCTGGTTTGGTCGATATTCATGTGCATTTCCGTGAACCTGGTCAGACCCACAAGGAGGATATCCATACTGGTGCCCTAGCAGCCGCCGCAGGTGGTTTTACAACGGTTGTCATGATGGCTAATACTAGTCCAACTATCTCGGATATAGAGACTTTGCAAGAAGTTCTCCAGTCAGCTGCCAAAGAGAAAATTAATGTCAAGACGGTTGCGACCGTTACTAAGAATTTTAATGGGCAAGATTTGACTGACTTTAAAGCACTCTTAGAAGCTGGTGCGGTTGGTTTCTCAGACGACGGTATCCCACTTGAAAGCAGTAAAGTTGTCAAGGAAGCCATGGAGGAAGCTAAAAAGCTTAATACCTTTATTAGTCTTCATGAGGAAGATCCAGGTTTGAATGGAATTCTTGGCTTTAACGAAAATATTGCTAAAGAACATTTCCATATCTGCGGTGCGACTGGGGTGGCTGAGTATGCTATGATGGCGCGTGATGTCATGATTGCCTATGCAACTAAGGCTCATGTCCATATTCAGCATTTGTCTAAGGAAGAAAGTGTTAAAGTAGTGGAGTTTGCTCAGGGGCTAGGTGCGCAAGTCACAGCAGAAGTAGCGCCACAGCATTTTTCTAAGACCGAAGCTCTCCTTTTGACACAAGGAAGCAATGCCAAGATGAATCCGCCGCTTCGTTTGGAATCAGACCGTCGTGCCGTGATTGAAGGTCTCAAGTCAGGTGTCATCACAGTTATTGCGACTGACCATGCGCCTCATCATGTAGATGAAAAAAATGTTGAGGATATTACCAAAGCGCCATCTGGTATGACTGGCTTAGAAACCTCTCTGTCTCTCGGATTGACTTATTTGGTCGAAGCTGGTGAGTTAAGCTTGATGGAATTACTCGAAAAGATGACATACAACCCAGCCAAGCTTTACAACTTTGAAGCAGGTTACTTGACTGAGAATGGTCCAGCGGACATCACTATTTTTGATGCTAAGGCTGACCGCCTTGTGGACTCCCATTTTGCTTCGAAAGCAGCTAATTCACCCTTTATCGGTGAAACCTTAAAAGGGCAGGTTAAATATACCATCTGTAAGGGACAAATCGTCTATCAAACTTGATAGGAGTTGGAATATGAATTATTTTCGAAAACGTAGGGAGAGAAAAGCAAAATCTAATAGCGGAATTTACTGTCCCGCATCTAATCGTTCTAAAATTCAATATGAAACTAAAGAAAAAGCTGACCATGCGGTTCAATATGATAATGGAGGTTTAGTTAGAAGCTATTATTGTCGTACATGTGCGTGTTGGCATACTACTTCAAAATCTAATAACCCTCCGCTAAGTTTGAAAAACTATGGTCTGAAACTCTTTGGTTTAGATAAATCAGAATAGAAAGAGAAGTATGTATAAGACAAAGTGTTTACGAGAGAAGTTAGTATTATTTTTAAAAATTTTCTTCCCAATCCTGATTTATCAATTTGCCAATTATTCTGCATCCTTTGTTGATACGACTATGACAGGTCAATACAATACCATGGACTTGGCTGGTGTGTCTATGGCAACCAGTATCTGGAATCCTTTCTTTACATTCCTGACAGGGATTGTATCAGCCCTGGTGCCCATCATTGGTCACCACCTTGGTCGAGGCAAAAAGGAAGAAGTTGCGTCAGATTTTTACCAGTTCATCTATTTGGCCTTGGGCCTATCCGTTTTCTTACTGGGACTGGTAGTTTTCCTGGCACCACCCGTTTTAAATCATATCGGACTAGAAGCGCCAGTAGCAGCAGTAGCGGTTCGCTATCTTTGGTTTTTATCTATCGGAATTATCCCCTTGTTGCTCTTTAGTGTCATTCGTTCCTTGCTGGATTCGCTGGGCTTGACCAAACTTTCCATGTACCTCATGCTTTTGTTACTTCCTCTCAATAGTGGATTTAACTACCTCTTGATTTACGGGGCCTTTGGTGTTCCAGAACTGGGAGGTGCTGGTGCTGGTTTAGGAACTTCCTTGGCTTACTGGGTATTGCTGGGGATTTCTGTTCTGGTTTTATTTAAACAGGAGAAGCTCAAAGCCTTGCATTTTGAGAAACGCATTCCGCTTAATATGGATAAAATCAAGGAAGGAGTTCGCTTAGGTCTGCCTATTGGGGGAACTGTCTTTGCGGAAGTAGCTATCTTTTCCGTGGTTGGCTTGATTATGGCTAAGTTCTCATCCTTAATTATTGCTAGTCACCAGTCAGCCATGAACTTTTCAAGTCTCATGTACGCCTTTCCTATGAGTATCTCATCGGCTATGGCGATAGTCGTGTCTTATGAAGTGGGAGCCAAGCGATTTGATGATGCGAAAACCTATATTGGTCTAGGAAGAGGGACAGCCCTTATTTTTGCGGCCTTCACCTTATCTTTCCTTTACATTTTTAGGGGAAATGTGGCCAGTCTTTATGGGAACGACCCAGAATTTATCGATTTGACAGCACGTTTTTTGACTTATAGTCTTTTCTTCCAGTTAGCAGATACCTTTGCGGCACCGCTTCAGGGAATTTTACGAGGTTATAAGGATACCGTTATTCCTTTTTACCTTGGTTTGGTTGGTTATTGGGGCGTAACAATCCCAGTGGCTATGGTATTTGATTCCCTAACAGATTTTGGAGCTTATTCTTACTGGATCGGTTTGATTATTAGTCTAATCGTGAGCGGGGCTTTCTACCGTTGGCGTCTAACTGTGATTATGAAGAGATTTGAATCCAGAAAAGCTTGATTTTTAGAATTCATACAAGCAAAAATATAGAAACAATTGATATTCCACGCTACTTTACTGGTATCAGATATAAAGAAAAAGAAGTTGCTTATTTTTAGCAGCTTCTTTTCTTGACATATATTTTACATAAGTTATATTACGTAAAATTATAAACTATCCAAGGCATTCTTTTGTTCATCATTAACGATATGGGTATAGAGGTCAGTGACTTGTGTACTGGCGTGTCCTAGCTGGTGACTGACCAAAACTTGTGATTTAGTAGCATCATATAGCCTAGTTGCTAGCGTATGGCGCAGTTTATGGGGTGTTACACGGACTTTGAAGTCCTCAGAATACTTAGCAACCATTTTCTCAACGCTGGAAGCATCGATACGATTAGGAACTCCTCTGTAGAGAGTCAAAAAAAGGGCTGTATCTGTTTTTTCCGTCTTATAGCGTTGATTTCGAATGACCAGATAATTCTCTAAATAAGGCTTAGCAAAAGCAGCGACATTGACCGAGTCACGTTTGCCCCCTTTTCGAGTGACATCAATAACCATCATCTTGAGATTGAGATCTCTTAGATCCAGATTAACAGCTTCAGATAAGCGAACACCAGACGCCAAGAGAAGGGCAATAATGGCCAAATCACGTTCTTTATTTTTATTAAATGATGAAAGAGCTCGATTTGAGAGCTGTTGTGGGTAATCTTGGTCTATATAAGTCAGAAACCCTTCTGTTTCATCACCTAAAAAGAGTTTTTGCTTGATGTTTTCAGCTCTGGCAGCAAGGGTCTCTTTCTTTTTTTTGGTTGAAACTTTCTTCATTACATTACGATAAAAATAAGGTTCCCCCTGATCGTTTTCAACCTCCTCGGTCAGATACTTGTAAAGACTAGAAAGTGCTGACAAAGTCCGATTGATGGTTGTCTGAGAAACTCCTTGCTTGGTTGTATTAGCATTCAACAAAGGACGTTCACGTAGGTAAAGGATAAAGGATTCCATGTCTTTCTTTGACATATTTTCCAAGACAGATAAAGGAATATCGGACATTTTATCAGCATTTGAAATACCAGACTCCAAAACCCAGCTGAAAAATCGATCGTATTCCTTCAGATATTCGTATAAGGTTGTAAAACTGTAGGGAACAGCAAGCTTAGATTGGTAGTATTCCAGAACATACCAGGGCATGATTTGTTTTAGTTTGTCGATTCGTTCCAGTAAAATCTCACGTTTCATGTATTTTCTCCATAAATAAGTCTACTAGTAGTATAGCATAGACCTATATATTTCTCAAGAAAATTATAGTTTTTCGGAAAGATGTTATAGAGATTTTTAAAAAAGACTTAGACCTGAGTAAAACAGATCTAAGTCTTTGGAGTTTCTATTGAGAATCATTAGCTAGTGTTTTTTCTAGTTTCCAAATACTAAACCAGAATGAAATAGTCAACAGAATAAGGAAAATAATAAGGAGTTATGAGATACAAAATACATTGTATAATCGCTATCGTTTTCTTTTTCATGATTTTAATCTTACTGTACAGATTTGATACAGTAAACTCCTTTCTAGCTTTATGCTTTATCGTTCAATTATTTGTATGAGAAATATCTTATCTGTAAAAAATAACCGATCTCATTGCTGAGAATCGGTTATTTAAATAAATTAAGTTGATGTTTACATAACATAAATTATGTAACAATTATACTACAACAACAAATCTTTGACTTTCCCAATTTCGCTTTTTGGAATAACCAGGTGAATCATATCACCCAGATACATTCTGGTTGAGCCGTTAACTGTTTGGCTCTTTCCATTATGCACTTGAGTAGTGATGAGGACGTTGTGTGGTAAGTTGAGTTCATGAACTTGTTTTCCTGCTATTTTATCTGAAACAGGGATTTCAATGAGAGTGACTTCTCCTTCATCTGACGCTTCTTCAGGCAGCATTTTTTCTAACATAGCCTCATAGACTGGCGCACCCTTGAGTAGATCCATGATGATGTAGGCTACCAAGGTCACTAAACCAAGTGGCATGAGGTTGCGAATATCTCCTACCATCTCAGTTACGAGTATCATAGCAGTTAAGGGAGCCTTAGATATTGCTCCAAAATAGCCACTCATTCCTAGAATGACAAATATAGGGAATTGCTCTTGACTGACAAGTCCAAGATTGACACAGATAACACCAACTAGGGCACCAAGTAAGGAACCGAGAGCCAAAATAGGTAGGAAAATTCCTCCTGGAAGACCACTTCCATAACTAATCATGCTCCAGATAAAGCGAATTAAAAAGTAAGCTAATAGAACTTGAAAACTAAAATCTTGCTCAGTTAAGGAAAGAACCAGCTGATTTCCACCACCAAGGATTTGGGGGAAGAAGATTCCGACTGGTATGATGAGAATAAAGGCCAGAATTGGATAATAAGCTCTATCTAAACGCATTTTTTGACCAATCCAATCATAAATTCTACCGACATTGAGTACAGCTTTCTCATAGAGAAAACCGGAAAGACCCAGAAAAATTCCCATGAGGAGGTAAATCCAATACTGATCTAGGGTCATGAGTGGGATATTATCTGGCATATCCAGTACGGGTGTTAGACCAAATATGAGCAGAGAGACAAAGTTTGCTACGAGACTAGCTGCTAGAGTAGATACCCAGAAAAAGCGAGAAAAGTGATGATAGACTTCTTCTACGACAAAGAGAAGACCCGCTATTGGAGCATTAAAGGCAGCAGCTAATCCTGCTGCAGCCCCACTTGCAATCAGGGAACGTTCCTCTACTGGACTGGATTTGAGCCACTTGGCGATACCTTTACCACCAACAGCTCCAAGTTGAATACTTGGCCCTTCTCGACCTAACATAAGTCCACTAGCAATAGCAAGAATTCCTAGAATATATTTTTTCCAAAGAACGCCCCACCAGTTGAGGGTCATGAGACCTTTCAGTTCGGCTTCGACTTGCGGAATTCCTGAGCCTTTGATGTCTTTTTCAGAGCGTGTCAGTTTGGCACTGAGCCAGCAGATGATTAGATAAAACAGGGCAATAATAAATAAATTAACAAATAGGTACCCTTGATCTTGATAAAGTCCTTGTATCAGGTGGAAGCCCTTTTCAATTAAGAAACGAAAGGATCCGACGATGAGCCCTACGACGAGGCCGACAATGATTCCTCGACCAACTTGGGATAGTATAGTGCTGGATGCAAAGGCGAATTCTTTCTTAGAACGGACTATTTCCGACTGTTCCTCCATGGTATTTCCTTTCAATTAACTTTCTTTTTTACCTAAAACCAGTGATTTAATGGGTTCAAAGCTGGTTCGGTGAATTGGGGTAACTCCTAGTTTGTCAAGTCCTTCCAGGTGTTTAGCAGTTCCATATCCTGCATTAGTAGCGAAATCATAGCCAGGAAACTGCTGATCATATTCCTTCATCAATTCATCACGTGTCACCTTGGCTACTATAGAAGCTGCTGCGATCGAGAGGGAGCTGGCATCTCCTTTGATGATGGAGGTTTGTGAAATGGGCAATTCCAGTTTCATGGCATCTATCAGGAGGTGCTCAGGTTGAGGACTGAGCTGGGAGATTGCTTCTTGCATGGCTAGTTTGGTTGCTTCATAGATATTGACTTGGTCAATGACCTGATTATCCATGATACCAATACCGATTGACAAGGCTTGCTCCTGAACGGCTTGGAAAATCTCCAGATGTTTCTTTTTAGGAATTTTCTTGCTGTCGTTGAGACCTTTAATTTTACAATTTTGAGGTAAAACAACAGCTGCAGCGACTACAGGTCCAGCCAGAGGACCACGACCAACCTCGTCAACACCTGCTATCAAAGTCAATCCTTGCTTATACAGTTCTTTTTCGTAGGAAAGCATGGATTCCAAACGAAGATCCTCATCCAATTCTGCCTGAATAGCTTTTTTACGCTTGCTGATTTCCTTTTGAACTCCAGAGCGATTATCCTTTTCAAGCTCTAAAAAAACAGGGCTTTCTAACTCCTTGACCGTTTCAAGGAGTTCTTTGATTTCTTTAATCGTCGCCATCGAGGTCTTCCAATGTATCTAAGGTATAGTTACCGAGTTTGCCGTCACGGACTTCCTTCACGAAGAGACTGTAAAAGCGGTCATAGTCATCACGGAAACCGAGGGCACGAGTCATGTCCATAATAATAACAGGCGCTTCTTCTTCAATTTTCATTTGCTTGAAGCGTTCGACCAGCTTTTCTGGATAATGTTCTTTGAAATAATTGAGGCCAAAAATAGTTACCTCATCCATAGGAAGCAACTGGTCCTTAATAGCTCCAGTCAAGGCTAGTTTAAGAGCAACAGTTTCATCTTCAAACTTAGGCCAGAGAATCCCCGGCGTATCCAAGATTTCCAAGTCTTTATTTGTTTTGAGCCATTGTTGCCCCTTGGTAACACCAGGTTTGTTACCGACAACGGCAATCTTCTTACCAGCCAAACGGTTCATAAGAGTTGATTTACCAGCGTTTGGAATCCCGATAATCATGGTACGCAAGGTTTCAATCTGGATACCACGTTCTTTTTGACGAGCAATCTTATCAGCCATGAGCTTTTTGGCCGCATCTGTTACAACTTTTACAGTTACTTGCTCTTTGGAGTTGATAGCCAGAGTTTGGATTCCTTGTGATTCAAAATACTGACGCCATTCCTTGGTCATTGCTGGGTCGGACAAATCCGCCTTATTTAAAATCAAGAGTTTTGGTTTGTCACCAACAATCTTGGTCAACATAGGATTTTGACTAGATAAAGGTAATCGTGCATCCACCAAAATCGTCACAAAATCAACAAATTTTAAATTTTCCTGTACCTGTCGACGCGCTTTAGACATGTGACCAGGAAACCATTGAATAGTCGCCATTGAGTTTTTTCCTTTCGTAGCAAGGGTTTAGAGACCCTATTTTATTTTACTATCGTTTGAACATAAAGAGTTCTCAAATGAATGATGTTCAAACACTTCTTGTTTTATGACATAGAAATCTACTTTATATTATACCATGCCTTCTTTATTTTGTCCGATGATAGCCTTTTTCAAGTACCCTATATAGAAAAAAAGCCATCAAATGATGACTTTTCAGAGGGAGCAAAAACTGCCCTCTTTATATTTTAAACATTTAAATGTCTTCTTTAAACAGTTTATTAAAGAAACCGTCTGTGTTTTTTAGTAGGGCTTTAAAGACCTTAGATTTAAGAGCAACAGTGTGAGAGAAGTCATCTGGTTTCTTCAAATCTTCTTCAACTGCTTTAACAAAGATATCCTTCAATTGTGTATAGTTGGTAATTTGTTTACCGTCAATTTCAATAGCAGTAAATCCTTGTTCTGCTTTAGCTTTAACATCGTGATACCAATGTCTCTTCCACTCTTCAAGTGTCTTGAACTTGTCTCCAGAAACTTTTTTGATAATGAAATCATCACCTAAGAGACCTTTATTGTCTTTATTAGCGGCGCCTTGATGTTTGCTTGAAACATAATCAATGAATCCATTTGCATATCCAAAGTAACCCCACATACGAAAAGCATTGTGTTTGAAGGATAGAGAACCGGGGGCACCTGGACTCGTATTACCACCGTAAATACCCGCCATCATATTGACATTGACATAAGCCGTACCAAAATCTTCTGGGTGGAAGACCTTATTGCCTGGATTTCCGTGAATGGTCATAAAGTTATTATTTACCAAGTCATCGATGGTTTCCAGTTTGGTTGTTTTCTCAGCGTCTGTCAAGTCACGCACTTTGTCCCATTGGTGAGGAGCACTTAGTTTATTTCTATCCATTGGTTGACGTGTTTCGCGGTCAATTTTCTTGAACCACTTACTATTGTCACCTTTAATCTTAGGAAGAACAGCTTCAGCTTCAGCATAATCAAGCATCATCATAGCTTCATTGTAGTTCTTCATGTAGTGGTCGATTTGGTCACGTGTTTGAAGTTTGTCAGGGTCTGGATTATACCACTGGTTTCCATCATTTGGACGATGATAGGCCATGTTAAGACCTAACGCACCATACTCACCATTTGTTGTTGACTTATCAGGAGTTTGTAACATTCCTTGAGCAAAAGCTTCCAAATCCGTACCTTGACGATGGTTATGTCCTCCAAAGTAAGCTACACGGTCATTAATGTGTGTGGTTTCATGTGTGAAGGCAGAGATACCAAACGGGTCAAGCATATTGGTTACCATGAAGAATACTTGCTCATCTTTCCACGGTTTATCGTAGATTTTCGCCATAGCTCCCATAGCTCTATTAACTTGATGCCAACGGTTAGTCGGGCCGAATAGTTCACGAATAGGAGATACCACGGTTCCACCTTTTCCATAACCTTGACGATTTGCATCCTTAATTCCTTCATAAGTTTGATTATCCCAAACAGGTGTTGGTACCATATACTCGCTCTTCAAGAGTTTATTACGAACACTTGGAAGAGCTAAACGAGACCAGAAATCAAGATAAGTTTGTTGTGCTTTAGCGACTTCATCAATACGTTTCTTCAATTCCTTACGTTCTTCTTCAGTGTTCTTACCATATTTCTCAAATGAACTATAAGCCATCGTGTTATAGGTTGAAATCATAAAGATATGGGCTTTCTTTAAGTTGAGCAATGGTAAAATCATACGACCGTGAACGTCATTATTTAAACCGTCAAATACACGATGTCGCTTATCTTTAAAGGCTTCAGTAGTTGTTTCAGGCTCTGCTACATAAACGTTTTTCGCAGAATGAATAAACCAGTCATTCAAATCTTTATCTTCTGTAAATAAACGCATATTATAGTCTAAGAAGCTACGTAAATCACCTTTACCAGTTGCACCAGCAATCACTTCTTTGTAGGCATCTTGTGTACGGTCACCTTTCAAGAAATGTTCTCTTGAACCAATTTGAATCAAACGGTCTAGTACACTTGGTGTCTTACCATAGAAGTCCGGTTTGAACATCATGATATCCTTGATACTCAAATCACCATATTTGATATCATAGTAACGATTAAGATAAGTCAGTCCCATTATAATCTTAGCTTTATTATCTTCTACTTTCTTGAGTAGCGATTTCATCGCGGCAGCATCAACGTTTAATTGATGGTCTTCATTTTCGACCAAGGCTTTGACGAACTTATCTAGATTTTGCTTCACTTCGGCAAAACTTTCTTCCAAGTATAGATTACGAATATATCCATCTTTACGAGCATTTGTATTTTCTTCTGACTTCTTACGTATATCCATTAATGCGCGTACTTCAGCTGAAATTAGGTCAACACTTGAAAGTCTTTCTTTCACATCCGCAATCAGTTTGTCCCGATTTTTAACAACTATATTTGGTGTATAGACAATGTTTTGACCTGCTACATCATACTCTTTTACTTGAGCTACTTTAGAATCAGCTTTAGCGGTAACTACCATTTCTTCTTTAGTGCCATCCGCATAGTGAATCATAATCTTATCAATATCTGATAAGTCCGTCACAAACTGACCATTCTTCATACCTGTAACAGATAACACTTCTTTAGTCATTAGGTTTGAACTTGTAGCCAATCTGTTACCTTGGTTTACAATCCATTCCTTATTGTAGAAGGGTTGTAGTTTCTCGATGTTGTGGTATGCCTGCTCACGCGTTGCGTCATAATCTTGAGTTGTTTTATACTCATTATCACGAGTTGTTAGGTTGTTAAGTGTATTCACAAGTGGGTCTGTGATTTCATACTTATCAGCAGTGATATTGAAGGTGGCAATACGTTTATCAGCTTCAGCTTGGTCTACACTCTGAATTTGTTTTGAACGTTTATATGAAACATTGCCTGACGCAACATCTCTCACATATACATTGTTCTTAAAGTAATGGAATCCAAAGTCTGGGTCGCCCGAATCCACTGAACCAGAACCGTACATGATTTCACCATTGTTTACTTTCATCATGCTGACGTTGTTTTCAACCCATCCCCAATTGTAGTTGTCGTGAATGAGCCCACCACTTTGGTTATTTGTTTTGAGAGTCATGGATCCTTTAACAACGGATTTAGTCAAGTGACCTTTTTGTTTTACATCCATAGGGTTTACACCGTGGTCGATTTTCGCAATCAGTCCACCGAATTTAGCGTTGTTTGCCTTAATATTCGCATCTACATAAGAACTATCAACATTACTTCGCCAACTTTCGCTGACAAGTCCACCAGCCCACCAACCTTTGTTACCCACACTTTCAATTTTACCAATGAAAGCAACATTGCGCATGCTGGATTCATCAAGTTTGTTTACCATACCCGTCACGTCATTGTTACCAACAACTTGGCCAGTCACCTTGATATTTTCAATTGTTGAATTCTTAAAGTTTTCACCGAGTGGTGCGGTTCGGTCTGCCCAAGGCATGTTTATGTTTACATTCCCCAGATTAATGTCGTGAATGTGAGCATTTTCAGCTCTTGCAAATAATGGCCGTGCCAGATTATGGATAGTGAAGTGATTGCTTCCATCACTCAATAATTTTCCTTTGAAAACATTCGTCACATATGATTTGTTCGGGGTTGGTGTATTAGTTGCATTTAAGTCAGCCCCAAGTTTAAACTCACCATCAGGTTTTTTCTGCATATCTTCAATGAGTTCTTTGAAGTTGTAATATACATTTCCAACCTTTGGTCGTGGTTTTTCCATGTAATAAACGTACTCATTACGTATCTTGCTTGGGTCAGTATGATGAATAAGGTCAACAGCTCTTGCGGTTACTTTGTAGAGAATTTGGCCAACCTGATTAATCTCTTCGATTTGATTAACTGCTAAACGAGTCACTTTGTTATCCCGAGACGTCACTTTGAGATAGTATTTTTCAGTCTCTGTTGGTGTCTCAGTCAGGAAGTCCTTCAATGTTTCTGTTCCATCTTCTTCGACTTTTACAAGATTTGTTGAGGTAATGTTTTTCAATTCAACTTTTTTCAAATCCAAGCGAAGTGGTTTCTCTTCTAATGTTGCAGTTTCTTCTCCCTTACCACGGTCATAGGTCATAGTGGTTTCTATCTTATAGTCCTTGTAGAATTTTAAATCTTCTACCTGCTTATCTAATTGCTCTGAAGTTAAATCTACTGTTTTGACAATTTCATTTCCATCTTTAATTGTCGCAGTAATTTTATTGATTGTGACTCCATCTGTATTAACCAAATGATAAGAAAGATTTGCGGAGCGGTCTAATACATTTGTATTTGTTCTCTCCAAAGTCAAAACAGGAGCCGTTTTTTCTTTAGGCTTTTCTTTTGTACCTTTTACAAGAATTTCAGGCTTCATTTCTTTCAAAATAGTTACTGTTTCAACTGGTTCACTAATTTTTTTGCCATGTAACTCTTCATAGCTAGTAATAATTTGACGTTCGCCATCCTCACCAATTTGTTTAACAGAATCATCGCCTATAAATTTGGTAGGATCAGATTCTTCTATAGTCGTTTTAGAAATAGTCTCGGTCCGGATATCGGTATGTAAAGAAGGCAACTCTTCTCTTTCTGATGCAACTTCTGAAACTGTAGATATTGGTTCAGTATACTCTGGAATGTCGATAACAGGTGGCTCAATCAAGTTTCCATTTTCATCTACTCCTGTTGCACCTACTGGTTCCGTGTATGCTGGTTTTTCGCTAACAGGTGCTTCAATCAAGTTTCCTTTTTCATCCACTCCTGTTGTACCTACTGGCTCAGTATATTCTGGCTTTTCGCTAACAGGTGGTTCAATCAAGTTTCCATTTTCATCAACTCCTGTTGCACCTACAGGTTCAGTATATTCTGGTTTCTCAGTTTTAGGCGCTTCATCTGGAACTGTACCTACAGGAGCTGTGTACTCAGTTTTCTCTACTTTAGGAGCCTCATCTGGAACAGTACCTATAGGTTTAGTGTATGCTGGTTTTTCATGAACTTCTGGTTCAACTAAATTACCGCCAATTGGAGCTGTATATTCTGGTTGCTCATGAACTTCAGATTCTACCAGATTACCACTAGCTGGTGCTGTATGTTCTGGCTTCTCAGCTTTAGGTGCCTCGTCAGGGACTGTGCCTACCGGTGCAGTGTACTCTGGCTTCTCTGATTTAGTTGTCTCGTTTGGAACGGTGCTTACAGACTCTGGATTTTTAGGTTTTTCTGCTTTAGGCGCTTCATTAGGGATACTTTCCTGAGTTTCAGATACTGGAACATTTTTTGTCCCCTCAGCTTTATGTTGAATTTCTGAAATTGCATCATCATTAAGGGGTAGGTATCCAATATAACGATATCCAGCAATTTGAACTACTCCTTCATTACTTGGAGCTTTCAAAGGATTGCTTATATCGAGTGCTTGCATGCTAGAAAGACCGATTAGTCCAATCGTAGTAACTAAGAACAGACTAGCAACTTTTTTCTTTTTATGAACTAAAAGAACTAAACTACCAATAGCTAATAGACCTAAAGCTGTAAGCACAGAAGTCGATGAACCTGTTGCAGGAAGAGTTTCCTGCTGATAAATAAGAGCATAAGTTTTCTCATTATCAGTAGGAATTCCTGCCTGAATCTTTGTTTGTTCTTCTTGTGTAAGAGAGCTTTTTTCAATGTAATGATAGGTAGAAGCATGAATGATTGACGGTGCAACCAAGATACTTCCGAGTAAAACAGAACCAACAATCCCACAGATTTTTCGGATTGAAAATCGTTCTTTTTTAAATAATGACAAGCGTAATCACCTTCTTTAATTTTATTTCCTAATAGTAAACACTATTTTTTATTTTCAAAAATTGAACTTCTAAAATCATCAGTTTGGTCAAGATAAGCTTTAAAGATCGCTCTCTTCAACTTATGAACTGCACTATCAGTCTCTGGATTATAGTTATCCCAACGAGTACCTTCTGCATCCTGACGGACAGCTTCATTCATTAGTCGTTGCAACTCATCTATATTACTTGTGGTTTTGGTTGCAAAGCTTGTCCACGATTTACTTGTATCCTTAAAGGTAACTTTGTTCAATTTGCTGAACTTGTCTTTACGCTCTGCATACATAGCCTTTTTAAAATCACTCCAAGTGTGGTATTGACCATTAAATAATTTTTGAAGTACCAATTTATCTGTCACTAATCCTTTGATCTTACCATATGAGGTAATCGTTTTATTATTTGCCCTAGCATCTGGTTCAAATTGATTTGAGATATATGGCACCATACCATCTTTAAATCCTTTAGCAGCTAATAGTTCATAGGCCATACGACGTCCCATCAGGTCACCTGGCGTTCCGTCATCATTACTTAATGCTGCATAAATCGGCGCAAATAATTTAATAGTGAAGTAGCCATTTCTTTCGTATTTGCCTGACGCATATTCCCTAGACGAAATAATATTATTCTCAATCAAATCATTGAATGAACGTAGTCTTTCAGCTTCTGCATATGCCAAATCTTTAACTACATTTGTTGCGTAGACATTATTTCCATCTGGATCTGGATGATACTCATTTGTAACTTTTCTAAGAAGTTGTTGTTTTTGATAAGTATCCAATTTAAGAATTGAATTCCCCTCGAGATATTCCAACATATAAACAACGTCAAACATGTTGTGGACATATTGCTTCAAATCATCTGCATTATTAAATCTTGTAGTTGGATCAAGTATTTGTAATCGTTCTCCTTCTTTACTATCCGATTTTAAATGTTTCAAGATAGAGTTGATGGTGATGGTTGCGTCATTTGGATGGTCTGGTGCTTGTAATAAGCCTTTTGCAAAGAACTCTGGTCCCAAGCCACTTCTTCGACCATAGCCACCAAGATAGATGTCCTGATCTGAATCATGCGTCATTTCATGTGTATAAGTGATAGCTCCATCCTTATCCAACATACGATAACCCATATAATAAACGGCATCCCCTGTAGCATAAGCACCGTGTCCATTATGTCCAACCTTATTTCCAACAGGTCCAAAGAAATGTTTCATTGCAGGATTTTGACTATCAAAATCTGCTACTGTTGTAGCTTTTCCATCAGTATTATCATCTCCGAATTTATAGGCATCATAAAGCAAGATATTTCGGTAAAGCTTCTCACGCCCTTCCTTATCTAGAATACGATACCAATAATCATAGTGATCTCGTTGACGCTCTGCTGTTTCGTGAGCACTCTTTTCAACAAAGCTATTCAGATCACCACTTGCTTGATGTTCTTTATTACGATAGCGATCATAAGCACCAAAGCCTAGGCTAGAGATAGTTGAAATGACAAATACTGATTTTTCTGGCAAGGTAAGTAGAGGTAGTACCATGTTACGGTATTTCCAACTGTCGCTAGTGATTCGATCATAGACACCGATAGAGTACTTGCTGCCAACTTTTTCCTGATTAGCCCTCACTTCTGGAATATTAGATTTTTCTTCAACGATTAAGGCTTTTGTCTGTGATTTAAACCAGTCATTATTAGTCGTGTTTGGTAGAAAGACTTTTCGATAATTTTTAAGCGTGCTAAACAAATCTTTCGTTCCATGATGGCTAGCTAAACTAATAGCATAAGTATCAACGTTGTTCTTGGCAAGAAGATTATTAAATCCTGATTTACCTAACTCAATCAAGGTATCTAACGGAGAAGAATTTCCTTTGCCAAAGAAATCTAGATGGTACATTACAAGGTCTTTTGCATCCACTTTATCATAACTAAAGTTATACCAGCGTTCTAGGTAGCTCATACTAAGTAGCAAGGCTTCCTTGTTACGCTTGATTTTATCTACAATATAACCCATCATTACTTGATTGTCTCCCGCTAGAGCAGCATCCGCAGACAATAGTTTTTTTAGACTTTCTTCTAGATGATCCTTCGTTTTAGCAAACTGGTCTTCTAGATATAGCTCGGTTAACTTAACTTTCGAAGAAATACCAAGTGTCTTTCTGATAGCTTCTGAATTGTAGGCAACTTGCTGTAATTCAGGTAAAACTTGATTGATGATAGAGGTTTGGTTATACAAGAATTGGTTTGGAGTGTAGAGAAGGCCCGTATCTGCTAGATTATATTCTGCTAGATTGGCAAAATCATCCTGATACTTGAGATCAAATTTCTCAGATGAATAATCATTATAGTGAAGCAAGAGTTTGTTTGCATTATATTTATCTGAAATAATATCTGTGATTACTTGGTCATCATTCATCATGACAGCAGATAAAAGTTCTTTTTTAAATAACAAACTGTTCTCATTTACTAGATTTCCATATTTTACTATGGTTTCCTTATTATAGAAAGGTAATAATTTTTCAATATTCTTATAAGCCAAGGCGCGTTTATCTTGATAATTTGCCACCTTAGAAAAATCACTTTCTTTATTGCCACTTGTTGAAAGAGGCTCCACTGTTGGTGGGGTTAGAGGATTGATTTCTGCTTTCTTGCTTGCCACTTGAGAAGCATCTAACATCATTCCTCTTTCTTCAAAAGATTCCTTGCTGACAACTTCATCATTCTCCAAGGCAACTTTGATAACTCTATTAGCTTTATTGCTGAATGTAGCTGTCACCTTCATATTGTTATAGTGGTAAGCAGTGATGGCATTCCCGTTGGTTACATTGACATCGCTGAGAACATCGGTCAATTCACCAGCATGTTTTTCATCATTTGAGCGTCTATCCCACAAGTAACCTGCTACCCCAGCGACTTCTCCAAACTGTTTGACATTATTGATATCTCCCTCAGCATAGCTATTACGGATATGTGCATCATTGTCTACAAGTCCCACAAGACCACCGACAGTCTGATCCGATTGATTTGCATTTGATGAAATAGCTATTGTAGCTTTAGATTTAGCAATGGACGCGTTTTTTCCTGTCAAATGTCCAACCAAACCACCGATATTATATGGAGTAGTTGTTTCATAGGTATTAATAATCCTTCCCTTGAAACTGCTATCAGAGATACTTGATTGTTCAGCCTTGGCAAGCAGGCCACCAATACCACGTTCCCCTGCTAATATACCATTAACATGAACTTGATTAATCTTTGTACCATTTGTAGCTTCATTTGCCAATGAACCAATATCATTCTTTCCTGAAATAGCAACATTTTTCAGACTTAATTTTTCTACTGTAGCATTACTTAAATTGTTAAATAGAGGTTTTTTCAAATTATAGATAGCATAATTTTTGCCATCTTTTTTCCCAATCAACCTACCAGTAAAGGTGCCTGTAATATAAGACTTAGCATCAGGATCCAGTTCCACTTCGTTAGCATTCAAGCTGGCTGATAGATAATATGTTCCACCAAGATTTTGGTTGATGGCCTGAACTAGATTAGCAAAGGAAGTAAAGTTTGTCGTTTCCTCTGTAGTCTTCTTAGCTAAATAGAAACTGAAATTGTCAACATATTTATGGTCTATCTCTTGCTGGAGTTTATCAACTCCAGCTGTAATTTTATAAAATGTACGCCCATCTTTCAACTCTTCATATATAGATTTTACTGGGAGATAAACATCTTTAAACGTAGAAGATTTTACCTTTACAAAGTAAGTATCTGGATTACTTGGGATCTGATTCAAAGATACATGCTGTTTATAAGTTCCGTTTGTTTGATGGCTATACAATTCAATATCAGAAACATTTCTTAATTCAAGTGTTTTCTCTAAATCAGTTTCTTTTGGTTTCTCAACCGGAGTTTCAGGTTTTAGTTGCTCAATATTCCCCTTGTATTCAGGAAGTGGATCTACCTGTTCCGGTTCAACAATAGCACCAGCCTGTACTCCTGTGTATTCTGGCAGTGGGGTTACCTGCTCCGGTTCAACAATAGCTCCAGCTTGTGGGCCTGTGTATTCTGGTAGGGGGGCTACTTGTTCTGGTTCGACTATCGCTCCAGCCTGGACTCCTGTGTATTCTGGTAGGGGGGCTACTTGCTCAGGTTCAACAATAGCCCCAGCTTGTACTCCAGCATATTCCGGTTCAACTTTTTCAGGTTCAACAATAGCTCCAGCTTGTAGACCTGTATATTCTGGTAGCGTGGCTACCTGTTCTGGTTCACCCTTATCTGTTACAACAGCTTCTGGCAACTCTGGTTGGACTTCGGGCTCACCTTTGTCGGCTACAACAGCTTCTGGTAACGCTGGCTGGACTTCTGGTACGCCTTTATCACTTACTACAGCTTCTGGCAAAGCTGGTTGAACTGCTGGTTCAACAATAGCTCCCGCCTGTACGTCCTTATGTTCTACACCAGTCTCAGGTTGTTCCTTTATAACTTGAGTTTTTTTAGTACCTTTTTCTACTATTCTTGGAACAGGCGCAGTCGTTGAAGATGAAACAATTTCTCGTGAAACCTCTTCCTTGTTTACAGAGAATATTCTGACGATTTCAACTTTCTTACCTAATTTACCTTCTTGTTTTACTCTTACAGTTCCTTCAGCTAAATCAGGATTCTCCTGAATTTCTTCTTGAAAATCTATTTTTGTCTCTATAGCTTCCTCACGATATAAGAGTTCAGGTTTATTCAACTGACCTGATAAAACTTCATCCTGTGGATTTAGTGTATTTACCCCAGTCTTTTCTTTTGGAGAATTCTTCTCCTCTTTCTTCGTTTCTAGATTCTTATGTTCTGCTAATTGTGCTTGAGAATCTGAAGATTGTTTCTCTTCTTTTCTTGGATTGATTAATTCAGTAGAGAAAGGTTTTTCAACTACTTGAACTTCTGTCGGCTTAGTTGAAGAAACAGGTGTTTGTTCCTGAATAGCTTGTACTGTTGATGGATGTTCTACAAAAGTCGGTGTAACATTATAATCCACCTTTTGTTGAGTTGTTGGACTAGATACTGATTTCTCTTGATTGCTTACTTTAGATTCAGAAGTTATGTTTCCCTCTTTGATATATCCAATATAAGTATAACCTGAAATCTCTTTAGGAAGAGGTAATTTTTCTCCAGAGGTCAATTCATAGTCCGTATTGTAATTCAGTAAGAGATTATTTTCTAAAGCATGAGCTGAAACTAAGACACCATTTCCTATTCCTGCAACCAATACTAAATGTAATATTGTTTTATTCTTAACTTTTTTCTTGGAAACAGCAAAAATTAAAATCCCCAGAGCAGCTAAGCTAGCACCAGCAACTAAGGCTTGCACCTCATTCTTGCTTCCAGTATGTGGCAATTCCGCCAGTTGATTTTGAGAATTTAACTTATAAACAAGATAATAAGTCTCATCATCATTCTCCACGTATGTCGGAATATCATAAACGAGCTGATTCTTTTCTTCTGATGATAGCTCTGAATCTGTTACATATTTATAGTGAACACCTTTAGTTTCTTGAGCATCCACAGATGAACTAGCTAATACAGACATAAAAAATAAACTTGAAATCGTTGCAGATACAAGTCCTACTGATAATTTTCTAAATGAAAAACGTTCTTGTTTTTCACCAAAATACTTTCCCATGATTCCTCCTTGAAATACAATTTATAAATGTTACAAAGACCTTTATTATATTAGTGTATTATCTATAAAAAAGGCAGTATACCTTAATTATACTCTTTATTTACCGAAAAGTCTTAAAATTTAGTATCGTTTTCATACTTTGTTTTATATTTTTTTGGATAAAATAACACCTACCATGAAACTTCCACGGTAGGTGTTACTCATATCAATAATCGTTCTAAAAATGGTTTGATGCAGTTGAGGAGAATTCCTTCTATCCAGCTTTCTTGTGCTGAGGATAGATGTTCTGACTGGAGACTTTCTTTTAGAAAATCTCGGACTTGTTCTGGTGCGATTTCAAACTCAAAAGCTTTCATTTTATAGAAAAAGTCGAGCAGATGATCTGACAGATATTCAGTTGAAAAGGGAACTTCTCCACTTTTTCGATATTCTAATAAGAGTCGAGCAAATCTGGCTTTTTCTTCAGGAAGCTCACGAAAATAGGAATTGAGGAGCCAGGTCTGCTTCTGTTTTCTTTCAATTGGATCCTGACTGGCAATTCGTTGGTCTTTTTCCAACTCTTTTTGGTATTGTTTGGCCTTGATAGCCCGTTCTGTCCGATTTTTACCAAAAAGAATTTTCTCCCACTTGCGTTCTTCTTGAGTCAGTGTCTCTGTAAAGCCAAAGTAATCTTGATAGGCACGCTCTGCTGGACCCATGGCTAGAACCAGATTGTCTGCATATTGCTTGGCGATTTTATCCCTCTTCTTGCGCTCTTTCTCTGCCTGAATACGGAGTTCTTGTTCGTAGTCAATTTTCTCCTTACCTAGCTTGACAAGGTAGAGTTGGTCATCTGGTTTTCCAAGTAAGAAGGGTTTGATACATTTTTCAAGAACTTCTTCCATACGAGCCTTTTTCTTGGGCTCTGCCTTGGTCCAACTTCCTCCTTGAAAGACTTCTAGGAAGAGCTGGTAGTCTCTATCAGGGGAGAACTGATTGCCACGATTAGGTTTAAAAACACCTTTTTCCCAGAGCCACTTTAGAAGACGCTCGTCAAAGTCACTTTTATTGACCTTGATTTTCTCCTTTTTCTGGGCTTTTCTGGTCAGATTTTCAATCTTTCTTAGCAGTTTTTCTTCCTCTTCCAATTGCTGGTCAAGGGATAATCGATGAAAATGACGAACACAGTCGCTACCAATTGGAAAGAGGCGTTGGCCTGTGACACCGTTAAAGAGTTCATAAGCGTATTTGATGGCATTTCCACAGACACAATTGCTACGGCCAATACCGTTAAAAATCAAGGAAACTTCATTCCATTCCTTGGTAGCTTGTTCCCAAGTATCCGCTTTTGAAGCCTGTAAAACCGCATCATGCAGGGATTTTCTAACTGGAAGTGTCATGAGGTCTCCTTTCTATATTATACTTTTACAACTTGAACATCGTCTTTACCTAGTAAAATCAAGTATTTTTCAATATTTTCAATCGAATAGGCTCGAGATAAAGCTTCTCCATAAAGGGCTAACTGACCACGATAACGGTCTACGAGTTGACTGGACTCATCATAGCGGTCTGTCTTGTAGTCGAAAAGAACGATTCTATCCTCATAAAGCAGATAGCCGTCCAAGATTCCACGGACAACAAAATCTTCCTGACTCTTTTGATCTCGTTTGAGCATGGAGAAGGGTTGCTCACGATAGAGATGGTTAATATTAGCAAGAATTTCCTGACCGAGTGCTGTGTCAAAGAAAGCTAGAATTTTAGCAAGATTAATCTTGTCTCTGACAGCCGGGCTGGTTTGAACTTGTTTGAGAGTTTCTGTCAGGCTGGCAAGCGTTGGTCGGTGACTGAGATCCATTCTCTGCATGAGTTCGTGGATAGCACTACCAATCTCAGCTCCAGTTATCTTTTCTTTGCTTGAAAAATCTGGTAAAGAAAAGCTGATTTTCTTGTCTACTGACTGGCCTTGACCTGCAATCTCGACACCTTCCATATCCATAACTGGTTCGTAGAATTTCTTGATTTGACTTGGGGTTTGAACACTTGGCAATTCAATAGCTGCGCGGTGAATACTATTATAAACTTCCACCTCTTTCAGCATTTCAAGAGCTTCTTTAATAGTTTCAGACTGGCGATTGTCTGCTTGGGAGCTATCTTGTAGAGGGCTTTTGTTTTCTAACTGACCGATAGCTTCTCTGGTCAACTGATCTTCGCCAATAAAACGATAGCTAAAGTTGAGATGATCCTTGGCAAATACTTTGCTGATAGCCCAGATCCAATCTTGAAAATTCTTGGCTTGCAGTCTAGTGTTGCTATTTAGTTTTCCATTTTTGGCTGCTGGGTATTCCTTGGCTTCCAGCTTTTCACGAGAACCCTTACCGACAAGATAGAGCTTTTTCTCAGCCCTCGTCATGGCAACATACAGCAGACGCATTTGCTCTGAATAGCTTGCCAGCTGTAATTCTTCTTCGTTCTGCCTATAGGTCAGACTAGGAATGGAGAGTTTGATGGTTTTAGGGTAGTAGGCTTTCACTGCTCCTGTCTCCATTTTGGCAATGTATTTGACACCTAGTCCATTTTTACGACTGAGAATGACTTCTGACATGCTGTCTTGCTTGTTAAAGTCTTGATCCATATTGAGGATAAAGACGTAAGGAAACTCCAGCCCTTTACTCTTGTGAATGGTCATGAGCTCTACTGCATCTTTTGGCGGTGCGACTGCCACGCTTGCCAAATCGTGCTGGGCTTCTAGGACCTTGTCAATCATGCTAATAAAACGTGACAAGCCCTTGAAATTGCTCTTTTCAAACTGGTCAGCTCGCAGTGCTAGAGCATAGAGATTAGCTTGTCTAGCAGGCCCATTTGGCAAAGCCCCAACGTAATCATAATAAAAACGGTCGTTGTAAATCTTCCAAATCAAGTCATAGAGAGAGTGCGTTTTGGCATACAGGCGCCAAGAAGCCAAGATTTCCATGAATTGGTTTAGTTTCTCAGCTAGAGCTGTGTGGATCAATTTTTTCTGGCTTGTTACCATTTTTTGAGCATTGACCAGTTTCTCATAGAGATTTTCTTGGATTTTATCCTCTGCTTTCTGAAGGGACAAACGTGCTAACTCATCCTCATCAAAACCAAACATTGGAGACTTCATAAGGGCAACCAAGGCGTAGTCTTGCAGGGGATTGTGAATGACACGAAGGGTGTCTAGCATGACTTGTACTTCTAGGGATTGGAGATAATTGTTTTGCTCTCCGTCAGTTTTAACAGGAATCCCGTACTCAGACAGGGCGAGAAGAATCTGGTCATTACGACTGCGGCTGGAGGTCAAAAGGGCAATTTCTTTAAAGGAAACACCTTTCTCCTGATGAAGTTTCAGAATCTCCTTGATAACTAAGCGCATTTCACCTGTTAGTTTCGTTCCTGCCGGGCTTTCTTCTTCCTCATTTGTGTCGTCCTTGTCGTAGAGGAGAAATTCTGCCTTGTTGTCTGGATTGGGAGTCAGTTTAGTATTGGGAAAAACAAGCTGGTGCATGTTATCATAGTTGATTTCACCGACCTCTTGATCCATAAGGCGTTCAAAAACATCATTGGTTGCTGATAGCACTTCGGAACTACTACGGAAATTTTCCTTGAGGAGAATGAGCTTGCCCTCTTTTGGATTTTGCGCATAGCGTTGGAACTTTTCATTGAAAATCTGCGGGTCTGCCTGACGGAAACGATAGATAGATTGCTTGATATCTCCCACCATAAAGCGGTTGTGGCCATTAGAAAGTAATTCCAGCATCCGTTCTTGAATATGGTTGGTATCTTGATACTCGTCTACCATGACTTCATGGAAGCGCTCCTGATAAGCCTCACGGACTTGCGGAAAATTCTCCAAAATCTCAATGGTATAATGGCTAATATCAGCGAATTCAAAGGCGTTTTCCTGGCGCTTACGCTGACGATAAGCTTCCACAAAATCACTCATGAAAGTTTGGAAAGTCTTAGCTAGTTCCCAGGTCTCTCCATGATAACGTTCTTGATAGTCGAGAATGGTTATCTGGTCTGACAGTTGTCCTAGTTTAGCAAACTGGGTCTTTCTCTCTTCGTTGTAGGCATCGACCAGCGGCTTCAAATCAGCCTTACGGCTGGCATTAGTCAGAGCTCGGCCGTTTTTCTCTTTCGAAATTGCGACAACACGCGCAAGCGCCGTTTGATAAGCCTGACTATCGGACTCTTGATTCAAGGAACTAATTTCATCCAGAATCAACTGGACATTTTCTAAATAGGGAGCCTTAGGAAACTCCTTGGCATCATTATCCAGATGATAACGGAAGAAACTTTCCAAGTCCCAAAGGGCTTGCTGGATTTGCTCAGTCAGTTTTTCTTTTTCACTGGTAAAATCAGCCTCTTCAAAACCTTTGAGGAAAGATTCACTCAGCCACTTTTGAGGGTTGCTGGTTGATTGGAGGAAGTCATAAATTTTATAGACTTGCTGGCGCAGCCCCCGTTCATCCTTGCCACGTCCAGCAAAGTTTTTCAGCAAATGACTAAAGGTCCCTTTCTGTTTGCCTTGGTAATGGGCTTCAAATACCTCATGAAAGACTTCGTTTTTGAGAAGGAGTTGCTCGCTCTGGTTTTGTAAAATACGGAAATTAGGCGCAATATCAATCAGATAACCATGTTTGCCAAGGAATTTTTGTGTGAAAGAGTCCATGGTTCCGATGGCTGCGTTGGGTAGGTCTGCCAACTGACGACCCAAGTGTTGTTTGAGGTCAACGTCATCGCTTTCTTGGATTTGTTGGCTAATTTTCTTTTCCAAACGTTCTTTGAGTTCGGTCGCAGCTTTGACGGTAAAGGTTGAGATAAAGAGTTGAGAAATTTCGACACCACGCGCCAATTGATCTAGAATGCGCTCTGCCATGACAAAGGTTTTACCAGAACCAGCCGACGCTGAAACGAGGATATTCTGACCAGAAGTGTAGATGGCTTCAATTTGTTCGGCAGTTTTCTTTTGTTCCTTGCTCGAATGCGCTTCTGCTTCTTGCAGTTTTTGAATTTCCCCCTCAGTTAAAAAGGGAATAGGCTTCATCGATTCAACTCCTCTCTTATTTTTTCAAACCAAGCTTGCTTAAGTTTTTCTCCGACCAGTCGTTTGCCATCAGCTAAGTCCAACTTTTCTAGAAAACGGGCTTGGCCCAAGTGGTAATTGGCTTCAAATCCAGTGATGGCTTGGTGTTGCTGAACATACGGTGCAATACTTCTGTCATTTTCAGTATAAGGGTTAATGGCGAACTGGCCTGCTAAAATCTTCTCAGCCGCTTTTTTATAAAGATGGGCATTGTAGTCCAGTAGGAGCTGGAATTCCTCATCCGTCAGCTGATTAGCCTTGTTTTTGTTATAAAATTCGCCCAAATGACTGCTTTCTTTTTCTAAAAAGAGGCCTTGGTATTTCATAGACTTGCTAGCTTCTACTACTGCACCTGCCAGACTTTTAACGGCCATCAGAGATTGGACAGGCTCAGCCATTTCCAAGTACATGGCACCGAAAAAGTTCTGTTCCCCCTCTCTTTTTAGGGCAGCAAGATAGGTTGGTAACTGGGAATTGAGCCCATTAAAGAAATGAGGAAACTGGAACTGAGTTAAACTCGACTTGTAGTCTACCACTCCAATCGCTCCATCAGCTTTCAAACGGTCAATCCGGTCAACCTTACCTCGTACAAAGACACTGCGCCCATTATCCAATTGAATAAAGGCCTGCTCTTTACCCCCGAAGTTCGCCTCTTCTTTGATGGTTTCGATGGCTGGATTGTGTCGGAGAATATGTCCAGTCGTCCGCGCCACATCAAGCAGAACTTCTTTAGTAAACTGGGCTTCCAAACTTTCTTGATAAATAGCTTCAAATTCGCGTTCTTGACTGGTTTCTTGAATAGCTTGTTCTAAACGTTGGTCAAAAGAATCTTCGTCAGGCAACTGCAAGGCTCGTTCAAAAATACGGTGTAAGAAATTCCCGTGACTACGGGCATCTGGACGCAGGCGCAATTCCTCCTGCAAGCCTAACACGTAGCGAAGAAAATAACTGTATTCATTGCGGTAAAACTCCGTCAAACCGGAGGTAGACAGGTAAAACTCCTGATCAGTTGGATAGAGAGCTTGCAAGGTGTCCTTGGCCAAGGGCTTACTGCTTGGACTGGTTGGAAGGGCAGGATTTTTCAGACCTTGCTGATCTAACTTTTTACCCATGACACGCGCCAGAACCTTAATAAATGTCAAATCTTGCTCAGTCTCACTCATCTCGCCCTGCTGGTGATAGGCAACCAGACTGGACAAAAGACTGTGATAGGACCCCATATCTTCCTTAGACAGCCCTTTGTGATTCATCCTCTTCTCTCTCCGACTAAATCCAAAATGGACTAGCTCTTGAAGATAGGCTGATTCCTTGCTTTCACTTTCATTAAAAAGGCTTGGAGCCGACAAAACCAACTGCTTACGGGCAGAATTGACCAAGGAAAGCATAGTATAGCGATTTTTCTTGAGGTTCTCACTGCTGGCAATCAGCAATTGTGCTCCCTCTTCAGTCGTTTGGTTTAAATTTTGTCTTTCTTCGTCTGTCAAAAGGCTAGTATTTTGCGCGATTTTTGGTAAATGGTCCTGAGTCAGCCCAATAGCATAAACAAAGTCAGCTGTCAGAGGAGCAATCAAATCGTAACTCTGCACCAGAACGGTGTCCACTGTTGCTGGAATGGTGCGATACTGAGATAGGCTCATCCCAGAATGAAGCAAGGCAAGGAAGTCCTCTAGATTAACTTGCGAACCAGCAAAAACGGTCGCAAATTGTTCTAAAACATGACAGAATGCCTTCCAAACTTCGTCCTGTCTTCCCTGTTCAAGAATTTCCATAGTGGCTGTCAAATCTTGTAACTGCTTGGTCACAGCTCCTTCTTTTAGAAAAGAGTTCCACTTTTGCAAGAGATTTTCAGCCTTTTGTTTTCGACTGGCAAAGAGGGTTTCAAGAGGTGTTAAAATACGCAGACGAAGAGCATTTAAACGTTCCAGATTAAATTTTCCATGGTGGGATTTGGTAAAGGTTTGCTGAAAGGCTGGCAAGCTATTGATACCAAGATAACGTATATATTGCTCAAAAGCATCAATATCAGCTTGACTAAGATCTGTATACAAACCTGTTCTGAGGAGATTAATCAAATCCTCCTGACGGAAACGATAGCGTTTCAAAGCTAAAATAGACTCGACAAACTGTGTCAAGGGATGATGAGCCATGGATTCGCTTCTACCAAGATAGAAAGGAATCTGATACTGGTCAAAAATGGTTTTAAGAGATAATTGGTAAGAAGCTACATCCCCCAAGAGAATACGAAAATGCTTGTAGCTCAGGTCTGAGTTCTCATGTAATTTCTGACGAATGCTACGGGCTACTAGCTCCAACTCCTCCTTTTGCGTCAAGCAAGACCAGATTTGTAAGTTGTCACGGTCCTTCTCATTGACATCCAATGTTAATTCTGAAAAGTTATAAGAAGACTCCAGCAAACGAGAGGCCTTATCAAAACTATCCATCTTCTCATGAGTCTGAGAACGGTCTTGAGCAGGAATTTGGTATTTAGAGGCTAGATGATGGAGAAACTCCACACTGGCTTGATAGAGATTGCCTTCAGCGAATGGACTGGTATAAGCTTTCTTACTAGCATAAGCCCCAATAATAATCTCAACTCCCTTGCCATGAAGTAAGTCCACAATTCGTTCTTCTTCGGCAGAAAAACGGGTAAATCCATCAATGACCAAGGCGATTTGAGTAAAATTACTGCTAACTTTGTTATTCTCAATAGCCTCTATCAAGTGGGACAACTGACTTCCCTGAGCCAACTGACCTTGATTGAGGTAGGCCGTTACCTTCTCAAAAATCAAGAGTAAATCGACCCTCTTTTCCTCATCCGTCAAACTCTCCAAGTCCAAAAAACTCATCTGAGCTTTGGTCATCTCGTGGTAAAGCTCAATCAACTGCTGGATAAATTGAGGATCTTGCTTGATAGCGCCATAAACACGTAAATCCTTAGGATCAAGTTCGGCAAGGCATTTGTAAAAGGCCATCCCAAGACCAATATCATCAAGACTGATCTTGGCAGGCAAATCATTCAAAATCAGGTAACGAGCCATTTGAGTAAAGCGCGTGACGGTAATCGCAAAAGAAGCCTGCTGGGACAAGCATTCCAGCACGGCGCGTTCCTTTTCAAAAGAAAGAGAGTTAGGAGCGATATAGAAGACTCGCTTGCCAGCAGCAACTAGCTCTTCTGCTTCTCTAGTTAGAACCTCGGTCAAAGAAGTCCGAATATCAGTATAAAGTAATTTCATCTCTGCCTCGTTGGAATTTTTCATTACCCTATATTATACCATGATTAGTCTCGTAAATCTGTTAAAATATTTAGGCCATCCTTTCTTTTATTCATCATCTGCTAAATCTGCTAGATCTTAAATACTTAATTTTACTTGTATTATAGATAGAATAAATCTGCCTACTGAAAATCACATAATGAAAAAAGCCTCGGTAACAAGGCTTTGAGTTTTATGATTGTTTCTTAGGTACGGAATACACTTCAATGTGTTGTCCTAGTACCTTGATGTCGACTGGTAGATTATCTGATTTATCGCCATCAACATCCGACTCTAATTCGATATCAGAAGAAATTTTAATAGTACGTGCCTTTATATATTCAATATTTTCATTCTCTACAAGATCTCCTTTTAACAAATCCGGAATCAAAGATAATTTAGAGAATATAGAAGCATCTTTCAAAATTAGAATATTTGCATATCCATCCTTGTTTTCTTCAAAGATTTTTTTATCTGCAAAATAATTTGTTAGAAGTACTAAAACATGACTTGCTTCCCCAAGGTAATTTCCATTTTCGGTTTCAACTTTAATGTTAAAGACTTGATCTGTCATGACGGACTTCATGGTATTAACTGCATAAGCCAAGATACCAAATTTCGTTTTATCTTCAATTTCAACATTATGAATGGCTTCAGGGAGAGACCCGATACTAAAGATATATCCAAAATAGTGACCATTTGCTTTTCCAATATCAATCTTATCAGTTAAATTGAAATCCAGATCTTCAATAGCTCCGTCAATATCTTGATTGATTTCTAAAAGTTTTGTAATAAGGTTACCAGTACCACCTGGTATAATTCCCAGTTTAGGAATATAGTCCCTTTCAGCAATCCCTGAAATAACTTCATTGACTGTACCATCTCCACCAAAAACTAGAATTGATTCATATCTTTCTCTAGCAGCTTCTTCTGCGAAATTTGTAGCATCTTTGGCTTTTTGAGTAATTTTAGTTTCCACATCATCAAAATACTCTCTTGCTTTATTCTCCAGCTTCTCTTTGTAATCTAAAGCTTTTTCTCCTCCAGAAGTTGGATTGATAATTAGCATTATTTTTTTCACTCTGCATTTTCTCCTTAAAATTGAAATAGAAAGGTTATTCTCGATGAAAATCAAAGCGTAAACTAGGGAACTAGCTGTAGGCTACTCACAACACTGTTTTGAGTCTGTATATTAGCCTGACGTGGTTTAAAAAGATTTTCTAAGAGTATTAACCTGATGACACATGATATTTGCGTATATTGCTATTATACAATGAAATGTTAAAAAATAGAAATAAATTGCTTTTAATATCGGTTTTTATCTCATATTAAAAAATGATCTATTTTTTAATAGTAGGTTATTCTTAATCATCCAAATTAGTCTCTCTCCTCCACACGATGGAATATAGTTCGTAGATATTATTGCTATTTTCTAGTTCCGGATAAAGATAAAACTCACTTGAAAGAATATTTTCCCCATATATAAGTCAGTCTTTGTCTGACTAGCTACTAGCAGATAGATTAGTTAATGTTCATTGTCTACTAATCTGAAAATGAAAATACTTCAAAAGTCAGTTCAGCTAAGCATAGCAAAAACTTAATTTTAGGAAAAGCTGAAGTATCTAGTATTACAATAAAAGGCATATTATCAAGTGTTTTTGACACCTGATAACATGCACTTTTCTGATTTTAAAGATTTTGCCAGTTTTATTAACGGTTAAGATAAGACACTTTCATTATGGCTCTTCATCATCATCAATAAACTGTTCTTTTACCAAATCCTTGATATCACTTTTGATACTTTTAGTATCTATAATAGAATCTTCACCTAGTTGGTGAAATGTCGCTTTATCTCTAATAGTATATTCTTGTTCATCGTCATATTTTTTGGTTATCAATCGAATCATCTTTCGTCTTAAAGATTTTTCCCCTTTGATGTTTCCTCTTTCTTTTATCCATGCCACTGCTAAAATGACCAGCATTAGACAACCGACATAACCTAAAAGAGGATACATAATGGAGACTAATTCTTTAAACCCCATAAAAGATAAACCATATCCTATAGCGACCGTAGCAATTAGAATAGGGTAAAAGCGCTTAGGTTGGTTTGAAGAGAAACGTTTTGCCAAGGCATAAAATAAACTGAAAGCTGTATTAAAAATGAGTCCAAAAATAATTAGAGCATACAGCAAAGAAAATAGAGGATGAATTTGCTCCGCAATTGTTAACATAGGAATATCAACAGTTGAAACAAGTTTTATATTGGCGTATAAAATACCAGTTGCTACGGTAATAATCAAACTAACTACAAGTCCACCTAAGAGACCACTTTTTTCTGCAACACCAATTCTCATGACAGAACCTCCTAAGACAAATGCCATGGATACACCAGTCATAACAGTTAGTGCGAAATAATTTAGTAAAGAAACCCATACATTGGGCATCGGAGAAGAAAGTGTAGCTGTGATTGCTTCTAACTCTTCAAAATCAAAACTTTTCCCTACGAACGTATGGACTGCCATAATGATAATCATGACAAAGACCAAAGGAGTAAATATCCCAAGAACGCTGGTAATCTTTTCAAAATTAAGAAAACTGACAATAATGACCAAGATAGCACAAATCAATCCTCCCAACCAAAATGGCAAACCAAATTGTTGGTTAAGATTTGAACCAGCTCCTGCAATCATAACAAAACCAATTACAAAGCAGGAAACAATTAAAGCAAAATCAAGAATCTTATTAGTAATAGGCCCGGCAATTTGGGAAAGAACTTCAAAATGATCATTTGAACGGAAATAGCTTCCTAAGGTAATGATAATTTTACCAAAAATAATACTTATGATTCCAAGAACAATCGTTCCAATGATACCCCATTTACCAAAACTAACAAAGTATTGCATTAAATCTTGGCCTGAAGATAGTCCAGCACCAATAACAACACCGACATAAGCTAATGCTATATTTAAAATACGTTTTAACACTATTTTCTCCTAACCGTTATCACTACAATAAATGACTGTCTATTTAGTATACTATTTTCTTATATTATTGTCAAAAATATAGGTATTAGAACCCTGTACATAGAAATATTTCTGCACGATATAGCAAGATAACACAAGGACTAGTCAGCTACTAATCAAACTTCTATCCTCCTCAATTGTTTGGAGATATTGGCTAGTCTTATGTTAGATAAATATCACAAAGATAGGCAGACATTGGATATCCATACTACATTCAATCGATACATTCCAGATGATGATGGAACTAAGACTTTTGCCAGCTTCAGGACGACACACCTCACAAAAAGAGAGATTGAAATACTTGATAAAATGATTGAATTAAATCGTCTAAGCGAAACAACCGATAAGAATTGGCAGAAAAGTGAACGCATCTTCGTTACAAATACGGGAAAGCCCGTTCATAGCTCCATCCTAAGCAAGTCTCTCCAGCGAGCAAATGAACGCCTAAAGAAACCAATTCCCAAACATCTATCGCCTCACATTTTTAGACATACTACCATCAGCATTTTAGCTGAAAATAAAATTCCGCTAAAAACAATCATGAATAGGGTTGGACATTCTGATTCTGATGTTACTAATTCCATCTATACCCACATCACGAAGAACATGAAAGATGAAGCAATCAATGTACTGGATAAAGTTATGAAAAAGATTTTTTAAAAAGTTTTGCCCCTTTTTTGCCCCCTAAATACAAAAATAGCCCTTCGGATAAAATCCGAGGGGCTAGAAACGTTGTTAAATCAACGGCCGAACTTTTGAATTTCATGGTTCGGGATAAAATAGTTCACTGAACTATTTTATTTCTTAAGGTTGTAGAATGATTTCAATCCACGGTATTCAGCTACTTCACCAAGTTGGTCTTCGATGCGAAGCAATTGGTTGTATTTAGCGATACGGTCTGTACGTGAAAGTGAACCAGTCTTGATTTGTCCTGCGTTAGTTGCAACTGCGATGTCAGCGATTGTTGAATCTTCAGTTTCACCTGAACGGTGTGATACAACGGCAGTGTAACCAGCTTCTTTCGCCATTTCGATAGCGTCGAATGTTTCAGTAAGAGTACCGATTTGGTTAACTTTGATAAGGATTGAGTTAGCAGCACCTTCTGCAATACCTTTTTCAAGGTAAGAAGTGTTTGTTACGAAGAAGTCGTCACCAACCAATTGAACTTTACCACCAAGACGTTCAGTAAGAGCTTTCCAACCGTCCCAGTCATTTTCATCCATACCATCTTCGATAGTGATGATTGGGTATTTGTTTACCAATTCTTCAAGGTAGTCGATTTGTTCTGCAGCAGTACGTACAGCTGCTCCTTCACCTTCAAATTTAGTGTAGTCGTAAACTTTACGTTCTTTATCGTAGAATTCTGATGAAGCACAGTCAAATCCGATAAATACGTCTTTACCAGGAACATATCCAGCAGCTTCGATAGCAGCAAGGATAGTTTCAACTCCGTCTTCAGTTCCTTCAAAACGAGGAGCAAATCCACCTTCGTCACCTACGGCTGTTTCCAAACCACGAGATTTAAGGATTTTCTTAAGAGCATGGAAGATTTCAGCACCCCAACGAAGAGCTTCTTTGAATGATGGCGCACCAGCAGGTACGATCATGAATTCTTGGAAAGCGATTGGAGCGTCAGAGTGAGAACCACCGTTGATGATGTTCATCATTGGAGTTGGAAGCACTTTAGTGTTGAATCCACCAAGGTAGCTGTAAAGTGGGATTTCAAGGTAGTCAGCAGCAGCACGAGCTACAGCGATAGACACACCAAGGATTGCGTTTGCACCCAATTTACCTTTGTTAGGAGTACCGTCAAGAGCGATCATAGCACGGTCGATAGCTTGTTGATCACGTACATCGTAGCCAATGATAGCTTCAGCAATGATGTTGTTTACGTTGTCAACAGCTTTTTGTGTACCAAGACCACCGTAACGAGATTTGTCACCGTCGCGAAGTTCAACTGCTTCGTGTTCACCAGTAGAAGCTCCTGATGGAACCATACCACGTCCGAAAGCACCTGATTCAGTGTAAACTTCTACTTCAAGTGTTGGGTTACCGCGTGAGTCTAGGACTTCGCGAGCGTAAACATCAGTAATAATTGACATTTTTTACTCTCCTTATGAGTTAAATTTTTTACACCTCTATAATACCTTAAAAACCCACCTTTTTCAAGAAAAAACGTTATCTTTGTGCAAATTTTCCTTAACTTTATAAAGTAATCGCTTTCTTTTGTCTGTTTTATTCTAACTTTTATGATATACTGTTTTCATGACAGATTTATCAAAACAATTACTTGAAAAAGCTCATGGTGGGCCAAAATTAAATCCGGATGAGCAAAGACGCTATCTTGGTACCTTTGAGGAAAGAGTTCTTGGATATGCAGATATTGACACAGCAAATAGCCCTCAGCTAGAAAAAGGTTTTTTATCTATTTTAGAAAATCTTCAAGAAAAAGCAGAGCCACTATTTGTGAAGATTTCACCAACTATCGAATTTGACAAACAAGTTTTCTACTTAAAAGAAGCAAAAGAAACTGATAGCCAAGCTACCATAGTATCTGAAGAGCACACTTCTTCTCCTTTTGGACTGATTATCCATACCGATACACCAGTACAAGTAGAAGAAAAGGACCTTCGACTTGCTTTTGCAAAACTTTGGGAAGTTCAAAAGGAAGAACCAGTCAAAACATCCTTCTGGAAGAAATGGTTTGGCTAAATCTTGTGCATATTTAATAAGTGCCCAATATTGGCAGCCGTGCGCTCCAGATAGAGACTGGCATTTTTCAAACTCTCTTCTAAAGATTCACTTTTCTCCAAAATTGAAAAGGCAGCTTGAATATTTTCAAATGGTAGGGAAGGTAAATCTTCAGCAAGACTACCACAAATAGCAATGACAGGAACTCCGACAGGGGTTCTTTTTGCTACGCCTATCGGCGCTTTCCCAGCAAAGCTTTGACTGTCCAGTCTACCTTCGCCGACGATAACCAAGTCAGCATATGCAACTTTCTTATCAAAATCAATCAAATCTAAACAGGTATCAATTCCAGACACGATATTTGCCTGAGCAAAGGCACACAAACCGCCAGCAATGCCTCCACCAGCTCCTGCTCCTTTAATTTCTAATGTTGCAGGTGAGACTTTTTCATAAAAATCTTGGATCGCTTGATCTACGACTGCAAACATAGTAGGTTGTAGGCCTTTTTGTTTGCCAAAAATGTAGGTCGCACCTTGATGACCACATAAGGGACTCACAACATCTGCTAAAATATGAATTTGCACATCTTCAGGAAGTTCATAGCGATTTTCTGTTGAAACAGAAGCTAATTTTAGTAAGGATTGACCGCATGCAGGCAAGACATTTCCATCCTTATCATAAAATCGATAACCTAAACCAGCAGCGATCCCAATTCCTCCGTCATTACTAGCCGTGCCACCAACGCCGATATAGATTTCTTTAATCCCTTGAGCAATGAGATGGCGAATCAACTCTCCGATACCACGAGTTTGGATTTGAAGTGGATTTCGTTTCTCTATCGGAATTTTTCCAAGGCCAACCAAATCAGCAACTTCAAATAGTGCCAGTTTCCCTTTTTGAAAATAGCGCATGGCTTCTTTTTGGCCAAAAGGGCCTGTCACTTGGATCCATTTTTCTTCTAGGTCAAGAGAATGTCGGATAGCATCTACAGTACCTTCTCCCCCATCACCAACAGGGCAGAGGAGATATTCTACATCTGCTATCGATTGTTGGAAACCTCTTTTAATAGCTTCAGCCACCTGTTGAGCAGACAAGCTTTCCTTAAACGAATCTGGTGCAATTACAATCTTCATATTTTCCCTCATTCTAAACAGTCAATCAAAGGTAGAACTTCTAAAAAATCCCTCTTGTCAACATGATTTGGTATTTCTTTTTTGAGTACTTCTTTTGCACAAAAGGCGATTCCTAGTCCCGCTGACTTCAACATCAATAAATCATTGGCCCCATCACCGATTGCAATCGTTCTTTCTTTAGAAAGTTTTAGTTCCTCTCTCCATTGTTCCATAGTCTCTTTTTTAACCTCGGGACTAATAATTTGTCCAACTAATTTCCCTGTTAGAAAGCCACCTTTGACTTCAAGTTGGTTGGCAGAGAAATAGGCAATTCCAAGAGATTTTGCCAATCTTTCAACTATTGGTGTAAAGCCATCGGACACCAGACCAACTAGGATACCATTCTTTTGGAGAATGGAGATGAATTCCTGGGCATTTGGCGATAGATGAATAGTGTTGAAGACTTTATCAAAAACCGAAACAGGAAGACCTTCCAAGAAGGACACTCTGTCTCGTAAACTGCTTTCAAAGTCCAACTCTCCTCGCATTGCCTGACTTGTAAGCTGCGCAATTTCCTCCTCACAAGCTGCCTCTCTTCCCAATAAATCAATCACTTCTTCTAGGATTAAGGTTCCATCCACATCCATAACACACAAACCTTTTACTTGAGACATCAGTTCTCCTCTCTAAACAGCCTAAAAATCGTATGAAGTCATCATACGATTTTATCTATTAATTAACTAAACTATGGTACAAGTCAAGGTATGACCTGCAGGCTGTATCCCATGAGAAATCACACGCCATAGCTTGTTTTTGTAGGTTTCTCCAAACATCAGGATGGTTTCTATACAAGTCCAATGCTGTTTGGAAAGTCCAATTTAACCAGTAAGGAGATAGATTGTCGAAGCTAAAGCCAGTACCGCTTCCTTCGATTGGATTGAAAGCGCGGACAGTATCTCGCAAACCACCAACTTCATGAACCAATGGCAAGGTTCCGTAACGCATAGCCATCATTTGAGACAAGCCACATGGTTCAAAACGACTTGGCATGAGGAAGAGGTCACAAGCAGCATAGATTTCTTGAGCAAGTTTGACATCAAAAGTGATATTTGCTGATAGCTTGTCTGGGTAAATCTGAGCAAACCATGAGAAAGCTCCTTCAAAGGCTGGATCTCCAGTTCCCAAAAGAACAATCTGGACATCTTCTTGCAAGATATGGTGCAGACTTTCTACCACCACATCAAAACCTTTTTGACGTGTCAAACGAGAAACAATTCCCACCAGTGGAACGTCAGCTCTAACTGGCAAGCCAACTCTTTCTTGTAATTTTGCCTTGTTTTGGGCTTTCCCAGACAAATCTTCCTGATTAAAATGATAGTCTAAAAGGACATCCGTCTGAGGATTATACAGATCAGCATCAATCCCGTTCACGATACCAGACACCTTGCCAGATTCCATTCGAAGAATCTGATCCAAGTTACATCCGAACTGACTGGTCATAATTTCATGAGCATAGCTAGGTGAAACGGTTGAAACACGGTCAGCATAAAGAATACCAGCCTTCATCCAGTTCAGACAGTTGTTCCAGCGAAGGGTACCATCAGCATAACGTTCAAAGCCGACTCCAAACAAATCCCATAACATTCCTTCTGAAAATTGTCCTTGAAATTCCAAATTATGAATGGTTAAAACAGTTTTTATTCCTTGATAGGCTTGAATCCAACGGTATTTTCCCTTTAACAAGAAAGGAATCATAGCTGTATGGTAGTCATGAACATGGAGAAGGTCAGGAATGAAGTCAATCCTTTCCATAGCCTCAATGGCAGCCAGTTGGAAGAAAGCGAAACGTTCCCCATCATCAAAATCACCGTAAACATGACCACGGAAGAAATAATATTGGCTGTCAATAAAGTAGAAGGTTACACCGTTTAAGACGGTTTTCTTAATCCCACAGTACTGTCTGCGCCAACCGACGCTCACCTCAAAATGAAGAACATCTTCAATCTGATTTCCAAATTTAGCCTCTACCATGTCATAGTAGGGTAAAATCACTGCAACTTCATGTCCCGCTTTTACCAGTGATTTAGGAAGAGCGCCAATGACGTCTCCCAAACCACCTGTTTTTGAAAAGGGTGCACCCTCTGCTGCTACAAATAAAATTTTCATGAATGAATATCCTCTGTTACTTTGCTACCTTTCTTAACTACAACAGGATGTTCTGCAGTTCCTCGAATCACAACACCAGGCTCAACTTCAACACCCTTGTCCAAGATAGCATATTCGACCTGTGCACCTTCTCCAATCACAACACGAGGGAAGAGCAGGCTATCTTTAACCAAGCTATCCTTATGGACATGAATATTACGTGATAGAACAGAATTAGTCACTTGACCTTCAATGATACTACCAGAAGCAAACTGAGAAGTACTTACCTTAGATGTATTAGCGTAGTAAGTGGGTTCTTCGTTCTTAACCTTTGTATAAACCTTTTGATTTGGTGAGAAAAGAGAATAGAATTTTTGCGATTCAAGCATATCTTTATTAGCTTGGTAATAAGACTCTACAGAGTGAATATTTGCCAGATAACCTGTGTACTCGTAGGCGAAAGCTCCCTCTTTTGCAGCCAAATCCCGTAAAACATAGCGCAACTTCTCTGGGTGTTCTTTTTTAGCTTCTTCTTCCAAGCGTTCAATCAACCAAGGTGTATCAACGACAAAGATATCTGTAGACATATTGAACGTTTCAGCTGTTGACTTGCTATCAAAGAGTTTATGAGAAAGAACATGGTCTGTTTCATCCACTTCTAAGATTGCATTTACTTCTGAAATATCTTTCTTAGCTAGTTTTTTATAAACTACAGTGATAGGCCCTTTTGTTGTACTATGTAGGTGGAAAACTTGGTTCAAATCAATGTTAATCAAAACATCACAGTTGAGTGAAACTGTTTGGTTTGACCCAGAACGTTTCAAATAAGTAAGAAGCTGTTGGTAGTATTCTTTTCCAACTGTGCTACTTTCTACACGGGTATTGTAAATCCCTAGATAGTAATGGCTAAGAAGAGTTGATAAGCCCCACTCGCGTCCTGAACGAATATGGTCAAAGACTGAGCTGATATTATCCTGCTGGAAAATACCAAAGACACTACGAACACCTGCATTAGCAAGGCTTGAAAGCGGGAAGTCAATCAAACGATATTTCCCACCAAATGGCAAACTTGCTACTGGACGGTGGTCCGTCAATGTCGACATATCATGAAAACCAACTGTATTTCCTAAAATGGCAGAATATTTATCAATCTTCATCTGTTGCTACCCCCACTACTTCATCATATCCTACAACTTGTACTTCTTCTGTTCCATCAATTTCGACACCGTCAGAAATAATCGCACCTTCACCAATAATGGCACGTTTAATCTTAGCTCCTTGACCAATGATAGCTCCACTCATGATAACTGAATCAAGGACTTCTGCTCCTTCGCGAACTTGCGCGCCTGTTGAAAGGATAGAATGTTTAACAGTTCCATCAACGAAACATCCGTCTACAACTAATGAGTCTTCCACATCAGCATTTGCACCGAGGAAGTTTGGTGGTGAAATCAAGTTTCTTGAGTAAATCTTCCATTGACGGTTACGGCTATCCAAGGCATTTTCTGGAGAAATGTACTCCATGTTCGCTTCCCAAAGTGACTCAATCGTACCGACGTCTTTCCAATAACCACTAAATTCGTAAGCATAAACACTTTCACCTGACTCAAGGTAATTTGGAATGACATTTTTACCAAAGTCTGACATATCTACATTGCTCTTTTCAGCAGCGACTAACATATTACGAAGGCGTTGCCAATCAAAAATGTAGATTCCCATAGAAGCTTTTGTAGATTTAGGTTGAGCTGGTTTTTCTTCAAATTCAACAATACGATTGTTGGCATCAGTATTCATGATACCAAAACGGCTTGCTTCTTTAAGAGGGACGTCTAAAACTGCTACTGTCAAGCTGGCATTATTATCCTTATGAGACTGGAGCATATCATCATAGTCCATTTTGTAGATGTGATCCCCAGACAAAATCAAGACATACTCAGGATTGACACTGTCGATATAGTCGATATTTTGGTAAATAGCGTGACTAGTCCCCTCAAACCAACGATTTCCTTCACTGGCAGAATAAGGTTGGAGAATAGAAACACCAGAATTAATACCATCTAGTCCCCAGCTTGAACCATTCCCAATATGATTGTTGAGAGCAAGTGGCTGGTACTGTGTAATGACTCCAACATTGTGAATCCCTGAGTTGGCACAGTTTGAAAGGGCAAAGTCAATGATACGGTAGCGCCCACCAAATTGCACAGCTGGTTTTGCGATGCTTTGAGTGAGTTTACCGAGACGAGTTCCTTGCCCACCAGCAAGAATCAAAGCTAACATTTCATTCTTCATTTTCTACTCCTTTTTGGTTTTTACTTGTGACGGTTTTTGCAGATTTCAAGCGACGTTTGATTTTCCAGACACTAGCCCCCATAGCCGGTAGGGTAAAGGTTAAGGTCTGCTCATAATCTTTCCATAGTCCTTCTTGCGTTTGCACAGTTTGATTATGTTCTTTCCAAACGCCTCCCCACTCTTCTAACTCAGTATTCCAGACTTCTTCGTAAATCCCTGCAACAGGTAGCCCGATTATAAAATCTTTCCGTTCAACAGGTGCCATGTTAAAGATACAGACTAGCATTTCTCCCTTTTTACCCTTACGGATGAAGGAAAGAACACTCTGGTCTCGATTATCCGCATCGATGATTTCAATACCATCATAGCTGGTATCAATTTCCCACAGACAGCGGTTGTCTTTGTAAAACTGGTTTAGCTGAGAAGTGAAATACTTCATCTTAGCATTCATTGGGTCTTCTAGGTTAGACCATTCCAACTGTTCTTCAGATTTCCATTCTAGGAATTGACCATATTCGCTACCCATGAAGAGCAATTTCTTACCAGGGTGACAAATTTGGTACGTATAGAGATTGCGCAAGCCTGCGAATTGATTGTAACGATCTCCCCACATCTTATGCATCATACTCTTCTTACCATGAACCACTTCATCGTGCGAGAATGGCAAGAGATAGTTTTCATTGAAAACATACATAAAGCTGAAAGTCACCAAATTAAAGTCATATTTACGATAAATCGGATCTTCTTCGTAGAAACGGAGGATATCATTCATCCAGCCCATGTTCCATTTGTAGTCAAATCCTAGACCACCAAGCTCTTTCATTCCCGTAATCTTGGTTGCAGACGAACTTTCTTCTGCAATCATCATCACATCTGGATATTCTAACTTAATAATGTCATTCAAGCGTTGAAGGAAATAATAACCTTCATAGTTGAGATTTCCCCCATCTTTGTTAGGTGTCCATGGAGCATCATCATAGTCCAAATAAAGCATGTTGCTAACAGCATCCACACGAATACCATCCAAATGATAGACATCGATCCAATGCTTAATACAAGAAATCAAGAAGGACTGGACTTCATTTTTTCCAAGGTCAAAATTGAGAGCGCCCCAACCATAGTTATGAGCCTTATTATGGTCTTGGTACTCAAAAGTCGGTGTCCCATCATAATAGGCTAAGGCATCATCATTGATGGTAAAGTGACCTGGTACCCAGTCTACGATAACCCCAATATTATGGATATGACACTCCTCGACAAAATCTTGAAACTCCTCTGGTCTACCATAAGCATGCTCTAAAGCGAAGTAACCCATAAGCTGATAACCCCAACTCAACCCCAAAGGGTGGGACATCAAGGGCATAAACTCAATATGAGTATAGTTCATTTCAACGAGATAAGGAATGAGTTCATCCTTGAGCTGGGCAAAACTATAAGGACTACCATCAGGATTTCTTTTCCATGAGCCAGCGTGAACTTCATAGATATTGACAGGACGTTCAGCAAAGCCCCAACGTTTTCTTCGTGCCAGCCAAAGTCCATCCCTCCATTTCTTCTCAGGAAGCTCTGTTACGATTGCCCCTGTTCCTGGACGCGCCTCATATCTGACAGCAAAAGGGTCAATCTTCATCAGTTGATGACCATTTTGACGTGTGACATGATATTTGTAAATATGCCCTTCTTGAGCCATATTGGTAAAGACTTCCCAGACCCCAAAGTCATTTCTTACCATTGGAATCTGACCCTCAATCCAGTTGGTAAAATCCCCCACCAAGTGGACAGCCTGAGCATTAGGTGCCCAAACACGGAAAGTATAGCCATACTCTCCATTCACTTGCTCTTTATGTGCTCCTAGATAATGCTGAAGGTGAAAATTCTCTCCTGTCATAAAGGTGCGCAAAGCTTCTCTTTTATCCATAATACCCCCTCTTTTCTGTAAGCGTTTTCTATGTTTTTATTATACTACCTTTTTAGAGAAGATTCAAGTAAATTACTATACTTATTTAAAATTATTTTGAAAATCTACAAAAAGTTCACTTTCTCGTTCAATTGTAAAGCAATATTTTTTCAAAAAAATGTGAAAACGCCTTTCTTTTCTCTACTATAATACCAAAAAGTTCGGATTTTTTCTATGATTATTATTGTTTTATAGCAAAAAAATAAAACCAGGAAAACAATTTCCTGATTTTACACATTTGATGAAAATATTTATCAACTTTTCTATACAAGTGAGTTGTTAGCTAAGCTCTTTCTATTCGTTCACTTCCAATAATGTGTTAGAATAGCGAGATAGATGGTCTTTATAAAACACTCAAGACGGCTAGACTAATATCATCTAAAACATTATCTTCTTTTGAACGACTATTGGTTACCAACATGGCTAAATTTCCTGCATTCTCAAACTGATAGGGTTCGGATTTAGCATTCACAACAACCAAGAGGTGTTCTTTCCCATGAACTTCATAGATAAGGCAGCCGCTATGTTCAATCGCAGAATGCACAAAGACATGATGGTAAATTTCATCATAGCTAGAGTAAGAAAAGGCACCAGTTTTTGTCTTCAATCGGATGACTTGACGGATAAACTCAATACTATCTTGACGCTCATTGATCAAATCCCAGTTGACTTGGTTCACACTGTCAGGAGCATTATAGCTATTCATCGCACGCTCTCTATCATCATGGGTCAACTCACCATTCTCACCAGTCGCAACCAGTTTGGTACGACCAAATTCTTGACCGATTTCCATAAAGGCCATTCCTTGCATGAGCAGATTCATGGCTGTGGCTGTCTCAACCTTGCGCATGATTTGTTCTGAACTTTGGTCTGGATGAAGAGTTGCCAATAAATCGTGAAGATTGTAATTGTCATGGGCTTCTACATAGTTAAGCACCTGATTTGGATGTGTATAGGTTCCTAATTCACGACTTCCTAGGATTGCTTTAGCTAGAATTGGCTCTGTCGCAGCACCACTGACAAAACCTGATTTAATTGCACCGTAAACTTCTCCACCTTTGACAGCATCACGCTGATTGTCATTAAAGAAACCAATGTTTGGCATTTCGTAGGCGTTGTCTTTCTTAGCCTTATCATAAGGGGCAAGACCTGTTCCCATATCCCAACCTTCTCCATAGAGGATAATGTTAGGGTCAATTTCATCCAAACTCTGACGAATCATCTGCATGGTCTTGACATCATGAATCCCCATCAAGTCAAAACGGAATCCGTCAATATTGTATTCCTGCACCCAGTATAGAAGAGAATCAATCATATACTTGCGAAACATTTCGTGTTCACTGGCTGTTTCATTTCCAACACCCGTTCCATTCTGGAAGGTACCGTCTGGATTCATACGATAATAGTAATCAGGGACAGTTGTTTGGAAAGGTGCATCAACAACTGAAAAGGTATGGTTATAGACCACATCCATAATGACACCAATACCCGCATCGTGGTAAGCTTGAACCATGGTCTTCAAATCACGAATGACCTGAGCTGGATCATCTGGATTAGTTGAAAAACTAGTTTCTGGTGCGTTATAGTTTTGTGGATCATAACCCCAGTTGTAGGTTACATTCCCGTCCTCATCGTATTCTTTGTGACGGTCTGCAATTGGTTGCAACTGAACATAATTGTAGCCCAACTTCTTGATATGATCAAAAGCAGTTGACTGACCGTACTGGTTAACCGTTCCAGTCTGAGCAGCACCCAAGAACGTTCCTCGAAGATGTTCATCCACACCTGAGGTCGGTGATTGGGTCAAATCACGAATATGCATTTCACAAATAACTGCCTTACATGGATTTTCCAAACGCCAAGCAGCATCAGAACCATGCTTGACCTCGAAATTTTCGACTTGTTTTTCTGCATGGCTCAGAATAGCAGAACGTTTGCCATCAGGGCTGGTCGCTATTGTATAAGGATCACGTGTCAGTGTTTCGTGATGAGGGAATTGGACTTGATACTGATAAGCCTTACCAGTCAAATCTTCCTCAACATCCAAACTCCAGACACCAATAGTATTGTCCTTATGGTTATAAGAGTAGCGATTGCCTCTCTCCATATCAAAAGTCTTCCAAACAGGTGCATCATTAGTAGCTGATTCATAAACCACAACCTGTACTGCTGTCGCTGTTGGTGACCAGAGGGAAAAATGAGCCTGATTGTCCTCTACATGGCAACCCAATTCCCCTTGGTAACCCCAATGATGGTCAAAACTAGCGCTGTTAATGGCCTTATCAAAGGCAAAAGGATTTTGATTTTTATAGAAAGGACTGGCAATAGCAGGATTTTCAGAGTAATAAATCCGATCATCGCCTTCCAAAATCCAGACCTCTGTTAAGAGGGGATAGTGATTAAAACGGATAGCATATTCTTTACTGATTTGGCCGGTATGAACCACAAAATTCAAGCTTTCTAAGGGATGAACACTTGGGTGTTCAAAGCTAAATAAGGCACCAAAATAATCTTCTTGGTAAGTTAGTAAATCAATTCGTTGATCCTGGCTTTTTACAAAAGAGCAAGTGTCATATTCACCATTCTTGCGATGGTAATGAATGCGCATAGGGTAGGTATACATTTTTATTTTTTTCCTTTTTTAAATTTGTTTCTGTTTCACTAATAAATTCTTGACCAATCACGTCCAGATTAACAAACATAGTCAAATTATCCAAACTCTGTTTTTAAAAGATCATTACAAACTTTCGAGCCAAGCTTCATCTCGAACTTCGATACCAAGTTCTTGTGCTTTTTGAAGTTTACTTCCAGCATCTGCGCCTGCCACGACGAGGTCGGTCTTTTTAGAAACACTGCCTGTTACCTTGGCACCCAGACTTTCGAGTTTGCTTTTAGCTTCTGAGCGCTTGAGCCGTTCCAATTTTCCAGTCAATACCACGGTCAAATCTGACAATGCTGCATCCGCTACTACTGTCTGACCTTTATAGTCCAGATTGACCCCAGCTTCTTTCAATTCTCTTAGGAGAATTTCAGAGCCTTCTGTCGCAAAATAAGTTTGAAGACTCTTGGAAATCACGCCACCTAAACTTTCAATACTCGCCACTTCCTCTGGATCTGCCTGAGCCAGATTTTCAATCGAGTGAAAATGTTGAAGTAAAAGCTGACTGGCCTTGCTTCCGACATGACGAATTCCCAAACCAAACAAGAGCTTCTCGGCAGAGTTTTCCTTAGATGCTTGAATGGCTTGATACAGTTTAGAAGCAGACTTTTCCTTAACCCCCTCTAAAAGGAGAAAATCTTCCTCTTTCAAACGATAAATATCTGCCACATCCTTAACCAAATTGGCAGCAAATAGTTTCTCAACAATAGATGGCCCAAGGCCTGTGATATTCATGGCATCTCGAGAAGCAAAGTGAATCAAACCTTCCATGATTTGGGCAGGGCAACGTGGATTGATACAACGGAGAGCCACTTCATCTTCAAAGTGCAACAAGTCAGAGTTACAACTTGGACAGTTTGTAGGGATATCTAGTTTTTCTTCAGAAACCCGCTTGGACTCTACCACTCGTAAAACAGCAGGGATGATGTCACCAGCCTTATATACGATAACTGTGTCGTCTTTGCGGATATCTTTTTCAGCAATATAATCCACATTGTGTAGGGTCGCACGGCTAACAGTTGTACCAGCTAGTTGTACTGGTGTTAGATTCGCAGTTGGGGTTACAACACCAGTACGGCCAACTGTCCAATCAACTGATAAGAGTTTAGCTTCTTTTTCCTCAGCAGGAAACTTGTAGGCTACTGCCCACTTTGGTGCCTTAACGGTAAAGCCAAGTTCTTCTTGACCTGCTAGGTCATTGACCTTGATCACCACCCCATCGATATCATAAGGCAGATTCTCCCGTTCCTCTCCTACTTCTTGGATAAAATTCCAAATCTCATCCATGCTTTCAGCCAAAATTCGCTTAGGATTGACCACAAAACCGAGCTGTTCTAGGTGCTTCAAAACTTTTTCTTGACTATCACGAGTTGACGGGCTGGCTTCTTGATAGAGAAACGTTGCAAGATTGCGCTTGGCTACTACTGCTGTATCCAGCTGACGTAGTGTGCCTGCCGCCGCATTACGAGGATTAGCAAATTCAGACTCTCCATTTTCTTGGCGAGCTTGGTTAACCTGGTCAAAAGAAGCGCGTGGCATATAACATTCTCCACGAACTGTGATATCTAGTTCTTCTGGCAAGGTCAAAGGAATATCCTTAACACGCTTAAGATTTTCTGTGATATTTTCCCCAATAGAACCATCTCCACGCGTTGCCCCCGCAACTAAAATCCCCTTTTCATAAGTCAGCGAGATAGATAAGCCATCGATTTTCAGCTCACAAATATAGGTTGGATGAGCCACTTCCTTACGAACACGCGCATCAAAAGCTTCAAGCTCCTCACGTGAAAAAGCATCCTGCAAACTATAAAGAGGATACTGATGACTGTATTTTTCAAAACCATCTAAGACTTTGCCACCAACACGATGGGTCGGACTGTCTGCTAACACTTGATCTGGATAGGCAGACTCCAACTCGACCAACTCACGGTAAAGGCGGTCATACTCACTGTCTGAAACCGACGGATTGTCGCTGGTATAGTACTCAGTCGCATAGCGATTGAGCAAGGCGACTAACTCATTCATTCTTTTATTCATAAAACCATTTTACCATAAACTAAGCCCTCCTCACAAACGAGAAGGGCGGAAAAAACACTTAGATTGGAATTATTTTTGAAGTCCAAGCAAACTTATGTCTCTTTTTCAAAATGAGTTTGAACATATCCGAGAGCTAAGAAAGATAAGGCTACAACTCCAAGTCCAATAATCAAGAAAGAATAAAGATGAACACTTGGAAGAAAGGTCATTAAACCTGTTGCTATAGGCATAAAAAGTATAGCTAAGGTATAAATCGAACTGAGAACTCTACCCAAATATTCACCTTCAACCTTGGTTTGTACTTGAGTAAAAAAGTGAATATTGAACATCGTCATAAACAATTCACAAACGAAATTACCTGAAAAAGTAAGATAGGATGGGAGGGAAAATCCCATTATCATCACCCCAAGTCCAGTCAGAGCCAATAAAAACAGAAGCATTTTCATACTGGCTTTAATTTTACTAGATAGAAGAGCCCCAACAATAGACCCAATAGCACCCATTGTTAAAATAGTAGCATAGGCACCTTGAATTCCATAGAGCTGATTTGAAAAGGGAAGTAGAAATTCAAAAGCGGCAAAAAAGAAATTAACGCTGGAAGCTACCAGCAAAAGGAAGAATATTTCTTGCTGATGCCAGATATAGTGTAACCCATCCTTGATATCTACAAAAATATCTCTCCCAGTAAAAGCATTTTTCTCTTGAACTTTTGCTTCCTCTTTTGGAAGGAAAGCCACTAGAACAAAAGCAATGAAAAAAGTCAGCGAGTCTAGCAATAGCGTCATATGGAGACTTGCAAACTGTAAAACAAGGAAGGAAAGAACAGGAGAGCTAACACCTACAACCTGCAAAACCAGCTCTAAGCGAGAGTTATAGATCACAATCTCATCTTTCTCAACAACCTCAGTTATAATGGCTTTATTGGCTGTACGAGAAAATGCGAAAGCAATAGCCTGAACAATATTGGCAACAATCAAAGCGCCAATCATCCAGCTGTCATTTCTTATAAAAGAAATAGCCAGACAAAGAATACCACAAACAAGGTCTGTCGTCATTAAAATCTTACGACGAGAAAAACGGTCTGAAATGACTCCGCCAAAGGGATTTACGAGAATAGATGTGACCAGTTCAGAAATCTGATACATTCCTAAAACTGTCTGTCCGATAGTCCCCATGGAAGCCAACCAGACACTATTTCCATAATCATAGAGCATATTCCCTATCTTGTTAACAGCTCCGCGACTAATCAACTGTACGGCATAGCGATTCATATAAAAACTCCTCTCAAATTTTGAAACTATTGTATCAAAACTGAAAGGAGCTTTTTATTTTTTCCCTTATTTGGGAAAATTAATCTTTGACAAATTTTTCGTAGTGTTCCTGATAGTAGGCTACTTGCTCTGGAAGACCTAGCACGTCAAAAATATGCATGGCCTCTTGCATTTGGCTACAACCTTCTTTACACTTTCCTTTTTGATATAAGGCAAAGCCTTTGAGGTAATGTAAAATATTCCGTTCATACAGACTAATATTTTTACCAATAATCTTCTCTGTATAAGTCTCAAAATAGCTTGCATTGCCAAAAGAAAGATGCTCTAAACAATGCTGGTAACAATTGAGGGCCAAAATCAACACTAATCTCTTATGGCGACCAATCTCTTGGTAAAATTCTTCCCTCTCCATAACTTCTCTACCAATCCGAGTGACATAGTCCACATCGTAGAAACTATAGAGGTTCCCGAAAAGAATCAACTCATACATGGTCCATTCTTCTGTTTTGAAGAGATAATCTGCTACCTTATCCAAATCATCCTGCTTCATCTCATAACTCGAATCTCTTTGACAAATCAGACCTTGTAGCAAAATCCAGTTCAGCTCAAAATAAAGGGGATTCGTCGAACTCTTAACCTTTTCAAGTTGTTCTCTTTGAAGCTTTTGAAAACCTACAATATCATTTGAGTAGTAAAGCGGAATAATTTGTGCCATCATGGCAACATGTTCATGATTATGGAAATCCCTAGCCTTATCCATAAAATTTTCGATTGTGACATGAATGTTATCCAAAATCTCAAAAAAACGTGAGACTGCTAGGTCAGACTCCCCAAGCTCAAAGCGAGATAACTGGGAAGTTGAACAGGACTCCCCTGCTGCTTCCTTTAAAGAATAATTTCCACTTGTTCGAAATTCACGAAATACTTTTCCAAGATGTTCCATCTTTACACCTGCTCTGAGAATTCTTCCCACTCAAGCATAGCTTCTTCCTGACGGTGGCTGATTTTGTCCAGCTCAGCCTGCAATTCCATGAGTTTGTCGGCATCGTTTGTTTCCAACATTTGTTCAGAAATGACTTGGCTTTGACTTTCTAGCTCTTCGATTTCAACTTCTAGACTTTCAATTTGTCGCATGAGTTTGCGAACTTCTTTTTGACTTTCTTTCTGAGCCTGGTAATCATTGACTGGACTTGCTTCCTTTGCTTGATTGTTAGTTGAAGCTTCCTCAGTATGACTCATTTCTACTTCTGCTTTCTTTTCAACATAGTAGTCGTAATCTCCAAGGTAGAGAGTTGAGCCATTCTCTGACAATTCCAGTACATGAGTTGCCACACGATTGATAAAGTAACGGTCATGGCTGACGAATAGAAGAGTTCCATCAAAGTCAATCAAAGCATTTTCCAACACTTCCTTGCTATCAATATCCAAATGGTTGGTTGGCTCATCCAGAATCAAGAAGTTGTTGTTTTCCATGGACAATTTAGCCAAAAGCAAACGAGCTTTCTCGCCACCAGACAGCATACCAACTGATTTTTTAACATCATCACCAGAGAAAAGGAAGGCACCCAGACGGTTACGGATTTCAACTTCCGGTGTCAATTTGAAATCATTCCAGAGTTCATCTAGTACAGTATTACTTGGTGTCAGCTTGCTTTGGGTTTGATCATAGTAACCAACCTCAACATTAGCGCCAAAGCGCTTTTCACCCTTGATAAAAGGAATCTGCTCCACGATTGATTTGATAAAGGTTGATTTTCCGATACCATTGGGACCAACGATGGCAACAGCATTCATCTTACGAAGGTCTAGGTTAATCGGTTGTGACAAGACTTCCTCGTCATAACCAATAGCCACATTTTCAACAGTCAGGACAACATTGCCCGACGTTTTTTCAGACTGGAAAGTCATGTTAGCAGATTTCTTACCAGCTTCAGGCTTGTCCAAACGCTCCATTTTTTCCAGTTGTTTGCGACGCGATTGAGCACGTTTGGTCGTTGAAGCTCGGACTAGATTGCGATTGACAAAGTCTTCCAGAGCAGCGATTTCCTTTTGTTGCTTTTCATAGTTTTTTGCTTCAGTAGCTAGCTTCTGCTCCTTTAATTCGACAAAACGAGAGTAATTACCCACATAGCGATCCAAGGAATGCTTGGTCAAATCTAGCGTAATTGTCGCAACCTTGTCCAAGAAATAACGGTCGTGGCTGACAATAATGAGCGCGCCGCTATAATTTACCAAGTAATTCTCTAGCCAGGCAATAGTTTCAATATCCAAGTGGTTGGTTGGCTCGTCCAAGACCAAGAGATTGGGCTTTTCAAGGAGCATTTTGGCTAGAGCTAAGCGAGTATTTTGCCCACCAGAAAGCTCAGCAATTTTCATCTGCCACATAGACTCGTCAAACTTGAATCCATTCAAAATCGCTCGAATATCAGCTTCATAGGTAAAGCCACCTGCCTGACGAAAATTTTCAGATAAGCGGTCGTAATCTGACATCAGTTTATTCAAATCCTCACCAGACTTTTCACCCATCTCCAGCTCCATCTGACGCAGTTGTTTCTCAGTCCGACGCAAGTCATCAAAGACATGAAGCATCTCATCGTAGATGGTATTTTCAGACTCAAAACGGCTATCTTGGGCTAGGTAAGATAGAGAAATATCTTTTTTCTTATTGATTTCTCCACTAGTTGGCTCCTCTTCTCCAACCAAAATCTTCAAAAGAGTAGACTTTCCTGCACCATTTTTCCCAACAAGGGCTATCCGATCACGTTCATCAACTTGTATGTTAATATTATCAAAAAGAACCTCTCCTGCAAAAGAACGTTCAATTTTATTAGCTTGTAAAATAATCATACAAGTAGTATAGCATGTTTCCCTAAGGCATTCAAGATAATGGTAAGTATTTTAGCGAAGGATATGCAACATAAAATAAATTATGTAAAATTTGTGTTATATTCCTTCGCTATCTTGTTGGATTTTCTAACCAGCTAATCTTGCTTCAAATAGTTATCGCACAAGTCTATTATTTAATTCTTTTCATTATATACGTACGTATAGCAAATTGAAATAAGATGAGAACAAATCGATTGGGAAAGTAAAATTAATTTCTATAAATGTTTTAGAAATTGTTTCGTACTATTTTAGATTCAACTACTATATATACAATATTTTCGGAGCATTCAACTTTTTAATTCTATTTATTACTAGATTTCATAATTAAAAAGCCTGTCATACAAGCTCAAATGCTTGATATGATAGGCTTTTTAAAGGCTGATTATTTAACAGCGTCTTTTTATAAAGGATATACTTCATAGCTATATAATAGAAGAAAGTTTCGAAAAATAAGTATAAATACGTTTAAAAATAAGTTTAGTTCTAGGGGAGAAGATATATAAGTTTTAAACTTATGCCCTAAAAATGCCCCAAATCTAATTTTTAAATTTTTGGGGCATATTACCCCTCTATTCTTCAAGAAAACGCTTTTTTGAACAATAGGATTGTGATTTTGGTTTCTAATCGTTCAAAATGCCTGTTTTTGCAAAATAAAAAACCGCAAGCCTGAGCCTGCGGTTGGTGTAATCTATTTTGAAATTTTTAAACAAAAAAGGAGCATTTAAGCTCCCTCCTTTGAAATAACGGACACTTGGCTGGTCGGTGTACCCAGCATCTCAGATACCTTTTTCAAGGTGCGGCAGGAACCTTTCTGCCCTCAAATGTCTTTCGTTAATGTTATTCTAGCACTATCTACTTTTTTTGTCAAGTTTTCTCAATCTACCAGACTTAATACGATTTTGTAACTTGAAATCTTGCAAGCGATACATGGTCGGAACATAAAAGAAATCACCACTTTTATGTAACTTGATGGCAACGAGAACATTATCATCAAATCTTTTCACATATTCAAAACTAGCGTCTTTCTCTCGCGGATTGACTCCAACAAAATCTGGATTTCTTAGTATGAGTTCCAAGTCTTCAATATGATGGATCACATCATTATGATGGCGTTTCAACATATGGCTTCTCAAACCTTCTTTGTTGACCTTGATTTCACTTGCTTCAAGAACAATATTAAAAATTTCTTTTACTTCATCGGTAACCTGACCGATTTTTTCGTGATTCATAAATTCCTCCGTTATTTCATAACCATTATATCACATTTTATTTAGTCGTAATCAAGCCGTCTGGCTCAACTGCGAACTCTGGCTTATCTGCCATTGTTCCGTCTGCATTGAGGTAGTACCATCCTGTTCCGTCTGCGGACTGGATAAAGGCATTTGAAACCATGGCACCTTCTTTACTATCAAGATAATACCAGGTGTCCTTATACTTGACCCATCCTGTCTTCATAGCGCCCTCTGTGTCAAAATAATACCACTTCTCAGCGATTTTCTTCCAGCCTGTCGCCAGTTCGCCTGAGTTATCAAACCAGTACCAGTTGCCGTCTGTGTGCTTCTTCCAGCGGTCTGCAAGCATGTAGCCTGAGCCGTCGAAGTAATACCAAGTGCCGTTGACCTTCTCAAACTTGTCTTTTGGATAAGAGCCGTCTGAGTGTACATACCAATAGCCTGTATCGTTCTTCTTCCAACCTACTTCAATTGTCAATCCACTTTCAATATCCTGCTTGAACTGTTCACGGCTAATGCCCCATTTGGCAAGATAAGGATACGGGTCAACGTGGTCTGAATGGTTGTCTGGTTGGTTATTGGTACAGTATTCATGTGTTTTGATACCTTCCAAACTGCTTGTATCAAGCGTTTTCGGCAAACCTGCTTCATCTGCTAGATTGCGTAAGAGTTCGATATAGAGACGGTAGTCTGTCATGAACTCTTCTTTAGTTGAATGGCTTTCAATCAATTCAACTGCCGCATAGCTTTCCGCATTCCAATCGCCCCCAACGTCCCAGGCACCATTATTTACAGGACCGACCTGCAGGACACGACCGTTACCAACCACATGAGAGAAGAAACCAAGCTCAGGGTTCTTTCTGTAGTGGTAGTCTGCCTCATTTTGAGCGGTAGAATTACGGTTCCCCGTAGAGTGAGCGTGCACTTGTCGATATGGCGCATAGCCTACTTGTGGCAAGCCTGTACGTAGTCTGCTTGTATCGATATCCATACCTACTCCCTCCAAGCATCGTTCATCTGCTTCACTGCGGACTCCACAAAGGTATCCAAGTCCTTATCGGTCATGCTGATCTTATATTTGGTCAGCTCAGCTCTAACTTTATCACGAGCTTGCTCTAGCTTTTCATCACCTTTATAACCTGTCTCAGCAGCCACCTGCTCCACGGCATTCACTGCATTCTTGGCTAGGATTTCAGCGATAATCACCGCTTTCTCTCCGCCTTTTCGCAAAAGATAGTCTTTCACTATTTTCACGATACTGCCTACTGCTACTGCTAAAAAGCCTGTCGCAAAAGCGATAATAAATTCATTAAATTGTGTCATGTGTTGTTTCCTTTCTATTCTCTATAAAACTTAACATTAACGCTACCTATATACTCCCTTAAGTTTGTACCAGTTAGATATATGACTCCTCGGTTATACATATCAGCCTGAATTCTTATTAATCTGCTATTATTGAGTTGTACATATCGTATAGCAGCAACCTTAATATCATTACCTTTAATATCAATATTGTACCCACCCCAGTACTGCCACATTCTTGTGTTTAACACTTCCAATAATAATGACGGTCCACTCGACCACACCAACCTATCGCCAATATAGCGCTTGACAATCTCTCTACTTCCTAACATGATTCTTACTCTATCTCTCATAGCTTCACCTACTTAAAAATATCGTAAATCGTGTGAGGGTCTTTGGTAGTAATAGCATCGTACTGCTCTTGCGTACCGGCCCAATAGTTGAGTGCCTGCGAACCGTTCTGATTGACAATGTTCTGACCAGGAGCTCCCGTCGCTCCTCGTTCGCCATCGTTGATATTATCCAAATGAGTGAAAGCAGAGGCTTTTAAACCTCTGTAATTCACTTCAATGCGGACTTCGAACCAGCCACCAGAGCGCTGAGTAGCATTCCACTGACCAAATTTACCATTTGCATCAGGCGTTTGATTTCTCAAAACACCCCAGCTATTATTCCCAAAACCACGGTAGTAATAATCAAGAGTATAGCCGCTCGTGACTGCTTCGCCATCGTAGAATACATCCGCAAACAGATTCAATTGGCTAGTAGAGCCATTCTTATAAGAACCCTCAATACGAACGCTGGCATTCAAACTATGCCCATTTTCCCCTTTTAAGCTTTCTCTCTGGCTGGAGGTCAGATTGTCAAATGACGGGCGATTTTCCAAGGCGGAAATCCTAGCCTTGATGGGGATATCATTGTACAACTCCCATTTTTGAGCGTAAGTAGACAAGTCTTGGTGGGAGGTCAAGTAGCCTTTCTCTTCCAGCTCCGCTTTTGTAACGAGGGTTTCTGGATTAACTCTCGGTCTACTCTCAAGAGAGTCCAGCCTTCCCTGAACCTCCCTATCCTTTAACTCTGAATCTTCTTTGATTGCCTTGACATCCTCACCGATTGCTCTTGCTAGATTTTCAAGGTTACTCATAGCTATCACGCTTTCGCTGCGTTGTAAGTCGCTACCAAGTCAACATTGGCAATCTGGTCTACACGTCCGCTGACTTCAGTTACTTTGCCAAGAAGTGCGCCGTTTTCGTCTTGCCCCATGCTCGTGATTTTTTCTGCGATTTCTTTCAGCGTATCCAGATTTTCAGGCGTTCCCTCACCCAAGATTTCAGCCTTAACCTCGGATTTAGCTTGAGTGACTGCCTGAGAGATAGCTTGCGTCATTGCTGAAGTCTCCACTTTAGTGCTGACGTTTTGCTTCACTTCCTTGATATCTGCTCCTACTGCTTGTGCGAATGCTGTTAATTTTGTTGTGTCCATTGTTTTCATACCTTTCCAATATTATAAAAGAAGAGTAGATCGGGAAATTCCGGACATACTCCACCTTCGCTTGCAGGCCTTTCTGCAAGTTGTTTTTTTACTTCTTCTGCGATATCCAGCTCCTTAAGAGCATGGACTTCTTCTGTGACCAATTCCTTATCTGAAGCCACTATCTTGATATGCGTCGTTTTGTCGCTCGGAAAAACATATCCGCCAGCGCTAATCTCTAAGCGGTATTTCCCAATTGGAAAGATAGCGTCCAGATTAAAATTCACGCTTGAGTTCGTGACAGTTACGCTCTTCTTCCACTGGTACTTGCCCATGGTCAGACTAACGACCGCCACCTCCCCCTCCAGAGAGGGGACGGCTCGATAATCTTCGTCTAAGAGGACAAATCCAAAGGTGGAAGCCACATCACCCTGTTTAATGAGGTAACCGCCATCGATCTGTGCGAGATTGGTCGTATTGAGATTACAGACCATTCTGCGCCCCTTTCTCATCTTCAACCAAGATGTCTTCCTTAATCTCCAATTTTCCAAAATCGTTGAATAAGCGGTCTATGTAGCCATTACCTCCTAAAGCCTTGTAGCTTTTGTGCAGACTTTCCACTAGTGAAAATTCGTCTTTTGAAGTGAACCCTCTACGAATAGCCCGTCGCATATCACGGTCAAGGCGCAACTTCATAGTATTTAGATGCGCCTCGTCGTGCACTTTTAGCTTTTCCTGTACTTCATCGATTTTGGAATTGCTATCTTTAGCGGTAGTCTGGACATCTTTAATCTGTTTCTTGACATCGGTTAGTTCCGAGACAATTTTATCTGTTTCTTCTTTGGCTTTTTTCGGTAACCGATAGCTTATCCAAGCAATGATTGTTGGAGTTAGCACTGGCATTACGCTAGTGAAAAAGTGTTCTATTTTTTCAAAGACGTCCATAAACACCTCGCTAGTTTGCCAGATGGCTCAAACCACGGCGCTTCAATTCCTTGCGCACACTGTCTTTCCAGCGTTTATGTACCCATGAAAAGTCAACTGCTCCACGTTCCAGTAGGTTGATGTACATGTCGATTTTTGCTTGGTCTAGTGTAATCTTACTCATTGTTGCTACCTCCATTGTCTTCACTAGGGCTCTCTTGGTTTGTCGTTTCAGAAATGTCATCTTCTTTCTCGCTTTCTTTGTTATCTTCTACCGCTGGGGTTGGTTGTGTAGGTGCTTCTGCTACTGGTTGTTCAGTAGTTGGCTGCGCTGGGGCTGGTTCATCAGCTTGGTTTTCTGTGTCCGTAACCTGAGGGGTGTCCTCCTCTGCCTCTTCTTTCTCCTCCCGGTCAGACTCTCCTTGAGCTTCCAGCTCTTCCAATCGTGCTAAGATATCCTCAATATCCTGAGCATTCTGGAGATTGACCTTCTGCATGCCTTCCATGAGCTGGTTGGCTCTCTCCAGCGCTTCCGTCGTCTTAGCCAGTTGTTCTTGCGTTTTAGCCAATTGTTCTTGGTTTTTGACAATGGCGCTAGTTGGGTCAAGTTCGGTACGTAGAATCTCTTTGACTGCTTCAATGAGCGTTTCGTCCGTGTCACCCAAACGGTCACCCTCCAACTCACGAGTGAAAAAAGTAAACGGCTTGTCGCATTGAATAGAGACTTCCGTCTTGTCAACTCTAAAAAATTTATTTACTAATACAAATTCCATGTTTAATGTTCTCCTGATTATTTAAAATAAAAGTATAGTGAATCGTTTCTAGTGACATTACTTTTGAATACTTGTCTTTGATTATCGTCTTTAAATGAGATATAGAGCGCACTTCCTCTACTGAAATTATCTGGCCTTGTATCCCTATCGTACAACCGCGCATACTTCGCATAAACAGTTGTAATTGTATTGTTCTGGTGCTTAATCCGTACTTTAACATCATTTACTTTGCTCTCGTCACGATATTTATTGTTGAAATCACTTAAAGCTATTGAATCAAAAACCAAATAGCCTTGTGATTCAAACGGAGTTCTTAGATTCTGGAAATATCCAACATAGACCCATTTCTCCCAAACCAAACGATTACCAACATACCGTTCTATAATCTCATGTCCTCCGACATAAATTCCTTCTCTTGTAGTCATAAAATCACCTACTCATACACATCATAGATTGTGTTGGGATCTTTAGTTCTGACTGCTTCATATTGGGCTTTTGAGCCATACCAATACTTCATTTGCTGGTTTCCGTTTTGGTTTACAAATTTATTTGCTATCACTTCGGACGGTGTACTTGGAATTCCAAGCGCTGACCTGTTTACTCGTAAAACACCCGAACTATCGACTGTAATCGTTGAGTTGTCAGGTCGCACCACACCAGCCTGCCCACTAGTGGCAGTCTTTGCTTTCATCACACCATTTGACACTTCTGTCGTCTGATTATCCGGCCTGACAATCCCGTTTGAGTTTGACGTAGCCACTGATATAGCTGATTGTGGTGTTGCAAATGTTCGTTTTAAAGTGGAAACAGGAACTTTCTTTAAACCTGCTCCACTATGAACTAGCACCACATCTCCGTCTGATACATTGGATAATGTGGGCAAATCAGTAGCTTTTCTAACTTGGTTACTCATAATTACCATTCATCTATTCCTCCCTTTCTACTACTTGGTATTTCCAATCAGCTACGACTAGATTGTTGTTTTCGTCTCCTAACAATACATCATCATTATCTTCCGCTTTGATTGGTACATAGAATCGATTCTGTAATACCATTTCTTCTAGCAATGACAATCGTTGTTCTTGCTCGGCGACTTCTCTTTTTGTAGCTTCATGATCTGTGTAACTGGCTTGTCTTACGTTGTCTACATTCCCCAAGCCTACCTGAGCCTTTGTCACATTGTGTGGATTGTTGCGGTTGTTGATGTGACCAGTTAGGTCAACCTTCTCAGCCTTACTTCTGGTGAACTCGTCAATCTTTTCAGGCAGACCGTCAATGTCTGCAACCTTGTGCCTGTGACTTGAATCGGCTTTGTTTTCCCATCGTTGCGCATCCTCAGCGCCGATGATATCTCTTGACCTCCAGATTTTAGCCATCTGTTAGCACCTCCAGTCTATATTTGAATCGTGTCGTTGTTTCAATCGGAACGTATACATCAATAACAGACTGAGGGACATTTGAAGCGTCTAACAACTCAATCTTATTGATTTCTCTGATTGAGTCTGGTACCAAGAAATCAATCAAAACAAAATGTTGCTCTCGTTGTTTCTGTATCGTCACAATTTGATTATCATTCAACCTTGCTTTGTTGATTTTAGCTAGTACGGTTTCTGTAACTGTATTTAGTAACGTTTCTTTAATCATTGAATAAAACCTCCTCTTGCGGTCCTTCGTATTCAAAAGGTGTCACACCTACAACTGCATAACCTGCTCTAGCAAAGTCTACTGACGTCTTGAATAACCGTTCTTTCAGCTTGACTCGTTCTGTTACTGTTGGGATATGCGTATATCCCATATTTGCTGGCTTTATTGCATTGACAAAAATAACTGACTCTCTGAAAAGTCCGCTCGTTTCTGCACCGGACTCAATCAGTAATACCTGATTAGCGAAATCTACTGAAGCCTTGTACTTTCCTTTTCCGAAAAGGTCGTCCAATTTGCGAATTAAAAACCACCAAGAAAACGGTGGTCTCATATTGATCCGCAACAAAACACGCTCTCTTCTCCACTCCAACGTATCGTCAGCATGAGCAACAATACCGTAGACTTCTTCAAATTTCGTTAAGGTAGGGACATCACAGAGCATAATAAACTGGTTCTTGATGAACTGCTCTAACGAGACAGTCCCGTCTTTAAACAGAGCGTTTTCAACTCGAACAAGTTCCTTCATATCCTTGACGCCCTCGTAGTAATCTGGAACGTATTCAGATAAGTTTACCTCTTTCACCATTAAACTGTCCTCACTGTTCCTTTATACGGCAATTGTTGTAATTGTCCTGTAAAAACAAGTGCTAAATCAGCTTCACGGTTATTCAATTTCATCTTATCAACGTTTGCGATACCTGTAATGGTCAGTAGCTTGGCCATTAACTGCGAGCGATAGATTTTCATGCTGTAGGTGTTGACATCTGAGTATTGCGCCCAGTTCTTTCTCAAGTCTAAGAAATACTGGTCTAGTGTCTTGTCTACCAGTTCTTTCACTTGATTTAGCTGATATCCTGTCATCAACTCAAGTTTAAACTCAATATCAATCGGGAATCGTGTCGCAGTCGTAACCGTCACACGGTGGTTGATAGGAGCTAGTCCAACTCCTTTTCCAGTATATTCTAGTGGATCCAGAACATTTTGCACCTTCTTAATTGTCTCAGTAGACGCCAAGTTTAAGTCGTTGTCTAAAACAACCACTTTAACCGTTCCTGAGCCGTTCCAAACTGGATAGACCTGAACTGCGCCAACACCGTCAATTTCACGAACACGCTGAACGTACTCGATGAAGTTACCGCCAAACGGCTTCTCATTGACGTAAATCAAGAAACGCTTCCGCAATTCATCGTCAGTTTCTTCATCTTGCCCAGATGTAACGATTTCCCCTAAGACTGCAGTGGCGAGGTTCCTGTAGTTCTCCAAGGGTAAGATATTGCCGTAGTAGCGGTTTCCGACAACGCCAGTCGTCTCACACTCTACTTCATACTTGCCAGCTACATTAGTTGCACGAACTACCTTGTAGATGAGTGCAGCATCGTCAATTGTCGCAAAACGAGAACCTAAAGCGATTTGTACGCCTTCTTTTCTCTCGTTTTTAAACTCCGCAAAGCGTACCGCTTTCTTGGACGGATAACGATGTAGACCGAACTCCTCAACCTTGTAGTCTAGGTATTGACCAATAGCAGTCTGTGGAAATGTATCTAGCAGTAGATTTTTCAACTGCAAATAAAAACCAGCTAACTCGTAACAAGCAGGCGCTAATGCGTCATAGATGATAGAACCTTCCCGTGTATCAATATTTTCATTGACACGAGAAAGAGCGTCATTCATCAGATAATCAAACGTGTATTTTTCTAAGAAATCACCTATCATTAATCAGCGTCACCTCCTTTTCAACTTTAAATAAACCGGATATAGTATGGACTTCAAAGACACAAAGCAAGCTGTCCTTGGTTTGCTGCTCGATGAAGAAATTTTGGACACTTTTAATTCTTGTATCAACTAATAAGGCTTGAGAAATTGTTCTCTCAAGGTCAGCTTTTACAAAATCATAAGGCTTTCCTATCAAGCGCTCCAATTCTACTCCGTAGTTCGAAGAGTAAATAACCCACTCAAACCGTTCTGTAAGCAAAATCTTTTCAACTGCTTGCCTCATGGCTTCTAAGCCGTCAATATATCCGTGTATTCTGCCATTTTTCACTTGATAAGTGTAGGATGGCAAAACAACTTCTTCAATGTTTCGTATATCTACCATCTTCACTCCATCCTTTGTAAAACGTAGTATAATTGCCCGTTCTGGGCTTTAATCATTAAGACTTTGTCTCCTGCTTCAAGATCACGAAAAACAATCCATCTCTTGTTGTCCCCTTCAGTATCTCCAGTGCGTAGTTCTTTAACCATCGGACTTAGAACTAAAAAAGACTCAGGGATTTCAAGTTTATTATTAACCTTGATTGTTAAAGGAGAAACAGATGTGACAGAGCCAAAAACAATATCTGTTCTGTCTGTCCCATCATCTACTCCTTGCGCCAAAAGGCGTGCCAATAACTCTCCTGCCATTATTCCAGTGTCCTCAATTCTAAATCCATTGTATGCACCTTGTCCCACTTGTGGGTACATTTAGAGATGATGCCAAGACTGTTCTTCTTAATCCCTTCAGACTCTAAATCAGCAAAATCCAACACAACACTGTTGCCTGCACTGATTCCAAGATGTCCTAAACAAGGGACTTTAAAAGTCTTTTTAGGATGATTTTTAGCTTTCAATAAGAGTTCAGCCTTCTGTTGAATCTGACTCTCATTCATTTTTTCATCCACTTTTTCGTGGTACTGCAACTTGCCCCAAAGAGCCACATTTTTAGAGTCTTTCACAACGTAAACTTCACGCTTATTACTCTGCTTGTTGTCTTTAGTCAGCTTCACATAGTTGTAACTGTCATCGATAGAGCCTTCATAGTCAAAGTCTGTCGCTACGCTATCATCACCAATCACTAAGTCAGTAATCAGCGAATTTAAGGCTATATGCTCGACTGTACCAAAGTTATCTCTGATGATGTACCACATGCCACCATGAATCAATGTTAAGTCCAAAGCGTTCTGGATCATCGCAAAATAAGTTTTCTTATCTTCGATTTTCTCAGGACACGTCCAGTTTCCCTCGTCAACAACTTTGTACTCAAGTTCTGAGATTTCGCAAATCTTACTAAAGATTTCATGACTTTTAGAGGCTTCAAACACGATTGTATCAGTGTTTTTCAGGTACCTCATTCTGTCATAAGCAGTAACAGACCATTTCTTGGCTGATTTCCGCTTTTTCTTGAAAACTTTACCGTAAAAAATGCCCTTATCATCTACCTTGAAGCGGATAACATCCCCAAAGTTACAAGCGACCTGCGAGTCTATAATCATATCAAACTCAAGTTTCCCCGGCTGAAAATCAATGCTAGTTTCCCATTTGACACCTCCGACCAACTCAGTGATATCAAAGACTTTACCGTCATTCACATCTTGAATCAGAAATTCCATCATAGGACTTGCACCGAATCAGCAGTAACCCAACCACGCCAACCGCCATCAAGCATAGTAACGTGATAAGGATGCGACCCTTTCATATTGATATAATTGACAAGTCTAGTTGCGTTTGACTCAGTTTGACCAGGCCCTTCTCCATAGCTATCTCTATGAAGTTGCCCATTAACAAGCACCTTTGCACCGATAGTCACTTCTTTCTTAGTTGAGGGAGCCTGTTCTTTCTGAGGCTGACTAGCTTTCTTCTCTTCTGATACCTTCTTCTCGATTTTTACAAACCGAGCCTTGGCCATCTTGTACTCTTTGAAAGTGATGTCGTAGTAAACATCCTCATGAATACCAGCTTTTCTTTGTTGCTCAAAACTTTCAACTGTCGCAAGCATATTGATACCCACGCCAGAGATAATCAAGCGACAAGGTTCTTTCCCGTCCATGATTTTCTTTAAGAGTCGGACATAGGTTTCAGGCGTCCCTGATTTATTCAGGACATAAGAGCGAAAAGTGTCTCTAGGGAAGAATGAAGTGAAAGTAACCTCAGAGAGTTTTGGAAAACTCATCTGGGTTATTTCTCCTAGCGCAATACTCGTTGTTGACTCATTATTTGCGCTATTCTTTGTTTTCAGTTCTTCAGGATTGACAGGAAGTTGTGTGACCTGACCTTTGTACTCCACGAAAATACCAATCGCCATTTCTTTGTACCTCCTACGCAATTCCTAGGTCGCTATCGACCAGTCCGATAATCTTTTCTTCAATCTTACCAACTAGATCATTGATATCCTGCTCAGTAGCGCTATTTTTAGACTCATATTTAACACTAACTTGAGGTGTTAAAACTTGGTAATCAATGATGTACTTACGTTCTGCAACATCACGCATCATCTTAATATCTTCGTCTTTCAGCTTGACTTCATCTTCAATCTTACCGACGTTACCAATGTTCTTGCCTTTGCCTAGCTTGTCGCCAAGACCACCAGCACCACCAGAAGGAGCACCAGCCCCTGCAGGCGTTTGGTTCATTTGGTCAAATTTAGAAGCAAGTTCGTCTTGTTTCTTCATTTTGTCTCCAAAACCCTTCATAGCGTCACCGATGCCATTAAAGAAATTCTTTGTTTTTTGGTATGCTGCCACAGAATCAATCATAGGATCCTTCAATCCTTCTGTTGGGTTATGAAGTTCCAATTCTTTTCTTTTTATACCACCAAAAGAAGCTTTTACAGGCACAGGACCAGGATCTAAACCATCAGCTAGACCTCGAATTGAGTTTCCGAGTCCTCCATTGTATGACATTGCACCAATTTCGCCGACAGTTCCAAGGTTCACTCCAGGGATTTTATTCAATGCTTTAATAATCCAGTTTATAGCCTTAATAGCCATATTGGCACCTGCTATAAAGGCGTTACCTATTTCTTTCGCTACGTTAGCTGCGCCATCTGCGACTTTTGCGAAACCATTCAACACACCTTTAGCAAAATCATAAAATGCTTTCTTAATCGCCCAAACTACTGCTACAAATGTATTTCCAATTGCATCTGAAACATCGATCCCTGCATTATGAAGCCATGTAAAGACATTGATAACCACAGAACCTAAGAATACAAACAGGTTGATGACGAATTGTATGTTATTATAAGCTGCTTCTGCTATGTACACAATCATCATGATAATTGTTGCAGCAACATCCGCAAAAGAACCCCCCATGTCTGCCAGCACTTTAGAAATCAATAATACAATTCCTATCATGAGCAACAAGGGCCAATTTGCTAATGCCCATGCGACAAATGCAACATAGCCAGCCCATGCTGCAACCGTTGCTAATAATTCTAAAGCAGTAATTACAAAGTCGATGTTCTCAGTAACCCAGTTCCAACCTGCAACAAAGAGATTAAAGAGCCACAAAGCTATCTGGCCAATCGCAAACATAGCGGTTTCTAAACCTGCCATGAAGTTTTGACCAGCGGTACTATTAATAAACTCTTGCCATGCTTGAATTAAAGGCTGAAATGCGTATGAAGCAACGTTACCAACCTGAGTCATCATGTCGGCAAAGGTCATCGGCATTTTCGCAAACTCAGCGTTTGTTTCAACTGCTGAACCAAGCAAGGCACTCTTAAGGATATCTCCTGTTAGTTGGCCATCTTTAGCCATCGCCCTCAATTGACCAACGCTGACACCAAGGTGTCTAGCTAGTTTTTGGGCAACAAGCGGAGCGTTCTCCATCATAGAGTTAAACTCATCACCACGAAGAACCCCTGAAGCAAGTGCCTGTGTGATTTGAAGCGTCCCTGCTTTTTGTTGCTCTAAGCTTGCACCACCGATTTTATAAAGTTTATTCAACTGTTCAGCGAATGCAATAGCTTCATCATTGCTTTTAAAGGCTTCTCCAGCTTGTGAGCGTAGTTTAGCCACTGAGTCTGCCATGATACCGAAGCCAGTCCTTGAGCGTTGTGCTGCCGCCATGATACCGTCTTGGAGTTCTTGGCCTGTCTTAGATCCGTCTTCTATCGTCTTAAGCCTTGCCATGGTCTGAATATAATCATCGCCTGACTTAATCAGACCGCTCATTAAATTAGCCATTTGCCTCAAGGCTTGAATAGCAACCATGAAATTTAAAGCACGAGAAATAGAGGTCATTCGACCAAGCATGGATGTAGCAGCGCCTAAGCCACCAACAAGAGGCCCAGTCGAAGGAAGTTTGGGAGCGATAGGTGTCGCCATTTTAGGCGCTACAGGGCTAGTAGTTTTAGGTGCAGTTAAATTCTTAGGCATATCTGCTTTGACTTTAATCGTTGCAGTCTGCGTCATTTTCTTAACACGTCTGTCCAACTCGCCGAACTTAGCAATAGTCCTGTTAATCGTACTGTTAATTCGGTTTAAAGGGCTTGAGAAATTATCTCTAAGCGCTAGTGTTTGCATTAATGTGGTCATCTTCTACCGTCTCCTCCTTCCTTTGCTTTTTCTTTCCATTTCTTTGTGTTCCTTTTCTTCTGCCTCTACTCGGATATCGATAAAGGCAAAAATCAAGGCTTTTTCACGTTTAGATAAGCTATCCAAAAAGGACGGAGTCCAGTTGAATTGATGCAAACAGTAGTAAGCATAACTCAACTCTGCGTCCCCGTCCTCTAGTCGTTTTTTGCTTCTTCGACAAGATCATTGATGTCTTCATCAAATCCGTTAAGCGACTGGATTTCTTGCATTAGGGTAGCATATTCCCCAATCTTCAACATAGCTTTCAAGGTTGCCGCTTCATCCCCGACAGTACGATAAGACTCTTGTAGTTGAGCGTCTTTCAAGTCTGGTGTAACAACGCAGGCAGACATTAAAGAGTCGATGTACTTATCGTTGTTGAACTCAGGAATAGCCACACCTTGGCGGTTTTTCTTCTTGATTGTCGCACGTTTCTTCAACGTATCGTTTAGACTTTCGTCAATACTTCGAATGACAAAAGGAGATTTGAAGCGCTTAAGGTGTACTTCCTTTGTTTCTTCCTGCTGAACGTTTTCTAGTAAAAAGTCTGAAATTGCCATTTATCTATCCTCTTTCTAACCTAATTTAGGCGCATTAAATTTTTCCAAGATATCCACATCTTCAAAAGTAAAGTTGACTTCTTCTTCCAAGAAATCTTCCTCAACTTTTAGTTGACCCATCACAACTTCATCAAGGTTACATTCACGCAAGATAGTTGTTTGACGACCGATTGAACTTGTCGCATCGTCATTGGTCACTTGGATATCAAAGAATGTATCCCGACCATTCTTCATGTAGTCCAACATCATTTCCTTGAATGTTGAAGTTACACCGTAAATAGTCATCTTACCTTCTCCCTTGAAACCAGTCGCTTTTACTTGCGTACCACGTTTGTTAAGGGTGCGGACTTCTTCTTTGTTTTTCTTAACTGTAGCTTCAAGTTCCTTGATATAGAACATGAACTCGTTTCTTCCGTCGATGTGAATAAAAGCGGTACCTTCCTGACCGCTGATTACGTCACGACCTTTTAAAAAAGCCATACTATCTCCTTTCCTACTCTACTGTAACTGTCATGTACAGTTTTTCCATGCTGTCCACTGGTTTCACTTTTACGTTAACCACTACAGACTCTTTCAACTCACCACGTAGCACCTCGATGTCTTCTACTTTGAAGTCTTCAATAGCACCACGAGCTTCAAGGTCTTTGAAGTAGCGAATACGGTTCGCTTTAAACGCTTGACGTCCATCTTCGTTGTTGCTTACCTTTCCAAGGAAATACTCAGAGAAAGCGTAACGAGTATCGTTCACGATATCGTCCAAGGTACGCAAGATACGGTTCTTACGGAAGTCTTGGTTCTTTTCAATCGTGAAGCTGACGTGTGAGTTGATATCTTGTTCAACTACCGCACGACCACGACGAGCAGTGAAGACAAATTGCCCTTTCAAGAGCGCATCTTCTGTCTCTGTATGGCTCAAACGTCCCACAACATCAACAGAGTCTTCGTACTTCTCATAAGTCAACGATTTCTCAACGCCAGCATTTGCGCTTGCTGCTGCAACCCATACAGTCGCTTTAGTCTTATCAATAACTGTCTTGTCAGACAAGATAACGCCGTTTTTAACGTTAATAACTGCTTCGCTATCTGCATCTGAGTCCGCCACAACCAATTGAGCACCAAGCCCTTCGTCTTCACGCATGCGTTTGATGAAGTTGATAGCTGCCTTCTTGATAGAAGCATCTTCTACTGGCAAAGCCATATAGTTAAACTCAACTGTTTCAAGCGCCTTGAAGTATTCTGAGTAGTCTTGGGTTGAGACTGCACCGTCAGTACCGCCAGTAAGTTTAGCACCAGCCACCGCTTGCAGTTCGCCAATTCCTGAAAATTCAACTAGATCATTGTTTTTCAAATCGGCCAAGACTTTTACAGTCTGCGAGTCCATAACAACAGTATCAAGGAATGTGACAACATCAAATGAACTTGGGTCGTCTACGTTTGTTTTGACTGTTACTGTGATGTCATTCCCACGGACACCGCTATATTTAGCTTGAGCCGTTACGTTGTCTGAAAGGCTTACGTTTGCCTTTTCGCCTGTATTCAGACGATAGAGCAAGACTTCACTAACACGTTTGAATGCTTCATTCAGCAACAAAAGCTGTGGGCTTTCTTGCTCATAACCTAGCTTCTTAAATAGGTCTTCACCACGTCGAATTTTCATCAATTTCTTTGATTGACCGAAACTGAGTGCCAACGGTACTGTTACGACACCGTCACCGCCAAGGCGAGTCATTGCGATGTCTTTTGATTTGACGTTGATGTAAGCACCTGGTCTTACTTTATTTTGGCGTTTCCAAATTCCACCTGCCATTACTTAATCTTCCTTCCTAGTTCGTATTCTAGTTTTGCTCTTGCTTCTTCCAAGCTATAAGACTCTTCTGGATCTAAAATAGCCCCCAAAATGTCTTTTTCTCCGTTGGTAAAAGCGCTACTTTCCAAAATGTCCGCAGTAGGGAACACAATTCCGTCTACATTATCCATCTTTTACCTCTTCTTTCACTTTCAATTCACGTTGTTTGATATCTTCCTCTTCTAACTTCAAGCGTGTACTTGCGTTAAAAATACAATGCAGAACGTTGTCAACCACTTCATACTGACGGTCAAATAAATGAATCGTCGGTAAGTGTAAGAGTTTATAACTCAATTCTTCCTGCATTGCTAAACACTCGCTACGCTTTTTCTTAGAAGGAAAATAAGACAAATCCACTTTAGAACGTACTTTCACATACTTGTTGGCCTCTGGAGTGTACTTAGTATCAACCACATGGATAAAAAAACAAGGCTCTTTAAAACCTTGCTCTACTTCATCCAGATAAATCCTGATGTCAGGATATAACCCCTTGATGTGACTAACTAACTCCTCGACTAACCGAAAGCCTTTATTTGCCATTTCCTAACACTACCTTTCTCATAAAGCTATCATACTTATCACGGACACGATTTTCCATATCGCTTTTAGTATCTTCAACCGTTTTATGAAGAAAAAATTGCCCTGGAACAAAGCCACCATTAACCGTCTTATGCCCGTACTCAACGTGTGGGGCATAGTAGACCTTGTTATAGACTTTCTGCTTATAAGTCCGTCCAGATACTTCAATATGGCTTTTAGACCAGCCTTTTTGCAAGGTTCCGCCTTGTTTACCATGAGCACTTGCCCAAAATTTGACGTGTTTGCCATCTTTGGTAGTGAACTCAACCCAATGATCCGTATAAACACCAACAGGCGTTCTCTCTTTCACTTTGGAATTTAGTTCTGTACCTTCATAATTCAAGGTCTGTCTCATAAATCGGTCTACTTTCGCTTGATTTGCATTCCTGTTGAAGTTGTTAGCAAACTTAGCAAAACTGCGATAATCAAAACTGCCACTCATGACTTGCCCTCTAGCTTTATAGCAATTTCTTGATGTGACCAATACTGACCAATAGGCACATTAGACCGTGTAAACACTTTAACGTGCCCATTTCTATCAGTCACCTCAATCTTGCAACCTGCTGGGATATCATAAACAACTGAGCAAAAGAGTTTCATATCGTAGCCATTGGCTTGATAGTCGCTCCCGTTCGTTGAACTATTACTCATTTGCGAAATCCTACAAGGAATGTCTTCTAATAGCACGCTTTCTGACATACTGGTCAAACCGTCTATCTCTTGCTCTGTATAACCTTTAACCGTCATTTTACAGTCATACAAGGAATCAAAGACTGTCTTAGCATATTCGGTCATAGTAGCTTCCTAAAACGATTCAACTGACGCTTGTAGCGCTCAAGTGATGACGGCACTTGTTTCATTCGTTGAATCATTTCGTAAGGGCTAACCTTTTCGATTGTCGTATCACCCATTTTGATACTCTTAACCGAAAAGTCGTCTGCAGCAGCTTTTTCAGCAAGCACGCTTTGCTCCTTGACCTTGTCCAGTAAGTCGTTGGTCATGTCTATCCATACGTTCTCTAAACGTCCAGGCACACTGTCTTGGTGAATATAATTCAAAATCTCGTTTTCTGCTTGGGTTAAAGCGTAGTGGAGTACTTCCATATCTTTGAAATAATTATCCTGACGCATTTTCCGAACGCATGAGATCAAGTACATTGTGTTGTCTTGTTTCAATTCTTGAATCATATTCTGTCACCCAATCTATTTGCCAATTTTGTGTTTCAAAGCGATAATACCGATGTTCTTAGGCTCATAAACACGTTGCCAGTTCTTGAATTTAGCCAAGTCAGCGTTTGATGGAGTGATGTTTCCAGTGTCCACTTCTGCGCCAGTCCATTTCACACCGTAAGGGTGCATAACAAGGGCACGACGAGTGTAAATCATGTCGTTGCCTTTAGCAGCTTCACGAGAAGTTTCAAATGTAGTCAATCCTGATGGATTTCCTGTATTGAGACCGATTGAACCTGTGCGGAAAAGATATGAAGTATAGATATCTCCTGTTGGTGCAATACCATCATCGATAATGACACGGTAACCAAGGTAAGTCGGAATGTTGATAGTCGCAGTTGTTGGCTGGATGTATTGAATCAAGTTGTCTTTTTGTAGTTTAGTATAAACTGCAGAGTGCATAGCAATAGCAGTAACTTGATCAGCAGAATCTCCAAGCAATTGTTTGGCGTCAAGCACCATAGCTGCATCGATACCAGTAGATGCTTTGGATTGGTCTGATACGTGAGTTTCTTCAAGCGCACCTTTCTCTCCACCAGTTCCAGTAGCAAAGATACCATTCAAGGTAGCAATCAAGGCTTTTTGGTCTTCACGCAACCAGTAAGCACCGATACGGTTCAAGATAGCACGGACTGGGTCAGAACCGGCTACAATACCAGTCAATTCGTTAGCAGCCCAACCACGTCCACGGTAAAGAACGCAGGCGATGTCTGCTCCAGCAGTGATTTTTCCAGTTTCTAGCGCTTTGTCGCCATTGCCTAGAACCTCAGAATCTCCAGTAAGGTCATTCCAAAACGGCATGTTGACCAAAAGACCACCAGATGTAATGTTTTCAGAGACACGCTCGTCTGATACTGCAATACCACTTTGAACGAAAGCAGATTTAGCAGCCGTGTACTGTTGCATGTATGCATTGTACCGTTGAGGTGTAATCGCGTCTAGAATTTTTGTAAGTTCATTAGCCATTAGTTATTTTCTCCTTGTTGTTCTAAAAATTGAGTTAGGTTGAAGTTAGGATTGCTCATAGCAGTGTCCCAATCCCCTAAATTAGCACCTTGCCCATCGCCTTGGTTTGGCGTATATTGGGCTTGTTTCTCCCCGTTAAAGAGATATGGACTCTTAGCACGCTGAGCTTCGATTTGCTCAGTCAAGCCAATCAATTTGCCATCTTTTACAGAGATTTCGTCTTTGTTTAAGATTTTTCCAAAAATTTCTGCGTCTCGAACGCCAGCTTTTGTCAATTCAGCATCGATTAAGCGAGATTTGTTCTCATCTGCTAGTTTCGTCTCAAGCGCTTCTGTATCTTGCTTGTACTTAGCCTGTAAGTCCTCTAGCTTTTGCTGAATATCTTCAACATCTGCGCCTTTTTTCTTCAAATCATTCAAGTCTTTATCACGTTGTGTCAGCTGTCCACGCACGCTCTCTAATTCGCTTTCTTTACTTGCCACATCATCCTTTAATTTTTGGACAGAAGCACCATACAAAGCGAAGACTTGAGAAATTTGGTCTTCAGTTAAGCCGATGTTTGCCAGTTGTTCTTTTTTCATTTTGAAAATCCTTTCCTCTACGCTAGGCTTTTTAGGTGTTCTCCATCACCAGTCGCTCCGCTTTTATTAGGACTACGGACTTGTCCAATAGTTGAACCTTTTAACGCCATGTTCAGGGCATAAGAAAACCGCCTCGATTTCGATGCGGTTAGATTTTATAGTTTAATTTCTTCAATTTTTGCACGCTGTTCTAGAGTTGAAAGGTAATCCCACATAACCGAACGTTGCCTCTTTAACAAATCGATAGGACATCTAGGTTCAAACTCAAGTTTCCCTTTTTCGTATCGACCAATCATCATGTCTAACTTCTGGAATCGTTCTTTCAATTCGTAGTATTCTTTTTTAAAGCGTTCTTTCCAATCTTCCATATCTTTGCTCCTTTCTAAGCATAAGAAAAGCACTTAGATTTCTCTAGGTGCTTGTTTATCTAATCGGTAAGCCTTTTGCGTAAGCTTCTTTAGCCTCCGCAAGTGTCATTTTATTAGGACCGCCATCGATATTAAATGCTCCCGTATTTTGCCAATGACAAACATCACAAATATCATAAGTTTCTACTAAATTTCCACATACGGGGCAATGCACATGTTCCCATCCGTCAATCATTATTATATTCTTTTTTATAGTCGTCATGGTAATATTCCTCTCCATCATCTGGCTTAAACATAGTTGTTATTCTCGCTTTTCCTGAGGCATTTCTTTTCCCAATCGCAATTGTCCCCGTTTCTCGATTAAATCGAACTCTTCTTTCTCCAGTATCATAACCTATAATATTTTTAGAGACAACAGAAGATAATAAATTTCTAGCCAATTGTTGATATTCTTCAGGGCTTTCCGCTCCGAACTCTTTCCCATGACTTTTGAAATGTCCATTTAAAGATTTCTCAGTAGGAAACTTGGACTTTGCCCATCTGATGCGGTCTTTTAGATCCTTATATCCCTCAGCATCATTATACTTCAAATCATAGAAACCTGCAAATGTTTTGGGTATATTTTGAGGGCCTAAAACCTGCCTATAAGCTATGAACTGTTCCTTGGTTCTGCGGACTCTGTCCTTTTCCAATCGTTCAGCTTGTAGCTTGTCCTTGATAGCAGTTTGGCCATACTTATCAAGTTGTTGCTTTCGCCAATCCTTGAAGGTCTGACCACTTTCAACCTCATAGCCTTTTCCTGTTTCAATATCTCTTGCATAGCGTTTCCCGCCTTTTTCTAAGGCAGGAACCGTTGTACATCGACAATGAGGGTGCATAGTAGGATAATTCACACCCTTTTCTGCATCCTTAACAAGAAATACCTTACCGTCTAACTCGCCACAAATAGGGCATGTGTGAACCTCTAAGGTCGCTAGATACCTGTACTTCTTGATATTGTCGTCTTGGTATTCATCTAATGTTGCCTGAGCCTGAATTCCGTTCGTTTCCGTCTGCAAAACAGTAACTGCACGATTACGAGCACGTTCGAACTCAATTGCTAGAAGCTTACTAGACTGGTCTATCGGATAGCCTCGGTTTAAATCATTGGTTACAAGCGATTCTACTCTACTAACCAATTCATCCATATTGCTGCCCCAAACACGCTCAGAGAACCGCTTACCTTTGAAGTTTTCGGTGATTGCCTTTTGAAGATACTCTTCTTCTAGGCGCTCAGGCTTGAAATTCGGTTCTCTTTTGGTCTGTCTATGGTAGTTGTAAGCACGATTTAAGTAGGTTTCTTGGTAGGTTTGTTTGAGGTGTGTTTCTATTCGCTTATTGATTTTACCAGTCATTTCAGCGATATCCATCTCAACACCAGCAAACAAGGCATCTGCATTTGTTTTGACCTTTATTGACCTTGACCACTCTGTTAAATCAGGATGTTTCTTAACAAAGCTAGCAATCTCTTGCTTGGTTTTCATTTGGTCAGTCTTAGTCAGGGATAACAGATAAAATGGTAATGAGTCGCTACGATTTTTAGATACCCTCTCGAACGACTCTAAACGACCTGCAATGCGTTTTAGTGTTCTGCGGTATAAATTATCGATGTAGTCTATTATCTCGCTGAGGTCGTCAATCTGAGCCAGCTCATATAGCAATCTGTCTTTCTCTTCTCGGTTGAGGTCATCAAGAGATTCGATGAAAGCAATCTTCTCTTTTTTATTCAGTTTCCGACTCATGCTCTACCTCTTCCATGTCGTAGAGTTTTTCAGATTGTTCCTCTTGTTCAGCTTTCTGCAAGCGTAGTTCATCCTGCCAATCTTCTACAATTGGATTCGATTTAGCTACGTTCTCTCTTGATGTGATAGTTGCAAGAGTAGAAACTACTTGAGCCATTTCTGTATCGTTATTGATTGAGTTCCGTGTCCATGTTTGCTTGATTTTGAGTTTATCGGATAACCCTAGATGTTTCAAGATCATCTTGACAAGCGTGGCATATCCACTTCTGAACTGAGTTTCCATATTCCCAACTTTTAACTCTAAAAGAGAGTAAAGGAACTTCAAAGCAACGCCTGAACTGTTCCCTAGTTTATCTGTTTCAGGGTTAACCCCTTGGCCGCTGATAAAGATTTGTTTCTTAGTCCGCTCTAAAATCAGATTTCTAGCTTCTGTTGGGATGTCAATCGCAATGGTTGTAACTCCTGACTGGTCTCCCATACCATCGTTGTCCATCTTAATCATCTTGTAGCGTTTCAAATCTTCAAGAAACTCTTGCTTGTCCTGCCCACCGTAATTTGTAAGAACAAAGATAACCTCTTGGACATCGTCTGTGTCATTGACAAACCCACTAAAGACCTTGTCGTAAACATCAACTAGGTCTTTGATTGGTTTCAAGTCGTTGGTCTCGATTTCATTGTTTTTGAATGGAATAAAAGGAACAAGGCCAAAATCATGCTTGAAACTATTGTCACTTGAGCGGTCGCCATTCATGGTATCAACCAAAGAGATTGCCTGGAATGTCTCTAATTCTTCCAGCGGCTTATTTTCTTCGTGACGATAGAAAGAGCACTCTTTGTCGTTCCAGTATTCGTAAACAGTGTAATTCTTACCATCTGTTTCATCAATACTAGAGTATACTCGCAGTACCCCAATCAACTTTTTATCCAAAGACTTTGAGTAGATTGGTATCACTTCTTTTGAGTCCACGCAAGCATATCTAAACGAGTTATCACTAGCGTCTTTCCAAACATGAAGCCAAGCGATGCCAGCGTTTCCTGCATTCACACAAAGCTGCTTGCTGATACGTTCATAATCGTCTCCTAAGACATCCACGATCATATCATTTACCTTTTTATCGTCCACATCGAAGGTAGGCGGATAGGTCAACGCATAAGCCTTTTTCTGGTCAAGCAATAACTGGTGCCAGTTGTGACTAATACGGTTGTCAGCATTACGAAACGCATTATCTTCTGCTTTCGCTTCGTTCTCAGCTCCTTTTTTATCGGCAGGCTTACGCTTTCGTTTAATATCATTCTCGTTACGATAGTATTTCTCGGCTTCAGCTGCTTGTGAGACAAACTTTCCGTGCTTAACCATCTGCGACGAGATTATTTTTTTAATTACTTCTATTTCCAAACAGTCATACCTCCTGACTTGAATAATACTGTATAGCAGAAATAACGCAGGGCGTCCATTGCGTGGTCGAATTGTTTGATAGGCTTGTCCTCGCCGTTTGCCGAAGCTTTCTCGTCCCAGACATAAGCGTGGAACTCTTTCAGCGTATTCACACAACTCTCATGTACTGCTATTTTCTCTTGGCCTAACATAGACCCAACAAAACGAATGCCTTCAAGAACATTATTTCTAGCTTTTTTGATTTTATATCCTCGCTTCTTCAATTCAGCAATGAATGAAGCAGCAGACGGGTCAATAATAATACGTTCGATGTTCGTATCTCCTAGCCAAGCAGTTAGATCATCAGCGTACTCGGCATTGGTCTTCTGTACGTTCTCGTCACGACCTGAGTAATAATATTCTCTTGTCAAGTAATACTTGCCATTGATATCTTTTTCCCACAAAAGAAAAACGGTCGCATTCTGCGTACCGTAATCGACCGAAACATATTTGCCCAGCTTACTCATTTCTGGCAAGGTTGATACAACATGCTTATCCTTACTGAACATATCGTAGACAATACCTTCTGCAACCGTCCAAAGACCTTGGATATATCGCTGATAGAAAACACCTTGATATTGACTTCTATAACGCTTCTTGATGTTCTCTGAAAGAGAAAGGTTGTCGTCCATATCAAAATGCAGATAAAGCATATTCTTTGTTTCTGCTTTGTCTATCCAATTAACTTTAAACCAATGATAAGGCCCGTCTGGGTTGCAGTTGAACCACCACTTAGAGCCTGTCACAGAGCACCGACCTGTGCCCTGGTTAACAAACGACTCTGGCATAAGCGCCACTTCATCGAAAAAGATTCCTGCCAGCGTCAAACCTTGAATAAGATCCTGTGAACTTTCGTCCTTACCACCAAAGATATAAAAATCATTCGACACGTCGCCTTTTGTGATTTCTATCAAGTTATCCGTCCGATGATAGACGTAGCTAAAACCTCTTGACTGTATCATAACTAACAACAGTTTCAGGACGTTACGATTGAAAGAGCCGATTGTCTTACCACACATCGCAAAGTTCTGATGGTTGAATGATGTCATCGCCCAGATAACGAAGGCTAGACTCATAGAGACAGTCTTACCAGAACGGATAGCACCATCAGCGATAATGCCTTCCGATTCATAATCCGGAGAGTTCCAAAGCCACCAAGTTAGCACTTTCTTCTGCTTTTTGCTAAAAGGTTGAAATTCGAATGTATTGGTCTTTATTTTTCTTCTCGCCACGTTTCTTCGACTATCCCTTCTAATGCTTTGATAAAGCCATCATCGTGTACATTCTCAGGCTCGTCTTCAGATAATTTAGACTTCATTACCTCAATTCTCAATCTCTGCTCTTCTGTAGCGAGGCTTGAGCGAGTCATTTCATCATATGTTTTAATCATATTTCTAAGTTCTCCTTGCGCTCTCGCTAACGACACCAAAGCTTTATTTTGCTTATCCCAAGCAGTGTGAACTTCATAGCTTTCTCCGCCTTTCGCTGTACTAGCTATAAGCAGGCTAGTAGTGTCCTCAATATCTTGCACATACAGAATGCGCTGAGCATGTAGCAGATTAGCATAGGTCAACGTGATGTTTTCCCAAAGAATGTCGATAGGCTGTTTTCCTGAAAGCTCTTGCGCTATCTCATATACCTCTTGAGGTAGATTCTTAGCAAACAGACCGTGTTTAAGGGCATTTTGATTACCTATACTTCCGCCTTTACTATTCGTATTGCCTTTCGGCGCTCCCCGTTTCCTTTTTGTAGTACTACATTCATCTTTTGTAGTACTACATTCACTCCATTTATCTCTTAACTTCCAAACTGAGATAGTTTTTTCAGGCACACCCAACATGTCACCAATCTTGCGGTTAGTGATGTTTCCGTTATTCTGCTTATAAATCTCAAAAGCTTTATCTCGGTTTGGGTCTCGTGCTCTGCCCAACCTATTACCTCCTATTTGTCCGTTTTGTAAATCAAAAAAGCCACACGATGTGCGACCTTCTTGCAAGACGACTACAACCTTGCGTGTTAATTAGTAATCAATTTGAGAGTTTTCCTTTTTTTATTTTTTTGTAGTCTTTACAACCTCTGAGGGAATCAAACCCTCTAGCTTATAACTTACCTAGGATATAAGTAGCTACGCAATCATGCAAGGTCTAGTCGCTCCGCAACCATTTTTAAGTTAATGAGTGATATATGAATGCTAAGCCTACTGCCTACCCCATTCTGGGACACAAACACTCAAATGACAGTAGCTGGAATCGAACCAACTGGTCTAGCAGTAAAACGCACGCTTGGTAAAAAAATTAAGGAGACCCAAACAACCTGCTAACCTGTCCTTACTGTCTGAGAGGCCGAAACCTCAAAATTATTATAAAAGTTATAAAGGAGACATCAATGAACGAAATAGAGGGAAGGACTCGAACCATCAATGCCCTTTACGACACTCTGGTTTCAGGTACCTCTCTTTTCAATTCTTGACACTACCATTCTAACAGATTTTTAGAACCGTGCTGTTCCAAAAAGTCCCATACGATCACTATGAGGTTAGATGACTTCTCCCAAAGCTAAAACCGCCTCATTTTTTAACCTGTAATAGGTTGTACGACTCATCTTCAAATCATAACAAACGCTATCAGCGGTGCCTTTGTTGATGTAAGTCATTCTTAATACCGCCCTGTGTTTGGGATTTTTAAGCCTGTTGATCATTCGACCTAATTCAAGTTTTCTGTTAATAACCTCTTTAGTATCCTGCTCTATAGCCTCTTTCATCACTACCAACTGAGTATAGACATCATCAACTTTTCTAGTCTGTCCACCTTGGACTTTGACACCTGACCACTTAGGACTTGAAAGCAAACCTGCCTCAAGCTCTTTGATTTCATCTATACGGCTTTGGATGTCCATGTCAAGGTCTTGTAATTCTTTCAATAGCTCTTTAGCCTTGTTCACTCTCTATCTCCTTTGTGATATAATAGTCTTTGCGAGAACTATTAGCTGAGACAGAGGGTGTCTTGGCTTTTTTATTTTATTCTTTATTCGTGATCACACTACCTGCACCGTTAACAGTAACCCAGCCATGCTTCTCTCTGGCTTCTGCTTCTTTCATCCGGATAAGATTATCTGTGATTGAGTCTGACTTAGCTTTGTTGGCCTTGGCTTCACCTTCTGCTTTAATGATACCTGCGTCTGCTTCTGCTTGAGCTTGAACTTTTTTAGTATCAGCTTCAACTTTTGCTTTTTCTTGTTCCTGTTTAGCTGTATCGATTTCCTTTTGTTTGACCGATTCATTTTTGATTGCTGCTTCAATCTCGTCTCCTGCATCTTGGTCTGTGATTGTAAAAGAAACAAACTCCAAATCGTAAGACTCAAATTTTTCTTTAAGAGCCTTATCAATTGCCTCATAGACCTCAGTACGCTTGTCACCCAGCACATCATAGATATCATAATTACCTGTTACCGATTCTATAGCACGTTGAACTGCTGGAGATACTACACTATCATTTACTGTTTCCAAAGTAGTGTAGTTAGAGAATACCGTCATAGCTTTTTCCTTATTGACACGATATTTCACATCGATATTCGTATTCAACCATTGACCGTCTTTTGTCTGAGTCGTGATTTTCTCCATTGTTTTTGTTTGAACAGACGTAGATAAGGTGTAGACTTTGTCAATAAATGGCATTTTTAGATGATATCCTGTTTGCATGGTATTTTCTTGCACACCTCCAATTGCGCTAACTTTAACTCCAACTGTATTAGCTGAGATACGCTTCACGGCCGTGAGACGAAAAATACCAAGTGAAGCAATTGCTGCAACTGTAATGATACCGCCCTTAGCAAGTTTTGTAAGTGTCGTTTTTCCTGTTTCATGATTGTATTGTGTAAACATTGTTTTTACTCCTTTTTTAAATTATTTTCCCATCAAAAACTAGTGTTATTGTACCTGTACCATCTTTGTGTTTAGATACTAAAGCGCGACAATCTGAGCCCAATTCAATACCCTCAACTGTGATACTGCGCTTTATCTTGTTAACATTGATGATTGTTCCCATTGATGTTTTAATTCTCATGCTCCATCTCCTCAATCAACCAATCAAGGTTCTTTCTGGCTTTCTTCAGGTCTTCCAGACCGTTTTTCTTTTGAAACCGTAACATATACTTGATTGCGTTGCCCCAAAAGAAAGCAGACGTTCCGGAAAGGCTCCCAACGAAGTTATGCACAACATCGATAGCCTCAAGACCGTTTGCACCTTGGTAGTGGCTTGGTTTGTTTATGTTGTCTGTCATGTTAAGTCCTCCTCATAAAAATCATATCATTCAAATTCCTCCAAGCGAAATTGTTACTTTGATTTCTAAACTCTCGCTTTTTGTAAGGAATATGATGTTTATTCAAGTAGTAATATACCTGATTGTAATGTAGTCCTAATTTTTGTGCGATATCTTTTACAGCTATACCTTGATTGGCTAGCGAAACTACATCTTTGTGAAATATAGTCAAGTCTAAAATTTTTCGTTTCCCTAATTTTCGGATACGGTCTCGAATGGCTTTCTCACTACGTCCTAAGATACGAGCCAAGGTCTTGTACGAAAAGCGTTGGTAGTATTTCAGGATATAGCTATCATCTGCGTCTGACCATTTGGGCTGAAATTGCAAGTTAGGATTGTATTTCTGGAGTTTGGCTAATTTTGACCGAACTGCTTGGTAACTTCTATCCAAAAACTTGCAAGCCTGTGTTAAATCATGCTCTTCTCTGGACAAGACGTACCACTCCAGATAATCAACCTCATCTTCTGTCCATCTACGTCCTGCCATAATGTTTAGACGCTCCATGTAAATAATAAGTGCCATCTTTACGCTTGTTTACGTAATACGTATATTGCCCATCTGGACTAGCGTAGGAAATCTGCTTCTCTCCTGCCCAGATACCATTGTCACGCATCATATGGCAATTCTCCATAATCCATTCTACGTCAGGCATCTAGCAACTCCTTGTTTTCGTAGATGTTGCCTACAACCTCACAATCAGTATGGCGTAACCACAATTCACATCCGTGTTGTTTTGATTCAAGACGATAGGCTCCTCCATAATGCCTTACAACCTCGTAATAAGTCGGTTCAGAATAGACATCCTTAGACATTTTGACTATATCGCCATCAAAGATAATATTGCCATCCCTATCAACCATATCTGTTGATTGCATGATGACTAGATTATCAACAAAAACATAATCTGGAGGGCACATGACATCCTCCTGTTCAACCACTACAACTTGCCCACTTTCTGTTATTGAGAAAGTGTCTTTAAACATCTCTTTATTTGTGGTATCCCACGCTCTAAATTTTGGAATCATGTTAAATCCTCCTAAGCATTAACAACTGGAAAATGAATATCACCAATCACTAAAGAGCCTACGCTGTAATAATAGCCGTTATGCTCTGCTTCACAATTGGCAATAGCTACAGGGTTCTGATTATGGAAGATAGTTACTTTGTTTTTATAACCAGTTCCCCAATGGTCGGGGATTTCTTCCGGTTCTCCAATTTCAACATTAGTAATCACAGCGTCAAGTAATACATCTTGGAACTCCCCACCTGCTGAGGCACAGCAATCACTTTCAGACATTTCAATAGTGACCTTTGTGCCGTCTTCAAGCAGCAAAAAGTCCTTATCCCATTTCACAATACGCTTAAAGAGCAACAATTCTTTAAGTTCTTCCAACGACCCGTACCTTGCATTTTTCCAATCAGGCTCATAATAGTCTGGTAGTTTAATAGTTTCTGTCATAGTAACACCTCATCCCCAACTTTCACTTTCTCATACACGTCCTTCGTAACCACGAACACACCGTAGTCACGAATGGTTATCGTGTACAGCTTGCCGTGTCGTCCTTTCTCGACGACTTTACCAAATATCTCAGCGCCTACGTTATCCGCCTTGTAGATAACCAACGGCTTCTTCTCTTCCAAATCTCGAATCCTGTCCATCTGCCAGATGTTTAGTCCAGCAGATAATAATATCCAGATTGCGATAAAACGTTTCAATCTGTGACCTCCTTTTCTATAGTAATCGTAAATTCATGGTCATTTATGTTTAAAGGTAGAACTCCCCCTGTTTTTGAATCGTCTTTTAGCAAATCCAATACAATTTCTAAAACTTGCTTACCTAAAATCAATTGCGTCTCTAAAATATTTTGCTCATCTGCCATCACTTCACCTCCTTGTCCTTAATTTCTCCAGTAAGTCTATTTTCTAAAATGTGACTTGTATAGCAAATATCGCTTTTATATGTATAGTGATCAACGGTTTCTTCAACCCATTGACTTCGTGTGTAAGGATATCTGTTTGGTCGTTTCATCACTGCACCTCATTTTCCAATTCAAAATCAATTCCATACATAAGCAAATGGCTTTGAAAATCCACAAATTCTTCAACCATTTCAGCTTCTTGAAAGTCGTATTCCTCAACCATACTTAAGAAATCATCAATATCATTTCTTTGTACACTTCCGTATTCTGTCTTTGTGTGTTCCATGGCTTGTTCATAGCCATCAACATCAATTGTGTAGCGTATTCTGCCACTCGAAAAATCATATTTATAATTCTTGATAATCATCACTCCACCTCCTCAATCTCAATACCTTCACAATTGAAAACCCAGCCGAATCCAGCTTCTTCTAGTTCTTTGCGAGTGTGAGTTCGCCCTTCGACGATGGTCCCGAGTGTATCAATCCAAATCCAGCTATCGTCATGTTTGATACAGGTCAAAACACCTCCGCTCGAAGAAACATTAGGCATTACAACCTTATACCGCTTCTCTTCCTCGACCTCGTAGCCGTTAAGCCAAGCTCTAGCTACTAAATCAAATGGTCTTTCTTGCATAAACCATTTCCTAACTTCATCGTTCGTGAAATCAAATTCGAATAATTCTGCCACGTCTTTACAAGCTTTTCTAGCTTCCTCAATCCATTCAGCCACAAACTGCGGAACCTTGACTTTTTCTGGTTCGTCTAGTTGTTGCAAGTCTCTTAGAACGCTTTTTAGAATAGTTTTTCCGCTAACAATACCTACAAGACATTCAACCGCTTCGTATTTCTCAATCAATTCCTGCTTATTCATCTTTCAACTCCTCTACTTTCTGCCTTAATTCTTTATTCTTTTTCTTCAACAAATCGCGCTCCAGCTCTCTAATGCGTCTTTTCCGTTCATCGCACGGCTTCGAATACTCGATTATCTTCTCTTCGTTTTGCTCGATTGTGCGTTTCAATCCGTCAATCACAATCTGTTTATCGTACTTCATCTTCTAAAAATCTTTCAATAGCTTCTCTGTAGGAGACTTTCGCCAAGCCGTCTAAGTCGTTCAGTGCTTCAATATAGTCTGGACGACCTTGCCCGTACTGCTCTTTCAAAAATTCAACAAAGAGATGAATTTCCTGATAGGTTACTCCAATCATATTTCTATCCTCCTATCAAATCCCATCCACTATCCTCTGCAATATCTCGTGATATTCGTAAATCTCCAGCTCAATCCTATAATTCTTATTTCCAGACTTGCCACCGTGCATAAACTCAGTCGATACTATCACATTGTAGTTATCATCTGTCCAAATATTAGCGTCCGTCAAACCGTCAAACAAAGCCTTGCTTGTAGGCGACCAGTTCGGTGGGTCATACTTCCGATTTGTCGGAGGATATATCCGAACCTTAACCTTGCAAGGCTTGTCCTCGCTGTAAGGCAACCCAAAGTAATCTCTCAGTACATTCTTGCCCTCGTATTCGGCCAACTGCCGTAAAAACTTAGTGATTTTAGACTTTTGATGAAAGTGCGGTCTATCATTTGAGTTAATCATCTGCTTTCTGTTTAACTCAAATTTAAGAATCAATCTTTCCTGCATTCAACCTCCCTAGCCATCTAGCTTTTTCCACGCTTGCTATTGCAAGAATGTCATTAGCTAAATCAAAAGCTGTGTACCAATCCAGAATTCCTAACAAGTCCTTGTGCTCCTTTAGTTCATCAACTAAGCTTTCCAATCGTTCCAATGGGTTACTTTCATACCCCAACAGATATCCAACGCTTACCTCGAAGTAGTCAGCTAGTTGCTGGGCTTTTTCTGGTTTAATTTGGCTTTCTCCGTTTTCCCAGCGTGATAGAGTCTTTTCTGATATGCTCATTTCTTTTGCTATTTCCTTTTGAGTTAGCTTTTTTTCTTGTCTTAATTCTTTTAGTCTGTTCATCAAAACACCTCATTCAGTTTCATAATCTCCTCTCTGCCATACTTCCTACCAAAATCCCACGCCTGCCAAATTGTGAGCAAGGCAAGCGTGAGTGAAATTCTTTGCGCCATTCATCCAAGGTCACACGACCGTTTTTTTGACGCATTTTCTAGTTCGCAGTTTTACAAGAATGCACGGCTTGTTGGTTTTTGAGTTGTTTCCCAAATGGAAATAGTTGGTTTTTGATTATTTTTCCCCTCTTAAAAGGGCAATAATTGAATGATAATAAAATCTTCCGATATTTTTTCAACATCACAAACATAGGCATTAAGTAAGGATTCCTCAGTTTTGTATGTTGTTTGGTTTTCAACACTTTCATTCCAACAAATAAATCGAGGTTTGAGACCAGGCCATCCAGAACGACCAAATAACGCAATACATTCCTCTTTGTTTTGATGTATAGCGAATGTAATACCATGTGGGCAGCCTGTGTCATGAGTTTCTAGTATATCTTTTACTTGTTTACTCATACTTACCACCCACATTGCTCATTGAGTTCAGCCTGAGTCAATGGCTCAATACGTTGATAACCGCTGACTTGATAGTTCTTTTTAAAATCAAATCCGAGTTGACTTAGACCAGCCTTGAAACGGTCTTTTTCGGCTGTGTCTACAAAATACACCTCTAAAGTCATTTTTTGAGTATATCGTTTTAGGTTGTTTTCAGCCCCTCTAAGAGCGTTAGGCTCATTTTGGGGGATTTGCTCACCGTCCAAGTTTTCGCCTGTCTCTGGGTCAAAACTTGGGGTCTCCGTTGATTTTGGAACTTGTTCCTGCTGTTTAGTTTGTTGAGCTGCTAAAAGCTCCTGATTATCTCGCTCTGCTCGTTCTTGAGTCTGCCTGAGCTCTTCCTTTTGCTTTTCAAATTCATAGTCAGCTTTGATTTGTTCAAAGACCCCAGCAAGAGTCAAGTCTTTCAGCTGTCTAATGTAAGGTGAGTCAGTCATGCCATACTCAGCACATAACCCTGAAATAGCTGACTTAGCCTTTTCAAATTCTTGCTGTCTCTGAAACTCAAATGTGACCATGTCGTCAAGTGATTTCATTGTGGCTTTTTTAAGCGTCACGCCGTCAGCCATGAAATCGCTAGCCTTGACATACTCAAGGGCCTTTTCATCAAATAGGCGAGGGTCCAGCATGTACTCAGCTGATTTGTTGGCTATGTAACTCTTAACCGTATCTATTTTTAGTTGTCTTTGATGTTCTTCAATTTCCTTGATACCTTTATCAAATTCACTAACTACGGTTGCAAATGGTTCAATAATTGACTTTGCATAACTATCCCATGTGTTAGCTGTCTCTGATAGCAAGTTTTTAGTGTCGATACGGATACGATTTTTAGACTCAATTAGCTTATTAAATTCAGCTCGCTTTGCCTTGTCATCTTTGAGAGTACTAGCTGTAGGAATATAGTCCTTGTACTTTTCAGTAGCCTCTATGAGGTCTTTTTCAAAAGACTCTCTAGTAAGCTCATCCGTTGTAATCATTTCATAAATTTTATTGATTTTCTTATCATCAATAACCTGTAATTCTTGCATGTTGTCCTCCTAATATTCAAGTTCACCGTCTAGCAACTCGCCCTGGATTGTCTCCTCAGTTTGAGCAGGTTCGGGATTTGCATGATTTGCCTCTTGCTCTTTGTTAAATTGCTCAATCTGAGCCATCTTGCGTGCCACGACATCCTCACGGCTCTCTTGAGGCGTGACATCTTTGATACGGTCAAATGTTTCTCCGCCGTCATCCTCTGTGTACATATTGCCTAAATCCTCAGGAAAAGCCTCTCTAAGAGCATTTACCAGAGCCGTCTTTCTAATCATGGTAGCCGGCATAGAGTTCCAGGTGCTTTGTTTCTTGTCATATTCCTCTCGGCTAACGAAAATCTCCACCGGTACCTTGAAATTTTTACGGTACACTCTTGCCCATCCGCCTATCAATGTGTCTCCTGGGAGCATGATTGCCCCTTTGCGTTCGTGTATAACACCCTCGCTATCTACCGCCACTACTCCAGCCTCAAATCCCTCATAGTCTTTACATTGAGCGGCACGTTTCAAGAAAGCCTCTTTAGAGACAATCAAACTGAACTCTGTGCCTCCATTACGATTTTTGTAAGCCACAATGTAGACCTCGTTAGCAAATGGGTTAAGATTGCGACCTTTACATAAGGCTAGAGCCTGACCTATTTGTTTTTCAGTCAACAGGTTTTGTGGGTCAAAATACTTTTTGATGTCTGCTCCGGTCAGTAAACTTGGGTCAATAGTAATATCACGTTTTGTCTGCGTTGCTAATTGATTATTTGTCATTTTCTTCCTTTCGTCTTCTTCAAATTCCAATTTTCACGCTTTAAGCGTCGATTTTCGTTTTGCAATTTCAAAATAATGTCCTGTTGGTCGTTGATGATTTGCCCCAGCTCTCGGCCAAGATGAATATACTCAGCTCGCCAGTTGTCGATTTCTGCAAGTAATTCCTCAATCATACTTCATCACCCACATATCGATACTGCCCACATCCAACATAGATGTATTGGCTAGGGTCAAGTTCTTCTTGCTCCTCAGGCGGTTGCATTATATCTCTGTCATAATCAAACATGAGCATACACCTTTCCAAGTTCCAGCACTCGTTTCACATATCTGGCCTTGGATGTTAGTCCAAGATCCAGCAATTCGTTTTTTTCTTCATGATTGGCCAAAAGCCATACACGGTTTTCAAGTTCAATTCTAGTCATCAGCGTCTCCTTTGCTCTATCCCAAATACTTTGCATGGCGTGCTCTTCGTGGTTCTGGCAAGGCTAGTGGCTCAGGGCGCAATCCTACAGGCGGTTCATTGTCGTAGGTAAAGCCTTTGAACTCCCGACGGATATTCTTGCGGATTTGTTCTCTTTCAATTTCACGACCCATTTCAAGCAATTCATTACAAGCTCTAACCACTTGCGTGTCATATTCTTCTTGCAAACGTCTTTCTTCCTCTTCCTGTTTCTCCATCTGATGAACTAGGATTCCTGCGCTGATAAATCCTAAAATCACTGCGCCAGTTCCTAATAATTGGCTAACTAATGGTGGTTCAAACATTTTTATACTCCTAACATTTTTTCTTTTTTCATATTCTCAAGCATTTCTGATAAAGTTTCTTTCTTCGTACGATAGCGATTACGACTTTTCCATTTGACAAACATGCGAAATCCTTCGTAGTCAATAAATACAATCTTATGAGTTGGATTATCGATGAACTGCTTGAAGTCTGGATGTTCTCGCATTTCACCTGCCCAGACTTTTGCAGTCCCTGGAGTCAACCCTTCCCACCTCTGACAAAGATGTTTGTAATCACCATGCGTAGCTTTTTCGTCCACATCAACTGGCTTATAAGTAATTTCTGTTTTCGGCATGCAATTTCCTCTCTTTCGTGTTATAATCATGTTGAATATTTAAGTATGCGCCTGATTGCCGTCAGGTGCTTTTTTATTTTATCTTAGTTCATCTATGCTGATGCCTAACGCATCAGCGACTTTGCATATATTCGGCCAAGAAAGGTATTTGACTTTTCCGCTTTTCAGGTCAGAAAAGAAACTTCGATTGACTCCAGCCATCTTAGATAATTGATGTCCGTTCAAATTTCTTTCCTGCATAATTCTGTTTAATTGTTCCCACATGTTATACCTCCAAAAACACTATATGTTGTTTAACACACATATATGATTAACAACATGTTGTGCTTTTCTGCTATCTATGTTATAATCATTCTTGACTAAGACCTCTCCCGTTTTAGTCAAAATTCCAATAGAAAGGAGATTTAAGCATGGGCAAAAATCAGCATGTTGTCCCTGCCAAAAATGGTGGTTGGAACGTGAAAGGCGCTGGCAATTCAAGAGCAACTGTTCACACTACTACAAAGAGTGAAGCTACAAATATTGCTAGACAGATTTCACGAAATCAAGGTTCCGAACTTATCATTCATGGCAAAAATGGGAAAATTCAAAGCCGTGACAGCCACGGTAAAGATCCATTCCCACCTAAAGGCTAGTCATAATTTGGTCTTAGCCTTACAACATATCCTGTAGCAGTGGTTACATCATCTAGTGTGACTTCTGCTATTTTTTTCGCTCCATCCTCTGTTTCAACAATTAGCCGTGTATAAAAGCGACTATCTAAAATGTTCATCAGATTTGGTTTGAAACTATATGGATATCGTCTTGGTCTCATTTCCTTCTCCTTTGTATTTATTTTTTCTACCCTCTCTTTCATTTATTTAGAGAAGTAGGACTTGTTGTCTTTTAATATTTATTGTTATTTAATACTTGTTGTTAGTTAATATTTATTAGTGCCTTATTTTACAACGTTGTAAAATGCAATGTTGTAAAATACAATGTTGTAAAATACAATGTTGTAAAATGCAACTTTGTATTAAGTAATTGTGGATAACTCAGACTTCTTCATAGCTATCGCTTCATCAAGACGTTGCAACATAATTTCAAATTGAAAATCAGTTATTTTTGTATCTGAGAAGAATCTGAAAGTCTGAACTCCTCTCCCTCTGCCGAGGCTTTTTTTGACAGTCCGTAAATATCCAGCTTTTTCAATCTTTTTGAAATGCCTTAAAACCATTTCGCGGCTAATATTCAACCGTCTGGCTATTTCCTCTGGATATACAAGCCAATTCTCTTTATTGCTGAGAATAACCATCAATATCCCAATTGTCGCAGGTTCAAGTTTTGGATCTCTCAGAAAATCATTTTTAACCGCTGTGTAATCATCCGTTGCATTTCTGAAAGATTAGTTGGACATTCAAGTTTTTAAAATCTGTCATACGCTCTCCTTTCTCTTCGCTTATTTTCATTCAGCCTTCCTTCGATCTCATTATTGAGATATTTTTTTGAAAAAATTAAGACGTTTCTGTCCATGTAATATCTTGATATTTAATTCCGAGAATCTGTTCGATAATTGGAATATATTTACTATTTGGCATCGTATGACCTTTTCGCCAGTTTGTGACTGTCTGAGGTGACACCCCAATCTTTTCAGCAAATTCTGCAACAGTTAAATCTTTAACTACCATCCACTTTTTAAGATTCATTTCCTGCACGCACTCACCCCCTTATCTTAATTCATCCAAGCTGACTTCCAGTGCATCAGCGATTTTGCACATATTCGTCCACGACATCTCTTTCATCCTACCAGCCTTTAGGTTAGAAAAATTAGATGGATGGACATTTGATTCTTTAGCTAAACGATACATCGACCAGCCTTTTATTTTTAATTGTTTTTCAATTTTATCCCACATCGAAAATACCATATGTTGTGTTTTTCAAGCACATTACACCCTCTCTTATACAATATGTTGACAAACAAAAATGTTTGAGTTATAATATATCTTGACTAAGACCTCTCCCGTTTTAGTCAAAATTTCAGAAGAAAGGAGATTTAATCATGGGTAAAAATCAGCATGTTGTCCCTGCCAAAAATGGTGGTTGGAACGTGAAAGGTGCTGGCAATTCAAGAGCAACTGTTCATACTACTACAAAGAGTGAAGCTGAAAATATTGCTAGACAGATTTCACGAAATCAAGGTTCCGAACTTATCATTCATGGCAAAGATGGGAAAATTCAAAGTCGTGACAGCCACGGTAAAGATCCATTCCCACCCAAAGGCTAGTCATAATTTGGTCTTAACCTTACAACATATCCTGCAGCAGAAGTTACATCATCTAGTGTGACTTCTGCTATTTTTTTTGCTCCATCCTCTGTTTCAACAATTAGCCGTGTATAGAAGCGACTATCTAAAATGTTCATCAGATTCGGTTTGAAACTATACGGATATCGTCTTGGTCTCATTTTATACCCTCGTCTTACTTTCCAACGCCCTGAGTTCTATCTCATGGCTAACTTGTTTCAATAGCTTCTCACATGCTATTTTAGCTTCTCTGTACGTTGTGTTTTCACTGATAAAGTAATCAGCAAGTTCGATGATTTTGTCTTCCATGATTGTCTCCAAAAATCAGTCTCAAGACCGATGCGTTGTTTTATATAAACTGCTACATTAGCAGTAATTTTAAGAAACGAGGAATTCCTAATGGATGATTTATTACCAACAATATTAACTTCTTTTGCAACTACTATGGCTACAAAAGGGGCGGAAGCTCCCGCTCACACTTTTAATGAAGCGTGGAAGTATTTTTTTGGTGGAGTAAATAGCTTCTTGATGAGAGCTAATTTAAAACGTGAAGTCAATGACGTGAAATACGCACAATCCTTTATAGATAAAGCTTTCAAAATCCCTGATGAACAACTACAAGAACCAAAGCTTAGTATAATCGGTCCTGCTCTAGAAGCTTCAAAGTTTTATATTGATGAAGAAGAAATCAGAGAAATGTTCGCGTCTTTATTAGCTGCATCATTTGATAGTTCAAAAAATGATATTTTACACCATTCGTATATTGAGATCATTAAACAATTATCCCCACTAGATGCTAAAAACCTCAGGTTTATTTTTGATAATAAAAAATATCCTATAGCTAAGTATTCAAGCAACACTCCTGGAACATATTCTTACAAAGATTTAAAGACAAATGTATTTTTACCAGAACACGATGTTTTATCAAATGAGTTAATCAAAATTATAGATAATAACTCATCTTCAATTTCAAATTTAGAACGCCTAGGTTTAATATTTGTTGATCGCATCAATCCATTAGCAGATGATTCTTTATATCACAATTTAGAACACAATCAATTGGTAGATTTTTATAAAGAATTACTCCACGAAAAAAACTTGGAATTAGATATTACAAAACAAAGCGTTTCGATGACACCTTTTGGTAAAAACTTTTGCTCTATTTGTATTTATTAGCAATTCTATCCATTGTATCTAAAGTAAGTTTTTGTATCTCTTTTCGTGCTTGCAATTCATTGTCAAAGAAATTCTCAAGCATTTCGGTCAATCTATTCGAATATCCTCGCAATAGCATTACCGTCACCAAAAATGAAGTAATTACTGATACGAGAACCGCTGAAAAAACACTTTCCATTTTCCTACTCCTTATCTTTTTTATCACATCGGTATTCCACTATCTTACGAATAGTGAAAGATACAATCACAAATCCTGCTAGGATTATCAATCCTGTATTTTCATCCATTGCTTTTCACGGCAAATGATGGTACACTATCAAGTAGAGGTTGGGGCTTCTGCCCCTTTCTCTACTTTTTGTTTTGAAGCTTACGTTTGTGTTCTAAAATTTGTTTGTGCCACAAACGTGCTTCTCTGACTAAGCCTAGTGCCAAGATGACGGTTGCAGTGTCCTTGGTTGCTAGGCTTTTTATGATGTGTTCCATCATTTGCCTTACCTCCTTTTTTATTTTGCTCTTAGAGCAATAGCTAGGAGAGGAATTGCACCTCTCTACGCTACCCTAGCTTGTTTAGCCTCTTCAACCTTTTCAAGAACTAAGATTGTAAGAGCCATTTCTTGAAAGTCTTTATCATCGAATCCGATGACATCGCCGTAAACTCTGATGGCTGTTAGTATTGTGTTGTACAATGCGTACATATCATCTGATGATAGTTTTTCACGATCTAGGATTTCTCCTAGTTTAAGTGAGCGTTCTCTGCGGTTCTTAACTTGTAAGATTTCTTTTGCTAGTGCGATTTGTTCTTGTGTTGTAAGTCCTTTATTCATTGTGTTTCCCTCCGCTTTGTTTTTGTTATTTCCTTAAGCTTGATTTAATTATATCGCATTAATGAGATATTGTCAATAATTTTTTTGATTTTTTTTAAAATAATTTTGATTTTCTTTAAAAATGTGATACAATCTCATTAAAAGAATATAGGAAGGGGATTACTATGGTAGGAAGAGGAACGCTTACTCCATTAGAGTTGAAACTGAGAACAGACATATCTGATAATTTGAACAAATTAAAACAAGAAAAAGGATATAATCAGCAAGATATTGTTAAGGGTTCAGGTATATCTCAAAGCACACTAAGCCAATATTTTGCAGGAAAAAGATTACCTTCCAAAAAGAATGCAGAAATACTTGCTGATTTCTTTGAAGTTCCTATTGAAGTTATTGACCCAAGGTTATCAAATTCTCCTGCACCCACCACTTCCCCAATCCAATCCATCTACGACCAACTAGAACCGCCTAGACAAGGCAAAGTCCTAACCTATGCTGAGAGGCAACTGAACGAGCAGAAAAACGAAGAAGAAACGAAGATAAACGAAGTATCGGAGGTTATCAGTTTGTACAAAGTTGAGGTAGTATCTGAGACGGCAGCAGCTTGTGGATTCAACTATGGATTCGGATACGACGATACAGACAGAGAGACTATAGAGGTTGACGAGCGACCACCACGCTACGATATTGCGACTAAAGTTAGCGGAGACTCCATGCAACCTGACTACCAAGACGGAGACATTCTCTATTTAGTAGACAAAGGACTGACTACCTATAGTGGAGACCTAGCAGTTATCGCATACGGAGACCGTTCTTACTTTAAGAAGATATATACCGAAAACGGACGCTTACGCCTCGTATCGCTCAATGACAAGTACGAGGACATCATCCTAGACTTCCCACCAGCCGAAGACACACACATCAAGATCTATGCAGTTGTCGGGGTGTATAGAGGGGAATAAAATGAACAAAGAAAATCCATATTTTGAACAAACCAAACAAAACTACATAGAAGTTGAAAAACTCTATAAACTTGGTAAAGCAAAACATACATCTTCTAAATACAGATTTCTTGCACCAGCAGTTAAAAGACAATCTGAACAATTCTTATTTGAAGCTAAGACTCAAAAAAGAAAATATTGGAAATTCAGTCGTGGCTCTCTGATATTCGTAGAGTTCGGTGTAAATATAGGCGGAGAATTATCAAATAATCATTGGGCTATTGTCTTAGACAAAGTAGATAGTCCCTATAAAAAAACACTTACAGTAATTCCTCTAACATCTAAAAATCAAATAGATACTGTACTCATAGACGAAGTCATTGCGGAATATCCTTCTATTTTGCTTGATGAATATATTGAAAAATTACACAAAGAATTATTTGCCTACCTAAAATATTTAGATTCCAATAATGCAATTACTGAAGCTGCCTTATCGGATGTCTACCAAGCTTATACAGAACAATTTTCAAACGAAATAATTCAACCTAAGATAATAGACGATGATAACCTTAAACAGACACAATCAGAAATAACTGACATTATTGAATTAACTCAATACTACAAAAAATACATTAAGCGTTCTTATGCCAAGTGTAATAACCTTCAAACAATCAGCAAAGATAGAATTTTAAAGAAAAATAGATTAGATCCAATCGGAAAAATGAAAGTATCTGATAACACATTGGACAAAATTAACGAAAAGTTAAAAGAATTATACCTTTTCTAATCTCTTGACATTTTTTAATAATTATATTACAATACAGCTATTAGGAGTTTAGCTCCATAAAGTTTACATTTGGATTTTAGATCCATAACGTGATGGTAGCCGTATTTGATACGGCTACTTTTCTTTTTATCTAGAAACTGTTTCCATTTTGGAAATAGTTGCGAAAAATGGAAATAAAAAATGTGCAATAACTGATCCACATTAAAAGCTGGGAGAGGTTTCATTATGAATGAAGAACGCAAAGTTTTAGGTATTTTGGCTATTATTTTCGGAGCAATCGCTCTATTTGGGTCTTGGATGCCTATTATTAATAATCTATCTTTTGTTATTGCTATCTTAGCGCTTATATTGGGCTTGATAGGTCTAGCTATTAACAGAAAAAGACCAAAAATGTTGGCTATCATTGGTACAGTTTTAGCAGTTGTGTCAATGGTTATTGTTATCGCTACTCAATTGATGTATGCTCGTGCTTTGAACGACGCTGCTAAAAATGTTGAAGAAACTGTCAGCTCAGTAAGTTCTTCTATCGAATCATCACAAAAAGAAGAGGATGCTAAATTTAACTGGACAAAAGAACAGTTTGACGCTCTTCAGATGGGCGACATCATGAATTATGGAGCTGGCGGAACTAACTACGACGATATTGTTAGCGTTCATGGAGAGCCAAACAATATAAACACTACTACTGTCAATGACCATGAAAGCAGAACGGTTTCATATTCTTCAGCAGGAACAAAACTCCGAAGCGTTACTTTGACATTTAGCAAACAAGAAGATGGTGCTTACTTATTAACTGCCAAAGTTGGCATCGGCTTGGAATAAGTTTGAGTCTATGATATAATTAAGTTACTTAGAGGCAAGCCCTCATAATTTTAGACTTTGCACCTTAGCGTGCCAGGGGAAGTAACTTAACCGTTGCTTCCCTTTTTAAAAACTAAAAAAGCCCCACGCTCTCAAAACTTTGGCGAGTCTGAGCGTGAGGAAATCATGTATAGTAAAAGGCATTAAAAAGCCTGTTTTACTATACCTATTTTATCAAGAAATGAGGTGAAAATCAATGTGGATGGAACAACATAAAAGCGGAAAAGTAAATTTTATTGAGAGGTACAAAAATCCATACACTGAAAAATGGTCCAGAGTATCGATTCTCATGGAAAAAGATACTCCTCGTATTCGAAAAGAAGCTCAGAAACAACTTGAAATAAAGATAGCAAATATTCTGAGTGAACTAGAAAGCTCAGAAATGCTTTTTACGGAACTTTTCGACCAGTGGTGGTCATTCTACAAACAAGAGATTAAACGTTCTTCTATCGCTTCATTAAGCGGAAATATCAAAGAGATAAAAGATGACTTCGGAATTGGTATCAAAGTTTCTAAAATTGATCCAAAATATGTTCAATCATATCTAGATAAACTCGATTGCTCAAGGAATAAAAAAGAGCGAAATAAGTCCATGCTAAATCTTGCTTTTGATTATGCAATAGACCTTGGCATTATTAAGGATAATCCAGCTAGGAGAGCTAAGCTTCCAAGAGTTCAAAAGACATTAGAAGATTGGAAAAAGGTAGGACAGAAATATCTTGAAGAAGATGAAATCAAACTACTGCTGAAAGAGTTGTATCGTAGGCCAAGCACCTATCGAATCGGACTACTCTCTGAATTCATGAGCCTAAATGGCTGTCGTATTGGGGAAGCTGTGGGGATAGAGCCTCATAATGTTGATTATGAATCTAACACCCTGCAGCTTCACGGAACCTACGACCACACAAATGGATATCAGAAAGGTGAAAAGACTTCACCGAAAACCCTGGCATCCTATCGCGAAACCGTCATGACCACCCGTGAAAAAGAGATATTAGAAGAGATGGAGTTCATGAATGAACTGGAGAAGAATATCAATCCTCGTTATAAAGACATGGGCTTCATCTTCACCACAAAGAATGGAGTTCCTTTGCAAACAAACTCTTTTAATCTAGCTCTAAAGAAAGCTAATGAAAGACTTGAAACACCAATCCAGAAAAACCTTACTAGCCACATATTCCGTCACACGCTGGTAAGTCGACTTGCTGAAAACAATGTACCTCTTAAAGCTATTATGGATCGTGTGGGGCACTCCGATGCAAAAACAACCACTCAAATATATACTCACATCACAAAACAAATGAAATCAACGGTAGCAGATGTCATGGAAAAGTATTAGTCTATGCCCCAAAAATGCCCCAAAACCAAAAGAAAAGCCTGTCATACAAGCTCAAATGCTTGATATGATAGGCTTTTTAAAGGCTGATTATTTAACAGCGTCTTTAAGAGCTTTACCAGCTTTGAATGCTGGAACTTTAGAAGCTGCAATTGTCATTTCTTTACCAGTTTGTGGGTTGCGACCTTTACGTTCTGCACGCTCACGAACTTCAAAGTTACCAAAACCGATCAATTGAACTTTTTCACCAGCTGCAAGATAGTCAGCTACCGCCGCAAATACAGCTTCAACTGCTGCTGCTGAGTCTTTCTTAGTCAATTCTGTAGCTTCTGCTACTTTAGCGATCAAATCTTGTTTGTTTGCCATGTTAACGATTCCTCCAAATAATTTCTAATTAACAAATATAATCATATCCTAAAATCCCTTTTAGGTCAAGTTAAAAACGCTATTTCTTCCCATTTTCTTTATTTTTTTAGGAGTAGTAACGTACCAAAATAGCCCAAGCGTTCTCACCCGTGTGAGTTTGAATAATGGAACCCGTTTCCAAAACAGAAATTGGCTTTTCAACATAAGCTTGTAAGCTTTCTTTCATCTCTTTTGCCCAATCATCACTACCAGAATATGAAATTCCAATCTCTGCTACAGAACGTTCAGAAAGCGATGTTATCAACTCATCTAACCATTTTTTAAAAGTTTTAGCTCCACGACCTTTAACCATTGGCTGCAATTCATGGTCTTTCATTTGCATGACAACACGGATATTTAGAAGGGAGCTCAACAATCCAGTTACACGGCCAATTCGTCCACCTTTGACAAGATTTTCCAAAGTTGAAACGCCAATATAGAGTTCTGTGTGGTTTTTAACCTCTTCTACATGAGCTAAAATCGTCTCCATATCTTTACCTTCTTGTGCTAACTTCGCAGCTTCAACAACTTGGAATTTCAAGGCTTGGTCAGTGAAGGAACTATCAATAACTGTCACATCGGCAGTAGATAAACTAGCACCCTGGCGAGCTGCTTCTACAGTCCCTGAAAGGGCATGGGACATATGAATAGCAAGAATCTGGCTACCATCCTTACATAGGTCTTCAAAAACTTCAGCGAAGACACCTACAGGCGGTTGACTTGTCTTAGGAAGATTCTTACTTGCTTGCATCAACTGAAGAAATTTACCTTCTTCTTTCAAATCAGCATCAGAATAAACAACATTATCAATCATTACAGATAATGGAACAATTGTAATATCTAATTGTTTTACGAGTTCAGGTTCAATAGTAACAGATGAATCGGTTACAATCTTAATTTTTGTCATAGTATCAATCTTTCTATTTTAGGATTCAGATTGGTTTTCTTACTTCTAATTATATCAAAAAAAGATTAAAAATCCTAATGGAGTCAATCAAATTTTCCGTAAAAATTTGATATAATCAACTTATAAGAAAAGAGGTTTCCTATGATTAAAAAAATTTACCCCATTTTTACCATTTTACTAGGTGCTGCTATTTATGCTTTTGGGCTGACTTATTTTGTAGTTCCTCATCATCTCTTTGAAGGAGGGGCGACAGGTATTACCCTTATCACCTTTTATCTTTTTAAAATCCCTGTTTCCCTCATGAACCTGCTGATTAACATTCCCCTTTTCATCCTAGCTTGGAAAATATTTGGAGCAAAATCCCTCTACTCTAGTTTACTAGGAACCTTAGCCTTATCCGCCTGGTTAGCCTTTTTTGAGCGTATTCCCCTTCATATTGATCTTCAAGGTGATTTACTAATCACAGCCCTTATAGCAGGAATCCTATTGGGAATTGGCCTTGGAATTATTTTTAATGCTGGAGGTACAACTGGCGGAACTGATATTCTAGCTCGTATTCTCAATAAATACACTCATATATCTATGGGGAAACTACTTTTTATCTTAGATTTTTGTATTCTCATGCTCATTCTCCTTATCTTCAAGGACTTGAGATTGGTTTCCTACACGCTCTTATTTGATTTTATCGTTTCTCGTGTCATTGATTTGATTGGAGAAGGTGGCTATGCAGGTAAAGGCTTTATGATTATCACAAAACGTCCTGACCAACTTGCTAAGGCGATCAATGATGACCTAGGAAGAGGTGTTACTTTCATCTCAGGTCAAGGCTACTATAGTCAAAAAGATTTGAAAATCATTTACTGTATTGTCGGTAGAAATGAGATTGTGAAAATGAAGGAAATGATTCATCGAATTGATCCTCAAGCCTTTATAACTATTACAGAAGCTCACGAAATCCTTGGAGAAGGATTTACCTTTGAAAAAGAATAAAAAGAGGTAATGTCGTGACCTCAAAAGTTAGACTAAATCATCTATCTTTTGGGTTACAAACAACCTCTTTTTTATTTACTTATGCTCTTAAGACCAATTCCGAGCGACTTCTTCATCAGCCTTTAACTGATCCACTAATTGGTCAACAGAATCAAATTTTGTCATATCTCGAATGCGATCAAGCCAATAAACCATGACGGTTTCCCCATAAATATCTTGATTAAAATCAAAAATATTGACTTCAAAACGTGCTTCTTCTCCATCAAAGGTCACATTTTTCCCGACACTAGCCATAGCACGATACTTCTGTCTTTGAATCTCAACATCAACGACATAAACGCCATCTGCTGGCATATAAGTACGGTCTAAAAGCACCAAATTAGCTGTTGGATAACCAATCGTACGACCACGAGCATTGCCATGAACCACCATACCTCTTGATGGAAGCGGTGCCCCCAAAAGTTCTCCTGCTTCTTTCACATTTCCATCTAAAATAGCTTGACGGATACGAGTTGAACTAATCTTTCCTTTCTCATCTTCTACAGGTGGAACAATGATAACTTCTCCATCAAAGTAATCCTTTAAATCTTCTGCTGTTTTTTTGTCAGAACCAAATGTATAATCAAAACCTGCAACAATAATTTTGGCATTCATAGCCTTGATATAAGTTGCAAAAAATTCTTCTGCCGTAAGACTAGCAAATTGACTACTAAAATCAAGGAGATATAATTCTTCTACACCTTCGCGCTTTAATTTTCTTTCACGTTCAGCAGGGTTCAAAATATGCAAAAACAGATCCGGATGATAAGGCTCTAAAGCGATCTTTGGAGATTCATTAAAGGTCATAACGACGATAGGTAATAAATCTTTTCTCGCAGCCTTATTGGCAACACGAAATAATTCTTGATGCCCCTTGTGTATACCATCAAAATAGCCAAGGACTACGACTGAATCAGATGGTGTGCCAATATCTTTTTGGTTTTTTATAGGAATAGTAATAATCATAAACTAATTATATCATAGCGATAGCTATTTCTGGAACAGAAAATCTGAAATGTCATTTTTTTAACCTGAAGTGTAGCTGTTTTCAAAAAGCACTTCATTCTATCGTTGCTCAACTATGAACTTTGCAATATTCTTCTCAAAAACTTGTAGGACATCTTCAAAAGTTTGAAAGGAGTGATTAGACTTGTTCAATAACCATAAAGTGTCATACTATGCTTATGTATGAAAAAGCAATGCAACTAACTCCTGAGAACTTTAAATTACTAGTTGGTGCTGAAAAGGTAGAATTTAGAATCGAGGTACACCTATGGCTGTAAAATTTACAAAACAAGACAACTTGGGCAAGATGTTTGAAGAGTTTCCTAAACTCCCTGATTTGAAGCAAGTCACTTTCCCTGATGACAAAGAAAAAAGCCAAAGCAGTAAAGAAAAACTAGATGACTGCTTTCCAACAACTCTCATCTAGTATGCTTCAGGCTGGCGCTATTTTTCTCTCCATCTGTTAGCTTGGATTCTCAGACAGTTTCAGCTAAAGAATATCTTTTCCCTTATCAGAAGGAACGGCTCAAGCCATTCAGACAAGTGAAGGGACGACAAGCCAATATTTGAAACCAGATAACAGTTCTTATAGAGAATCTGAAGAAATCGATTAGGAAACTCAAATCAATTTTTAGCAGTGTTCTATTCCAGATTCAATCCACTATACATATTAAAAAGTATGGGTACCAAAACAAAAAAATAGGCTCTCCGAAAACTCGGAAAGCCTTATTTAATGCTATTTCTAGCTTCCTCGCCTTTACATTTCAAGGCTCAGGATAAAAAGGTTCACTGAACCTTTTTATTTAGCGATTGGATAAACAGAAACTTGTTTTTTATCGCGTCCTTTACGTTCAAAGCGTACTACGCCTTCAACTTTAGCGAACAAAGTATCGTCTCCACCACGACCAACGTTTACACCTGGATAGATGTGTGTACCACGTTGACGGTAAAGGATTGATCCACCTGTTACAGTTTGTCCGTCAGCTGCTTTAGCTCCAAGACGTTTCGCTTGTGAATCACGTCCGTTTGATGTAGAACCTCCACCTTTTTTGTGGGCGAAAAGTTGCAAGTTGTTAAGAGTCATTTTTAACATAATGTTTTCCTCCGTGTTAGTTTTCTGTGATAACTCTGGTTTGGACGAACTCAGAAGAGTTCTCCGATAAGTTTGCCATACCTAAGAAAAATGATTCAAAGAATAACTGGGTCATTTCTCTTTGGTGTGAAGGCAGGTCTTTTGGAATTTCAACCATCAGATAGCCACCTTCATCTTCGTTTAATTCTAGGATTGGTTCATAGCCTGCAAATTTCTCAATAGAATTGATAAAGTTAATGGCAAGCGTAGAAACCGATGCACACACGACATCTAAGCCGTATTCGCCACTCTCGGCGTGTCCAGTAATTTCCGCACTCCTCAGCTCGCCATCTTCGGCTCTCTCAAAGACTGCCTGTATCATGTGTTCTCCTTAAAATTAAGCGTTTATTGCGTTGATGACAACTTTAGTATATGGTTGACGGTGACCTTGTTTACGGTGGCTACCTTTTTTAGGTTTGTACTTATAAGTAACCACTTTCTTTTGTTTTCCTTGTTTTTCAACAGTTCCAACTACAGTAGCTCCAGCAACAAGTGGAGTTCCGACAACAGTGTTTTCACCACCAACAAGAACAACTTCGTTAAAAGTAACTTCTTGACCAGCTTCAACGTTCAATTTTTCAACGTAAACTGCTTGACCAACTTCAACTTTAACTTGTTTTCCGCCAGTTTTGATAATTGCGTATGTGCTCATTATGCACCTCCTATGATTTTTATGGGTTTCCCCGATTTTTTTGTGAAGACTCGCCTAGCATCGTGGGACGAACCACTTAAACTTGAATAATCAAGCAACGATGTTCGTGCGGTTGCACAGGATCGTGCATAGTCAACTCTTCAAGTATAGCATATCTCCTATTTTCTTACAAGTAATAACACCTAAAATAAAACTTTTTCTTTGACTTTTTTCCGCCACGAGGCAAAAAGCATACTGAGGTAAAAAATACTCATCATAATAGGAACACCAAGAATAGTCTTTTCATGATAGAAAATCGTCAAATAGGCTGAAAAGACAACGCCAAGGACAAAACTACTAAGCAGACTAACAAATATGAACCCTTCACGCAAAAAAGGAGTGTGCTTGGTCCGGAAATAATCTCCAAAAGCCAGCATGGTCCGTTTGATATTCCCTGTCATAAAGGCATTATTGTAAGCAATACCCGACACTTCTCCAAAAGCAGTTGTCACCAGTCCCATACAGAATGCCAAGGGAGGTACTAGATAGATATTATCCACAGTCTGAGGCACAAAACCAATAACTATTGATAAGATTGCCAAAGGAATCAGTGACAGAATTGGCTTTTTCACAATTCTCAATTTTTCCTTATAAATGGTTAGTAAAAAAACTCCCAGCATAAACGCTATTAAGGTTAAAAGCTTATCCCTAACATCCGAAACATTATTCTGTATTAGCTCTACCGAAAGAAAGACAACATTCCCAGTTTGTCCAGCTACAAGAGTGTTCCCTCGCACAATAAAAGTGTAAGCATCCACATATCCAGCACAAAACGTCAAAAAAAGTGCTAATCTTTTAGACTGACGTGATATTTTTCTTATAGGTAATAACCTCATTTTACCTCCCATTGTATTTTCTATTAGAAATATTGTACCATTTTCTTTCTAAAAAATCGTAGACTACCATTTAGATTTTACTATTAGCATAAAAATAATAAACAACTATTTTTCCAAAAATAGATAGAGGTAACATATTGGTAAACAAAGCATACGAACCTTTAGTAAAATCATTTCCATGAAACTAGAATAGAGCCCCTCTTAGCAAAAATCATTATTTTAATTTATTTCTAATCACTCCTTGACATAAATAACTCTCACCAATAAAAGACTATGTCTTAAAAAAATGGTATAATAAAATCAATACTTGGGCTTGATGGCTATGCTACTAATAACAATTAGGAGAGAAAATCAGGCACTTGTTAACAACAAGGATTATCCCCTTGAGATGAAAGGAACTTTAGAAATCTTATGATGAACATGCAAAACATGATGCGCCAAGCACAAAAACTTCAAAAACAAATGGAACAAAGACAGGCCGAACTTGCTGCCATGCAATTTGTTGGCAAATCTGCTCAAGACCTTGTCCAAGCGACCTTAACTGGAGATAAGAAAGTTATCAGCATTGACTTTAATCCAGCTGTCGTTGACCCAGAGGACCTTGAAACTCTTTCTGATATGACCGTTCAAGCCATCAACTCTGCTCTTGAACAAATCGATGAAACTACCAAGAAAAAACTAGGTGCTTTCGCTGGGAAATTGCCATTCTAAAAACAAGGAGCTAGAACAATACTTGTCGATAACAAAGGCTAAGAAAGGTGCAAAAATTATAAAAAACGCATAATAGCAGGTGTCAAAACACTCAATATTATGCGTTTTCTCATGAAAAAATTCTCTTTTCATACTCATTTAATACTCTTCAAAAATCAAATTCAAACCATATCAGCGTCGGCTTGTCGTACTCAAGTACTGCCTGCGCCTATCTTTGCTAGTTTGCTCTTTGATTTTTATTGAGTATAAAATCCAAAAGGGAATTTATCGTTTTACGGACATGTATATTACAGATTTCTATAGGTCGTATATAGACAGGATATCATCGCTTGGAAGTTGTCCTTTTTGACACCAATCAGTAATTTAGTTCTCAGGAGTTAATTGTAGTGCTTTTCGTACATAGTTTCATAACTACAGTATAGCATAGTATATCGCTTTATAGTTTTCACTATTGATGAACAGCTTGAGCTGCTGTGATAAGGGTTAAATTGTAAACATCTTCTGCACTACATCCACGTGAAAGGTCATTAACTGGCTTATTCAAACCTTGTAAAACAGGTCCTACAGCAGAGAAACCACCGAGACGTTCTGCAATCTTGTAACCGATATTTCCAGCTTCGATACTTGGGAAGATGAATACAGTTGCTTGTCCAGCCACTTTACTTCCTGGAGCTTTTAAAGCTGCTGTTTCAGGGTGGAAGGCAGCGTCAAATTGCAATTCCCCATCTATTTCAAGGTCTGGGCGTAGTTCGTGCGCACGTTGTGTAGCTACTACTACCTTATCAACGTTCTCACCAAAACCAGAACCTTTACTTGAATAGCTCAACATAGCAATTTTTGGTTCTATACCAAACATTTTCGCAGTGATTGCTGAGTTAATTGCAATTTCAGCCAAGGCATCTGCATCAGGATTGATATTGATAGCACAGTCACCAAATAGATAACGTTCTGAACCACGAGTCATTAGGAAGGCACCTGAAGTACGAGTAACATTAGGACGAGTTTTAATGATTTGAAGGACTGGACGAACTGTTGCAGCAGTTGAGTGAAGTGCACCTGAAACCATACCGTCAACCAAGCCCATATATACTAGCATCACACCAAAGTAGTTAACGTCTTCACGTAAGAGTCTAGCAGCTTCTTCTTCTGATATCTTACCGTTTCGACGTTCAACGAGCGCAGCAACCATTTCGTCAAACTTAGCGTAGTGGTCAGGGTCGATGACTTCATAACCCTCGTGAATCCCTTCAATTTCAAGGTAAATTTTAATTTTTTCTGGTTTACCAAGCAAGACTGGAATAACATCTGTTTCTTTTACCAAGCGTTTCGTAGCTTGAAGAATACGAGGTTCTTTTCCTTCAGGTAGAACGATGCGAACATTTTTACCAACTAGGTTGGCTCTTAGACTTTCAAAAACTTCCATGAGTTTTCTCCTTTAAAATAATAAATTATACTCTAATATGTTTTATTGAGTATTAGTTGATAACTGTTTAATAAGGTTACTGAAATCATCCGGCAAGGGACTTTCTAACTGCAAATCTTGCTCTAAAAATGGATGATAAAAAGATAGGTAATGGCAATGCAGAGCCTGACGTTGGATGCCGTCGTCCAGACTACCACCATACAAATCATCTCCCAGCAAAGGAAAACCAATATGAGAAAAATGGACTCGGATTTGGTGGGTTCGACCAGTATGCAGGTGAATATCAACTAAATGAATATTTCCATAAGAAGCTACAATCTTGTAGGAAGTATGGGCATACTTTCCTCCTTTTGCCACTCGTCTGGTGATAATAGAGTCTTCATCACGCGCAATCGGAGCAATAATTTCCCCCTCTGGCTCCAAGTATCCATCACCTTTAACCAAAGCAAAGTAGCGTTTTTCAATGGACTTTTTCTGCAACTGCTTGTCCAATCGTGCATGGGCATAGCCGTGCTTGGCAAAGAGCATCAAGCCAGAAGTATCCCTATCAAGCCTGGTCACAATGTGAACTTGCTGATTTTCGTAATTTTGCTTGACGTAGTAACCCTTGATAAAATTGGCAATGGTATTGGAGTGATTGACACTAGGAATAGAAGCCACTCCATAGGGTTTATTCAAGAGCAGAAAATGGTCATCCTCATAGAGAATATCCAGTGGGCGCTCGATAGCTTCCAGAGTTTCAAAGCCTTCCTCAGCGGGAATATCGATAGTAACGCGGTCCCCAAGATCCAATAGATAGGTTGCATTTTGTGGTTGGTCATTGACCAGAATAGCCCCACCTCGAAACTTAATCTTGGCCAGAAGCCCCTTAGAAACCTCGTGCTTTTTTAAGAAGGTCTTAACCTTGACATGCTCATCTGCGATAAATTCAAACCTCATTCGTCCACCTCGCCGATAAAGGCATCCTTAACGCGGTTCCAGAAACTGGTATGGCTAGGAGTCGCGACAAAGTGAATCTTATGATGATCAATTTGATACTCGATTCGCTCGATACTACGAAAAGAATAGACACTATTGTCAACCGAAATAGTATGATAATCGTTTCTCGTTGGAATGAGTTCAATCTTATCCTTCTTAGGCACAATAATGGACGACCCCAGCGTTCGATAGACGCGATTGTTAAGGCTGGCAATTTCCGTCAACTGAAGAGCTTCAATGGTAGGATGTAACACTGCACCGCCAAGAGACTTGTTATAAGCCGTACTACCAGTCGGCGTTGAAACTGTTAGCCCGTCTCCACGAAAACGTTCAAAGGGAATACCATTGATGACAATATCTGCCACCATGGTTCGATCAGACCTGCGGATGCTGGCTTCATTGAGGGCACGAAAAATCTTGACCTCTCCATTTCCAAGAAAAACCTTCACATTTAGAACAGGGTAAGAAACCCTTGCTCCGGTATCTAGCTGCAAATTGGTCATTAACTTATCCAACTCAAAATCACGATAATCGGTATAAAAGCCCAGATGTCCTGTATGAAGACCGATAAAGCGTACCTTATCAAGTTGGTCTTCGTACTTATGAAAGGCCGACAAGAGCATGCCATCTCCACCAATGGAAATGACAATGTCCGGACTGCTATCATTGAGTATAAACTGATTTCTCTTCAAACGATCTCGCAATTCATACAAAACCCTTTGACTCTGCGGTTTTCTATTGGCTATCAGATCAATTCGTTTACCTGTATTCTTCATCTGTATCGTCACTGTTTCCTACACCGTCATTTAATTTTCTACTCAAGGGATCAAAAAGAGCCTGGGCTTCCTGGATATCATCACGAATTTCACCCATTTCTTCATCCAACTGATGGGCGATTCTAGCTGTAATTTCCAGTCGCTTCTTAATCTCATCTGGGAAATCCCCTTGGTACTTGTAGTTGAGAGAATGTTCTATCGTTGCCCAGAAATTCATGGCCAAGGTACGAATTTGAATTTCTGCCAAAATGGTCTTGGCTCCATTGATGGTATCAACCGTATATTCTACTACCACATGATAGGAACGGTAGCCTGAAGCCTTTCGATGAGTAATGTAATCTCGCTCCTGTATGATTCGCATATCCTGACGCTTATGCAAAATCTCCACTACTTCCTTGACGTCATCTACAAACTGAACCATCACACGTAAGCCAGCAATATCCTGCAAATCGTGCTCTAAGGTCGCATAAGTAATGCCACGACGAGCCATTTTTTCTTTGATGCTCTCAATTGGCTTGACCCGACCCGTCACAAACTCAATCGGAGAATGCTTATTTTGCTTACGATATTGCTTGCGAATACCACGAAGTTTAATCTTTAACTCACCAACAGCTTGAATGTAAGGATCTAGAAATTCTTCCCATTCTAAGGTCATATATTCTCCCTTGTTCTCATATTATCCGTCAAAAATATCTTTGATTTTTTCTCCAGATTCATATACAATAAATACAATGCTTATTATACCATAAGTGAAAAACGTTTACAAATAGTTATCATCACTTGTAAATAGTTGAGTTTTTACTTATTTTTCCTTAAAATCATTTACACTAATTTCCATCGTTTTTTAAAATCGTATTCATCTTCG
>NZ_CAMPPR010000003.1:0-166107 GCF_946901985.1 Streptococcus sp. Marseille-Q5855
GCTTATGGATTTCATCCGTTCAAGCTAAAAGTCATGCCGTATTCAATCTCGTATTCACTTTTGGTTGACCTACTGAAAACCCACTGATTTCAAGGGACTAGGAAGACGTGAGCTGTTTATACCATAAGTGAAAAACGTTTACAAATAGTTATCATCACTTGTAAATAGTTGAGTTTTTACTTATTTTTCCTTAAAATCATTTACACTAATTTCCATCGTTTTTTAAAATCGTATTCATCTTCGTATTCATTTTTACAATCATCTTTGCCCGTATAGTTGAGAAGGTTTCAATTTACTTCTAATAGTTTACAAATAGAAAACTGTGATTACTCACGGTCTTTTTTTAAAAAAATAAAATAAAAAAACTCCATCAAAACTCTTGACTTTCTCGGTATACCGTGATATAATATAATCAAGATAAGGAAAGGGGGTGATGAAGTTGAACAAAGAAGATTGGCTTAGGTTACTTGAAAAGGCAATAGACAATATTCCTGAAACAGTAACTGCTATCGCAAGTCTAGTGACCGCAATAACGGTCGCAAGGCAAAACAAAAAGCGTAAACCGAAATCCCGCAAAAGAAAAAGGTAAACGCTAAGAGGTTGGGGCGAAAGCCCCTCACACCTCTATTTTATCAAATGGAACGAGGAAATGCAATGGTTAGTGCAATAGCTATTTTTATAATTGCAATTAATGTATACATTTATCTAAAAAACAAAAAGGACAAATAAGATGAGAAAAGTTATTCAAGAATTGTTAGACAGTTCGATGTCTACATCTGCTATTTCGCAAGGCGCTGGAGTTCCATGGACTACCGTTTCTGACCTCAGAAAAGGAAAAACAAGTATGGACAAAATGGCACTTCTCACAGCGGAAAAACTTTATGAATTTGCTACAACTGATAAGCAGTGATTTCGGTCACTGTTTTTTTATTTTTAACAAAACACCGTTTTTGACAATAATACCCTGCCATTACTCCTCCCTATTCTTCAAGAAAACGCTTTTTTGAACAATAGGATTTAGATTTTGATTTCTAATCGTTCAAAATGCGTGTTTTTGCAAAATAGAAATACAAACTCTAATTTTGTTAACGTCAACAAAATTGACAACCAAGCGCTTTGTAAAGCTATTTGTTGATGTCAACAAGTCAATTTCAGAGCAAACAAAAAAACCGCAAGCCTGAGCCTGCGGTGAAAGAACAATTTAGAAAGTTTCCTTTCTATTTATTTAACTGTAATCAAGCCATCTGGCTCTACTGTGAACTCTGGCTTGTCTGCCATTGTTCCGTCTGGTTTGATGTAGTACCAGCCTTGACCTGCTCTGACGAATTCATTTGATACCATGTTACCGTCTTTGCTGTCGAGGTAGTACCATGTATCCTTATACTTGACCCAACCTGTCTTCATGGCACCTTCTACGTCGAAATAGTACCACTTCTCAGCAATTTTCTTCCAGCCTGTCGCCATTGCGCCTGATTGGTCAAAGTAGTACCAGTTGCCGTCTGAGTGCTTCTTCCAGCAGTCTGCAAGCATGTAGCCTGAGCCGTCGAAGTAATACCAGGTTCCGTTGATTTTCTCAAACTTGTCTTTTGGATAAGAGCCGTCTGAGTGTACATACCAATAGCCTGTATCGTCCTTCTGCCAGCCTGCCTCAATCGTCAAGCCGTTTTCAATATCCTGCTTGAACTGTTCACAGCTAACGCCCCATTTGGCTAGATATGGATACGGGTCAATGTGGTCTGAATGGTTGTCTGGTTGGTTATTGGTACAGTATTCATGCGTTTTGATACCTTCCAAACTGCTTGTATCAAGCGTTTTCGGCAAACCTGCTTCATCTGCTAGATTGCGTAAGAGTTCGATATAGAGGCGGTAGTCAGCCATGAACTCTTCTTTAGTTGAATGGCTTTCAATCAATTCAACTGCTGCATAGCTTTCCGCATTCCAACCGCCCCCAACGTCCCAAGATCCGTTATTTACAGGGCCTACTTGCATGACACGGCCATTCCCAACAATGTGAGAGAAGAAACCAAGTTCAGGGTCCTTTCTATAGTGGTAGTCCGCCTCATTCTGAGCGCTTGAGTTGCGGTTGCCTGTTGAGTGAGCATGTACTTGTCGGTAAGGCTGCACCCCAACCTGGGGCAAGCCTGTACGTAGTCTGCTTGTATCGATATCCATTACTCTTGTCCTTTCCAAGCGTCATTCATCTGCTTCACTGCTGACTCTACAAAGGTATCCAAGTCTTTGTTCGTCATGCTGATGTTATATTTGGTCAGCTCTGCACTAATTTTAGCGCGAGCCTGTGCCAGCTTTTCATCTCCCTTGTAGCCAGTTTCAGCAGCTACCTGCTCAACGGCATTTACTGCGTTCTTGGCTAGGATTTCAGCGATAATAACCGCTTTTTCTCCACCTTTTCGCAAAAGATAGTCTTTCACTGCTTTCACGATACCGCCTACTGCTACTGCTAAAAATCCTGTCGCAAAAGCGATGATAAATTCGTTAAATTGTGTCATGTGTTGTTTCCTTTCTTATTCATAATAGAATGTGATATCAAGGCTAATATACCCCGTTGTGACTCCTACGCGTTTGAAGTTTTCAATTGTTTCGCTACTCAAATGAAAAGTGTATGAATTATCAGAGATACCCACCGATTTTGTCGTGATCAACGGGAATTCGCTAGCGCCTATTCTTACTTTTGTTATTTTCTTATCTCCAAGAGTTGTTTTTATATCTTTTTTATATACAAAAAGACTATAATTTTTAAAAAAAGAGAGAGTCACATCTTTTATGGTAACACTTTTCAAACCCTCCCACACCAACCTATCACCAATATAGCGCTTGACAATCTCCTGATTGCCTAACATGATTCTTACTCTATCTCTCATAGCTTCACCTACTTAAAAATATCGTAAATCGTGTGAGGGTCTTTGGTAGTAATAGCATCGTACTGCTCTTGCGTACCTGCCCAATAGTTGAGTGCCTGCGAACCGTTCTGATTGACAATGTTCTGACCAGGAGCTCCCGTTGCTCCTCGTTCGCCATCGTTGATGTTATCCAAATGAGTAAAAGCAGAGGCTCTCAATCCTCTGTAATTCACTTCAATACGGACTTCGAACCAACCACCAGAGCGCTGAGAAGCGTTCCACTGACCAAATTTACCATTTGCATCAGGCGTTTGATTTCTCAAAACACCCCAGCTATTATTCCCAAAACCTCTGTAGTAGTAATCAAGAGTATAGCCACTCGTGACTGCTTCGCCATCGTAGAATACATCCGCAAACAGATTCAATTGGCTAGTAGAGCCATTCTTATAAGAACCCTCAATACGAACGCTGGCATTCAAACTATGTCCATTTTCCCCTTTTAAGCTTTCTCTCTGGCTGGATGTCAGATTGTCAAATGACGGGCGATTTTCCAAGGCGGAAATCCTAGCCTTGATTGGGATATCATTGTACAACTCCCATTTTTGGGCATAAGTAGACAAGTCTTGGTGGGAGGTCAAGTAGCCTTTCTCTTCCAGCTCCGCTTTTGTAACGAGGGTTTCTGGATTGACTCTCGGTCTACTCTCAAGGGAGCCCAGTCTTTCCTGGACTTCCCTATCCTTTAACTCTGAATCTTCTTTGATTGCCTTGACATCCTCACCGATTGCTCTTGCTAGATTTTCAAGGTTACTCATAGCACTCACGCTTTCGCTGCGTTATAGGTTGCGACCAAGTCAACATTGGCAATCTGGTCTACACGTCCGCTGACTTCAGTTACTTTGCCAAGAAGTGCGCCGTTTTCGTCTTGTCCCATACTTGTGATTTTTTCCGCAATTTCTTTCAGTGTGTCAAGATTTTCAGGGGTACCTTCTCCCAAGATTTCAGCCTTGACCTCTGATTTAGCTTGAGAGATAGCTTGGTTCATGGCAACAGTTGTCGCCTTGGTATCCATATCCTGCTTGATTCCTTTGACATCTTCCCCCACTGCCTGTGCGAATGCTGTTAATTTTGTAGTATCCATTTTGTGTTACACCTTTCCTAAATTGTAATAAAAGAGTAGGTCTGGAAATTCCGGACATACTCCACCTTCGCTTGCAGGCCTTTCTGCAAGTTGTTTCTCAACTTCTTTTGCAATATCCAGCTCCTTTAAAGCATGGACTTCTTCTGTGACCAATTCCTTATCTGAGGCGACTATCTGGATATGGACAGATTTATCACTGGGAAAAACATAGCCTCCAGCCGTGATTTCCAAGCGATAACTCCCAATCGGCAAGATAGCGTCCAGATGAAAACTCACACCTTGACTGGTAACGGTTACCTGCTTCTTCCACTGGTAGCCCTCCTTGGTCAGACTAATCAGCGCCTCCTCCCCTTCCAGAGAGGAAATCACTTGGTAGTCTTCGTCTAAGAGGGCAAAACCAAAGGTGGAAGCCAAGTCCCCTTGCTTAATCAGGTGACCGCCGTCAATCTGTGCGAGATTGGTCATATTGAGATTACAGACCATTCTGCACCTCTTTCTAATCATCTACTAAGATGTCTTCCTTAATCTCCAATTTTCCAAAATCGTTGAATAAGCGGTCTATGTAGCCATTACCTCCTAAAGCCTTGTAGCTTTTGTGCAGACTTTCCACTAGGGAAAATTCGTCTTTTGAAGTGAACCCTCTACGAATAGCCCGTCGCATATCACGGTCAAGGCGCAACTTCATAGTATTTAGATGCGCCTCGTCGTGCACTTTTAGCTTTTCCTGTACTTCATCGATTTTGGAATTGCTATCTTTAGCGGTAGTCTGGACATCTTCAATCTGTTTCTTGACATCGGTTAGTTCCGAGACGATTTTATCTGTTTCTTCTTTTGTTTTTTTCGGCAACCGATAGCTTATCCAAGCAATGATTGTTGGAGTTAGCACTGGCATTACGCTAGTGAAAAAGTGTTCTATTTTTTCAAAGACGTCCATAAACACCTCGCTAGTCTGCCAGATGGCTCAAACCACGTCGCTTCAATTCCTTGCGCACACGGTCTTTCCAGCGTTTATGTACCCACGAAAAGTCAACTGCTCCACGTTCCAGTAGGTTGATGTACATATCGATTTTTGCTTGATCTAGTGTAATCTTACTCATTGCTGCTACCTCCATTGTCTTCACTAGGGCTCTCTTGGTTTGTCGTTTCAGAAATGTCATCTTCTTTCTCGCTTTCTTTCTTATCTTCTACCGCTGGGGTTGGTTGTGTAGGCGCTTCTGCTACTGGTTGTTCAGTAGTTGGTTGCGCTGGTGCTGGTTCATCAGCTTGGTTTTCTGTGTCCGTAACCTGAGGGGCTTCCTCGTCTGCCTCTTCTTTCTCCTCCCGGTCAGGCTCTCCTTGAACTTCCAGCTCTTCCAATCGCGCTAAGATATCCTCAATATCCTGAGCATTCTGGAGATTGACCTTCTGCATGCCATCCATGAGCTGGTTGGCTCTCTCCAGCGCTTCCGTCGTCTTAGCCAGTTGTTCTTGGTTTTTGACGATTGCGCTTGTAGGGTCAAGTTCGGTACGAACCAATTCTAAAACCGCTTGGATAAGGGCGTCCTCACTATCCTGTGTATAGTCACCTAGCAATTCGCACTGCTCATAAGAATAGCGCCCCTTGTTTTCCATCTTGATGGCGACAACTGTTACATTTTCCCCACCTTTCAAGTAGGGCTTGATTGCAAGTTCATAGCTCATTTGTTACTTCCTTTCATTTTTGCTTGCATTTCGTCAAATAGTTCTTTGAGGGCTGGTTCATATTCCAGCACGGCTTTAAAGCCCCGTAATTCAGCTAAAGCCAGCGTATAGTGCGCTTCTAAATGCGCACGATCCAATTCGCCTTCAGCCAAGCGGTTAGCGAGCGACTCAGCGACTAGCTTGTCGATTGTGTGATTATCCATGTGTGTTCTCCATTTCTTTGATTTTCTGGTCTAGTTCTTGGACAGCCTTCAGCAAGTAGGGGACGAACTTTGAATAGTTGATAGACAGATAAGATGTTACTTCATCTGTTTCAACTGCATGAGGGACTACCTCCTGCACTTCCTGCGCAATCAAACCAACCTCTTCGTGTTTCTGGTTCTCGATGAAATCAAAAGAGACCATGTTCAATGCTTGGATTTTATCCAGAGCATTAACTGGACTCTCTTTAATATTTTCTTTCAAGCGTCTATCTGAACTCGAAGTAATACCTGCATAGCCTCTCCATTTTGCTGTAGTGATTTGATTCCACCAGACGACGGCATTCTCTCCTCCAGCCGGATTTGACCCAGCACCATAAATATCTGCATTTCCTGTCCAGATACCTTTATTAGCATTAATCTTGCTATAGAAATTAACGTTTGTAGAGCCAGAAAAGTCAACTTTCCCATAAAAACTAACTGTATTCTTACAATACATCTGCCCATCTGTGTCCACATGCCAAGAATTCGGTCCTGCTTGGTTCCAGTTATCGCCCCAATTAGCCCAGAAAGCTGTCTTAGTGCCATAACCAGCACCATTCCCCATACCGACCGAGAATTGATTAACACCAGAAATCCAGCGTCCACCTCCATTGTCAAACTGACCCAAGGTGAAACCTCCAATTTCACCTTGATAGGCTTGTAGGAAGGTTGAGCTAGATACAACAGATTCAATCTTAGTCGCAAAAATACGTTTAGATGTCAGCTTGTCAATCAAGGCATCTCTAGCGGTCAAATTCCGAATCAGGGCATCGTCTACGCTGATTTTATCGCCTGTGATAGCCCCAGCTTGGATGTTTTCAGCAGTCACAGACCCAGCTGCTAACTTACCAGCAGTCACCGCACCATCCACAATCATGTCAGATTTCACCCTGACTTTTGGAGCGATGATGTCCACACCTTTCGAACTGGTCGAAATGGTAGAGGCTAACTGCTCACCCGTTAAGGTAGTAGAGCCGATGGTCACACCTTCAGGCGTCACTTGTACCCTCGCACTGTTAGCAGCGTCTCGCACTTCCTGCCTGATTTCTCTAGCCGTCTGAGCGATAGCGCTCTTGACATTTGTATCAAAGAACTGAGTCAGCGCCCCTTGGTTATTCTGCTGGATTTTGCCCCATAGAGTACTGTTTGGGTCTCTTAATTCCAGTTCAATAGAACGCATATCCTTGAAGAGACCAGATAGAGTACGTTGCGTTACAGTAGGCTCCACAAAACTAGTAGGAAAATCACCCTGCTCAAGCTGGATATCCGTCAGCACCGTATCTCCCACACAACCCATGTGGTGCAGTTTCAGCAGTTCATCTCGTGACCGTGGCTGAAAGACTTTGTAATACCGCCCGTTGTGCTCAAGAGCAGGCGACCGAACGTTTTGAATGGTTATGTCCATGTGTTACCTCATTCTGTCATATAAAACAATATCTTTATAATCATCTCTAAACCAGTTTCGTGTCAAATCAGATAAAGCTTGACGCTTGCTTGCTTCATCTACTCCTGCATCTTCGTTTTGACCTAGTAAAAACATAAAAGATGGACTAGTTGTTGATAAATTATAAGCATATACCTTAACAAACTTTTCTTCTATTCTCAAATAGTAGTACCCTGATTTTAATTCTTCATATCGGTGCCAGAATTGAGTACGGCAAACTAAAGTAGCTGACTGATAGTTAATATTTGATATAGTCAATGGCAAAGTATTTACAATTCGAAATCTGTATTTTTTCCAGATTAGCTTATCTCCTATATATCTTTCAACAACTTCCTTGCCACCCACGTAAATTCCTTCTCTAGTCATACTACCTCCTACGAACTACTATAGATGTCATAGATAGTATTGCTATCCTTGTTAGGAATCGCGTCATATTGAGCCCTTGTACCAGACCAATACTTCATCGGTTGCCCACCGTTTTGGTTGACGATGTTCTGACCAGGCGCTCCATCTGCACCTCTAGCTCCTGTCGGTCCTGCCGGTCCTGCTGGACCCGTTGCACCATTCGCCCCCCTTGCACCGTCACTAACATTGTCAAGCCGTGTGCTAGCAGCTGCTTTAATGCCGTTGTGCGTTACAACGATGTAGACCTCAAACCAGTCTCCTGAACGCTGAGAAGCATTCCACTGGCCAAACTTTCCATTGGCATCAGGCGTTTGGCTCAGCAAGCTTTGCCAGTTGTTATTCCCAAAACCTCTGTAGTAATAATCAACAGTATAGCCACTGGTTAACCGTGTTCCGTCATAGTAGACGTCCGCGATCAAATTTAACCGACTAGTCGCACCGTTTCGATAGCTTCCCTCAATACGTACATTCGCATTTAAGCTGTGGCCATTTTCGCCACGCAAGCCCTCTCTCTGCTGACTCGTCAGATTCTCGAACCGCATGACACCGTCTGCGCCTCGTGGTCCTGTTTCCCCACGTTCTCCACGGTCTCCTTTGGGACCAGTCAGATATTGAAGAGCTGAGAAATGGTCAGAGCCATTTCCAACCTTAACCTTACCAGTATCACTCTCAATACCTAACTCGCCATCTAGTAAGACCAGAGTGCTACTTGCCCAGTCACTCGCTGACATACGCTTGTGTTGTACCCTTACTGGGATTGTCTCTGTCATGTTCTACCTCCGTCAAAAATAAAAGTTGGATTTTGGTTCCAACTTCCGTCATATCTAGCATGTTGCCCATCAGCAACCGTCTTGTAGACTGGCGCTAGTTCAATCCGTCTTGTCTGATTGTCAATCGTCACAGACTGCTCTACGTTCTGATACCAGTCGCCTGAGAATGTCAGACGATAGGCACCGTAGTAGACCGCTAAGACCTGTTCCTCTTTCTGGGTCAGGTCTTTATCAATCGCTGGCATGACCGAATTAGCAGGCGCTAAATGAACGTGGCCACCGTAAAACGGTGTCTTATTGACTACCACAGTCACATCTGTCTTACCGTAAGGCGTACAGGTTGCTGACCAGCTGATGACGTATTTTTTGCCAATTTCAAAACCCTCTCCATTGTGACCGACTTCCACGAAATCCGTTCCATAACTAATTTTCTTGGCCGTGCCACCATTGAGGCGGTTCTTATTGTACTGAGTATTTCCGTCACCACCAATCAGACTAGCGTTAACCCTTGCAGTCTCACTGACCTGCTCCAGTTTCTTGCTTAATTCAGCAATTGAGTCAGCACCACTCATCAGCTCCTCACGGATTCGCTTCACGAACTCAGGACGCTCTTTCTCCATTTCCTCGTGGATTTTGGCGCCAAATTCTTCGGCATTTTCTTTGTATTTTTCGATTGCATCATCAATCACTTTTTTACGTTTCTCAAACTCTGCTTCAAAGGCTGCGTCTGCTGCTTCTATCTGTGCTTGGATTTTCGCTTCAATGCCATCTTGTTGCTTAATCTGCTTGGTAATCGTACCCTCGTAAGAATACTGAGTATCGTTTCCAGCCTTACTATCTGCACTGATACGACCTCTCAGACCGCCTTTAAAAGTAAAGCTCTGACTTAACACAGGAACTTTAAAGGTTTCTTTCTTGTTGGTCTGAATGGTTACCCACTGCCCAACCTCAAGTAACAAATGTCCTTGGTAGTTGAGATTATAAGGGTAGTAAGTCAGGTTTTTCAACTTGTAATACAGGTCATTTAAAGCGCTCTGGGTCATGAAGACATTGTCCATTTCCAAAGACCGACCTGTCTTCATACCGACTGTCAGAGACTTCTTATCTGTCTTACAAGTGATACCAGCTATCTGATACTCAATCTCACTCTTGGTCAAGCCATGTAAGAAGTAACTGTCAGCGTTGATCGTGATATTTGACTCAGTTAAATCACGGATTTCCATCTTACCTTCTCGGTTGAAGAAGCAAGACATCCCAATCATCTGAGTCATAGCACTCAGCATATCCCTAAAGGAAAGTTTCTTACCTTCAGGAACTTGCTCGACATGGTAACGCATAGCACTGATTCCGAAATAGTCATTCGCTAACTCAATGCCCGTTTTTAGGCAGATTTCCTGAATAACCTCTCGTACCTCAGCCGGAAAATGCAAGTCCGTCACATACTCACGATTGAGCTTAAACATACCGTCCATGAGCTCCAGCGTGGTAGTGTTTCGGTTTCGGTCAATCTCAATATCGTTGATGAAGTATTCCCCCATCTTGACCCACTGGTAGGTATCCCCAACAAGTAGACCAATCTCAGGGTGTAGAATATCCAGCTTATTGAACGTGGTAATGATACTGGTAAAGGTAATCTTACCGCTACCAGCACACGTTCCACCGGGCTTGTATGTATCACCTTTGATGTAGCCATACTCAAAGCTAGCCTCTTTGATATCTCGTGAAGCATAGTCTCCAACACGGATAGCCAGCGTCCTTTCCTTGGCAAACATGGCTCTGTCAAATTGTCGTCTAGTTAAAGCGTCCATTTTCTTACCTCTCTACCAGATTAAATTTAGCGCCAGACCAAGGTTTGAACTTCTCAGTAAAGGTATAGCTTGGAGCTGTCCTATCACCGACGTAGAAAGTCCCAGTTGTCTGACCTTTAACGGGGTCAGGGTAGGAAACCTCAAAAAAGACTGCTGACACGGCATTTAAAAGCTGACTCATTTCTTCTTGAGTCATCATACCCCATTCACAGTCTAACTTACGCTTAGTCGTAATACGGTCACGCACCATATCGCCATTGGCATTACGCCCTGTTTCTCCATCGATATCTTGAATACCGACCTGAAAAGATTTGGGAGGCTTCACAGCCACCCCATTGATTGTCAATTGTGCCATTTAACCTCCTAAATCTTGAGCAAGGTTTGACCTGCTCGTTCATGTTCCTTGTTGATTTCTTGGATGGCTACCCGTCCGAACTCATGTCCTGCGATTTGGATAACGATGTCGCCGTCACCAGAAAATCCACCTTGTGGACTTACACCAGCCATGGCATTTACTACCGCACTGCTGACAACTCGCCCAAGTGTTTGGATAAATCCTGTATTTTCAAGTGGTACGACCGCCTCTTTACCTGCTTCACCAATCATGGCAATAGTTGGACTATCAACGATACCACCACGGGCAAGACGAGGGAGGCTAACTGAGCTTACACTTCCAATCCATCCCAAACCAGGCAAGTTTCTGACAACATCTAAAACACCATTAATCATTCCGATGAAGCCATTGACTACATTTTCAATCGTTCCAAGAACCGCATTGACAGCACTCTTAAACGCTCCACCTACTGCCTCACCGACCATCTGACCAGCGTTTACGAAGATACTTTTAACAGTATCCCAAACACCTTTAAAGAAGTCACCGATAGAACTGAAAGCATCTTTTACAGCGTTGTAAGCATTAGTGAACATCTCACCAAACCAGTTTGAAACACTGGATAACGCATTAGTCACATCTGCCCATCTCTCGCCAAACCATGAACCTAGTTTGCTAAAGATGTTTGTTAGACCAGTCCATGCTTTTTGGAACATATCCGTAAACCATGCTCCAATATTAGCCAAAGCATTAGTCACATCTGCCCAACGTTGTCCGAACCATGAGCCGATTGGTGTGAAGATATTAACGATAGCATCCCATGCACCTTGGAATACACCAGAAAACCACTCTCCGATACCAGAGAATATGTTTACAATGGCGTCCCATGCTTGCTGGAATTTCTCGCCAAACCATTGACCTATCGGCTCAAAGATTTCTTGTAGTTTCGTCCATAGACCGCTGAAAAATTCGCCAATCGCTTGACAAATACCACTGATAAAATCACACAGTCCTTGCCATGCAGTTTTAGCGAACTCGACAACAGTATCCCAGTTTTGGTAGAGCAAGACACCGATAGCAATCAAAGCTGCAATAGCAGCAATAACTAAGGTTATCGGGCTGGTCAATACCGCAATAGCTCCATTGAGCGCCCATGTTGCGGCTGCTGCAACTCCTGCTGCAACCGATTGAGCGATTTCTGCGGCTGCTGCAAGTCCCATTTGTGCTGCATGAACACCCCACGCTAGTGCTGATTTACCAAGTTCTAAAGCAGTTTTTCCTAGCTGTGCAATTGTTTTACCTGAATTGACCACAAAATCTTTTGCATATAAGGTATTCAAATACACGCTTTCTGCAAAATCTTTTATCTTATCAACTGTTAATCCTTTTACCGCACTAACTAAATCAGTGAAAGCTCCACTTAATTTACCAATTCCTGCTGCAAGACCACCAGCCTGCTCAGCCCAAGACATGAATTTAATACCTTCCCAAGCTGTCGATACCAGACCGATTGCAGTGGCCATGGCTGAAACTATCTCTCGGTTATCCTTGCACCAATCGGAAAAAGCAACGAAAGCATCGCTAACGACTTTTACTGTATCAGCTAGAATTTTTAAAGCCTCTAAAATAGCTCCGCCTAGCACATCGGCAACTTCACCAATGCTGATACCGAATGTATCGGCTAAGAACTCAGCAAAAGGTTGCATATTATCTTCCCAGACTTGTTTGAGAACATCAACCAGTCCTCCAAAAGCTTGACTTAAAGAATCAATAGCTGGACCGATATGATTGTTATAGACATCTTCAAATCCATCAGAGAATCTTTGAAGTGCTGGAGTAACATTGTTGTCAAAACTGTCTAAAAAGACTGATACAATTTGAGAAATACCGCTAGAAAGAGTTGTTATAAATGGGCTAACATGCTCATCATACACACGGCTAAACGCATCTCCAAAACGGTTCACTGCTTTCTCTATTGTTTCGAATACTGGAGCAATCGCATCTAAAGCTCCCTGTAAGGAACTTGATAATTTCGGAGCGTTATCTGTCACAATGCGTTCTAAGCCCTTGAATAAATCACCACCAAGTTTGCTTCCAATCTCAACAGCTTTTGAACTCAAACTCAAAAATGTTGACACAATAGCACTACCTATACGAACCGCACCAGTTGAAGTAATGACGTCGTAGAAAGCACTAGAAAAGGCCTGAGCGATGTTTCCTACTGCCTCTGCAATGTTACCAATATTATCAAACAAAGCGACTAGCGCTCTGGTAATGCGTTCTTTTTGCCTTCCAAGACCATTTGCAATACTTTCGGCAAGGAAAACACCGATACCTAGACCGATAGTAGCTATTGAGCCTGTCACTTGCCCTAAAGCATAAGCGATTTTCTCAGCCATTCGGTTAAAGGCATTCACAACTCTTGGATCAGTGGCGATTTCTCCCATTGTCTTAGCTATTTGGTCTAAGGCGGTCTTAATGCGTTCTATACCTTCTGGTCTAAATGCTGCATCAAAACCTTTCTTGAAGAGGTCAAACAACCCTTTCAGCTTATCTCCAAGACCATCGAAAATGCTCTTGAACTGGTTATCCATGTCGGTCAACTCGACTTCTGGCAAGATGTCTTTGAAAGGTCCGCCACCGCCTCCCTTTCCTTTACCACCTTTGCCTCCACCACCGCCTCCAGAACCGCCTGCAGCGTCGTCTTTTGGTTTTTGCAAGATGTTAATCTCATCAAATCCCATTAGACCTAGCAATTCTTTAGCGGCCTTCTTAGCATTTTTGGCCGAGTCTCCAAGGTTATCAGCAAGCCCTCCTGCTGAATCTCCAGCGTCATCTACTGCGTCAGCAAGGTCTCCTGCTCCGCCTGCAGCGTCTTTCATGGCGTTACCCATGTCTCCAACTGCTCCACCGACACCATCTTTCACTGTTGCTTTCTTGTTGAACATCAAAGCGATAAACTCAGCTAGTTTTGCCGTAACGTTCTTCAAAACCATAGCAAAAGAGTTCAAGACAGGCATAATGGCATTGATAATCGGTAACATAGAGTTACCAAGGTTCAATGCTGCGTCCTTCATCAGCGACTTAAACAGGCTGATACTACCGTTGACTGAGTTGGATAAGGTATCTCCATACTTGGCTGTAGCCTGTTCCAGAATAGCCATAAGGCGGATTTGTTGCTGGGTTTGGTAATCCAACTGTTGCCAGCTTTGTCCGTTTGCGAACTTCTTGAAGGCTTCAGTGGACTCAATCATAGCTACATTGACGTTGATTCCTAGGTCTTCTATCGCTTCCGTGTTCCCTAGTAAACCTGAGCGAATCCGCTCCATAACGTCTGTAATCGTGCGCCCTGAACCTTCAGCAACAACTGCCGATGTCTGCAACATCTTAGCAGTATAGGCGCTTAGCTTGTTGGTATCTTTTATAAATCCAGAAAATAAGTTTGAGTAGACTGCACCGTAGTTGGTCGCCTCACCCACACCCATGTTCATAGCGTTGGCGTTATCGTTAACCCATTTTAAGAAAGATTGCGAACTCTCGCCCATCTGTCGCTTGATTTGGTTCATAGACGCTGCTACTTCAAGAGCCGTCTGCGTTGAATACATCCCAACATCAAGCAATTTCTTACCAAGGATTGCAAAACCAGCGAACTTAGCTAGCTTGCCAAACGCACTACCGATTGAGCTCGACTGTTCACGAACTTTAGCAGTGGCATTCTTCACTTGGTCAGATGTCCCCTTGACCTGATTCTCGACTTCTTTCATCTTCTTCCTGAAAGGCGCTATCTCAGCGTCAATCATGACCTTCAATTCATCAAGAGTTGCCATTTACTTCCTCCTTCCTTTTTCGATTGTGTCTCTCTGCAAAATCACGCATCCGTTCCTTATGCAACAAAAACGCTTGTCTCTGCCGTTCCTGTTCTACCGCTTGTTGCTCTTCTACAAACAACTCAGGCGCATATTCCCAGAACTCAAAGACCTTGGCATCTTTGGATAACAATAAGGAAATGTGGTTGGATATCATCTGCGAAAGTATGTACGAGTCAATAATCTTTTCTTTACGCTCTTGGATTTTGACACGGTTGTAGCTTTCAATCATTTCCCTGATTTCAAGCACCGTTAAATCCCAAAAATCAAGAGGCTTACCCCCGATGTCCAAAAACATAGGATAAAGCCTCTCAATAATCTGCGTTACCGTTAAGATTACTCGACTACTGTCATTTTCTTCTTGGAAGTTTTCTTGCCCTTGCTTCCTCGTGGAGTAAAACCCGACACTTCAAAGAGTGGCATTAAAACCTCTGTCATGAAGGTTGTTTGGTCTCCACCATTATCCACGTATTCATCGTATAGATCGTAGACATCCTCAAAGGAATACCCATGTTCATACTGCTGCAAGGCTCCATGAACTAACAACAACATAACTTTCAAAGGCGGTAAAGTGAATTCTTCACCAGCTTCAGGCATAAAAATCTTTAACAAGTTCATGCCGATTTTTTCTTCCACAGTTGCAGCTTGATGAGATGTCAAACGTAGCTTCAACTCTTTTTCATCAGTAACTTTCCAAGTTGTGTATTTTAACGCCATTTAATTAACCTCCAAGACCGTCTACAAATTCCAACTCTGACTGCAAAGCAATTTTAAGGGTGAACTCGATAACGGCATTGACACCGCCACCACCAAGCTTAACAGATACTTGACCTTCAAAATGAACTTTAGTGTTGTCTGGGTAAGTTTGTTCAAAGAAGAGTTTCGTCTTGTTGTCTGCCGCTTTACGCAATACGCGATAAGGTGCGGTTTCTCCGTCGTTCTTATAAGCGAATTTGTACTCCAATTCCCCTGCGTCGCCAATACCGAATTCATACTTTTTAACTTTGTCTTCAAGAGTAGTGTTCTCTACTTTTTCAGGCTCAATACCAAACTCTGGTACTTCTTTCAACCCAGCAAGTTTAGTATAAGTTCCTTTAGCTGTACCATAAGCTAACGTAATTCCATTTGCTAACATGTTTAATTCTCCATTCTAAATTGAAAAACAAGCTCTGAGTGTAAGTCAACAACACCTTCAAAACGCATGACCTTATGTCTCAAATGTGACGGGTCTGGTACGTCTTGGCAGTCGGTTCTTCGCAAACCTAAAGACTCAAAAATCTGATTGATTTTAACAGCTAACTCACTAGTGCTGGTATCATCAAAGATATCCACCTTGTAGCGGATAGATGATTTTTGTTCCTGGTCGTCAAACCACTCTCCGGGCTTGTTTTGTTCTTCCAAAAAAATAACGACTGGAAAAGTCTCCCAATCGCTAGGATAAGTATCAGTCACATTATCTGCGACCTTTTGCAATTCTTTATAAATAACAGGCTTGATATTGATCATTTTATTTGTTCTCTTATCTTTCTACGCACATAATTCGAAATATTCTTAGACACACGCTCTTGATTGTCTCTCAAAGCTGGATAAAGATAAGGCTGTGCAGGTTGACCATACATCTTGTAGAACTCCCCAATCTTTTGAAAGTGGTAAGGCCCTACATTGATTTGGTCTTCATGCACATACCAAGGATTAGACTTGTAAGTCACGCTGACTTCTGGAGAGATACCAGAATGGCTAGCCTGACCCTTAGGTCCCGTTCCAAACTCAACGTAAGGAGCGTATTTAAGGTTGGTGTAAACTTCGCCTATAGCCTTATCTCCGTCCATTTTTGCTCTAGTTTTGATACTAATTATAAGTTCTCCATCTCTCGCTGGTGCGAGTCTTCTTGCATCAGCTTGGACAACCTTTATAGCAGCATTGTGTACCGCACGTAAGACGATATCCTCGCCAGTTTTTTTACTAGCCAATCGTCTACATTTAGCTATAAGTCTATCTGCCCCTAGTAGCTCTGACACGCTCTAACTCCAAAACTTGATGATGTGTGTAGACCTTTTTAGAAATAACCCTGTGAGTCACTTCTGTCTGGCTATCGATACACACACCATCTTTCACTTTGATAGTAGCTGACTTGTTGGCATTTGCGTTCAAAATGTCGTTGACACGCTCGCCATACAATTCAGATTGTAGCTTACTACTAGCTGGCCACAATTCAAGACGGACTGTCTCAGCTTCCTTGGCATATCCTTCTTTTGCGACACCCTCCTCAGTGACAGTCTTTTCAAACCGTCGCATCGGATAAGGTTTCAGTCTACTCTGCTTCAAAAACATGGCCTGCCACCCTTGCTAGTCTATGCATGCGTATACGCTGTAGAAGACCCGTAGACAGGCCGTTTTCTCCGTAGACTACTGCTATACCACCCTCAGTCCTAGAGTGCTCTCCTTCCGCTCCTGATCGATTGTGGAGCTCGATAGCAACCTCAGGTATTAAGAGACTTAAAGCAGGTGTCAAAGATGTGCGATTAGTCTCTGACAAGATAAGATTTGTAGCCCTTGTTTGGAGCAACATGAGAAGCTGAGTATCTTCTTCGCCTGTTAATTTCTTCAGCAACTCTATAGACATATCAATCCTCTTCTAAGAACTCGGGTTCAGGGAGGATTTCCTCAAGAACGTCTGAGATAGCGACACCGTTGCTGGCAAAATTGTCAGCCAGCTCAGCATAGCGCTCCTCAGTAATCTCAAGTTCCTCTCCTGCCAGTCGTTTCACATTTGATTCCCAATCATAGAAATCTCGTTTGACTTTAAATTTCACTTTTTAAATCCTCCAACACCTCTACAATTTCAGCTTTTGATAACTTATATGCACCAGTTATGCCAGCTTCCTTAGCTAGATTCTTCAACTCTTCTAAAGTCTTATTCTCTAAATCAGAATACTGGCTATCCTGCTCCTCTTGGATATAATGACGTCGTAGCAATAAGCTCATATCGTCACCTCTTACTCACCGAATTTTACAACTCGTGTAGGGTCGTATAGGTAAACACCATAATGTTCATCACCTGTGATAACCGTTGTCTTTTTAAGGATGTCACGGTCTGTTTCGATAGCCACATCACGTTTTAGCATGATCACAAATGCACCGTATTTATTGGCATCATCTGTCTGAGTTTGGCTAGGAGAGACTTTGACGATAAATCCTTTGCCTTCATCAACTTTTTTAGAGCGTACAATTTGCACACCAGCAACTTCACCAAAGGTTCCGGAAACAACCATATTTGCTCCAAGCTCTGAACCTTTAATCCATTCTTTCGCTACTGCAGTTTTTAGCTTAGTAGCATCTTTAGGGTTGACGATAGCAACATACTGTGCATCTTCTTCATCCTCAAAAATATCAAGAGCCTTATCAATTGCCTCAATAGTAGTAGGAGCTTCTGATACATGCTGAGTTGCGGTTTTAGCAACTTCTACAAGATCGTTATCAATCTTATTGGCAATAGCCAAACCAAGCTGGTAAGTAGCTTGACCTAGTGGGTCACCAAGACCTGACAAAAGAGCTTCATCGGTAATTTCATAACCTTTAGCAGCCTTTTTGATGGTCATAGTAGTCTTTTTAGTAGTCAATTGGTCTGGAGAAATAGCTTGACCTTCTCCAACCTCTGTCGCATCTCCTGCATACTCCCATGCTGGAACTGTTAGAGTGTTACCCGGTTGGCCTTGGAGCGCTGTCTCCACATAAGCAAGTGGGGTGAATTTAATCAATTTAGGTAGTTTAGCGGAAACCATGTCCGCCATTACTTCTGGGTTAACCATAGTGGCTAATTTAGTTTGTCCTGCTGTCATTTATTTCAACCTTTCAATTTCTTATAGAGTTCTGGGTTCTTTTGATAGAGTTCATTTCGACTCTGATAACCCATACGAGCAAATTCTTCTTTTGTGATACCGTCGCTGTCAACTGGTGCTTGCTTCATTGGAGCTCCGCCTTTTAGCTTTTCTTGTACGCCTTTTTGCACGGCTTGCTCCCATGATTTCTGCAATACAGCGACAGACTGCGATACCGTCTCTGCGCTTGTCAAATCAACCACGTTCACTAACTCAACAGGTAAGTCACGTTCACTTAGCATTGCTTTAGCTTCTGCGGTCAATTCCTTGCGAGCAATAGCCTTTTCACGGTCAGCTAGTTCTTGCTCACGCTGATCCAACTGATATTTCTGTTTCTCATCAGCGTTCATCTTGGCAAGCTTCTTAGCTTCGTTTTCCTTGGCTTCTTGCTCAGCTTCCCATTTAGAGCGTTCGGCAGATAGCATCTTACCGATTTCAGCACGAGTGAAAGTTCGTTCGTGCTTTTCTTCCTGCACTGTATCAACATTTTCTTGAGTGTCGACAGTCTCAGTTGATTCAGTAGATACAGTTGCATTGATTTCTTCTGACATAATTGTCCTCCAGCGATTACGTCGCCACTCGATAATCTCGTTTTACGTCCGGCGACGGAACAGTACAGCTTTTAATGTCATCGGTACAGTTTGGACAATATTAAAACCGTACGGGATTCCATACGGTTAGAGCATAAGAAAACCGCCTTGATTTCGATGCGGTTAGGTTATTTATTTTTCAATTGTTTCAGTTTCTTTCTGTATTCAATTCCGACTTTTAGAGTTGAAATTACTGCTGAGATTACTTCGAATAATTTAATTATTACGAATAAAATTAATGCAAAAAATATAATCCAACCAAATAAAATTGATACCCAATCCCAGATAAACATGTTTTCACTCCTCTACTTTTTCGTATGTTTCTTTAAAAATGTCAGGTTTGCATGGATAGTACTCGCCCTGAACTCCTTTAATAATGTAATCCCCTTCTGTCGCAATCATCAATCCTTCAAGCGTTTCGATTTTTAAAAGAGGATTTTTTAAGTCTGCGTAATCAATCCGTACTGGATCTAATCCAAAATCACATAGCTCATTTATAGCTTCTTCTGTATCTAAAAACTGCACGGCTTCAACTACCACTGGCTTTTTACGATATTTCATTTCTCGCTCCTTTCTAAGCATAAAAAAAGCACTTAGATTTCTCTAGGTGCTTTAGCCATATTGTACTTCAACTTCGTTCATGATTTCCGGCAAAGTTTTCCCTTCAATCTGTAAAGAAATCAAATCGTCAAAAGAAGATGCTCTATATTCATTGTCCCCGATAATAACAACAATATCATAAATAGAATTAGGGAAAATTCCACATACTTGACCATTATAATTAAAAGAAGCGTCCCATCCATTATCATATAACGCTTGTAAATTATCTAATATCGCCATAATATATCTTGATTCTCCTTTCTTTCATCGTCTGTTAATTCTCTAGTACTCCTACTAACGAACTTACCTTCATCATCAAATACAAAATCATGAGCATGTTCTCCGATTTTTCCATAAGGATGACGTGCCGGTTGCTTATGGTTTGTAAAATGAACATCTTTCGTTTTAAAACCTCTAGCATCATAGTAAGTTCTACCAAGAACATCTCCGTTTGTAGCATTATGCTGAACTACACTATTAGGCAAACCTCTTTTGCCAGGCGGAGTGTGTCCAATTGTAGTCCCTGATACACTTACTATTGTACCATTTTTAATAGTTTTATCAAACGCTTTACGTTTTACAGACTTACCTTTTTCATCGACATACTTGCTATACCACTCTTTATACGTCATATCAGCAGGTACTAGCTCGGTCTTCCCTGTCACTGGATTCCTTGCTCTGCGCTTCAACTTGCTGTAGTCTGCGTCCTCATCGTATCCGACAGTAGTAGACCTGCACCACGGGTGCATAGGCGGACAATTAACGCCAGGGACAGCCTTATCCCTATCATAGACCTGATTATCATGTTCCTGACAAATGCGTGATGTACGCTTGTCTAAGACGGCTACAAAGATATACTTTTCTATGTCTGCTTCTTCATAGCTGAGTAGTTCCATTTGATTATGAAAAAAGGCTGATTCCGTCCGAACCAAACGCCTTGCATCGTTCTGACCTACATTGAATCGCTCAGCAATTGCTTGTGCAGTTTCTCGTGTATCTCTGCCTGTCATGAGGCTTATGAGTAATTCATCTTTTATGCTAGAAGTAAGCTTACCCGTATTCTTCCAGATGTCTGTTGAGTAGGTACTTCCGTCTCCTACCCAGCTAAAAGACTGTAGATGTTTAATCTCGCTCTCAGGAAGCCCAGAAAAGCCATATGCGAGCCCTGTCTGCTGTTGTAGGTCAAAGGTAGCCTTGTAGTAACTATCCTTCATCAGGTCGCTATAAAAGGCATCTGAGCCCGTCTTCTCCGAATGATAGATAGATTCACGCATACGGTCTAAATCGTTGCTCAAACGCTCTAAGCGCTTCATACGGAAAGAATAAGCTGGACTATCTAAGTCAGCCAGTAGTCTTTGAATGTTCGGGTCATTCGGCCTAGCCTCAAGCACCTTACGAAGTTCATTCAAGTCTTTCTTGTCCTTCATGTTCTTCAAAACTTGTTTAGCGTCTACCTGGCTTAAACCATAATCACGTTGGAACTTATCGAAAATCTTATTGATTTCCTTATCCAAGTAGGTCTTAGCTTCCTGATAGACCTTATCGAACTTGTCTGCCTGCTTTTCGGCCTTGTCCATCTGCTGGTAAATCAGATTGGCTTTCCTCTTCGCCCAATACTCCTGATTCTTCATCCTCTACCTCGTCTTCGGGTTTCGTGTTGTCTTGGTTGAACATCGGCATGTCTTCCATGTTCTTCTTTTTCTCTTCTTCCAAGGCTTCCAGCTCAGCGTCAGGGTCTTCTACAAATGGCAAGAGAGAAATAAGCTGCCTATTGGTCACTTTGCCTTCCAAGTTGTTCACAATCTGAGAGATTTCCAGTAAGTTCTTAGGTAAACCACGGCTAAACTGCGGAACGATTGAATGAGACTCTAAAGCAATCTGTTTCATACCCAAGTAATGAGCAAAAATCGCAATACGCTGTCTTAAACCTCGCTTGTAGTTCGCCTCCTTGGTCTTAGTAATCATCTCAAGGCCCATTAGCTTGAATTCCATGGCTACACCTGACGTATTGCCTGCGAAATTCTCATCAGTCAAGTTAGGCACATGGCTAAATGTGTAGATATCCTCTTTCAGAGCTGTACGCAAGATTTCAGTAGCACTTTCGTCCAGCGTGTTCTTCAAGAACTCAGCCCTTGCACTATCGCCCGGCAATTCCAAAAGGCCTTCTTCAGAAAGAATCTTCATCGCTACCTTAGCATCTTCTGGAGTGTCTGCTAATTGCGTACCATACAATACAAGGATAGACTCTACTGCCTGCTCCTTATCGTTGACACGGTTACCCATCAAGGAATTATAAGCGTCAATCAAGCTCATCTGTTGCTCGTAGTCGCCAATCGCAAAGTGATTGTTGCGATACTCAATGATTGGGATTTGCCCTAGGTTGTGGGGTTCTACTTGCTCATTCTGAGTTGTTCCTGAATCTGTACTTCTCAGTACCATGTGATAATGCAGATTCTCAGTAAAGACCTCAGCTTGATACTTAGTCGTGTCTTTTGTATCATCTTTGACTTGATAGTAGTAGACCGCAAACAAAGGCTTCCGCTCAATACTATCATCGTAAACCATAAAGGTATTTTCTGGATCGATACTAGTTGAGTCCAACTCAGTCAATCCCTCTTTGGCATAGATGTACTCGTAAGCACGACCGTAGATAGCCATGTTTAAAGCATTCTGCGCATCCACTTGGTCAATCTCAGCACCGTCAAAGGATGTGAGCAGTTCATCAATATCACCGTCAGCAGTATTGTTATACTTAATAGGATTGCCCATAAAATAGCCCGTAGCCGTGTCTGCAATATCCTTGGCATGATTAGCTACCGTCTTGTAATTGGGTGCGTTCACGTTGCGTCTCTTGTGATTTAAGATAGCATGCTCACCCAAGTAGTAGCTTTTAAGCTTCTTCAAACGTGAGCCTTCAGTGCTATGCTTCGTTATCAATTTATAAATCAGGTCTTTCTTCAAAGAACCCTCATCATATCCATCCCGTGGATAGGTTAAATATTGGTACATGTCTTTCCTCTCTATAGACCATAATCAGAACGCCTGCGGACGGTTGCTTTAGGTTGAGAATGTTGCGAGTAAATCGCATAACGCACCGCATCCAGCACGTCGTCATTTTCTTTTACTGGCTCGCCCGTCTTTTCATTCCAGATGTATTGATAGACCTCATCTTTGAACTTGCTGACCTTGTTTGATACAACAAAAAAGCGCCCGGTTTTCATTAACTTGGCGACTTCTTCAATACCAGACAAGACTGCTTTATTAGCGTTGAATGTTCTTAATTGCTCTCTTTGGAATCTTGCAACGTGTTCAGGTCGTGCGCTATCTGCCCAGAACGTAATATTCCCGTATCGTTTCTTGATATTCTTAGCGAGGTCTACCCAAAAGTCTATCTCTTTGTACTGATGAGCGTGTTCCTCTAACAGATAAACCGAACCGTCAGATGTTTCTCCAATAACAACAATAGAGCCAAAGTGTTCATATCCCCAGTCCACGCCAGCGTATACTTTGGTAATATCCTCTGGTACGTTATCTACAAACATATTCTCGCTAAAATCACGATAGACGACACCCTCGCCAGTTACCCACAGACCAAGGATGTCTCGGTCATAGAAGACGCCTGCCGGTGTGGCTGATTTTATATTCTCACGGTATCTATCAGACATGAATGTGTTATCATCTAGCTTAAAATGAAAGTCTATAATCATATCGTCGCCTGAGTTGATATAATCCCGTCTAAGCCAGTGTGTAGGGATGTCTGGGTTACTATCCCAAACAATCCGTGCGCCCTCTCCTGAGCAACGTGAGATTATTTCTTTGAACACCTGCTCATTAGCAAGTGACGCCTCATTTACATAAGCTCCAAATGCAGTAAAGCCACGGGCGCGCTTTAAACCAGAAATGGAACCAGTGTAGACTTGAACTACCTTAACGCCACAAAGAGTAAAAGCTCCGTGCTTATCGTATTTAGGTTCAATATCAAACATATTATACAGTTCCTGAATGATATTGTTTTGTATCGATGTTGAAGATGTTCCAGCTAAGATATACATCGGCTCATCTATGTTTAATCTATCCGCTGTTTCTCTTACTCGTGCAATCTCATTCATGAAGACCATGTTGTTTAGAACAGTTTTACCTGAACGTTTTGCACCATGGAGACCACAGATAAAAAAATCATCATTCAATACTCGTGTAAGTACTTCTTCTTGTCGTTTCGTAAATTTATTTGTCGTCAAAAGCACCTCTCAAAGCCTTAGCAAACTCTATCAATTTATCGTCTTGTTCATTATCCACACCGATTTGTGATTTAAGTTTTTCGATTTCAAGTTCTAGTTTCTCAGCTTGTTTAGCAGTCGGATAACGCTTCAATATTTCAGCTATCGCTTTAATAACTGTGTTATTATCTGCCTTTTTCGTAACTCTATCCACCTCACCAGTGACAGGGTTCATCATCAAAACTTCCTCAAGTCGCTGGCCTCTTGCGATGTCTGAGAGAATTGAAAGAGCCTCTTTAGCACTCAAAATATTTTCATCATGCATCTTTTCAGTTTCGGTTTGTATAAACGTTTTAACGCTTGCATTTTCTAGCAATTTACTAGCGGTTGTCTTAGCATACGCTTCACTATAACCTGCGAATATTGCGGATTGATAGACATTTCCAGTCCTCAAATACTCGCTCGCAAACATCTTTTGTCTTTGATTTAACCCAATGTCCATCACCTCCATTCACAAAATAAAAAAGCCACACAATGTGCGACCTTTCTGCAAGGCGACTACTACCTTGCGTGTTAATTAGTAATCAATTTGAAAGTTTTCCTTTTTTTATTTTTTTGTAGTCTTTAAAACCTCTGAGGGAATCAAACCCTCTAGCTTATAACTTACCTAGGATATAAGTAGCTACGCAACCATGCGAGGTTCGGTCACTTCTGCAACCATTTTTAAGTTAATGAGTGATATATGAATGCTAAGCCAACTGCCTACCCCATTCTGGGACACAAACACTCAAATGACAGTAGCTGGAATCGAACCAACTGGTCTAGCAGTAAAACGCACGTTTGGTAAAAGTTTCAAGGAGACCCAAACAACCTGCTAACCTGTCCTTACTGTCTAAGAGGCCGGAACCTCTATATTTTTAGGAGTCCTCATGACTGTTCGTTGCCAATCATTGGATAATACTATTTTAACACCTTTTTTCGTTCCAATTCTCCCAAGATTTTCCCAGATTTTTCCCAAGATTTTCCCAGAAATCACTTGTAAACCAAAAGGTTGCTTGCTTGATAGGACTCCGCAAACTCTAATAGAGCTTTGTTTAATATCCGATAATACTCACTGGATGAGTAGCCTAGTTCTGAGTAGATGCTGTAGTCTTCCCTCCTTTTCTTCCTGCAATATCGTTCGATTAGGATACGTGTATATTCCATATCGGAAAGATTGTTGATTGCTTTAGCGATTAGTTCTAAATCCTGCTGAGCTGATACTCTACGCAAGACCATGCTTTCTACCTGCTTACTTGTCTGACCACTTGATGACCTTGGCTCCAGCGAGTAGGATATTGTGATTTTTGGAGCGTATTCTTCTCCAGCTATCCGTCTCAGACGACTGTATTTTTTGAGTACTTTGATAGCTTCCTTTCTAGTTTTCTTTTCATCGATGATATCCAATAACTCTATTTGCACACGAACTCCTCCTCATGATATAATAGTTATGCGAAACTATAACACGAGAAGTCAGCTGTGCTGGCTTTTTTCTTGCCTTACTCCCTTTTTAGGTGTATACTGTATGTATACAAAGCAAAGGAGAAACAAATGAATACTGTTAAAACTCGTAAGGTTGGGAACTCTGTCACTGTGACCATTCCGAAAACACTCAATGTTCCAGAAGGTCAGGAAATGTTTGTCTACAAGGGTGTAGATAATGTCATTGTCCTAGCTCCAAAAATTCCAGACCCATTTAGTGGAGATGCAGACCTACGCATGGAAGATGACTTTGAGGGGGTAAGATTCCTTGACAGCGAAATATGATTACATTCCAGAAAAACAGGACATCATCTGGATTGACTTTGACCCGTCTGTTGGACGTGAGATTCAGAAACGCCGTCCTGCTATTGTCGTCTCGCGTAGAGAATATTCGGAGCGGACGGGATTTGTGGCTGTATGCCCTATTACACACGGTCAAAGCAGACTAGAAGAACAAGGCCTGCTCGTTCCTGTGCGTTCCAATAAGGTAGACGGCTCTGTCAATCCACTCCAACTCTATACCTTTGACTTTAGAGAGCGCAGGGCTCAAAAAATCACAACCATGGATACAACCAGTTTTCAGAAGGTTGTCCAACTCTACAACTTCATCTTTGAAGCCTAGTCCTTATGGATTGGGCTTTTTTAGTTTTTCTCTAATTCCTCAATCAGCCAATCAAGGTTCTTTCTGGCTTTCTTCAGGTCTTCCAGACCGTTTTTCTTTTGAAACCGTAACATATACTTGATTGCGTTGCCCCAAAAGAAAGCAGACGTTCCGGAAAGGCTCCCAACGAAGTTATGCACAACATCGATAGCCTCAAGACCGTTTGCACCTTGGTAGTGGCTTGGTTTGTTTATGTTGTCTGTCATGTTAAGTCCTCCTCATAAAAATCATATCATTCAAATTCCTCCAAGCGAAATTGTTACTTTGATTTCTAAACTCTCGCTTTTTGTAAGGAATATGATGTTTATTCAAGTAGTAATATACCTGATTGTAATGTAGTCCTAATTTTTGTGCGATATCTTTTACAGCTATACCTTGATTGGCTAGCGAAACTACATCTTTGTGAAATATAGTCAAGTCTAAAATTTTTCGTTTCCCTAATTTTCGGATACGGTCTCGAATGGCTTTCTCACTACGTCCTAAGATACGAGCCAAGGTCTTGTACGAAAAGCGTTGGTAGTATTTCAGGATATAGCTATCATCTGCGTCTGACCATTTGGGCTGAAATTGCAAGTTAGGATTGTATTTCTGGAGTTTGGCTAATTTTGACCGAACTGCTTGGTAACTTCTATCCAAAAACTTGCAAGCCTGTGTTAAATCATGCTCTTCTCTGGACAAGACGTACCACTCCAGATAATCAACCTCGTCTTCCGTCCATCTACGTCCTGCCATAATGTTTATACGCTCCATGTAAATAATAAGTGCCATCTTTTCTCTTGTTGATGTAATACGTATATTGCCCATCTGGACTAGCGTAGGAAATCTGTTTCTCTCCTGCCCAGATACCATTGTCACGCATCATATGGCAATTCTCCATAATCCATTCTACGTCAGGCATCTAGTAACTCCTTGTTTTCGTACACATTCCCAACGACCTCACAATCAGCATGTCGTAGCCACAATTCACATCCGTATTGTTTAGATTCAAGACGATAGGCTCCTCCATAATGCCTTACAACCTCGTAATAAGTCGGTTCAGAATAGACATCCTTAGACATTTTGACTATATCGCCATCAAAGATAATATTGCCATCCCTATCAACCATATCTGTTGATTGCATGATGACTAGATTATCAACAAAAACATAATCTGGAGGGCACATGACATCCTCCTGTTCAACCACTACAACTTGCCCACTTTCTGTTATTGAGAAAGTGTCTTTAAACATCTCTTTATTTGTGGTATCCCACGCTCTAAATTTTGGAATCATGTTAAATCCTCCTAAGCATTAACAACTGGAAAATGAATATCACCAATCACTAAAGAGCCTACGCTGTAATAATAGCCGTTATGCTCTGCTTCACAATTGGCAATAGCTACAGGGTTCTGATTATGGAAGATAGTTACTTTGTTTTTATAACCAGTTCCCCAATGGTCGGGGATTTCTTCCGGTTCTCCAATTTCAACATTAGTAATCACAGCGTCAAGTAATACATCTTGGAACTCCCCACCTGCTGAGGCACAGCAATCACTTTCAGACATTTCAATAGTGACCTTTGTGCCGTCTTCAAGCAGCAAAAAGTCCTTATCCCATTTCACAATACGCTTAAAGAGCAACAATTCTTTAAGTTCTTCCAACGACCCGTACCTTGCATTTTTCCAATCAGGCTCATAATAGTCTGGTAGTTTAATAGTTTCTGTCATAGTAACACCTCATCCCCAACTTTCACTTTCTCATACACGTCCTTCGTAACCACGAACACACCGTAGTCACGAATGGTTATCGTGTACAGCTTGCCGTGTCGTCCTTTCTCGACGACTTTACCAAATATCTCAGCGCCTACGTTATCCGCCTTGTAGATAACCAACGGCTTCTTCTCTTCCAAATCTCGAATCCTGTCCATCTGCCAGATGTTTAGTCCAGCAGATAATAATATCCAGATTGCGATAAAACGTTTCAATCTGTGACCTCCTTTTCTATAGTAATCGTAAATTCATGGTCATTTATGTTTAAAGGTAGAACTCCCCCTGTTTTTGAATCGTCTTTTAGCAAATCCAATACAATTTCTAAAACTTGCTTACCTAAAATCAATTGCGTCTCTAAAATATTTTGCTCATCTGCCATCACTTCACCTCCTTGTCCTTAATTTCTCCAGTAAGTCTATTTTCTAAAATGTGACTTGTATAGCAAATATCGCTTTTATATGTATAGTGATCAACGGTTTCTTCAACCCATTGACTTCGTGTGTAAGGATATCTGTTTGGTCGTTTCATCACTGCACCTCATTTTCCAATTCAAAATCAATTCCATACATAAGCAAATGGCTTTGAAAATCCACAAATTCTTCAACCATTTCAGCTTCTTGAAAGTCGTATTCCTCAACCATACTTAAGAAATCATCAATATCATTTCTTTGTACACTTCCGTATTCTGTCTTTGTGTGTTCCATGGCTTGTTCATAGCCATCAACATCAATTGTGTAGCGTATTCTGCCACTCGAAAAATCATATTTATAATTCTTGATAATCATCACTCCACCTCCTCAATCTCAATACCTTCACAATTGAAAACCCAGCCGAATCCAGCTTCTTCTAGTTCTTTGCGAGTGTGAGTTCGCCCTTCGACGATGGTCCCGAGTGTATCAATCCAAATCCAGCTATCGTCATGTTTGATACAGGTCAAAACACCTCCGCTCGAAGAAACATTAGGCATTACAACCTTATACCGCTTCTCTTCCTCGACCTCGTAGCCGTTAAGCCAAGCTCTAGCTACTAAATCAAATGGTCTTTCTTGCATAAACCATTTCCTAACTTCATCGTTCGTGAAATCAAATTCGAATAATTCTGCCACGTCTTTACAAGCTTTTCTAGCTTCCTCAATCCATTCAGCCACAAACTGCGGAACCTTGACTTTTTCTGGTTCGTCTAGTTGTTGCAAGTCTCTTAGAACGCTTTTTAGAATAGTTTTTCCGCTAACAATACCTACAAGACATTCAACCGCTTCGTATTTCTCAATCAATTCCTGCTTATTCATCTTTCAACTCCTCTACTTTCTGCCTTAATTCTTTATTCTTTTTCTTCAACAAATCGCGCTCCAGCTCTCTAATGCGTCTTTTCCGTGCATCGCACGGCTTCGAATACTCGATTATCTTCTCTTCGTTTTGCTTGATTGTGCGTTTCAGTCCGTCAAGCTCAGCCTGTTTATCGTACTTCATCTTCTAAAAATCTTTCAATAGCTTCTCTGTGGGAGACTTTCGCCAAGCCGTCTAAGTAGTTCAGTGCTTCAATATAGTCTGGACGACCTTGCCCATACTGCTTTTTCAAAAACTCAACAAAGAGATGAATTTCCTGATAGGTTACTCCAATCATATTTCTTACCTCCTGTCAAATCACATCTACTATCCTTTGCAATATCTCGTGATATTCGTAAATCTCCAGCTCAATCCTGTAATTCTTATTTCCGGACTTGCCACCGTGCATAAACTCAGTCGATACTATCACATTGTAGTTATCATCTGTCCAAATATTAGCGTCCGTCAAACCGTCAAACAAAGCCTTGCTTGTAGGCGACCAGTTCGGTGGGTCATACTTCCGATTTGTCGGAGGATATATCCGAACCTTAACCTTGCAAGGCTTGTCCTCGCTGTAAGGCAACCCAAAGTAATCTCTCAGTACATTCTTGCCCTCGTATTCGGCCAACTGCCGTAAAAACTTAGTGATTTTAGACTTTTGATGAAAGTGCGGTCTATCATTTGAGTTAATCATCTGCTTTCTGTTTAACTCAAATTTAAGAATCAATCTTTCCTGCATTCAACCTCCCTAGCCATCTAGCTTTTTCCACGCTTGCTATTGCAAGAATGTCATTAGCTAAATCAAAAGCTGTGTACCAATCCAGAATTCCTAACAAGTCCTTGTGCTCCTTTAGTTCATCAACTAAGCTTTCCAATCGTTCCAATGGGTTACTTTCATACCCCAACAGATATCCAACGCTTACCTCGAAGTAGTCAGCTAGTTGCTGGGCTTTTTCTGGTTTAATTTGGCTTTCTCCGTTTTCCCAGCGTGATAGAGTCTTTTCTGATATGCTCATTTCTTTTGCTATTTCCTTTTGAGATAGCTTTTTTTCTTTACGTAGCTTTTTCAAACTTAATAATCACTTTCAATCACCTAGAATGGCAAATCATCATCACTGATATCCAATGGCTTTGTGGGTCTGCCAAATGGATTATTGTCTCGGGTGAAATCAGGAACTGGATTTGTTGTATTCCCCTCAAAGAAACTACCTTGTTGCCCGTAACTATTTCCATTTTGGAAATTGTTCCCTGTGTTATTTCCGTTTTGGAAAGAACTACCCTGGTTACTGTAACCCTGTTGCTGATAACCGCCATGATGATCTTGATGGCCTTGATTATTTTGCTGACCGTTACGGCTTTCCAACAGTTGAAAATTACTAACAACAACCTCTGTGACATAAACACGTTGGCCTTGTTGATTATCATAGCTACGTGTTTGAATTATTCCTGTGATACCAATCAATGAGCCTTTTTTAGCCCAATTAGCAAGATTTTCAGCTGACTGTCTCCAGATAACGCAATTGATAAAATCAGCATCACGCTCTCCAGCCTCGTTCTTAAACGGACGATTTACAGCAAGAGTAAATGTAGCAACCGCAATATTAGATTGCGTGTATCTCAGTTCGGCATCTCTTGTAAGTCGCCCTACTAAAACAACGTTATTTATCATTGATTGTACCTCTCTTAGTTTTTAAGTCGGTTGATGCAATCAAAACAAGAAGCATCCACCATCCAGAATTAAAATGAATAGTAAGGTATAAGGAGGTAGCAAGTACCGATAGATTATAGATTAGCCATGCTAAAACTGTCATGCTGAAACCTCCTCTACTTCTGATACCTTTATTTCATGCGCACCAAACTTTAATAAGTCGGTGTATCGTTTCACAAACTCAATAGCGGCCATAAATGAATTTTCTGCATTGATTTCTGACCCCAAATCAAGATCTGCAATTTTACCACTGACATAAAAACATCTCATAGTTCTGACTCCTTTCTGTTGACCAACCTTTTACATTTTCAATCAGTTCATTAAACTTCATTGTGCATACCTCCTGTTGCAATATTCACGTTCTAAGCTATCTAGCCCCGCTTTTAAATACTCGATAGAGTAAATAGCAAGGCTTTTCTTTTCAATTTGTGTGAGAGGCCTATTAGCCTCCTCAAACTCTAAAATAAGTTGATACTTTCTAAATTCCACCTAACCCTCCAAAGTTTCAAAGCTGATAAAGTTATCCTCAAGCCATTCTTTCAACTGATCAAACTGAGATTTCCCACCATGCAATGTCAAACGCAAGTCAATTGTTAAAGGCTCGCTAGGTTCAAATTTTGCCACCTCTCGCGCATTGTTTTGAGGTTCTGGTGTAATTGTACCCTGCTCCAAAATCTCGCCTGTTTCAGCATCGTAAGCCTTGATATGCGCATTTGCATTTTCTTTGGCCAATTGTTCAATCTCTGCAAGTCGTTCAGCTTCTGCTTTTTCTTGAGCCTCTTTCTGCTCTTTGTGTGCAATCTCAGCATCACGATCAGTTTTCATCATCTTGAAAACATCAACAAGGCTCTTACCATCTTCAAGATGTCTGATATAGCTATCAGCTGGCAAATCGTACTCTTGAGCTTGCTCTTGGATAGCTTGCTTGTTGGCCTTATATTCTTCCAGGGCATCAAATTCTGAAAGCACCAAGGCATCCATTTCATCAAGTGTTGTATTTTTCAGCTCATACTTGCCTGTTTTAAAATATTTCTTGAGGCTGTACTCATCGTATTTGTCAGCGAATGTTGATTTTTCAATCCCTGCGAACATACACCTATCCTCAAAGGTAGTCCGGATAACATCCACGCGCATCAATCGTTCATGTTCATCAATCGCATTAAGTCCTGCTGTGATGTTTGAGATAACATTATCCAATGGCTCAACTGTTTTCTTATACCACTTCTCAAATTCCTTGTATGGATTATTGATGTTATTTTTGATTTCCTTACGCCGAGTTTCCAACGCCTCTTTTAATTTATTAAGGCGTGTACGCTCATCATAATCAATCTTATAAGTGGATGCCGTCACCTCATAATCCGTGTACTGTGCAACGATTGCTGCAAGTTGTTTCTCAACGCTATCATAATCAACATTGATTACTGCTGGTTGGAAATCTACCTTAATTTCTGTCAAGCTATTAGTTACATCTTTTACCATGTCTTATACTCCTTGTTTTTCGTATGCTTTTTGAATTTGTTTAGTGAGATAGTCCATTACTATGTTATAGCCATCAACTGGTACTTTGTGGAAATCGTCTATTTGATACTTGTTCAATACAAAATTTGCAACTGTATCAAATGGTGCTCCCTTAATCGTCGCAATTTCTTCAACGTTCTTGATGATTTCTTGATACTGAATGTTATCAATGTACCTCACTTGTTGTTCTTGGGCTTGCTGGTTGTTTGGTTTCTGTTGCTGATTATTCTGCCCTTGTTCTTGGCTGACTTCTACTGGATACTCATCAATATCTTTTTCACCAATCGCAAACAACCCCTGCAAGGCATATTTTCTAGCGTATGAGCTGACTGCACCTGTCCATTGTGGTTCTTGCATTTGTTTAATCTGGCCTTTTTGAGTATTAAATACTTGAACTGGACTCATTTCAGCGTATGCTGTTGATTGGTACCTCTCGTCTCTCTCGTCATTAAAAGCTACGGCTGTTGCTTTTACAAAGATTTTTCCAACAAGCTCAACGAGTTCATCAGTTACGATTACAGACCAATCGCTTTTTAGCTCTTTGAAAGTTGTATAGATGTCCTCGGCATTTCTAAATGCGTACTTTACATCTTTTGATTTCTTTTTTTCTAATTGCATTTTTTGTTGCAATTCTGGGAAAGTTAAACTTGCCATTTTCCTCCTCCTTTAAAAACTCTGTAATTCCCTTATTTTTTATAAGGATGATTTTGTTGTTCATTAGTAGTTATTATTCTGCTATCGCGTCATCTTAACGGTTTTAGTCATTTCTTTCTTCCTTTCGTCTTCTTCAAATTCCAATTTTCACGCTTTAAGCGTCGATTTTCGTTTTGCAATTTCAAAATAATGTCCTGTTGGTCGTTGATGATTTGCCCCAGCTCTCGGCCAAGATGAATATACTCAGCTCGCCAGTTGTCGATTTCTGCAAGTAATTCCTCAATCATACTTCATCACCCACGTATCGATACTGCCCACATCCAACATAGATGTACTCGCTTGGGTCAAGTTCCTCACGTTCTTCAGGTGGTTGCATTATATCTCTGTCGTAATCAAACATGAGCATACACCTTTCCAAGTTCAATTCTCGTCATCAGCGTCTCCTTTGATCTATCCCAAATACTTTGCATAGCGTGATCTTCGTGGTTCTGGTAAGGCTAGAGGCTCTGGACGCAATCCTTGAGGCGGTTCGTTGTCGTAGGTGAAGCCCTTGAACTCTCTACGGATGTTCTTGCGGATTTCTTGACGCTGTACCTCTCTACCACGTTCGTATGCTTGGTTGTAACCTTGGATAATCATAGACGCAAATTCTTGCTCTTCTCGTCTCTCTTCTTCCTTCTGGCGGATTTTCTCCTCTTCCTGCTTATCCATCTGACGAGCTAGAAGCCCTGCACCGATAAATCCTAAAATCACTGTGCCAGTTCCTAATAATTGGCTAACTAATGGTGGTTCAAACATTTTTATCTCCTTACGCTCTTAATTTTCGTACTTCTTTCTCTAATTCCAAAATTTCATAAACATCATTGATATCATACATAATATCTTTTCCTTGCTTACGAAATCTTAATCCTTTGCGTTCTAACTTCTTAACATAGGCATGATTAAAGCCAAACTTCTTCATCAAAGCCTGTTGATTAATTGGCATGCGGTCATTCTCTAACTGCTCCTTGACCTGCTTTTCAGCAAAAGCCAACAATTGATTGGTGAACAATTCAGCACTTTCACCGTCCAATCGTAATTGTAACGTTATACCTTCCATTTTTTACATCCTCTCAACTATGCGGGCAAGCATTTTTGTGATATAATGATTTTGATTATTTTAGTATGCGCCTGATTACCGTCAGGTGCTTTTTTGTTTAAAAAGTCTTGCTTTCCATTGCCCTGAGTTCAATCTCATGGCTGACTTGTCTCAATAGCTTCTCACACGCTATTTTAGCTTCTCTGTACGTTGTGTTTTCGCTGATGAAGTAATCAGCAAGTTCAATAATTTTATCTTCCATTCAACCTCCTATATCAGTCTCAAGACCGATGAAATATCCTCCTACTGCTCCTTTCTGTCTCTAATCTCCATTTCTGCTATAATATAAGCAGAAAGGAGGTGATTTTATGAAATCCTTTAAAGATTTTCGAGAATCTTTAACAGCTGAAGATATGCAAGATATTGCTGCTAAAGCTAATGAAGCTACTAAACAGATTGACCATACCGACGGATTGCAACTTGGGATGGTCAGTAGTTTAACTTCTGCAATAACTACTATTGAGTTACTTGAGAAGTATCATGAATGGCTTCATAGCTAAGACGCTTGAATTTTTCTAAGTCTATCTGAAAATTGATAGGCTTTTTTCTTTTCCCACTATACGGATATCGTCTTGGTCTCATTTCGTTCTCCTTTGAATTTATTTTTTCTACCCTCTCTTTTATTTATTTAGAGGAGTAGGACTTGTTGTCTTTTAATATTTATTGTTAGTTAATACTTGTTGTTAGTTAGTATTTATTAGTGCCCAAAATCTGACATCTCACTTTCTGACATCTCACTTTCTGACATCTCACTTTTTGGAATGTCAGAATGATAATTCATAGATGCCTTTTTGATAGACTGGTTTAATCTCTGTTTCATAATATCGAATTGGGAATCAGTTATTTTTGTATCTGAGAAGAATCTGAATATATGACTCCCTCCATTTCCGGGAGGTTTTTTTCTGATTTTTCGCAAATATCCAGCCTCTTCAAAGATTTTGAAATACTTATCAATTGTCTTCCGGTTAACACCTTTTCTTTTAGCTATCTCATCTGGATAAACTTGCCAGTTTGGGTGATTAGCCAGCACCACCATCATGATACCAACAGCTGTAAAATCTAGCGCAGGATCGTTGATAAAACTATTACTAACAGCAGTATAATTTTCAGTCGCATTGTTGAAAGATAAATTGACAATCTAAATTTTTAAAGTCTGTCATACGCTCTCCTTTCTAGTTTTCCTCTTTATTTTTTAAACTTTTCAAAATCGTTGAAACCCCGCCAACTAACCCAGCTAGATACCCTCGCCCATAGTCTGTCATTAAGAATTCTAAAAGCTCAGTTATTTCTTCTTTGTTCATAGGTACTCCTTCTCTAAATTGCTTATCATTTACCCATTCATTGTCTTGATTTCCATCTTGGTATTATGTGATGGTTCCCATGACTTCCAGTAATCAAAAGCCCTCTCTTCGTCTTTTTTCTTCAGTAGGTCATACCGTGGAATCCTAAAGAATTCTTTAAAGTCTTTAGCAGCCTGACGAAAGACCTTGCTGGCAAAAGAGCGGTCTTTATAAGCTTGACTATCCTTACCGCCAAGAGCCCTGATAACTTTCACTCTTCGTAAATTTTCAAGCTCTAAACAAATTGATGGGTTGACGGGTTGCTCGTTTTTTAAATAATCAACATCCCCTGCTAAAACTTCCTGATTTTGCTTCAATTCTTTTTGAGTTTGTAGAACTTGAATCAAAATATCTTCTTGGGTTAGTTCGCTTGGTTGACTTTTAACCACTTCATGCGTCATAAAATTTCTCCTTCCAAGATTTGATTGCCTTTATTTCTGATTTTTTGTAAATCCGTAAAGAATCGGATGCCCCGATTTACGAAACTGTCGAACTCCTGACCAGCAACACCGTCCGTATGTAAGACTTTTTCTTCATCGGCGTAGATGAGACCGCCCATATTAGCAAGAAAATCATTCCCTTTCTGGATAAGGCTAAGGATATTCTTGTAGGAAGCGATTTTTTTCTGGTAGTCGTCCAACTGTCCTTGGGATTGCTGGATGGCCTTTGTCAATTCGTCGTACTTGTTCGATTTTTCATCCACTTCTGCGCGTTGGTCGTAGAGGTCTTTTAATTGAGCTTCAAGAAAAGCATTCCTTTCCTCTGCCGACTTGGCACGGGCTTCTAGTTTTTGATGATTCTGGAGCGCTTCTTGGTAGTCTGCTGGCATAACAGGAACTTCTTTCACGATTTCCTTAGGCGGTTCTTGCCCCTTTTGCAGTTCCATTATTTTTCTTTTAGCTGCAGAAAATTTTAACTTCAAATCTTGCAATTCTCTGACCGTCGGATTATCCCCTTGCTCAATCCTGTTAATTTGAGCCTGTTTCTCTTCCTCTGGCAGGGTTGCGATGAGATAAAGGGCTGTGCTACCTAAATTATTCAACGTTGAGTAATTTGGTAATTCTTTGGCAACCTTCATCATGCGATTTGCTTCCGACCAATTTAAATCAACTTTTTTCAGCCACGCCATAAACTGCCCATGAGTCAAATTATGTTCCTTAACATGATTTAGTCGTCTTCCGATTTCCCAAATTGACTGACCTGCAATTTGTTTGTGATGATTGATTTCTAGTTCAATCTGATTGAGATTGTTTGATAAAGATATTTCATTCATTCTTTCTCCTCTCTTAGTTCATCTATGCTGATTTCTAGTGCATCAGCAATTTTGCACATATTCTTAAAAGAAATACGCTCGGTTTTGATATTTCTGATTGTATTTGGACTGATACCAGCTTTTTCAGCTAACGCTTTCTGTGTCATCCCTTTTTCAATCAACAAATGCTTAAACTTCTTCCACACACATTGTTCCTTTCCCCATATATTGTGTTTCAAATATACAAAAACACTACATATTGTTATTTAATTTAGATTATGTTATAACCAATCTTGACTGAGACCTCTCACCGTTTTAGTCAAAATTCCAACAGAAAGGAGGGAAAGATATGAGTAATAACTTAGCAAAATATGACATTCTACTAACACATGCTATTATCGCTAAAAATACAGGTCACAAGTTGATAGTCCAAACAGCTGCAGGACAATACATTGGCGAACCTTATAATCATAATAGCTCTGATTATCCTAACGTATCCGCAATTGCTCAAGCAATAGAAAATCTTCGAGTTTCTGAATACGACGAAAAAAATCCAACAGCAATCTTTTTAGTAGATGTTGAAGTTCGCACCAATTCAATCGGTGGACCATTCAAAGTGCCATATATTTGTCTATTTTTAGATCAGATATTGGGTGTTTCGATTGGGAAATTCGAAAAGCCAACTGAAGAATAGCATCTTCGTTTATGATAAAGTCTATCGATTGTCCGATAGGCTTTTTTATTTTCCCACTATACGGATATTTTCTTGGTCTCATTCTATTCTCCTTCCTCCTACAACATATCTTCTACCCTACACCCTAGCGCCTTGGCGATGACCACCGCCTGCGACAGTGTCACTGCCTTCAGATCGTTCTCGATTCGTGACAAGGTTGTGTAGTCTATCAAGGTTCGCTTGGCAAGTTCACGCAAGCCCAGCTTTTGAGCAGTTCTCAGCTCCCTCATTTTTGCTCCATACATTGACTTTCTCCTTTCTACTGATAGGTCTTTTCAAAACTGTTGGTACTTGTCAACAGTTTTGATAGAATTATTCTATCGATTTTGAAAAAGTTTGACCTTTTTGACTTTTATTTATTTTATCTCTTTTTGAGATATTTTTAACTGAAGAATAAGTCAGTTTCACTCATTCCGAATTTATTAGCAATAATTGCCATTTCATAATCCTGAAAAGGAAACTGACCTTTTTCTTTAAGTTCATACTGACGACGATTTTTTAACCCAATCAAGTCCGCCATGTATAACGTAGTAAGCTCTCTTTTTCTACGTTCTTCCCTTAATCGAATTTTAGGAAGAAGAAATTGAGAACGTATTTTCTCTTTATTTGTCAACAATAATTCTCCTCTCTTATATAAGCCAAGTAATAATGATAACCAGAATAGTTAAGGCAATCAAAGACCAAGTGATAAATTTAGCGGTTTTGTTTTGCATTTTTTCTACCTTGTGCTATAATGAAATTACACAATAGTGGTTGGGGCTTTCGCCCCTTCCACTCTCTTCCTAGAAGAGTTTTGATATAAGATTTACCAGTGCAGAGATTAGATTGATGAGGGCTATTATCAAACCGATCTTGACTTCATTGGTAAGTCTTTTCTTTTTGTGCTTTTTCATTTAGTCTTTCCTTTCTGTTGTTTTCCTTGTCTTAAGATTGCCTTTCTCAACCTTACAAGACTATTATATCTCATTTTGAGATATAAGTCAACGATTTTTTATCACTTTTTGAGATTTTTTTATTTATTTTTTTATCTCATTGTGATATATTATAGGTAGAGGAAGGAAATGTTTATGAATATACTAGGTAATTCTATTAAAGAAATTAGAAAATCTAAGAAAATGACACAAAACGAATTGTCACAGTTGACTGGTTTCAAACAAAATACTATATCCAATCATGAGAACGGCAAACGACAATTAGACGAAACAGATATTAGAATTTATGCTGCTGCTCTCGAAGTTGAGCCACAACAACTATTTAGTCTTTCTAAAGTTATCACCCCCACAGCGTCCCCAGATTTGCTCACACAGCAGATAACGGACAAGGTGGTACAATTAACCCCAGATAATAAAAAAATCGTGCTACGGACTTCTGAGGAGCTTCTGGAGAGACAAAAAGCAAACGGCGAGATGTACACAGGGCAAAACGAAGAAGAAACGAAGAAAAACGAAGTATCGGAAGTTATCAGCTTGTACCAAGTTGAGGTTGTATCTGAGACGGCAGCAGCTTCTGGATTTAACTATGGATTTGGCTACGATGATACAGACAGAGAGACTATAGAGGTTGACGAGCAACCACCACGTCACGATATTGCGACTAAGGTCAGCGGAGACTCCATGCAACCTGACTACCAAGACGGAGACATTCTCTATTTAGTAGACAAAGGACTGACCACCTACAACGGAGATTTAGCAGTTATCGCATACGGAGACCGTTCTTACTTTAAGAAGATATACACCGAAAACGGACGCTTACGCCTAGTATCGCTCAATGACAAGTACGAAGACATCATCCTAGACTTCCCACCAGCCGAAGACACACACATCAAGATTTATGCAGTTGTCGGGGTGTATAGAGGGGAGTAAAACCAAATTTAACAAAAAGCTTGACAAAAACAACAAAAGACTCTATAATTAAATTAATCTAAGTGAATGCTCCCCCCTGGGAGCCTAGAAGAGTCTTTGTATCTATACAGAGGCTCTTTTTGATTTACGGAGGAGAGATATGGAAACAAAACCTTTTAAAACATTTCGAGAGCAGATAGAACTCCTAAAATCTCGAGGGCTTACCATCCGAGATGAAAACAGGGCAATCAGCATTTTATCGACATACAGCTATTACGAAATCATAAACGGCTATAAAGAAATTGGTATTGAACAAGGAGAGAAATTTAAAGAGGGCGCAACATTTGAAAAACTCGTAGACTTTTTCCTCATGGACAAAAGCATACGAACAAATATCAATCTAGCATTACAAGAAATCGAGGCTCATCTTAGAACCGTTCTTTCCTACGTAGTCGCAGAACATTACACTGCAGACCAAAATAAATACCTTCAAAGAGAGAACTATGAACGAGGTGCTAAAAAATTCAAAGAGTCTGAACGTTCTAAGTTTCTACGTAAATGCTATAAAATCACCCAAGATAAGACTCAACCATATAAACATTATCGAGAAAAGCATGGCAACGTACCGCCTTGGATTCTTGTTAAAGGGATGACTTTTGGTCACCTAATCACTTTTTATAAACTACAAAAGTCGCATATAAAGACAGAAGTTATTCAGCGCATGACAGGACTAGACAAAGAAAATATAGATAATGATATTAAACAATTGTTTATCAATGTATTTTACTTCTTACTCTCCTATCGAAACAGATGTGCCCATCTTGGAAGAGTTTATAACTTCACAACAGAAAAGAACAAAATCAATTACAATAAATTCTTTCACAATCGATTGCACATCACAGAAGAAGATTACAAGAATGGGCAAGGACAAAACGGTTTGAGAACACTCATATTTTCCCTAACCTTATTCAAAACTTGGGGTCCGGTATCACCAGTTGGATTATTGAACTTCCAGATTATGGAAGCTATCAACTCCTATCTGTTGAAATATCCAGAAGATAGAGATTATATAAACCAACAAATAGGCGGTGAACTTATTCCTATCGTCTAAATAAAAAATCCCCACACTCGCCATCGCCAAATTTTGAGTGTGAGGATTCAACTTTCCATCAAGCAAGCAATGGAAAGGATGATAAAAAAATACACCTATAGTTTATCATAAGTTCTACACCTTTTCAACTATGCGGGCAAGCAATCGAAAAGAAAGGACTTTTTATGATAAAAAAATACATTACAAAAAAAGGAGAGACTAGATATCTCTTTCAAACATATCTGGGCATAGACCCTGCTACTGGAAAAGAAAAACGCACAACACGGCGTGGTTTTAAAACCATAAAGGAGGCAAAGGCTGCCGAACGTGACCTTCTCTTAGACGTTGAAGAAAATGGTTTTTCAAACAATGAAGATTTCCAGAACCCTACTTTCGCTGAAGTCGCTGAGTTATGGCTTGATAGCTATAAAAGCACTGTAAAACCAACAACATATCAGAACGTTAAGAAAAAACTTGATGTTATGATTGACTTGTATTTTACAGATATGAAAATCCAGCAGATTAGTGTAGCTTATTGTCAAAAGGTTGCTATCCAGTTAAGTAATCGCTATATCCTATATGCTAATTACTACTCTGTCATTAGCCGTATTTTCAAGTATGCCGTTTCTCTTGACATCATTAAGTTAAATCCCTTGGACAAGATTATCAAGCCTAAAAATAGACCCTTAAAGGGCAAAGAGAACCACTATACAAAACAGGAACTAACGGAGTTTCTTAAAGTTTACAAAGCAAATTGTAAGCCAGTAGACTACACTTTTTTCCACTTACTCGCTTTTTCAGGATTGAGAACTGGAGAAGCTATCGGACTCATGTGGTCAGATGTTGACTTTGAAAATAAGTTGTTAAGTATTTCTCGTACAGCTGTCGTAATTGGTGACAAGCAAACTGTTCAGGATCCTAAAACCAAAAGGAGTAAGAGGGTTATCACCTTAGATGATGAGACTCTGAATGTATTAAAACTCTGGAAACGTCAGCAAATAAAAGAGTATTTTCGGGCTAGTGTGCCTTACAAACATGATTCGAATTATATCTTTACGAATAGTTTCGGAGGATGGATTTCACCTTCAGCTGTGAAAGAGAGACTTAGAAGATTCTTTTGTGAACATAAGGATGTCAAAAAAATCACTCCTCACGGTTTCAGGCACACACACGCTTCTCTCCTCTTTGAAGCAGGTGTTACAGCCAAAATCATTTCGGACAGATTAGGTCACAACAATGTCCAAACCACTCTTGATATGTATACCCACATCAATGACAATCAACGTGTTGAAGTCGTTGATCAGCTTATGGATTTCATCCGTTCAAGCTAAAAGTCATGCCGTATTCAATCTCGTATTCACTTTTGGTTGACCTACTGAAAACCCACTGATTTCAAGGGACTAGGAAGACGTGAGCTGTTTATACCATAAATCCGCTTTCAACGATAAAGAAAAGGTAAGAAAAATGAAACATTTAGAAATTGAATTGAAAACACTCTTGAAAAAAGATGAGTATGATCGTCTAAAAGACCAGTTCACAGGTGTCACTTCTGTTCTTCAAAAAAATTACTACATCGACACTCCTCGTTTTGAACTGCGAGAAAAGAAAGTTGCTATGCGCATTCGAACCTTTGAAGACTGGGCAGAATTGACACTCAAAGTTCCGCAAAATGTCGGAAACATGGAATACAATCAAAAATTGCAACTAAAAGATGCTGAGAACTATCTGGCTAAGGAAGAACTTCCTCAAGGGCTGGTTCTTGATGAATTAGCTAAACATGGTATCCAAACTAGTGAATGGCAGGTACTCGGTTGTCTCACAACGCTTCGCTATGAAATGAAGACAGCTATTGGTCTCATGGCGCTGGATGAGAGTCAATACTTCGATATGACAGATTACGAATTAGAGCTTGAAGTGGAAAATCACGAGCAAGGAAAACAGGATTTCCAGCAATTTTTAGAGGAAAATCAGATTTCTTATCAAAAAGCTTCCTCAAAATTGGTCCGATTTGTCAAAAACATGAAAAATAGCTGAAATAATCTCCATTTTTTGGTAAAATAGAAAAGATAAAAATACACAAACCCCAGTTCATATATGTAAGGCAAATATAACTAGGATTTAAAAAGTTTACAGAGGACGGTCTATAATGTCAGATAGAAAAAACATGAAACTTTTCGCACTCAACTCTAACCAAGAGATTGCACAGAAAATTGCTCAAGCTGTTGGTGTCCCACTTGGAAAACTATCATCACGTCAATTTTCAGACGGAGAAATCCAAGTGAATATTGAAGAAAGTGTCCGTGGTTATGATGTTTACATCATCCAATCAACAAGTTTCCCTGTCAACAACCACCTAATGGAATTGCTTATCATGGTCGACGCTTGTGTGCGCGCAAGTGCCCACAGCATCAACGTTGTCCTTCCATATTTTGGCTATGCACGTCAAGACCGCATTGCTTGTCCTCGTGAGCCACTTACAGCAAAACTAGTTGCCAATATGCTGGTTAAGGCTGGGGTTGACCGTGTTCTTACGCTTGATTTGCATGCTGTTCAGGTGCAAGGTTTCTTTGATATTCCTGTCGATAATCTTTTCACAGTTCCCCTATTTGCAAAACATTATTGCGATAAGGGCCTCCTTGGCTCAGATGTTGTTGTCGTCAGCCCTAAAAATTCAGGTGTAAAACGTGCTCGTAGCTTGGCTGAGTATCTTGATGCTCCTATCGCCATTATCGATTACCCTCAAGACGATGCAACTCGTAACGAAGGTTACATTATTGGTGATGTTGAAGGTAAGAAAGCCATCTTAATTGACGATATTCTGAATACAGGACGTACCTTCTCTGAAGCTTCTAAAATCGTTGAACGTGAAGGAGCTACAGAAATTTATGCTGTTTCTAGCCACGGTCTCTTCGTTGAAGGAGCTGCTGAACTTCTTGACAATACTAAGATTAAAGAAATTCTTGTGACTGATTCAGTAGCAACAAAAGAAAAAACTCCTAAAAACGTATGCTACATCACTGCTAGTGAGTTAATTGGTGATGCTATCGTCCGTATCCACGAAAGAAAACCAGTCAGCCCACTCTTTGCCTACAACAAAAAGAAATAAGGTGATTCTTTGATTTATTTGGACAATGCTGCAACGACTCCCATGTCAGCAGTTGCTATTTCAGCTATGACCAAGGTTATGCAAGAAACCCATGGAAATCCTTCTAGTATTCATGCTCATGGTCGTCAAGCTGGCAAACTATTGCGAGAAGCCCGTCAGGAGCTAGCTCAGTTACTGGGGACAAAACCTCAACATATCTTTTTCACTTCTGGTGGGACAGAAGGCAACAATACTGCTATCATTGGTTACTGCCTTCGTCACCAAGAACAAGGAAAACATATCATCACAACTGCCATCGAGCACCATGCTGTCCTTGAAACAATTGATTACTTGGTTCAACACTTTGGTTTTGAAGCAACCATTATTCAACCAGAAAATCAAGAAATCACAGCCCAGCAAATTCAAAAGGCTTTACGTGATGATACGATTTTGGTTTCTACCATGTTTGCCAATAATGAGACTGGAAACCTACTGCCCATTGCTGAAATTAGCCAAATACTCAAGCAACACCCAGCCGCCTATCATGTTGATGCAGTTCAGGCTATTGGCAAACTCCCTATTCACCCAGAAGAATTGGGCATTGATTTTCTCACTGCTTCTGCCCATAAATTCCATGGTCCTAAGGGAATCGGTTTTCTCTACGCATCTAGCATGGACTTTGATTCCTATCTACATGGCGGAGACCAAGAACAGAAAAAACGTGCAGGAACTGAAAATTTAGCTGCCATCGTAGGCATGGTTGCAGCCCTAAAAGAAAATTTAGAAAAGCAAGAAGAACATTTTCAACATGTACAAAATCTAGAAACTGCCTTTCTGGCAGAGCTAGAGGGAATTCAGTATTACCTGAATAGAGGCGAACACCATCTCCCTTATGTTCTCAATATTGGATTTCCTGGTCAGAAAAATGACCTCTTACTCCTTCGTCTAGATTTAGCTGGAATTTCAATCTCTACTGGCTCAGCCTGTACGGCAGGTATTGTCCAATCCAGCCATGTTCTTGAAGCCATGTATGGCGCAAATTCAGACCGCTTGAAGGAATCCGTTCGCATCAGTTTGTCGCCACAAAATACTGTTGAAGACCTACATACCCTTGCAAAGACCTTAAAAGAAATTATCGGAGGTTAGCCATATGGCATTTGAAAAAACCATTCAGTTAAAAAATTGTCGTTACGACTACACTCTTAACCCTTCTGTTAAAAAATTCACCCTTAAGGACAATACCTTTTTTGAGACTAAGGTTGGTAACTATGAACTAACTCGCCTACTTGAAAAAGTGCCGAACAGCGGTGAGGGATTCCAACTCAAAATCATCATTAACAAGGAACTTACAGGTGCTAAAATCAATATCACTGACAAGTTTGGCCTTCGTCTAGTTGATATTTTCAAATCAGAAGACCACCACATTCATCAGGAAAAATTCTACTTCCTCATGGATAGTTTAGTAGAACGTGGTGTCTTTACAAAATCGGAAAGATAGAGCCAAAATGTTTGAACTGACCTATAAAGACAGCTATCATGTAGAGCGGACTCTCAAGTATGAAGATTATGAGGCACTCATGCTGGCTCTGTCAGGATGTGTGACCCTACCAGATACACTTTATGTGACTTCTTTGACCTTTAAGGGCCAGGAAGTTTACCAGGGTCTGATCGGAGACCTCTACCGTTTTCTATCACATGCAGATTTTTTACATCAAAACTAAGATTTTTCTTAGTTTTTTCTTGTTTTTGTTGATTTTTTCACAATGTTTCTATAAAATAGAAGAATAGAAAGGTTGTGATTTTGTGAAAGATAAACAGTCTGCTATTCCAAAAGCTACAGCGAAAAGACTCTCCCTATACTATCGAATTTTTAAGAGATTTCATGCAGAAAAGATTGAACGTGCCAACTCTAAGCAAATTGCAGAGGCCATTGGAATTGATTCAGCGACCGTACGTCGTGATTTTTCCTATTTTGGTGAACTTGGTCGTCGTGGTTTTGGCTATGATGTCAAAAAACTAATGACATTTTTTGCCGATTTGCTTAATGATAACTCCATCACCAATGTCATGCTGGTTGGTATTGGAAATATGGGCCATGCCCTTCTCCACTACCGCTTTCATGAGCGTAACAAGATGAAGATTATCATGGCCTTTGACCTGGATGACCATCCTGAAGTCGGTAGCCAAACTCCTGATGGGATTCCCATTTACGGAATTTCTCAAATCAAGGATAAAATCAAGGATGCTGATGTCAAAACTGCTATCCTGACCGTTCCCAGCGTCAAGTCGCAAGAGGTTGCTAATCTCTTGGTGGATGCTGGCGTGAAAGGAATTCTCAGTTTTTCACCAGTCCATCTGCATTTACCAAAAGATGTGGTCGTTCAGTATGTCGATTTGACAAGTGAACTCCAAACCCTCCTCTATTTCATGCGAAAAGAGGATTAGAAAGCGAAAATCATTTTATGAAAAAACCAGTTATAGGGATTACAGGAAACGAAAAAACTCATCCAGATGATGACATCATGATGAGCTACGCAGCAAAAGGCTTTGTTGAAGGCGTTAAAGACGCTGGAGGGATTCCCATCATCCTACCGATTGGTGATCAAGAAATGGCCTGCCACTATATCAGTATGATTGACAAGCTCATCTTGACAGGTGGGCAAAATGTTGATCCTAAGTTCTATGGTGAACCAAAAACCATTGATAGCGATGACTACCACCTTCAAAGAGATATCTTCGAACTGGCCCTCATCAAGGAAGCGATTAAACAGAAAAAGCCAATTTTTTCTGTTTGCCGTGGAACTCAACTCTTTAACGTTGCCATGGGTGGAACTTTGTACCAAGATATCGAAGATCACTGGCAGGATTGTTCCGCCGAGTACACAACCCAACGCTTGGTGACAGAACCTGATACAGTTCTTCGAGAAATCTATGGAGAAATCTCCCATATCAACTCCTTCCACCACCAGAGCATCAAGGATTTAGCACCAAATTTAAAGATTGCGGCTCATGATCCTAAGGATGGTATTATAGAAGCTGTTATGAGTACGGATGATGTCGCCTTTCTCGGTGTCCAATGGCATCCAGAGTTTCTTTTTGAAAATCGTCCCAAAGATAAAAACCTCTTTGACTATGTCGTTAATGAACTTTAGATTAAATCTGTTTTTTCACGGTAACTAAAGTAACTAGAATATGAGACAATCAAATGGTCCAAGAGGACAATTCCCATCAGGTCGCAGGCTTCTTTAACAAGTTTAGTGACATGATCATCATTTCGGCTAGGGGCTACCGCTCCCGAAGGATGATTGTGGACCAAGATGAGAGAAGTCGCCATATGCTTGATAGCATAGTGAAGAATCTCACGTGGTTCAGCAATACTACGAGTAGCTGAGCCGATAAAAATGGTCTGTTGATGGATGATTTGATTTTGAGTATTGAGATAGAGCGCCACCAGGTGCTCTTGTTTTTTATGTCCCAACTCCTGCTGCATCTTCTTGGCCAACTTTTGGCTACTGAGAATACTTTCCATCTCAATAGTCTCATGCCTGTGGATACGATGTCCCAGTTCAATCATAGCTTGCAACTCTATAGCCTTAACACGACCGATACCAGACAGACTCTGCAATTCCTGCAGGGTCATTCTTTTCAAATCTGTTAGGCTTGAAAGGTTGTTCAAGACTTTCTGGGCAATTTCAAAAACGCTGGCTTGACGTGTTCCTGTCCTAAGTAAAATAGCTAGCAACTCTTGATTACTGAGCGCTTCTACTCCTTCTTGGGTCAGTCTCTCTCTTGGTAATAATGAATCTTCTTGGAATGAAATACTGTACATAAAAATCCTCCTCACTTTATTATTCGTGAGAAGGATGAAAAATTAGATTTTTTTCTCAATTGGAGCCACACTAGCTAAAAGTTTTTTCAAACCTACTTCTGGGAAATTGATTTTTAATTCCTGAGTAGCACCGCTACCTGAAACTTCCAGAACAGTTCCCTCTCCCCATTTCTTGTGGAGGGCAATATCACCAATGGACCAATTTGACTCACTAGACGCTGATTTTGCCCCAGCTGTAAATTGACCAAATGGAAGACCGCTTGACTGGATAGATTTTGGGGCTGCACTGCGTTTACGGTCTTGAAGAGCCTGAGCCAAACTCATTCTTTGACCGAAGGAAAGGCCACCACTACTATATGATGCTTTAAAGCTTGTATTTGCTGGACGAGCCAATCCTTGATACTCAAGCAAGTCTGAACTAATTTCATTAATAAAACGAGTCGGACGGTTGTAGTTGGTACGACCGAAAAGCAGGCGCGAGTTGGCATTGGTCAGATAGAGAATTTTCTCTGCACGCGTGATACCTACATAGGCTAGACGGCGCTCTTCTTCCAATTCATCCGGATCTTCAGCCGCACGACTAAGTGGAAAGACATTTTCTTCCATCCCAATCAAAAAGACAACTGGAAACTCGAGACCTTTGGCAGCATGCAGGGTCATCAAGGTCACTTCTGATGTCTCCTGACTACCTGAATCTGTGTCCGCAATCAAGGCCAAGTCATTTAAGAAACGACTCAGTTTATCCAGACCAGTTTCCTCTTCTGTCCCATCAGAGGTGTCATCAAAGTTCTTCGTAACAGAAAGAAACTCTTCGATATTTTCAACCCGAGCCTTGCTTTCTAAAGTCGCTTGAGCATTTAGAATATCGACGTAACCTGTTCTTTCTAGAACCGCCTCAACCAACTCTGTAATAGTTAAGTGGTCTAGCTGCTCTCGTAAATCTAACATCATATTTGCAAAATCCCAGATAGACTGAGCTGCCTTACCCTTGATACCAGACAACATAACATTAGCAGAAGCATCCAGCATAGACATATTTTGCAAATTTGCAAAGTCACGAATTTTCTCGACCGTACCAGGGCCAATTCCACGTTTCGGTTCGTTGATAATACGCTCAAAACTGATATTGTCACTCAAATTAGCAATGAGGTTGAGGTAAGCGATAATATCGCGGATTTCCTTACGGCTGTAGAACTTGGTTCCACCAACCATGGTATAAGGGATATTTGACTTGAGCAGAGCTTCCTCAATAGTACGGGACTGCGCATTAGTCCGATAGAGAACTGCAAAATCCTTGTGAAGGAAGTTTTGACTGCGACTAAGTTCATCAATAGTTTTAGCCACAAATACAGCCTCATCTAGCTCATCATTAGCACGATAGTAAACGATTTGTTCCCCATCAGCATTTTGAGTCCAGAGATTCTTAGGACGGCGGTTTTTATTGTTTTTAATGACCTCGTTGGCCGCTTGGAGAATAGTTTTAGTTGAGCGATAATTCTCCTCCAACAAAACAACCTTGGCTTGGGGATAATCCTTTTCGAAGTCCAAGATATTCTGCATATCAGCACCACGCCAACCGTAAATAGACTGGTCCGCATCCCCAACCACACAGATATTTTTAAAACGGGAAGCCAAGAGTTTGACCAGTTGGTACTGAGCATGGTTGGTATCTTGGTACTCATCAACATGGATGTACTGAAATTTCTGCTGGTAGTAGGTCAAGACATCAGGATTTTGATCAAAGAGACGCAAGGTCAGCATAATCAAATCATCAAAGTCAACCGACTCAGACTGACGCAGTTCTTTCTGATAGGCTGTATAACACTGGGCCACGATTTGCGTATACATATCTCCAGCTTGGGCAGCATAGGCAACATCATCAATCAGATCATTCTTAGCATTGGAAATGGTTCCTAAGATACTCCGTTCATTCCATTTTTTCGGATCCCAGTTTAACTGCTTAAGAATGCGTTTCATAAGAGTTCGCTGTTCACCAGGATCGACAATTGTAAAATTACGATTGTAGCCAATATGGTCCGCATCGCGACGCAGAATACGCACACACATGGAGTGGAAGGTCGCAATCAGACAGTCCTGAGTAGCTGGATTGAGGCTATAAGCACGCTCTTTCATCTCACGCGCAGCCTTGTTGGTAAAGGTAATGGCCAAGATATTCCAAGGATTGACCAGCTTTTCATCAATCAAATAAGCGATACGGTGGGTCAAAACTCGAGTCTTCCCAGAACCAGCCCCCGCCATGATTAACAAGGGCCCTTCTGTCGTTTGCACCGCCTCAGCCTGACGGTCATTCATTCCATTCAATAATGCGTTCATCTTCTCTTCCTTACTCTTGAAGTCAATATTTCTATTATATCAGAAATCAGGGAAAATAGAAACTTTATGGGGAGTAGCAAAATATAGTGGATTGAAACTAGAATACTACACTGTAGATTTCTAAAACACTCGACTCTTTCACTCAATTTTTTCATAAACTAGCTCAATACTTCAATATAAAAAAGGTAAATTTAAGATTGGCAATACGAACGTTAAACAGAATTCCATTTCTCTTTTTAGAATCAAAACGACAATATTGTGGAACCTCTACAGAAACAATAGATTGCGACACTAAAATATTCTCCCCTAGTTTTGCTTTACTAATAGTATATAGGAGGAGAGCCCTGAATCCTAGACCCTCTGTTATGATGTGGTTACAAACAGAGTTGGAAAAAATCTTAAAATCAGAAAAACACATCATATCAGCTGCTTAAAACTTGATACAATGCATTTTATTATGAAAAAATCTACTGGATTTTTATCAAAATAAACTTCCAGTAGTCTTTTCACTTTTTATTAATAAGTTCCTTCTTCACCTTGGCTAGTCAAGATAACAGGTCCATCTTTCGTAATGACAAATTGGTGTTCATATTGACAAGATAGGCCACCGTCAATGGTCTTATGGGCCCAACCAGTCTTCATATCTGTATCAATTTCCCAGTCACCTGTATTGATCATTGGTTCAATAGTCAAGACCATTCCTTCACGAAGACGGAGTCCTCGACCTGCAATACCATAGTTCGGAACCATTGGTTCTTCGTGCATGGTTGGGCCAACACCATGACCAACCAAATCACGCACTACACCGTAACCACGACTTTCAGCGTATTCTTGAATAGCCGCACCAATATCACCAATACGGTTCCCAACAACAGCTTGCTCAATCCCCTTATACATGGCTTCTTTAGTTACATCCATCAGATTTTTCACTTCTTCGGACGGTGTACCAACAGCATAAGCCCAACAAGAGTCTGCCAGGCCACCAGAATAGCTCTGGGTGTATTTTTTCATTTGCTCTACATTGTTGAAGTTTAATTTCGAAACATTCAAATCAGATTTGGCAATAGGACCTCCCAAAACCATATCAACTTTGAGCAAATCACCATCTTTCAAGATATAGTGACGAGGGAAAGCGTGAGCCACTTCATCATTAAGAGAGCAACAGGTAGCATAAGGATAGTCCATCATGGCACCGTCAACCCCAATCTGAAGCGGAAGGAAATTTTCTTCTTTACAACGACGGCGGACGTATTCTTCAACTTCCCACATATCTACGCCAGGCTTAATCAAATCACGTAAGCCGATATGAATACTTGCTAAAAAATCACCGGCCTTGTCCATAGCTTCGATTTCACGAGCTGATTTTAATGTTATCATTTTTTCTCCTAGTTTCTAATTAATTTTAACAGTCACATTTGCTTTTGAAACAATCTGATGACCATGATAAATATCGTAATCAATAATAGCTGATCGTCTAGTATGGTGGATAATGCGTGCTTGAATGCGCAGTATATCATCTATCTGAACAGCCTGCAAAAAGTAGATTAGCATCTGCTCGATGATGAGATTGCGCCCACTATTCACAACTAAATCTTGGGTCATATGAGTCAGTATCTCTGCCAATACACCGTTAGCTAAAACACCGTTTTTCTCAAGCATAAAGGGTTCCACTGTAATGACGACTTCATCATGGTGATAAGAAAGTTTTTGTCCAATCTGCTCAGAAAAAGTCGGTAGAACCGAAACTTGGGAACGGCTCATCTTTTCCATGACATCTCGTCGTGTCACAACTCCAAGCAAGGTTTGATTATTCCGAACAACCGGTACCATTTCAAAGTCTTCAGCAATCATCCGTTGACTCACATTGGCAATATTTGTCGATAATCCAACTAAAAATAGATTACGAGACATGACCTTGTCGATTGTGGTACTTGGTGACTTATCACCAGCATCTCTCATGGTTACAACGCCAACAACAACCTGATGTTGATTGATAACAGGGAAACGACTGCTACGATTCTTGCGTACCAAGTCCAAATAATCTTTGACTGTGTCGGTCTCTCTCAGAAAACCATATTCATGACTTGGACGATAAAGCTTCTCAACTGTCAAAATATCAGTCTTGATTTGGACATTTGACAAGGCTTTATTGATCATGGTCGCGACAGTGAAAGTGTCATGCTTGCTTCTCAGAACAGGAATTCCTTTTTGATTGGCCAGTTTAAGAACATCATCATGAATCTGAAATCCCCCTGTAACTAGAACTGCATTTTCATTTTCAAGTGCTAACAGTTGGATACGGGTACGATCTCCGACAATCAAGAGCCCCCCATCGTGAAGGTAAGATAAAATATTTTGTTCTGTCATAGCACCAATTGAAAACTTACTAAATTCTCTCTCTAAACCTTCTTGCCCAGCCAGCACCTCAGAAGAAGTCACTTCTGCAATTTCAGCAAAAGTTAATCTCTCTATAGCAACTTTCTGGGATTTAACACGAATTGTTCCACTTCTAGGACGGGTCTCCACAATTCCACGGTTTTCAGCTTCCTTGATAGCGCGATAAGCCGTTCCATCACTGACTCCCAGATGGTTGGAAATGCTACGAACACTGACCCTTTTACCTACTGGTAATTCCTCCAAATAGCTTAGAATTTCCTGATGCTTACTCATTGAATTCTCCTTTTACATACCGAAATTCAAGATAATCCCGCATTTTTCTTGTGTAGCGATCACTTCCCTTAAACTGACGAGTAAAACGGAATCCAGACTTTAGAGCAACCTTTTGGCTAGCTTCATTTTCAAGGTGGGTAATGATGGATAATTGTTTTAAGCCAAATTCCTCAAAAGAAAGCTGACAAATTTTTCTAAGAACCTCTGTCATAAATCCTTGCGACCAAGCATCTTTTCTCAAAAAATAGCCAAGCTCTGCTTCTTTTTTGATTTCATCTAACTTTTCAAACTTAACAGAACCAATCATTTTTTCAGTTTTCTTGTCACAAATAGCCCATACTCCCAAAGGGGACTTCATAAAGTAATTGGCCAACGCATATTGGCTCTCTTCCAGACTTGCCTGAGTCGGGAAAATAAATTGAAGATTTTCTGGATTCGAAGCTATCTCATGGAAGTCCTGACTATCACTAAAAAAGAAAGGACGCAAATACAAGCGATCCGTTTCAAAAAAAGAAAACATTGCTAATTTGGTCCAAATATTCATAAACACCTCTACGGCTTAATCCTCAATAAGTCTAATATCCGCTCCTAGATTACGTAATTTTTCAATAATATCAGAATAACCACGTAAGATAAACTCGATATTGATAATTTCAGTTTGCCCCTCGGCCATCAAACCAGCAATAACTAAAGCTGCACCAGCTCTCAGGTCAGTTGCTTTAACACTTGCCCCACGTAAATCACGTCCACCTGTGTACAAAATATGACCATTTGTTGTCGAAATGTCCGCATCCATCTTTGCTAGTTCAAAAACATGATTTACACGTTTTTCGTAAATCGTATCGACAATTGTACCACGACCATTAGCTGTTAGTAAAAGAGGGGTAATCGGTTGTTGCAAGTCAGTAGCAAAACCTGGGTAAGGAGCCGTCTTAATATTGATTGCTTTCAAATTAGACTGCTCCTCGACAAAAATGCTGTCTTCAGATACAGTCATCCTCACTCCCATTTCTTCCAACTTAGCGATGAATCCTTCTAGATGTTCGTAAAGAACATTATTTATACGAATTCCTTTACCAACTGCAGCAGCTAAAGAAATATATGTTCCAGCTTCGATACGGTCTGGAATCACCTGATGACGGGTTCCATGTAATCTTTCAACACCATCAATAATGATGATATTAGTTCCTGCACCACGGATATGGGCACCCATATTATTCAAGAGAGTAGCTACATCAATAATCTCAGGTTCACGGGCTGCATTTTCAATAATAGTACGACCATTCGCTTTAACCGCAGCAATCATCGTATTGATCGTTGCCCCCACACTAACCGTATCCATGTAAATACTTGCACCATGAAGTCCTGTATCTTTAGCAGATAACTTCATGTTATCTCCCTCGTAGCTAACAGTGGCACCCATAGCTTCAAACGCCTTAAGGTGTAGGTCAATCGGACGAGGACCAAGATCACATCCTCCCGGTAGACCAACTGTCGCTTCACCAAAACGGCCTAAGAGGCTCCCATAAAAATAGTAAGATGCACGAAGACTGTTAATTTTACCATAAGGCATTGGAATATTTTGAACACCTCTTGGATCAATCTCCAAGACATCGTCATAACGTTTAACAGTTGCTCCCATCAATTCCATAATTTCGACAAGACTTGCTACATCCGAAATATCTGGAACGCAATCCAAAGTCACCACATCATCAGCCAAGATAATAGCTGGAATTAAGGCCACAACGCTATTTTTAGCACCACTAATAGTGATTTCACCTTGTAGTGGTAAACCACCATTGATAACAATTTTTCTCATTCTAAGTTTTCAATACTCTTTCAAGATTTCTAATAAGGTCTTTAAAATAAATTATATCATAAATGCAACCTTTTTTCCATTCTTTTCAATTTTATTGGATAAATCAAAGTTGACGAGTTAGTAACTGAATTACTAATACTCAATAAAAATCAAAGAGCAAACTAGGAAGCTAGCCGCAGGCTGCTCAAAACACTGTTTTGAGGTTGTAGATAAGACTGACGAAGTCAGTCACATATATACGGCAAGGCGACGCTGACGTGGTTTGAAGAGATTTTCGAAGAGTATAATCTTTCTCGAAGCGCTATTACCCCTTTTTTGTCCCCTGAAACCAAGTAGGAGCTAAGACTAGCTCCCTTATCTAAGTATCGGAATACGGCTGTTCAACTAAATTTTAGCAAGAACTTCTCCCCCTTCTCTCAGTTCACAAAAGCGTTTTATACATACCGTCCTATATTTCATAAACAAGACGTTTTCAGGCTATCATCCTATCAGACAATCTATTTTAAAGATAACCGTGACTCAGGATCACTTCTATTTGTCGTTTTCTCTTTATAGTGATAGACCTCACGGGATAAGTCATACATCTTTCCTCGTGTATACAAGATATGAGGACGTTAAAAGGTTACAGTGAAAATAGAAAATCTTAGTCCGAATTCAATTACTCTCGTGCTTTATGTATATAGGTTACGACTACCTTTTTGGACTTTAGAGTTTTGAGCCCCCTTATCTACTATATACGCCTTACTATCACGTTCCTGTTCGTAGAGCCACGATTTCGCTATCCCTTCCTCTGACGATTCTTATTTACAGCGTCAGACTTAAAACGGTCTATCCCCAGATCGTTTTAATCCGCTACCTCACGATAGTCAGGCTTGGGAATCGCTATTTGACTCGCCGAGAACTTTGACATCAGATATACTATAATAAAGTGAAAAAAGAATTAAACAATTTAATTTTGAAATTCAAATCAATTGATAACAATATTTTAGAAGATATGCTGTGCTATTCCAGATTCAGTTTGCTATACATCCCGTCGTACCACAAAATCCCGTGTCTGATGAGGCACGGGATTTTTTAGCTTCTTTACTGAGATAGATTTTCTTTTTTAGTTCGTGCCAATCTCAGAGCACGATTTGGATTGAGACGATTAAATAGTTCTTCCAATTTCTTTTCATTCCAAACGTCTGCGGCGGAAACAAAATTACCATCCGCATCTCGGAAAGATATCGGTTTATCTCCCATACCAGTCTCCTAGTCTACAAATTCAAACTCAAATTTACCAATTCGGACCAAGTCACCATCTTTAGCACCACGCGCACGAAGGGCTTCATCAACCCCCATACCACGAAGCTGGCGGGCAAATTTCATGACAGATTCATCACGATCAAAGTTGGTCATATTAAAGAGTTTCATGAGTTTTTCACCAGAAAGTACCCACGTAGCATCGTCATCACGACTAATTTCAAAAGCTTTTTCTTCCTCGTCAAATCCGTAGTAAGCTTCTTCTTCCATATCTGACTCGTCATAGAGCAAGAATTCTGGTGTCTTGTCTAACAATTCAGCTGTAGCATCCAATAGCGTTGCCAGACCTTGCTTGGTCAAACCAGAAATTGGGAAGATAGCTGGTAACTCTTCAAATTCATCGTAGTTTTCAGCCAATTTTTTCTTAAATTCTTTAAGATTTTCCTGACTCTCAGGCATGTCCATCTTATTAGCTACAATAATCTGTGGACGCTCCATGAGACGGAGGTTATAAGACTCTAACTCCTTATTGATAGCTAAGTAGTCCTCATAAGGATCACGTCCTTCGCTAGCTGACATATCAATGATGTGAAGGATGACACGTGTACGCTCGATGTGACGGAGGAACTGAGTTCCCAAACCAACACCTTGACTAGCGCCTTCAATCAAACCTGGTAGATCGGCTACTGCAAAGGATTCACCTGATTGGGTACGAACCATACCTAGATTTGGCACAATAGTGGTAAAGTGATAGGCACCAATTTTAGGTTTAGCTGAGGTAATAACACTTAAAAGTGTTGATTTCCCTACAGATGGGAAACCTACTAAACCGACATCTGCCAAGATTTTTAGTTCCAATTGTAACTCACGCTCCTGACCTGGTTCTCCATTTTCAGAGATTTCAGGTGCAGGATTTTTTGGTGTCGCGAAACGAATATTTCCACGTCCACCACGACCACCGTGGGCTACAATAAATTCTTGCCCATGTTCAATCAAATCTGTTAAAACTTTGCCAGTCTCTGCATCACGGACAGTCGTACCTTGCGGCACTCGAACTCTAAGATCCTCAGCACCACGGCCATGCATCCCTTTGGTCATTCCTTTCTCACCAGAATCAGCCTTGAAATGACGATTGTAGCGGAAATCCATCAAAGTACGCAAACCTTCGTCTACAACGAAGACGACATTGCCTCCACGACCACCATCACCACCCCAAGGACCACCATTAGGGACATATTTTTCACGGCGAAAGGCAACCATACCATCACCACCATTACCAGCCTTGACCTTGATCTTAGCTGTATCTAAAAACATACTCATTATTTCTTCTCACTTTAAAAAAGGGCTGGGAAATCCCAGTCACTAAATTTTCTTGAATCTATTTTATAGATTACTGAGGGCACCAATTGCAGTTGCAAAAATTCCCAATAAACTTGCTACTAGCATGATAATCACGATAAACAAGGTTATTTTCTCAAACATCGTTTTTTTACGATTTCCATTATCTCCAAATGCCATTTTTCTCTCCTTCGTTACATTCTATTTTCTATTATCTTAGCATGAATTGAGCTAGTTTTCAATAGTCACTTGCTACTGGTGCGATAATCCATAAAATGATATAAGCTACAATTCCCGCTCCGTAACAGCAAGCAAGAACACCCCATATTACACGAACAATAGTCGGATCCATATCAAAATAATGGGCTACCCCAGCACAAACACCAGCAATTTTTTGATCACTACCACCTCTCATCAATTGTTTTTTCATAGCTATTCCTCTTTCTATTCTTCATGGTCTTTCCAATAATCTCTGATGCTGATTAACTGTGTTTTTGAAGCCTTCAGCATGCGTCTAGAGCCTTTTACCGGTACAGCGACTACCTTTTGCGGAAGATACAAAACTGTTTTAAAAATACGCTGACTGACCGTATCATCTTTTGCTAAATCTTTCTGGAAATTATTTGAAATAATAGCATCAAGATAAAACTCATGCACCCGTTTCCCAAAATTCTCAGCCGAAATCTCGTACAATTTTTCTGATAAGGTATGCTCATTCATGTCTGGTGTTGCAATCAAGGCCTCTAAAATAGCACCAGCCAAATCATGTTCTCCATAGTACAAGGTTCCAAACATCTTGTCATTGATGAGATTGTCCAGATAAGGATTTCCATGAGCAATGACAGGCGTCCCACTAGCTAAGCTTTCCAAGTAGGTCAAGCCTTGGGTTTCACTTGTCGATGCCGAGATGAAGAAATCTGCCGCCTTATAATAAAGAGCCGTCTCACTAGGAGCAATCATACCTGTAAAGATAACGAAGTCTTGAATCTCTAGTTTCTGGGCTTGCTCTTTGAGGTCATCCAGATAAGGCCCATCCCCAGCAACTACCAGTTTCACCTTGTCTTCCTCTCTCAGAACTTCTGCAAAGGCTGCTAATACTGCTTGAATATTTTTTTCATAGGAAATTCTGGAAAGACTAAGCAACATCTTTTCATCATCTTGAATCCCTAATTTACTACGCAGTTCTTTCAGATTTTCTTGCTTGATTTCTGGACGTTCAAACTTGGCTAATTCAATCCCAGTTGGAATAACTCTCTTTTCCACCTTGACCTTATAGTCCGATAGCAAGTCTCGGACAATCTCACTCGGGCAAATGACTCCATCCACATCATGCAAAAAACCTCTAACCAGATACTTGACCATACTAGGACGAATCAACATCCCCTTGGCAATATAATGGACATAGTCTTCATACTGGGTGTGATAGGTATGGATGACTGGAATCTTCAATTCACGCGCAATCCAAATCCCCAACAAGCCTAAAGAAAATTCTGTCTGGGTATGAATAATATCCAGCTGATATTGTTTAGCAATTTCAAGCGCCTTACTGAATCCTCGATAGGCAAAGCGGCGATCTTTAAAAGCAAAGAAGGGAACACTTGGAATGCGGATAATTTGCCAATCTTCGTAGCGATTGACATCCTTATCTGTCGTCGTAAAGATAAAAACAGCATGCCCCTGCTTTTCAAGTTCTGTTTTCAAGGTTCGAATACTGGTCGCAACACCTGAAACCTGAGGAAAATAGGTATCTGTAAATAAACCAATTCGCATAGATTACCTCACTTTTTATTTTCTCCCTAAAGCGGCTTGTTTCTCATAAAAGTCCAACCAGATTTGCAACAGATGCTCTTCAGAATACTCTCTAGAAATATTCTTAGCCTTTTCTTTCAAATCTTTTAAGGTAGCAGGATTTGCTTGATATTCCAGAATAGCCTCTTTCATCTCTTCTCTATCTGCTGTCGCCCGATAATTTCCCTCCAAAATTACCTTATAAAGATCTAAATCACGCAACATTATAGGAGCTTCACAACTGGCAGCCTCTAAAATCGTCATCGGAAAGAGCTCATTATAACTAGGTAACAAGAAAAGATTTGCTAGGGCATACAACTCGCGCATTCGCTCTGGTGAGACAATTCCTGGAAAAATCAAATTTTTAGGGGGATTCTCCATCATTTTCTTGTAACGTTCATAACCATCTGTCATACCACCAAAAGAGAAACCACCAGCCCAGATAAAGGTAATTTGCGGCAATTCCTCAGCCAGACGGATAAAATCATCAATCCCTTTACGTTTCTGAACTTGACCAGCACCTACTACGATAAACTGATTATCACTAAGACCTAGCTCTGTTCGCAGTCTCACTATCTCTTCTTGTGGAAGTGGATGCCATTTTTCCTTGTTGACAAAGTTAGGGATATAAGTCACTTTTTCACGTGGAATACCAGCCGCCACCAAATCCTCAATGAACATAGGATTGACCACCACCAAGTGCTCCATTCGGTTGTAAAAAGAAAATACATAGCGTTTCACAATTCCCTTTAAGAAAAATGGAATTTTCAAACTCCCCTCAAGTGTGTCAGGCAAGAAATGCACATAGCCAATTTTCCTTCCCGAGCGTTTCTTTTGGAATGTTGATAAATAATAGGGGAAATCAATGGTATGAAAGTGAGTCACATCTGCCTCGATTGGAAGATTTTCTGTAACAATCAATTGGTCCTTGGCATCACGGTGAAGAAGACGAACTAATTCACGGTAGGCACCTGAAACTCCTTGTCCAGCTACTTTCTCACTTGAACTCAACATATTGATGCGTAATTTCTTTTTTTCCATAACTACTATTATATCATTTTCTTTGAATAAAATCAGCAAAAGAAAGGAGAGACTAAAGGAAAAGAAGGGAAATTTCCTCACTTTTCCAACGGTCTCTCACATGCTTTTATATGTTTACTTAATGCCTAGGGCAATGCGTGCATAGCGACTCATTTTTTCAACGGTCCAGGCTGGATACCAGACTAATTTAACCTCAGTATCCGTTACTTCTGGAACCTCTGTCATGGCATCATAAATCTGATCCGTCAAAAGGTCTGCCAAGGGACAACCCATAGTTGTCAACGTCATATCAATCTCTGTTTGCCCTGTGTCGCCGTCAAAACGAATCTCATAAATCAAACCAAGATTGACAATATCGATTCCCAACTCAGGGTCGATGACTTCTTCCAAGGCTGTTAAAATTCGTGTTTTGATGTTTTCAATTTGCTCTTCTGTATAAGCCATATTTTCCTCACTCTTAGTCTTCAATAAAATCACGAAGCGGTTTGCTGCGACTTGGTTGGCGTAGTTTTCTCAAAGCCTTTGCTTCAATCTGACGGATACGCTCGCGAGTCACGTTAAAGACTTTACCCACATCTTCAAGGGTACGCATTTTTCCATCATCTAGCCCGAAACGGAGACGTAGAACATTTTCTTCACGGTCTGTAAGAGTATCCAAGACCTCATCCAACTGCTCACGCAAGACGATACGAGTTGTATAATCCACTGGATTTTCAATCACTTCATCTTCGATAAAGTCCCCAAGGTGGCTATCATCCTCTTCACCGATTGGAGTTTCAAGAGATACTGGTTCTTGGGCAATCTTCAAGATTTCACGAACCTTATCAGGTGTCATATCCATACGTTCAGCAATCTGTTCTGGTGTTGGATCTTGACCTAATTCTTGAAGGAGGTTCCGCTGTTCACGAACCAATTTATTGATGGTTTCAACCATGTGAACTGGGATACGGATGGTACGAGCTTGATCCGCAATAGCACGAGTGATAGCCTGACGAATCCACCAAGTTGCGTAAGTTGAGAACTTGAACCCTTTAGAATAGTCAAACTTGTCAACCGCCTTCATCAAGCCCATATTTCCTTCTTGAATCAAGTCAAGGAACTGCATACCACGACCGACATAGCGTTTGGCGATGGAAACAACCAAACGAAGGTTGGCTTCCGCAAGACGTTGTTTGGCTTCGATATCACCAGCTTCAACAGCCAGTGCCAATTCTTTTTCCTCTTCATTGGTCAAGAGAGGAACGACTCCGATTTCTTTCAAGTACATACGGACAGGGTCATTAACCTTAGCAGAAGTTGACCCAATCAAGTCCTCATCGCTGAGTTCTGGTTCTTCTTCATTGCTAAGAACACGCGCACTCGGATTTCCTTCGTTATCTGTGATAGAAATCCCTGCATCCTGAATTCGTTGCAAGAGATCTTCAATCCCATCAGCATCCAAGGTAAAAGGAACGACAAGACTAGCATTGATTTCATCATCAGTTGCTGTCCCTTTTTGCTTATGATTACGGATAAATTCTGCTACTTGTACGTCAAATGTTGTTACTTCTTTTTGTTTTGTTGCCATTATTACTCCATTCTTCTCTTTTGGGAAATTAAACGTTCCAATTCTTCTAGGGCTGTGTCTGTATCTCCTACATGGCTAGCTTCCTGCACCTTCTTTTTGATTCTCATATTGTCCTGATTCAAGAGAGCCTTGTTACGAGTCATTTCTACTTCACTAAGTTCCTGCGGTGACATCTCAGCAGGTAAATCCTGAGCTAAAACCTGATACCAAGCTCTTTCAACTTCATCTGTCTGTTCTGCTAAAACTTCCGGAGGAAGATTGCCATACTGACCAAGCAAGTCATATAAGACCTGAAATTCAGGTGTATCAAATGTAAAATCTTCTCGTAAACGGTAATCGTTCAAAACAAGAGGGGATTCCATCATCCGATAGAGTAGATGGGCTTCTGCTCTCATAATAGCTGATAACTGCTTGGTGACAGGCATAGTGATTTGCGTCGGTCTGGAAATCCCTTCCATGCGATTCTGCCTTTGCGCCTGACGACTCTCATTAACAATCTGCTCAATCTGGGCATAATCAAAAGATGCCAGACTGTCAGCTAAAATATGAATATAGCTGTTTTGAGCAGTGATAGACTTTTCTTGAACAATCAAGGGAGCTATTTTTTCAATAAACTCAATCTGGGCCTGCAGATTTTCACTATTTTCAGGTTTGTACTGGTGAATGTAAAACTCAATCGGACTAATACGAGTTTTCGTTAATAGATAGGCCAAGTCTTCCGGACCATTTTTTTGTAGATACTCATCTGGATCCAAGTTATCAGGCATGCTGACGATTTGCACAGGCATATCACCAATTTCATCCAGTGCTTTCAATGTCGCAGCTTGCCCAGCCTTATCGCCATCGTAAACAAGAACCAACTTCTTGGTTAGCCTTTTCAGATGTTCAACATGCTCACGACTTAAAGCTGTTCCCATAGATGCGACAGCATTTTCGATTCCAGCCCGATAGGCTGCAATGACATCCATGAATCCTTCCATCAGGTAAATCTCACTGGTTTTACCAGAAGATTTTTTTGCCCTATCCATATGATATAATTCGTAACTTTTGTTAAAAATTGCAGTCGATCGGCTATTTTTATATTTAGAAGTTTGTGAATCCGTTTTCTGCCAGATACGACCTGAGAAGGCAAGCACCTTTCCTCGGTCATTTGTCAGGGGAAACATAATCCGATTGTGAAAGGTGTCTACAAATTGATTAGCATCTGAGAGGTAAAATAGTCCCGAATCCAGGAAATCCTCTTCACGATACTGACCAGCCAAACGTTGATAGAGATAGTTGCGTTCTGGAGGTGCTAAACCAATCCGAAAATGCTTGAGCACTTCATCTGTCAAACCGCGCTGATAAAGGTAATTTCTGGCCTCTTCCCCCATGGTCGTTGTCATGAGAATAGCGTGATAAAATTTGGCTGCATCTTCGTGCATATCATAAAGAGCTTGGTGAGGCGAAACTGGCTTTTGTTCACTATAAAGCGGTTTTTCAACCTCTATCCCGACACGCTGACCTAAGATTTGGACAGCCTCCATAAAGGGAACCCCTTGGTACTCCTCGATGAACTTAAAGACATCACCCGAGCGACCACAACCAAAACAGTGGTAAAACTGCTTGTCCTCTACAACGTTGAAAGAAGGTGTTTTTTCACCATGAAAAGGACAGAGCCCTAGATAGTTCCGTCCTGCCTTTTGTAAAGAAATCACATCTCCTATGACTTCCACAATGTTGGCATTGTTTTTGATTTCCTCAATGACTTGTTTGTCAACCATACACAATACCTCCATGTTATCATAGTTTACTTTATATAGTATACTTTATTTCAGAAAAAAAGTAAACCATTTCACTCATTTTCCCTACTTTATTCAAAGAGTTGATAATAATCAGAGATTTTCATTTTTGCTTTTTCTTCTTGCTTCAAATCTTGGATAATTCGTCCTTCTTTCATGACAATTAAACGATTTCCATATTTGAGAGCATCTTCCATATGGTGAGTAATCATAAGAGCTGTCAGCTGGTCTTTCTTGACAAATTCATCTGTCAATTCCATGAGGGCAACACTGGTCTTTGGATCAAGGGCTGCAGTATGCTCGTCTAACAAGAGTAATTCAGGTCGCTTCAAGGTTGCCATCAAGAGACTCAAGGCTTGTCTTTGACCACCTGATAAAAACTCAATCGGTGTATTCAAATGTTTCTCAAGACCGTTTCCCACTTTTTCAATAGTTGCCTGAAACTCATCCTTATAACTAGTCAAGCGTCGTGGTAACAATCCACGCTTTTCACCACGAAACTTGGCAATCAAGAGATTCTCTGCCACTGTCATACGAGGAGCTGTCCCCATCTTGGGATCTTGGAAGACTCGAGACAGATACTTAGCCCGCTTCTCTGGTGAAAACTTGGTAACATCCTCACCTAAAATACGGATGGTTCCGCTGGTTAGTGACAGGGTTCCTGCAATAGTGTTAAAGAGGGTTGATTTCCCAGCACCATTTCCACCTAAAATCGTGATAAAATCCTGTTCAAAAATTTCTAAGGAAACATCATTTAAAATAATCTTTTCTTCATCAAAGCCATTTTTAACGACTTTGGTTGCATTTTTTAATTCTACAATTGCTGTCATTTGCTTAATTTGGCTCCTTTCAAGATTGTTTGTTTAAATGTTGGAATCATGAGGCAGACTGCTAAAATCACGGCGCTGTACAAACGAAGGTAACTTGTATTAAAGCCAAGCGCAATAACTGCCCACACTAAGAATTGATAAGCGATGGAACCGACAACGATGGTAACCAGACGTTCTGCCAAGCTCAAACTCTTGAAAATAACTTCCCCAATAATCAAACTTGCAAGCCCCACAACGATAACCCCGATTCCTCGAGATACATCAGCATAGCCTTCTTGCTGAGCAATGAGGGCACCTGCAAGGGCAATCACACCATTTGATAAAACCAAGCCCATAAGCTCCATGCGCCCAGTATGAATCCCGAAACTTCTAGCCATATCAGGATTGTCACCTGTAGCAATATAGGCTTGTCCTAGTTTGGTATCCAAGAAAAAGAGCATGAGAGCAATAACAAGACTGACAAAGATAAGACCTGTCAAGAGTTGGTTCAAATCTGAATCAAAAGGCAAAACATCCTGGATTTGCTTGGTTCCAAGTAAGCCTAAATTTGCACGTCCCATAATCAAGAGCATGATAGAATGACAGGAAGTCATCACCAAAATCCCTGATAACAAGGTGGGGATCTTCCCTTTTGTATAAAGAAGTCCTGCTGCCATACCAGCCAAACAACCTGCTCCTACAGCAACAAGTGTCGCTAAAAAAGGGTTCACGCCTTTGGTTATCAGAGTGACAGCAACAGCTCCGCCAAGAGGGAAGGAACCTTCTGTTGTCATATCTGGAAAGTTCAAAATCCTAAATGTCATAAAGATTCCCAGACCTAGAATAGCCCAGACAAATCCTTGAGAAATAATGGAAACAATCATATTTTATTTAATCCTTTCTATATTCATCTTTTTAAAAAATGGGAAGAGTTTCCTCCTCCCTACCTTATTTATTCGATGACTTGTCCTGCTTCTTTGAGAACAGACTCAGGAATCGTAATACCTAGTTCTTGTGCTATTTTTTTATTGATGACTGACTTACCAGTTGAAAAGACATTGACTGGGGTATCGGCTGGTTTTGCACCTTTCAAGACTTGCGCAATCATTTTTCCAGTTGCCACACCAAGGTCATGTTGGTCAACTACAACTGATGCCAAACCACCTACTTCTACCATAGCTGTCGCACTTGGATAAATCGGTTTCTTAGAACTTTGATTGCTAGAGACAACCGTTGGAAATCCTGATGCAATGGTGTTATCAATTGGAACCCAAATAGCATCTACCTTGCTAGTCATAACAGTGACAGTTGAGGCAATTTCATTTGTTGAAGGAACTGCAAATGTTTCCACTGTCAGACCTGCTTTTTCAGCATAAGCCTTAAATTCTTCGACCTGTGTTTTTGAATTGTCTTCGCTACTTGAGTAAAGAGCTCCGATTGTTTTCACATTCGGTGTCAGAGCTTTGATGAGTTCAACTTGTTGTTGAGCTGGATTGTGGTCAGATACCCCTGTAACGTTGCCACCTGGTCTTTTCAAATCTTTAACCAAGTTAGCACCAATTGGGTCTGTAATAGCGGCCATGATAACAGGTAGGTCTTTTGTGGCACTAGCCAAACCTTGGGCTGCTGGTGTTGCGATACCAACCACAAGGTCATTCCCATTTGCAACCAATTGTTTACTCATTGTCGCAACCTTACTTTGGTCACCTTCTGAGTTCATAAAATCGATTTTAACTTGATCATCTTTATATCCTTCTTCTGCAAGTCCATCTTGGATCCCTTTATAAATCAAGTCAAGGGATGGATGGCTCACAAATTGAAGCACACCAATCTTGGCTATTTTCTTCTCATCCTTATTATTCTGAGCTTCTGATTTATTCATTGAAGAATAAATTAAGCTTCCTGCTACTAAGACTGCTAATGCAGCGATAATTCCAATTAAACGTTTATTTTTCATTCTATTTCCCCTTTTATTCCTTTAAAATACTTCACTTATCTAATACTCTTCGAAAATCTCTTCAAACCACGTCAGCGTCGCCTTACCGTAGATATATGATACTGACTCTGTCAGTTCTATCCACAACCTCAAAACAGTGTTTTGAGCAGCTTGCGGCTAGCTTCCTAGTTTGCTTTTTGATTTTCATTGAGTATAAACAAGCGACGCCATCGTTTTCTTTCCATACTAACCTCCATCAAAAAAGTCCTCACACAAAAAACTTGTGTGAGGACGTCGATGCGCGGTACCACCTCAATTATAGGGAATTTCCCTATCGCTCTGTCTCGCAATAACGAGATGCACTGTAAGGTGTGCTCACCGAATTTTTATGATTTCAAATTCTAAATAACATTCAGCCCAATTTTCATCATCATCACTTATCTGTTTTCAGCTACCACAGACTCTCTAAAAAGTTTATTATGATTACTTTTCTGAATGTTTAAATTATATCATTTTTCAACTACTTGTCAAGACTCTTTTAGCATTTTTTTGAAAGATTCAAAAACTTCCCCTATAGAAAAGAGGAAGTTTGATAGGTATCAGCCTGAATTACGCAATCCGGTCGCAATTCCGTTGATGGTGATATGAATCAATCGTTCTTGATCACTGGACAATTCTCCACGGCGTTGGCGTTTAATCAACTCTAACTGAATATAGTTGAGAATATTAAAGTAAGGCATACGGTAATCCAGACTAGCTTTTAGATATGGATTGTCAGCTAAGAGTTCGTCATGTCCTTCAATAGCCAAGATAACGTTCTTAGTAACTTGCCATTCATTTAAAATAGTCTCATAGATGGCCTTAACTTGCTCATCTTCACAAAGTTTAGCATATTCAAAAGCAATATTCATATTTGATTTTGACAAAACCATATCAACATTTGAAAGAAGCGATTGGAAGAAAGGCCAATTTTGGTACATGTCTCGTAAGATAGCAATATTCTCTGGATTTTTATCGATAAATTCCTTGAAGCTTGAACCAACCCCATACCATCCAGGGAACATAACACGACTCTGTGACCATGAGAATACCCAAGGGATGGCACGCAAACCACCGATTTCAGTAATCGTCTTACGAGCGGCTGGACGAGAACCAATATTAAAACTTGAAATAGCCTTGATTGGACTTGACTCGAAGAAATAGTCATAGAAATGCTCATTACCAAAGACCAAATCACGGTAGATATCGTAACTACGGTCCACTACTTGATCCATAATGGCTTCATAACGATTTGAGGTGTTGGTATCGCTCTTCTTCTGAGTAATCATACGGTTAATAGCTGCCGATACTAGCATTTCAAGATTATAGTAAGCAGCGTCTTTGTTACCGTATTTATTCCCAATTACTTCTCCTTGCTCCGTCAAACGAATGCGATCCTTGATAGACTTGAGCGGTTGAGATGTGATGGCTTCATAGGTTGGCCCACCACCACGACCGACAGTACCACCACGGCCATGAAAGAAAGTGACCTTAACGCCAAATTCATCTCCAATAGCAGTCAATTGTTGTTGAGCCTTGTAGAGAGTCCAACATGATGATAAGTAACCACCATCTTTATTACTATCAGAGTAACCAAGCATGATTTCTTGGTAGTTATTACGTGAAGCAATCCATTTTTTGGCAAGGCTAAGAGAAAGATATTTTCTCATTGTTTCCTCTGAATGATCCAAGTCTTCAATTGTTTCAAAAAGGGGAACAATCTGAACACGCGCCCTTTCCGTATCCACCAGTCCTACTTCTTTTAATAAAATAGCTAATTCTAGCATATCAGAAAGGCTGGTTGCATGTGAAATGATGGTCTGACGGATGACATCATCTCCCAACTTATCTTTCAAAACACGAGCCGTCTTAAAAATAGCTAGTTCTTTTGCTAATAGTTCTGATTTCTCTGCGTGAGTCGCAGAAAGAATTCGGGGATCTTCTTCTAACTCTTTCAAGAGAAGGTCACACTTTTCTTCTTCGCTCAACTCGCTATAGCGAGAATGAATTCCTGCGGATTTCAAGAGTTCTGCCACACAGGCTTCATAGACGCTAGAGTCTTGTCGCATATCAATTGATGCTAGGTAAAAACCAAATATCTCTACTGCCTGCAGTAATTCAACAAAATCACCTGAAATCAAGGACTCGCCCTTATTTTCTAGTAGAGAATCTCGAATGGCAATCAAATCCTTGTAGAAATCATTGGCGGTTTCATAACGAGTCCCAACTTCCTTATCCTCAATCAGATAGGTTTTAGTTGCCTGAATTTTTGATTGAATATCAAACAAGGCACGACGGTAAAGCTCTTTTTCACGGTAAATCGAGTTATCCTTGGATTGACGAGCCATTTCTCTGACTTGCTTACTGACATTGACAATACTAGTTGAAAGAGAAAATTCACGATAAAGTTGGTAAATCTTTTCATCATAGTAGTTCATGATGACTTCACACTGAGTGAGTGCAGACTGCTTCAAGGTCTCTGCTGTAACAAATGGATTTCCATCACGGTCACCACCTATCCACATACCCATGGTGATTGGTTTAGCCTGTTTTAAATTCAGACCATGCGCTTGCGCTAAGCGCTTATACTCCGTCGTCAAGTGAGGTACAGCTTTCAAAAAGGAGCTGTTGTAGTATTCCATAGCATTCGTGATTTCGTTAGTCACTTTTAATTTTTTCTCACGAATCATGTCTGTCTGCATGATAATTTCGATATAACGGCGCAAATCATTGTGCCATTTTTCTTTATTGATCAACCCCAACTTAACATCACGGTATTTACGCAAAAGACTATGAATATGATTTGTTAAATCCAACATACTTTTGCGTTGCACTTGTGTTGGATGGGCTGTCAAAACAGGGACAACATTCAAGTGTTCAAGAATTTCAACGGCATTTTCTTTTTCAGCAACCATTTTGATCGTTGTAGATAATTTACCTAAATAATCCTGATCAATATTATTTTGATGATTGATTTCATAAGCTAAATCCACATCCTCTGAAATATTAATCAAAAGAGGTAAGATTGAAAAATAGCGTGAAATATAGACCATTTCATCATTTGATAAGCTAGTCACTAGACGGTTTAGACCTTGATAATCTTCCTGCGTTGATAATTCTTTCAACTGCATGATTTTTTCAAAGGTCTCTGGGGCAAGCATGTTTTTAGTGATATCTTCCAGCAATTCTGTTAGAATCAAGACTTCTTCTTGCACAACACTTTTATTACTATAATTTTCTAATTTTTGAAGAGACATAGACTATCCTTTCTTTATTCTACTTCACAGAAGGTTCATTGGTTGATTTTCCAATTCTCGATACAACTTAGCGCGTTTTTCACTGGCATCAATATTTAAGACAAAGGCCACTGCCACTGATAAGACTAGAAGACTATTTCCACCCTGGGATAAGAAGGGAAAGGTTACTCCTGTGGATGGAATCAAGCCCGAAATCCCTCCGATATTGACAAATACCTGAACCAACATCATCCCTCCGACACCGAGTGCAACCATGGCATTGAAAGGATTCTCCGCTCGGATACCGACCAAGATAATCCGCAAAATCATGAAAAACAAGAGAGCTAAAATAAGACTGGCACCAACAAAGCCAAATTCTTCAATCACGATAGAAAAGACAAAGTCTGTATGAGCTTCTGGTAAATAACCTCGTTTTTCAATCGAGTTTCCAAGACCTAGACCAAACCAACCGCCATTGACCATGGCAAAATAAGAATTAGATAACTGGTGACCCGCATCCGCACGATCGGCAAAAGGATTAAAAAAGGCACTAAAGCGCTTGGCTACATAGCCAAATACTGGGATTTTTGAAAAGGTCTCAACACCGATTAGGCTGATAGTGGTCAAGACAAAGACAGAAGCGGCAGATACGAGCGCCAGAATGGTTGAAAACCAGCGATAAGCGATTCCACTAACTGTATACATAATCAAGGAAACCAAGACTAAAATAGTCGCATTCCCTAAATCAGGGAAAATTCCCAAACTTCCAATCAGAACTAGGAGAACGAATCGCCAATCATTAAAAGCACGAGGAAGCCATTGATTTTGAGTCAAAACTTGAAAATCATAAATAGCTATTTCTTCTTGCTGTTTGGAGAATCGGTGAGCCAAATACCAAATAATAATGATTTTTAAGTACTCAGCTGGCTGAATAGTTACTCCTGCAACCGAAATCCAACCGTATGCCCCGTTTACGGAAATACCAATAAAACGAGCCAAGAACAATAAAAGCATTTCTATCAATATAACTAAAATGATTAGTCGCTCATTTCTCAAAAAATCTAGTCTCAATTTATAAATTAAGGCAATCAGTATCAAACTAACAATCCAAAAGATTCCTTGGTTTCGAACCAATTGCAAAGCGCTCTTGCCTTCTTCAATTAAAATAGCACTGGTGGTCGAATAGACCACAATCAAGCCCAAAATAGATAAAAGCAAGTAGGGAATCAAGATGGAATAATTTAATAAGTGCCTCTTACTAATCTTCATAGTATCACCACTCTACTAGGATACAGACAAATCTGTTCCAAATTCCGTTTTATTTTCTAGTTTTGATTGCTATTATACCATTTTTTCAGAAAGAAAAAAACTCTTACCTTACAATCCTTCGAATTTTACTGTTTTTACAGAATTAAGGCAGAATTTGAAATCGTAAAACCATTTTGAATAAGAGTTGCTTCAATCCATTGACTCCGACTAATTATGTTGCTTTCGTGAATGCCAAAATCAGCCGAAATTTGTTCATAAGTGCGCTATTCTCGCATGTATTGAATAGTTACCTTGAGGAGATCGTCTAGGCTTAATTTGGATTTTCGTCCACCTTTTGCGCGTTTACGTTGATAAGCTGTTTTTAACACAGATAACATCTCTTCAAAAGTCGTGCGCTGAACACCTACAAGGCTCTTGAAACGGATATCGCTTAATTGTTTACTTGCTTCATCATCCATAGTTTTATTGTCTTGTATTTTTGTTTCGCAGAAAGTCTATTATCCCTTTCGTTCCAAGGTTTTTACGCTTTTTCAAGCAATCCTACACACTCCACGTGTGGTGCTAGCAAACTTCTATATTATAGAACGAAAGTATGTAAAAGTGATTTTGGAATAATACTATAGAACGGAACTATTAAAATTTATTTAGTAAGGAAATCCCCTAACTCACTGACCAATCCTTGCTTTATAGAACAGAAATCAATACTCTGAACTTTCGTCTCACGTAATGTAATTTTTTCTGCAGTAGTATAAAAATCTAATTCATCTTGAGTGAAGAAATCTAGTGCATCATATCGACGTATAGGTATAAGTTTTTCATTATAATAAACCAGCATTTTAATCGGATTGACTCGTAATACCTCAGCCACTCCAGAATCCGCAGTTGCGAAATAATGGAGATAAATCACATCTGAATTTTCAATACAATTGAATAAAGTACTTTGTTCCAATAGTCTTATATGAAAAATATCCCATGCTGTATTATGTATTTTATCAATTAACTTCTTAGCCCCTAGCTGTAACTTTTTAAATATTTCTTGAACAGCACTATCATTTTTCAAAAAAAGTATTAATAAAGTCATTTCCAATTCTAAAAATACGCATAAATCCTCAAAACAATAGCGTTTAAACTCAGCTACTTTAGCTTTTGTAGAAAGATTTTTTGTATTTTTCAAAACGAATGCTTTCAATATATAGCAACATACTGCCTCATACTGTTGTATCACCTCATCATTGCTTAGGTAGTTTTCTGCATCTTCCCAGATTTCTTTCATCCAAATATATTTATCTGGTTTTAGAGTCTGAGGCACATTAGATTGAAATACTTCAAAATTAGTGCTATCAAAATAAACATAACTTTCAATCATTTTGGCTAATAATTCACGATTTATTGGGGTGGTATATCTTTCCATTAAAGCATTTGAAATATTATTTGTTAGACGCAACGATTTAATTTCGTGTAAAAATTTAATTAAATTCTCCTTATCTGGGACATTTCTTCCTCTATATAAATCATGTATGTAGGTAAAAATGTTTAAGTCATAATTGATAATTCTGGCAACGGGTAAGAAATTATCCTTAGCATTCACAGTATTTTTATCAATAACCCAAATTTTTTGGTAATCTCCCAAACCAATCAGATTAAACTTTCCATAGCTAAATGATTTGCCTATATTACCAAAATTTGACTTTTCTTCATCAAATAGAAAAACTCTACACTCATGAAGGTTCCATCTATTGAAAACTTCTATTTTCTGTATGGTCGTTTCACACTTAACTAGCTCCTGAATAAAAGGATATATTTCAAGCATAGGTGTTTAACCTCCAAAAATATTTAGTTGTCTTGTTCATAACGAATAACTTCTTCCCAATAATCATACTCATCACAAATATACAACATTGCATTAAATAACTTCAAAAACTCTTGTTCTTCGATTTCTTTCTCCCACCGACCATGACTAATCATATGTCGATTTGGTTCATCAAGTGTAAATCTATTAGTATCTTTGAAGAAACTATACAGCCAGTGCATCAGTCCTACATCGCTAAACGACTTATCAATAAATATATTATCAATTTCTTTAATCGCTCGGTGACCTACTGGTATTTTTTTCTCTAATGAAGTCATTTCTGAAATTCTATTTAGTGCACCATCAATTGCCAAACTTCCCAGAGTGTATGCTGCATAAAAGTTTCGATTAAAGTAGCAATCAACCATTGATTTTACAAGAGGAGCTGAATAACACGCTGAATTTTGTAAGTCAATAATAAAATCCTCATTTTTTAGTTTATCCCTAAGCAGCTCTAACCATTCGTCCTCCAAGGTATTCCATTCCTCAGCAAGTAAACGTTGATAAACATTTCTATCACGAAAATAAATAACCCATCCATTTTCTGCCAGCAGTTGAACTCGAGAAATAATCTGCTCAATTTCTTCTTGTGTGTAAATCGAAGGCAGTGACTTTAAAAGTTCATTAATGCCACTAAAAGTCTTTGAATAATCAATTTGATAGCTAGCAATTAAATTTTTAGCAGAATCTGCAATGTTTTGAATTGCTTGCAAGTGTGTACTTGATAACGTTTTATTGTACGACGCAACCACTTCTGACATGACATTAATAGCGCTTTTTTCCACTTGAATTAATTAAGGAAGACTTACTAAAGGAGTCGTCAAATTAGCAAAATTTACTAATTTAGCTGAACTTAATACATTTGAAGTTGCAATTAATTCTGAAATAATATTAGCATTTACAGTTGCTTGAAAGTTACTAAAGGTATCAGCCAAAACAGAAATAGATGTAGTATTTTGTCCCAATTTTATCTTCTCAGAGACGTTTGTTGAGCTGTCTAAGGGAATTTTTTAGAGTCTATTTCAACTTTCTTCACTTTAATACTATCAGTCATTTCGTCCTCCCAAAACAGCTTATTCATATTGTTTATTATACCACTAAAACTACAAAAAGACCTTAACCATTAAGAAGTTCAACTCGAACAACCACTTTGATACTAATTTCTCCTGAACAATAAAAATTTTATTTTCATAAAATCTTACTATTTTGATTTATAGAAAGATTTTAGAATTTAACAAGCAGTGATAGTGACTAAACATAGTGCCAGGAATCTTCTAAATTATAGAACGAAAGTATATAATATACTGCCTTTATTAAAGACAATTTATAATAAATGTGTAAAATGATTTATTAATAGTTTAGTTAATCATTTACTCTAATAACACTTCGATTTGTAAAAATCCTATTAACAAAGTTACCAGTAGTACCTTTTCTCACTCAGATATTGTTCTTTTTCTTCTCTAGAATTTTCATGATTTCTGATTCCTAATAATTCATCTGATGAAGAAACTATTGGGTCGATCCAGTCAGCCTTGGATCTAATCCAATCAATTTCCTCTTTACTAAGTTTCCCTACTATCTCCAGTTTATCAGCCATCAGTCTTAAATCATTTGCTGTTTGAAAATCTTCTAGCATATTTAGAAGAGACATTGTCCGCTTCTTCTCTTCTTCGATTCTATTTTGTAATTTTCTTTTTCGCTCCTGCTCCTCTTCGTATTGTCTTGCTCTCTCTTCACGTTCAAGTCGTAAGTTCTTAACTTTATAATACTCTTGGTAAATTAAAACGATTATTTCTGGGATTGATTGTTCAAGTGTGAATTCTTTAGTATCTTTAATGTATTTGCCATCTATTATCTTAAATCGAAATTTTCCATTTGGAATATAGTCATACTTCTTTATTCTTGGTTTAAAAGCATATCTATTAAACTTAACGCTATCATTGTACTCTGCTAGTTCTTTAGCTTCTTCTTTCGTTAATTCATGACTTACTTTGTCTGTTGATTCTATAACTTCAAAACGAACAATATCCTTATCAATTTGAATATCCCAATTTGAAGTTACATTATCACCGATTCTTTCAATTACAGTAACTAGAGTATCTAAAAAGTGATATAAACGTGGAAGAGAATTTAGTGAAATACTTTTTACAAATTTAGGTTCTTTCAAATTATTATATCTGTGTCTAGAATCAAAGTAAGGATAGGAAGCAGCTTTTTCCCTCTTATTCCACTCTGCGATTTTATCTCTTAGATTAGCTACAGATTTATGTAATCTCTTATTTGGAGACTGGTTTAGGTTTGAAACGGCTTCGATAATAAGCTCTATTTTATCTTCCTCTAAAAATGATAATGAACTTCTTATACTATTTGTATCAAGTTTAAAAATATCTTTATTTTTATCTTCTAAACTCTCTTCTTTATGTTTACTAGGTTTTATTCTATTGTTCTTTAGACTTTTTCTATCAATATTAACTTCATTTACGTCATTTTGTGGTAATGGAACAATAAGTTCGCTTAAATCTTGTCCAGTATTCTTACGATACCAATAACTTCCATTTGGAATTGGAATTTCAAATTCTTTGCATTTCTTGAGTAAGTCTGAATAGCTTAAATCATATTTCAATGAAACTTGTTTTGCACTTATCTCCCAGATTTCTTCATAGAGTTCCTCTCTAGAAAAGGTCTTTATCATCTTCATTTGAAACACCTTTACCCTTATATTTTACATCACCGTTTTTATATTTACCAAGCGAAAACGCAAATTCAAAAATTTCTAATTCTTCACTTCTGCATTTTCGCTTAATATAAAAAGTAAATCTTGTTTTAATCCGTTAAATTCCTCTATAATTTTATCTAAACTAGTTTCAATATTTTCAACACGGATCTCTGATAGTTTACCATGATTATATGAAATCATTCTTTCAGCAATAATATGATATGACCAACTCTCAGTGAAACGTCTATCTCTTTCTTCGTTATGAATAGCAAAACCAATTGGAAGAAGATTATTTCTAAGACCTATAGCAACTGCCTGTGAACTTATACCTAAATAATCACCAGCAATTTTTAATGTGATTTTATTTAATTTTCTAATATCTTCGTCGGTATATTTCGGCATGTTAGTACTCCTTTGCTACAATTACAAATGCAATATCATCTATGTAAAAATATCTTAATACGATGCTTTCTAGTCGCTTTCCCTAATAATAAAATTAATAAGTTCCACATCTTAAAATATGTAATATAGGTCTACTACTATTTATCTCAATAAGTTGGTATAATATATTTCAGGAGGTAGAAAACTTGAATACACTTTTTATTATTGGAAATGGGTTTGATATGGCCCATCAATTAAACACAGGATACAATGATTTTAGAAAGTTCATAATAGACACTTGTAAAGAATTTGGTAGTAAATTTGACTTTAATAATGCTATTAATAGAATTGAACTTGAAGGTTTTAAAAATTTAACTATCCCTGAAGTCGATGAAGACAGCAAAAAATCATTTAAAGATGGCGGATATTATGGGTCTAACTATCATGAAGGTAATCTAGAAGCTTATGAATTCTTTTTCACTCTAACCGAATATGCAAATCATGATAAAAATGTCGATAATATTACATGGAATGAATTTGAAAAAAACTTTCTAAGATACCTTTCAAACAAATTCTAAAGGATAAAAACATCTGTTTAACAAAATTAAATGATTTAGTTTGTGTATATAAATTATGTCAAAATGCTGCCTTCTTTGATTGGATAAACTCAAAAATACAGAATCCTGAAAAAATCAAAATTAGAAGCAAACTCATTGATTCTTATTCAAATGCTGCTTTTTATTTGGTCTTTAATTGCACTACTGTTTTAGAAAGAAAATATAACATTGAAAAAAATAGAATTTGTAATATACATGGTCAAGTTACAAACTCTGATCAAATAGGTACAGAAAACAATTTAGTTGTAGGTTTCAAAAGTGAAGTGCCTTTAATATTACAAGCCATTCTTCATAATTCATTACTAATTAAACCAGTTAGAAAACTTTTGAAAGAAAATATAGATTTTTTTAATAGCCTATTCACTTTGGAAGAAGTCTATGATTTCGGTCTAAATATTGTACCATCTGACATACCTGATATTCCGTATTTGAAAGAGATTATTAAACATACTGATTCAAATACAAAATTTTATGTCAACGACTATTATCTTACTGAGCAAAATAAGAACGACATACAGAACAACCTAAAAAATTGGGGATATAATGGTGTGGTTCAATTTATTAATATGATGTAAAATTTAAGACTCTAAAAGCAAAAAATATCGATTGTTTCCATACTTCCTACTTTCCTAATCAAATTTCAAATATATAACGTTTTCATTATTTTCTTAACCTATTATATCATTATTCAAAACAAAAAACTGCAACTTACTCGTTGTAGTTACACACAGATTCACTTCTGTTCCTTTTAGAAACTTATATTTTCATTTTTAGGCATAGTAAAAACATCATTTTTTTCAAAATAAGGTTTTACCATTTCTTTCCATCTAGCTTTATGAAAATTGATTGAGTTTAAAGGAGATAGGCCATAATTTCCCAATGCATAACCATCATTTACTTCAACAACAAGTGTCCTGCCATCACTAGTAACACCGATATCTAGTCCATAAGCTATTGGCGCATCTTTCCAACATGATATGGCTTCATCAATTACATTAGGATCAAATTGTGCATGATAATCACCTGTATAGGGTCGAACATCTAATACGCGACCATCTAACACAAAACAACGCCATTCTGCTATGAATTCTACAACCTCACTAATCCATATAGGATAGGCAAAAGATAGACCAATACCTATCAAATCACGGGTTCCATCAACAACTCTTCCACTAAAGACTTTTGAACCAGCTTTAGGCTTAATAAATTTTCCCCAATTATCAGGTATATTTACAATCTCTCCCAAAACACCTTCATAAATCTTTCGACCATAAAACTCTTTAAGCTCAATAGGATAGTCATAAACCGGAACGTTTAACCCCATCATTTTTAGTAATGCTCTAGTCTCAGTTATATAATCTACAACTATATCTTCACTTGTTAACTGTTTTATTTCAGAAAAAGATTGATATAAAATAACTTCTTCTCCTTGTAAGTAGGCACCTACTTGAGCATTGTATTTATTAATTGAAACTTCACTTGGTAGTTTGCTTTGTCTAATATAAACAACCATTTCATCACTCCTATATCACTAGTGTTACACCAATTTGTAAAAAAATAATAGCTTTTTGCTCTTATTTTTTTGAGTAAATAGCCCCCATAATATCATCAAAATAATCAACGGTATTTAGGAGTAATTCAATAACCTGGGACTTTGTTAGTCGCATTCCTCTTCTATCTCTAGCATCTTCTACTAAATTTTCAAGTTTCTCTAGATTTTTATCATCCAAGCTAATCATTATTCTATTTTTATCAGTTGCCATTTTCATCACCTCAAGTTAATTCTATCATAGGTGTAACACTTGTGTCAACTGGCTTTTATAATACATTAGTTTAAAAGTGGAGAGAATTTTTAACACAGTAACTTTAAATCTTTAGTATTAAAAAATTTTCACAGTATTTATAGAAATAAAATCTATCTCAAATAAGTTATCAAATCTAGTATAAATTATGAGCGGCTACTCTAATACTTTCCCTCTAAACAAGAAGAAGGCTTACACTCAAGGGTTTTCTTAACCCCCTTCGTTACAACGTTTTGACGCTTTTACTAGCAAAGGTACATACTCACAAGGAACTTTGCTTGACTATTGAATCTCTCCCACCTCTTCTTTAACATATCCTTCTACATCTTCAAGCTCTAAAAACATTGGGTCTAAGTGACACAAGAAATGCCAATCTTCGGCACCTTTTTTTCTGTAGAGAATCGCTTCGCCGTCTTCACTTCCGAAAAAGTTTCTGTCTACTTCATATCCGCTACCTTCTAGAAAGTCTTTTGCCTGACGATAGTTCGCTTCTCTCGCTTCGACATAGGTTTTAATTTCATGGTTGTTAACGACATATGCATCGATTTTTGAATATCCTTCGATTACTCTATCGTTTTTGAGGGATAAATTTGAAATCTCTTTCCAAATAATGTCTACATTTTCCTCAGGATCGAACATAAATTTAGATAAAGGAACAATATTTCCGTTAAAAATAATTTCCATATAATCCGGTATGTTTTTAGGATTAAAATACTCCACTTCAAAACCATCTTCTGTTTCCAGAGTGTATCCCGGAATTTGAGCTACAAAGGCTTTCCCATCTTTTATGGAATCAAATGCGACTAAATCTTTAGAATAATTATTTTGATATAACTCTAATATAATCATTTATAACCTCATCTAAATTATCCGTAGATTGATTTTTCAGAATATAATACTGATTAGTTACCCTTAGGATATAGCAAATTCTTTTTTCCACCTTCTTAAAACATTATTTCAAGGCTACATACTCAGCGGTTCGCTGTTACCTTATCGTTTCGTCGTAAACTTATTACTCTACGACAGCTATCCCATTGGCGGAACTCAAAAGGTTTGGGGAACCTTTTGAGGATTAACTACGTTTCTCTAACAAGCTTACACACTCCACGTGGTGCGTCTGCGGAAAAAGATCAACCGGCTGGACTTTCTTCAATTCATATCCCAATTCTTGGTAGAGTTTGATATCACGCGCCATGGTTGCAACATTGCATGAGATATAGGCGATGCGGTCTGCTCCTGTTTGAGCGCTTGCCTTGATAAAGCTTTCTGTAAGCCCCTTGCGTGGAGGATCAACCAAGATAACGGTTGGTTGAATTCCCTCCTTGAGCCAATTTTTCATAGCATTTTCAGCTGTGTCACAGACATAGTGGGCGTTTGAAATATTGTTCAGCTGAGCATTCTTTTTACTATTCTCAACCGCTTCTGGAATTACCTCAACACCATAAACTTCTTTAACATGTTTCGCAACAGAGAGGCCAATCGTCCCAATACCAGAATAGGCATCAATGACCACATCATCTTCTTTTAATGCAGCAAAGTCAATGGCTGTTTGATAAAGTTTTTCAGCCATTGCAGTATTGACTTGGTAAAAAGCGGGTCCAGCGATTTGGTAGTCATTTCCCAACATCTGGTCGGTAATATAGTCTTGACCATAAAGCGTACGCCATTCCTTACCAAAAATAGCATTAGTGTTTTGATCATTGATATTTTGCATAACAGACACAATCTCTGGGAACTGCTTGATGAGTTGTTCAATCAATTGCTCCACACGAAAAACTTTGGGACGAGTTGTAACCAAGATAACCATGATTTGTCCAGAATAGTGTCCACGACGCACCACAAGATTTCGAATCAAGCCAGCTTGTTCCTTTTCATCATAAGGTTTCAAATCATAACGACGGAGCAAGTCACGTAGGGCTACTACTACCTCATCAATCACAGGATCTTGGATAAAGAAATCTTCTAGAGGCATGAGGTCGTGGGAATTCTTACGGAAAAAGCCAGTTTCCAAGATTCCATTTACTCGACGAACAGGGACCTGTGCCTTGTTGCGGTACTTGATTGGATTTTGCATACCTAGCGTTTCAGTAACCTCTATATCAGAAATTCCTGCAATCTTATATAGACTGTCCTTAACTTGCTTGGTTTTAAACTTAAGCTGTTCTGGATAGGCAAGATGACCTAAATCAGCAATTCCTGAACGCAGATAAGCCAAATCTAAATCTTGATTACGGTGTGGCGACTGGACTAGGTATTCTTCCACTTTCCCAAAACCAATCTTTTTATTGACCTTGAGGACACGCATGAGGATTTTTTCACTCGGTAAAGCATTCTCTACAAAAAAGACCAAACCATCCACCTTGGCAACTCCTGCGCCTTCATGGGTCAAGTCAACAATTTCAACTTCTACAATATCATTTTTCTTTAACATTCTCTTCTCTTTCTATTGGCCGACAAAAAAGACGGCAACGTTACGGTTACCATCTATTATACCATGAAATTTCTTAAGAACCAAAACTCTTGAAGAAGTTGACAATGGCTTGCCAGAGGGAGCTTAAGAAGTTACCACCTTCTTCTAGCGCCTTATCAGCATCAAAGTTAAGGTTGATATTTTTAAAACTGTCGCCAGCTTGTGAAACAATACTTTGTTTAAGGTCATTTAGGGTTTTAGTGAAGTCAGCATTGCTGAGGATATCACTCTTTGAAAGATTCAAAGCAAAATTGATGATGATATTGATCTGATTTCCTGTTATGACCTGATCAAGTTTGTAATTTTTCAAGGTATCTTCAACGATTTTGCGGACATCTTCCTCTGTCAGATTTCCCTTGCTTTCTTTAGCTTTGGCGAGTCCTGACTTGATATCAGCTAGGGCAACGTTTAATTTATTAGCATCATAGCCTGTCTTGTCCTTGTTTTCAGAATTGATATCGGACAAAGCCTTCAGCTCTTCTTGAGCCAAATCTTTGTTGGCTTGCGGCACCTTGGCTCCATTAGCTTCTAGCGAATAATAAATCCCTGCTAAAGCACTCTCACCTGTAACTGGAATGGGCGCTGCCACAGTGATTTTGGCATGTTCCATACCCAAAGTTACGGCTGCATTTCGGTACATATCCTGCGTCACCTTAGTGATGTTTTCTGGTGTTTCAATCTTGACCTCAAGTGGTGATTTGTCACCTAGTTTTTGAATCTTGGCTGATGAATACAACTGTAAACTAGAGTCATTGGCCACATTCATGATTTTAGAATAGACATCAGGTGTCATAGTCTTGAGTTCTTTGGTGTCTGTTGAGGCGTTGTAGCCTAGTTTTTTTAGGGTTTGATTTTTTTGGTCTTCAGACAATGATGAACCTAGGACATATTCAGGTTGAACATAGGTTTCATCGATGACTTTTTGAACATCAGTTGCTGCATGGGCGCTACTTATAGCTGTTACTGCCCACAAGACCGTAGCACTGGTCAGAAAGAATTTCTTTCTCATAGGGATTTTCCTCCTTTACCTTTCTAGAGTAATATATCTATCTTAAAGAAAACTTATAACAAAAACACCTGGATTAGCCAGATGTTGAAAAGAGAGTGAAACATTTGATGATGTAAAGGTTGAGATGCACCTGTCTAGAATAATAATAGTTTCCTCCATTTACATAAAGTTCTGCACCGTGGAAGATAGAAATGGGGTGAATATAACTATAAGTCTTTCCAGTGGTATTACCAAGCAAGGGAGCAACAGTCTCGCGAGAGTACTGTTTTGCCAGAGCCAAGGTATTTTCCTTACCATTTTGGGCGATAAAATCGATATAGGCAGGTCCAAAATTATAGGCTTGAACAGCCGTCCAGACATCTACTCCCTTCTTCTGGGCCAGATAGAGATTGTCTGTCAGAGTTTGAACGCCTTGCCGAATGCTAGAGGCATTATCATTGATGGTGTTGGTTGAACCACTGGCAGACTCACTAGACTGCATGACGTCGCCTTCTTTTCCTTTTGTTTCGGTATAAATCATAGCGAGCACGAGCTCTTCGTTTGCTGGGGTGTCTTTTTCACTCAAGATTTCGCGCACCATGGGTTGATAGGTCATGACTTGCTTGACATCTTGATGAACGCGGTAAGCTTTATAGCCAGCAAAAAGGAAGACTGCTAGTACAAGCACTCTTCGAATTCGTTTAAACATTATTTACTTTGGATATCCTCGATATTTTTGATTAAGATAGAGTAGGTTCCATTATCATTTTGGATAAACTCAACAGACTCGGCGTCTTGATAGACGTTATTGGGAACGATGAGCTCAATTCCATTTGACAAGGAAAGTTTTTGGTTTTCAAATTTCTTTAATTGGCGACTGGCATCAATTTCATCAAACTGAACTGGTTCTGGTACTGCTTCTTTGACTTGGTCAATAAAGCTCAGACGAGCCGTCAGATTATTGTCAAAAAGGTCGTTGGCCAATTTTTCTGGTGACAATTCATTGCTTTCTTCTAGGTTGTTGAAAATCGCTGATTTGACCTTGGATTGAAATTGAAAATCATCTGTGTTAAAGGTTTCAGCAATTCTCTGGGCCGTTTTTTCCAGTTCCTTGATGGATTTCTTAGGTGAAATCTTAGGAGCGACAGCAAGAAGATTATCTGAAAAATAGTTCAAAAAAGTCCCGTTGTACTTGATTCGTTTTTCAATCAGATGGTACTTGCGACTCTGAAGATTGACCACCAAGGCCTCGTCAGCACCCGTTCCAAATCCAGGCAGGTTATTCTGAGTCAGCTTGATTGGATTATCAACTTCTCCACCAAGGTGGGTCAATGTCTCTCGTAGTGCAATTCGCAAGAAAGCGAAATGCTCTACACCTTCTTTAGAAAATTGCACAAAAATCAAGTCATTGGTCTTGAGATTTTCTGAAATGCTGAACTCCTCTTTCCAGAGATTAGCCAGTGTTACTGATGTCTCCAACAAATCGTCTGTGATGTGATTGAAGAAGGGATTTTCTTCTTCGAAAATCCCAGTCTTAGCTTCATCTGAATACACACGTTCAATTTTTTTACGCAAGTATTCTTCGATTTTTGGAGTAATATTGAGAAGCTTATCCGCTAGGGACAGCTCGGTATCATCCGGACTGAACTGGTGAATAATGGCTTTCTTAATATAAATGTCCATAAAAATTTTAGTCCTTGTATAATGGGAAGGAGTCTGTCAACGCTTTGACTGCACTTCTCACTTCTTCTAATACAGCCTCATTTTCTGCATTCTTAAGGGTTTTAATGATCAATTCAGCCACTTTGCGACTTTCTTCTTCACCAAATCCACGTGCAGTAATGGCTGCTGCTCCGATACGAATCCCACTTGTCTTGAATGGTGACAAGCTTTCGTAAGGGATTGAGTTTTTATTTAAGGTAATATTGACTTCATCCAGCAAGTTTTGAGCAACTTTTCCGTTTTCTACAACCTTAGTCACATCCACTAGGAAGAGGTGGTTTTCAGTTCCTCCAGAAATGATACGAAAATCAGAGTCTTGCAAGAAGACATCCGCCATGGCCTTGCTGTTTTTGATAACATTGGCAGCATATTCCTTGAAAGCTGGATCCAAAACTTCTTTAAAGGAAACTGCCTTAGCAGCAACAACATGCTCCAAAGGACCACCTTGAATACCTGGGAAAATAGCTGAATTGATTTTCTTGGCAAGTTCTTCGTCATTAGTCAAAATCAAACCACCACGAGGTCCACGAAGGGTTTTGTGGGTCGTTGTTGTCGTGATGTGAGCGTATGGCACTGGGCTAGGATGTAGACCAGCAGCAACCAAACCAGCGATATGAGCCATATCTACCATAAGTTTAGCCCCAACAGCGTCCGCAATTTCACGGAATTTTGAAAAGTCAATAATTTGAGAATAGGCTGAAGCACCTGCTACGATCAATTTTGGTTTTACTTCTTGGGCTTGTTTCAAGATAGCATCAAAATCCAAGAGTTCCGTTTCAGGGTCAACACTGTAAGAAACAAAGTTGTAGATTTGACCTGAGAAGCTAACTGGAGCTCCGTGGGTCAAGTGTCCACCTGCTGCCAAATCCATCCCCATAACGGTATCACCTGGCTCAATTAAGGCCATGTAAGACGCACAGTTGGCTTGGCTTCCTGAGTGTGGTTGGACATTGGCAAATTTTGCACCGAAAATTTCTTTTGCGCGTTCAATGGCTAGAGATTCTACCACGTCTACCACATCAGTTCCACCATAATAACGGCGACCTGGGTAGCCTTCGGCGTATTTATTCGTCAAGATAGACCCTTGAGCGGCCATAACAGCCTTGGAAACTACGTTTTCCGAAGCAATCAACTCAATGTTGTTTTGTTGGCGTTCTTCTTCTTTGGCAATAGCATTCCAGAGATCAGCATCATATGCTTTAAAATCATCTTTGTCAAAAATCATAGGTCTTCTCCTTTATAGTGTGACTGGTCCTCTAGTTTGTTTTTACAATAAGAAAATAAACTAAAAGATGCGAATAAACCGTTTCTGCATTTTATCACAAGTATAACCAACTTTTTCATAAAATGCGTGAGCTCCCAGACGATGATCGGCAGAGTTTAAGCGAATAAACCCATAGCCACGTCTTTTTGCTTCTTCTTCCAACCCTTGTAATAAGCTTTTACCAATACCTTGCCCTTGTGCTTGAGGTGAAACTGCTAAAGCTAAAATATTAAATCCTGCTTTAGAATAAAGTGATTCATAGACCTCAGCGTGGACATATCCAAGCAAGACATGACTAGCTTCATCCTCATAAGAAAGTAGGAAATGATGTGAATTCTGAGACAGTCTAGCTAGTTGGCTAGCTGTGTCCTCTGGACTAAAAGAATAACCCAAAGCCTCTTGATTTATGTCACATATAGCTTTCACATCTGTTTCTTGCAAGTCTCTTAGCATCTCATTCCTCCTCAAAAGAAATCTCTGGCAACCGAGCAAGAATATCTTCTCGCTTAATGGCCCCTTGGCGTAAGATTTTCACCTTGTCTCCAGACAAGTCCAAAATCGTTGAATCCTGTCCAGTTAGAAAAGCATCGTCTTCCAGACCTAGAACCTCTTGGTCAAAATCCTTCAGAATTTGTTCAAAGGTTATCCCACTTGCCTGACCTGAAATATTGGCAGACGGCCCAATCAAGGGACCTGTCTCTCGAATCAAATTTAGCGTAATGGGGTGACTGGGCATTCGAAATCCCACCGTTGCGAGACCAGAATTGACCCAATAGGGAACTCGGTCATTGGCTTCAAGGATATTGGTCAAGGGACCTGGTAAAAAGGTCTCTACAAGTTTTTGTAGATAAATTGGCTGATTCTTTGAAAAGCGCAAGATGTCCTCTAGAGAGGCCACATTAAGATTGAGTGCCTTGTCTCTAGGGCGACGTTTGAGTTGGTAAACATGGTCAACTGCTTTTTCGTCTAGCGCCTTGGCAAAGAGACCGTAAACTGTCTCTGTAGGCAGAACAACAGCTCCACCCTTTTCCAACTCTTGCCTAATCCTGTCCATCATCAACCACGACCATCCTATCTTGACCAAATTGGTCCTTGAGTGTTCTTACTAGCTTTTCAGGAAGATATTTCCTAAAAAGTTCAGGAACACTTTGACCTTGCTTGTATCCAATTTCAAGGTAAATCTTACCACCATCTTTGAGATAGTCTTTTGCATCTTCCGCAATTCTACGGTAAATAGCTAGGCCATCCTCATCTGCAAAGAGAGCGAGATGAGGTTCCGAATGCAAAACATTTAAACCAATCTCCGACTCATCTTCACGAGAGATATAGGGTGGATTGGAAACAATTATATCATATTTTTCAGAAATTTCTGTAAAACAGTCAGATTTTTTTAAAAATATTTGAAGATTTTGATTTTCAGCATTTTCGCTGGCTACATCTAAAGCATATTGGGAAATATCTGCTGCTGTCACTGACCAATCTTGTCTGTTTTTTGCTAAGGCAAGAGCAATAGCTCCGCTGCCTGTTCCAATATCCAGAACTGACAGATTTCTCTCAGGATTTTCAGCTAAGATAAGCTCCACTAACTCCTCTGTCTCTGGACGAGGGATCAATACTCGCTCATCAACTTTTAACTGCATTCCATAAAAATCTGCCTGTCCAATGATATACTGTGCCGGTTTATGAGCTGCTAACTGTTGAAAAATTCCTTTTACAAATTGTTTTTCTTCCTCTGTTACCTCTTTCTGGAGGGCAAAAACAAAGTCTGTAAAAGATAGATTTTTCAGGCTACGATAGACAAAAGAGAGGCTTTCAGCTTCCTCTCCTTGTCTTATCAATTCTTCTTCAAAATCTGAAAATAATTGAGCTAATTTCATTATTTGTTTAATTCTTCTAATTTTTGTGTTTGGTCATAAAGAACCAAGGCATCCACAACTTCGTCCAATTTACCAGACAAAATGGTATCTAGTTTTTGGAGAGTCAAGCCGATACGGTGATCTGTGACACGGTTTTGTGGGAAGTTATAAGTACGGATTCGTTCTGAACGGTCACCAGTACCGATTGTTGACTTACGCTCAGCGTCTTGTTCGTCTTGTGCAATCTGAGCAAAGTGGTCAGCAACACGCGCACGAATGATTTTCATGGCTTTCTCACGGTTCTTCTGCTGGGTACGTTCTTCCTGCATCTCAACCTTGATATTGGTTGGCAAGTGAACTATACGAACGGCAGTCGCAACCTTATTGACGTTCTGTCCACCAGCACCAGAGGCGTGATAGATGTCGACACGAAGGTCTTTTGGATCAATGTCGTATTCAACCTCTTCAACTTCTGGCATAACAAGAACTGTCGCTGTCGAAGTATGAACACGGCCTTGACTTTCTGTCACAGGGACACGTTGCACGCGATGGGCTCCAGACTCATACTTAAGTTTAGAGTATACAGATTGACCAGAAACCATGGCAACCACTTCTTTGAAACCACCGACACCATTCATAGAGGCCTCCATGACTTCAAAGCGCCATCCTTGGGCTTCCGCATACTTTTGATACATAGTTAGAAGGTCTCCAGCGAAAAGTGCTGCTTCGTCTCCTCCAGCTGCTCCACGGATTTCTAGGATGATATTCTTGTCATCGTTTGGATCCTTTGGAAGGAGTAAAATTTTGAGTTTTTCTTCGTATTCTTCTTTTTCAGCCTTGGCATCTTTGAGCTCTTGTTTGGCCATTTCTTCCAAGTCCGCATCTCCGCTTGATTCCTTAATCATCTCTTCAGCGTCAACGATGTTTTGAAGGACTTGTTTGTACTCACGGTAGGCTGTTACGGTATCACGAGTTGAAGCTTCTTCTTTTGAAAGCTCCATGAAACGCTTTGTGTCCGAAACCACATCTGGGTCACTGAGCAACTCTCCTAATTCTTCATAACGGTCTTCTACAGCTTGTAGTTGATCATAGATGTTCATTTTTCTTCATTCTCCTTATTGATTTCAGGGGCAAAATAATGTTTACGGCAAACCGAGATATAGGTTTCATTACCACCAATCTGAATCTGCTCACCATCATAGACTGGTAGTCCATCCTGTGTACGCAAAACCATAGTTGCCTTTTTCTTACAATACTGACAGATGGTTTTAATCTCATCGATTTTATCTGCTAAAAGCAAGAGATATTTTGAACCTTCGAATAGTTCATTGCGAAAGTCGTTTTTCAAACCAAATGCCATAACGGGTATGTCTAACTCGTCTACAACACGAGCTAGGTCATAAACATGATGACGTTTGAGAAACTGGGCTTCATCGACCAAAACACAGTATGGTTTCTCAGGTAAATCTCGGATAAATCCAAAAATATCTGTTGACTCCTCAATTGCAATGGCAGAGCGTTTCATGCCAATACGACTCGACACATAGCCAACACCGTCACGAGTATCCAGAGCCGAGGTCATAATCACAACACTTTTTCCCTGCTCCTCGTAGTTATAGGCCACCTTGAGAATCTCGATTGTCTTTCCAGAGTTCATGGTCCCATAACGATAATACAACTGTGCCATGTTTCTTGCTTCACGTCCATTTCTAAATTTTTGCTACATTCTAGTATATCATAATTTTCTTAAGCTTTAAACGGCAAAATGTGGTAAAATAGAAGAAATCAAAAACTAGTGGAGGAAGCTATTATGCCATTTGTACGCATCGATTTATTTGAAGGACGCACGCTCGAGCAAAAGAAAGCTCTTGCTAAGGAAGTGACGGAAGCTGTTGTCCGTAATACTGGAGCCCCTCAATCTGCTGTCCATGTCATCATCAACGACATGCCAGAAGGAACTTACTTCCCACAAGGGGAAATGCGCACCAAATAAGCTAGCTTAAGCAGAATTGCTTAGGCTTTTTCAATCTCCAAGTAACATCCATTGAAGAAATAGCCTAAATTTGTTACAATTTGAAAGGATACTTGGAATATTCCAAGAAAAGAGCTATTAATTAAAGGAAACATTATGATTACACGTGAATTTGATACCATCGCTGCTATCTCTACTCCACTAGGTGAAGGGGCTATTGGTATTGTCCGCTTGAGCGGAACAGAAAGTTTTGCTATTGCGCAAAAGATTTTTAAAGGAAAAGACTTGAGCAGGGTTGCTAGCCACACTCTCAACTACGGTCACATCGTTGATCCTCTGACTGGTAAAGTCATGGACGAGGTCATGGTGGGAGCCATGAAATCTCCAAAAACCTTCACTCGTGAGGATATTATCGAGATTAACACCCACGGTGGGATTGCGGTGACCAATGAGATTCTCCAACTAGCTATCCGTGAAGGAGCTCGGTTGGCAGAACCTGGTGAATTTACCAAACGTGCCTTCCTAAATGGACGTGTGGACTTGACTCAGGCTGAGGCGGTCATGGATATCATCCGCGCCAAGACAGACAAGGCCATGAACATTGCAGTCAAACAATTAGATGGTTCCCTTTCTGATATTATCAATAATACCCGTCAAGAAATCCTCAATACACTTGCCCAGGTCGAGGTTAATATTGACTATCCTGAGTATGACGATGTTGAGGAAGCCACTACTGCTGTTGTCCGTGAGAAGACTATGGAGTTTGAGCAATTGCTAACCAATCTTCTTAGAACAGCTCGTCGCGGTAAAATCCTTCGTGAAGGAATTTCCACTGCCATCATCGGACGCCCAAACGTTGGGAAATCTAGCCTTCTCAACAACCTCTTGCGTGAGGACAAGGCTATCGTTACAGATATTGCTGGTACTACTCGAGATGTCATTGAAGAATACGTCAACATCAACGGTGTCCCTCTCAAATTGATTGATACAGCCGGTATCCGTGAAACGGATGACATCGTGGAACAAATTGGAGTTGAGCGTTCGAAAAAAGCCCTCAAGGAAGCCGACTTGGTTCTACTGGTGCTAAATGCCAGTGAACCACTAACCGCCCAAGACCGCCAACTCCTAGAAATCAGTCAGGAGACTAATCGCATTATTCTTCTTAACAAAACTGACCTGCCAGAAGTTATTGAAACCTCTGAACTTCCAGAAGATGTCATTCGCATTTCAGTCCTTAAAAATCAAAATATCAATAAGATTGAAGAGAGAATTAACAACCTCTTCTTTGAAAATGCTGGTTTGGTTGAGCAAGACGCAACCTACCTATCAAATGCTCGTCACATTTCCCTGATTGAAAAAGCAGTTGAAAGCCTACAAGCTGTTAACCAAGGTCTTGAACTAGGTATGCCAGTTGACTTGCTTCAAGTTGATTTGACTCGTACTTGGGAAATCCTCGGAGAAATCACTGGAGATGCGGCTCCTGATGAACTCATCACCCAACTCTTTAGCCAATTCTGTTTAGGAAAATAAGAAAAATCCATGATCCTTCTTGCGGTCATGGATTTTATTGTCTTATTAGTAATCTGGTCTTAAAACCCCTGTTACAGTTGCCTTAGTCGCTTCGTAGTCACCATCTACAACAACCTTGATAATGCGTTTGGCATCTTCTTCTGGTGCTGGAACAAGAGGTAGACGAGTTGGACCAGCTTCAAATCCCATATAGTTCAGAACTGCCTTAACAGGAGCAGGACTTGGATAAGAGAAGAGGGCATTGACCTTAGGAATGAATTTACGTTGAATAGCTGCAGCTTTCTTCATATCGCTTTCTGCAATGGCAGTAAACATCTCGTGCATTTCATCCCCATTTGTATGAGAGGCAACAGAAATAACCCCATCCGCACCAAGGTTCATGGCATGGAAAGCATCTCCATCCTCACCTGTATAAATCAAGAACTCTTCTGGCTTGTGCTCAATCAAGTAAGCCATATTGGCCAAGCTGGTACATTCTTTGACACCAATAATATTTGGATGGTCAGCTAAGCGAAGCATGGTTTCTGGAGTCAATTCGACAACTACACGCCCTGGAATGTTATAGATAATAATTGGTAGGTCAGAAGCATCTGCAATAGCCTTAAAGTGCTGATACATCCCTTCTTGAGAAGGTTTATTGTAGTAAGGAACAATAGCAAGCCCAGCAGCAAAACCGCCGAATTCCGCGACTTCTTTGACAAACTCGATAGAGTCACGCGTATCATTGGTACCAACACCCGCAATCAAAGGAACGCGTCCATTGACAATCTTTTGTACAGCCGCAAACAACTCCAACTCTTCATCGTGAGTCAAGGTTGGACTCTCAGCAGTGGTCCCTGCGAGAAGAATTCCATCCGTATGATGAGCCAACAAATGCTCAATCAAGGCTGGAATAGCATCAAAGTTGATGGAACCATCCTGATGGAAGGGGGTAATAAAGGCTGTGATGATTTTACACTCTTTTAAATCTTGATAAGACATGAAAACACCTCTCTATTTCAAAGAAGGAGTTCATCTGAACTCCTAAACGATATGACTATTTTAATTCAAATTTCAATTCAGCTGTTGGACGAACCAAGCCACGTTCATGAAGAGTTTCAGCAATCTGAACTGAGTTCCAAGCAGCACCTTTGAGCAGGTTGTCTGAAACAACCCACATGTGGATTCCTTTTTCAGCATCCAAGTCTTTACGGATACGACCAACAAAGGTATCACGCGAACCAACTGCATTGATAGCTTGAGGATAAATTTGATGAGCTACATCATCTTCAAGAACAGCACCCGGGAAGGCTGCGATAGCTGCTTTGACTTCTTCGATTGGAGCCACTTCTTTTGTTTCGATATAAACAGACTCAGAGTGAGCTGATAAGACTGGAATACGAACACATGTTGCTGAAACGGCAATACTATCATCTTCCATGATTTTCTTAGTTTCCTTAGTCATCTTCATCTCTTCATAAGTGTAATCATTGTCAGTGAAGACATCAATTTGTGGAAGAGCATTAAAGGCGATAGGATAATGTTTCTTGTCACCACCTGAAGGCAAGATTTCGGCATGCAAATCACGTGGGGTTACACCATCATTCAAGACTTCACGAAGTTCACGTTGTGTCTCAAGAATTGCTCCCATACCAGCACCTGAAACTGCTTGGTAAGTTGAAACAATGATACGGTCCAAGCCCCATTTTTGGCGAACTGGCTCAAGAGCCACCATCATTTGAATTGTTGAACAGTTAGGGCAGGCAATGATCCCATTGTGGGCATCAAGTGCGTGAGCATTGACCTCTGGAACAACCAAAGGAACGTCTGGATTTTGACGGAAGTAAGATGTATTATCTACTACTACCGCTCCAGCTTTAACTGCGTATGGTGCATACTTAGCTGATGTCGAACCACCTGCTGAAAAGAGAGCAATATCAACTCCCTCAAAAGCTGTCTCAGTCGTTTCTTCAATCGTAATATCTTGGTCTTTAAATTTCAAAGTCTTGCCTGCTGAACGTGCAGAAGCAAGTAAACGAATTTTATCGATTGGAAGTGTTGATTCTTCCAACATTTTTATCATCTGAGCACCGACAGCACCTGTCGCGCCGACTACAGCAACTGTATATCCCATAAATAACCTCTTTCGGAATTTTCTAAAAATTTCTATAATAGAAGTATTATACTACTTTTTCCATGAATTGCAAAGCTTTTTCATCATTTTTTGGAAAATAAAAATCCCCAGTCGTTAGACTAGGGACTAAGAGGCATCTTCATGTGATGAGCAGGTTCACACAACTCATCAAGGTCCGCTCCTGCGTTATGACCTCCTTATGCTCAATAGTAGTCCGAAGACTACCTATCGACTCATCGCATATTCTATATTACTAGAGATACTTGATTTTGTCAATAAGAAATTTTTTCGATCGAGTATAACAAAAAACTCTCGTATTCAAGAGTTTCCCTATACATATCATGCTAATTGCCGGGATTGAACCGGCGACCTCATCCTTACCATGGATGCGCTCTGCCAACTGAGCTAAATCAGCTTACTTAAGTAAGTATACTATAATCAGAAAAACTTGTCAAGTTTTCTTAGAAATTTTCCATAAGAAAAAGCCAGGTAAAGGCTACCTAGCTTGTCCTGTTCTATTTGCTTAAATCGATTCGACGACCAATTTTACCAATGATAATCGCTCCAATAATCAATGAGGCAAATTCACCAATTCCTGTTGTAAACCAAGTAAGGAAAAATGGTAATTCTGCTACAATATTTAACTCTGCAGCGATGGTAAACATGGAAATTGAAAAGAGGATTGAAAAGAAGAAATGATCTTTTCGAATCAATCCGTTAAAGAGGTAATCCTTGCTATATTTTGCAAAAAGCCAAACACCTAAACTGAGGAATACCAAGGTTGATCCGCCACCAACAAAGACATCTAGTAGTCCGAAGCTAAAGAAATTAGCAATCATACAACCGATAGTAACTCCGATGATGTACTTGGGATTGTAAAAAGCCATAAAGTTCATCATTTCTGAAATACGAAACTGATAAGCACCATAGCTGATGGCATTTAGGGGCGGTGTGACAGTCAAAACGACATAAATAGCAGCAACGATTGCAATATCTGCAACATCACGAATAGTTAATTTTTTCATTTTTTCTCCTTTGGCGGTTATCCGCGTGTAATATGCTTGGTGAAAGAAGCTAAGCACCAAGGGTTGCTTTATTCAACCTTACTAGTATAGCACAATAGCCTGCTTTATGCTATACTTAAAGCATGAAAAAACCTATTCAAAAATTTTTTAACAATGAAATCTTAGCCTATCTCTTTTTTGGCCTTGCAACAACTCTAGTTTCGATTCTCTCACGACTAGTCATTTATCAACTAAGTCATCAGGAACTCCTTGCTACTGCCCTAGCAAATATTATTGGTATCCTATTTGCCTTTATCACAAATGATAGGCTTGTATTTAAGCAAGCAAGGAAGAATCGACTTATCCGTTTATTGAAATTTTCTCTTGCTCGCCTTTCTACTTTTCTGTTAGACTTGTTTTTAACTTTTCTCTTTGTAACCCAATTTCCTCACATCATAGGTCAATTCGTAAATGAAAACATTGATAAGATAAATGCTATTGAAACAATAATTGCACAAATACTCATTATTATCATCAATTATATCTTGAGCAAGGTCTATATTTTTAGAAAATAATGCTCCATTTATGAGCCTTTTAATTGCCTTCTATAATGATTTAGGATACAATGAAACACGAAACGTTGAAAGGAAAACAGTATGTTAAAAAATCTAAAATCATTCTTGCTTCGAGGAAATGTGATTGACCTTGCTGTCGGTGTTGTCATTGCCTCTTCTTTTGGTGCTATCGTTACTTCACTTGTAAACGACATTATCACTCCTCTTATTTTAAATCCCGCTTTGAAAGCTGCTAAAGTCGAACGTATCGCTCAACTTTCTTGGCATGGAGTCGGCTATGGTAACTTTTTAAGTGCTATTATCAATTTTATCTTTGTGGGTACCGCCCTCTTCTTTATTATCAAGGGTATTGAAAAAGCACAGAAACTGACTGGCATAAAGGAAGAAAAAACTGACGAAAAAAAACCAACCGAATTGGAAGTCCTTCAAGAAATCAAAGCTCTTCTTGAGAAAAAATAATCGTTTAAAAGGATCTAGCGCAAAGAAAGCTAAATCCTTTTTTCTTTACTCTTTGGGTAACTTGCCTGCTTTCTCAAGCATTTTTTTGATCAAATAAGGCATCTTAACATTCTCCCGGCCTTTTTTCTCAATCAGTTTTTTCACAAATTCTGGCATTTGTAAATCTTGAGATTCAGCCAAAATGTTTTTCGTCTCGTCTGAAGGAACTAATTCATCAAAGGTTTCTTCTTCCAGGAGAAATTCCTTAAACTCTTGATGTTCATTGGCTCTGACTGTATTGAGCAAGGCATCAATTAAACGAGAATCCGTATTTGGCATTGGTGGACGATGGTAGTTCACACCCAATTCTTGACACAAGTCATAACATTCCACATCATTATCAAACAAGACCTCAATATGCTCGCTAATGAAGCTGATAGGAACAAAAATATAATGGTCTGGATGTTCTGTCTGTTCTCTGAGATACTCCAAAACATCTGGCTTAATCCATGGAATCCCAATATCACTCTCACTCTGCCAAGTATTGGTATATTGTTCAGAACTCAAGCCTAGTTTTTCAGCGACTAACTTGCTATTTTCGAAAATTTGGTCAATATATGGGTCACCAAAATCCAAGGCAAAAATGGGCACACTGTGGGCTGAAAAGATGACTTTAAAGCTATCCTGCTTTACTTCTTCTTTTAAAATCTTAGCAATTTCATCTGCCCAATAGTTTAAGAGCTCTTCTTCCTGATACCAGTCCTTAATGACCAAAAATTGAATTTGTTTGCTTTCTAAAAATTTTTCATAGCCCATGACAGAGTAGAAAGAATAATGAGGCTCCAAAATCAAACAAATACACTGTTCAATTCCGTCTGCTTCCATTTGACCGATCACATCTGGAATAAAGGGACTGGAAAACTTATTAGCAAAGTAGACACTATATTCATTTCCCAGCCTAGCTTCTACCAAGGCAACCTCTTGACGGGTAATTCTTTGCAGAGGTGTGCCCCCAATTCGTACATAATTATCATAGAGTGTTTGAATTTCATGGTCTTGAGGTCTCACTCCACGACGAATATTTGTGAAAAAATCAGCCACACCTTCAAAGGTAATCTCTTCTGGTGAACCAAAGGTCATCATTAAAATTGCTTTTTTCATAATCGCTTCCTTGTGATATTTTTATCAAGTTTATTTTATCATGAATCCACTGATAAGTAAACGCTAACATAGCAGATTGCCCTAACTTCTGTCTTTTGTTTTTCTCTTCTTTCTATGATACAATGGAAAAAATGAATTCAAAAGGAGTTTTTTATGACTTATCCAAATCTCTTGGACCGCTTCTTGACCTACGTTAAGGTCAACACGCGCTCTGATGAACACTCTACTACTACTCCAAGTACACAGAGTCAGGTTGACTTCGCAACCAATGTTCTTATCCCTGAAATGAAACGTGTTGGACTTCAAAACGTCTACTACCTTCCAAATGGTTTTGCTATTGGAACCTTGCCAGCCAACGATCCGTCTTTAACACGTAAAATTGGCTTTATATCTCACATGGATACTGCTGACTTTAATGCCGAAGGAGTCAATCCACAGGTAATTGAAAACTACGATGGTGGTGTGATTGAACTAGGGAATTCTGGTTTCAAACTCGATCCAGCTGACTTCAAGAGTCTTGAGAAATATCCAGGACAAACGCTCATCACAACCGATGGAACAACCTTGCTAGGGGCTGATGACAAGTCAGGAATTGCTGAAATTATGACTGCCATTGAATATCTGACTGCTCACCCTGAAATCAAGCACTGTGAGATTCGTGTTGGTTTTGGCCCAGATGAGGAAATCGGTGTTGGTGCCAATAAATTTGATGCAGAAGATTTTGATGTGGATTTTGCCTACACTGTTGATGGTGGCCCACTAGGTGAGCTTCAGTACGAGACCTTCTCAGCAGCTGGGGCTGAATTGCATTTCCAAGGCCGTAATGTCCACCCTGGTACTGCCAAAGGGCAAATGGTCAACGCCCTTCAGCTAGCAATTGATTTTCATAATCAACTTCCAGAAAATGACCGACCTGAGTTAACGGATGGTTACCAAGGGTTCTACCATCTTATGGATGTGACTGGTAGTGTCGAGGAGGCGAGTTCTAGCTACATTATTCGTGATTTTGAAAAAGATGCCTTTGAAGCGCGTAAAGCAGCTATGCAGTCTATCGCTGATAAGATGAATCAAGAACTTGGGAGCGACCGTATCACCCTCAATTTGACAGATCAGTACTATAATATGAAAGAAGTCATTGAAAAAGATATGACTCCAATTACCATTGCTAAAGCCGTTATGGAAGATCTGGGTATCACTCCTATTATCGAACCAATCCGTGGAGGGACAGACGGCTCTAAGATTTCCTTTATGGGAATCCCAACCCCTAATATCTTTGCTGGTGGCGAGAATATGCACGGTCGTTTCGAATACGTTAGCCTTCAGACTATGGAACGTGCAGTTGATACCATCATTGGTATCGTAGCTTATAAAGGCTAAAAAGACGAGGTAGCTCAGCTACTTCGCCTTTCTGTTTATTCTGCTGGTTTTTCTTAGTTTCCAGTACTTGTTGCAGATTATGCTGTTTCATTTTCTGAAGTTGATTCAGCAGGTTTAGAATCTCTTGCGTTGCTCGGTTTGTTTTCGTCGCTAGCAGTTTCACTGTTAGATTCCGTAGCTGTTGATGTTTCTGTTTCGGTACTTGTCTTATCACCATTTGCTTCAGCATTTCTTGCTGGACTTGTTTCTTCACTTGCGCTAGCTTTTGACTGGATTTGGTGATTCAAAACTAGAATAGCTTTTGTCAATTCAAGTAAAGCTGCTTTGTCTTTACTCTTAGCAGAAAGTTGATCTAGTAATGCATCCACTTTATCAAAGTCCGCATCAGATCCATTATTACTTTCTAAATAAGAGTGAAGCGATATGAGAATATCGTAGAGTTTTTGATAGAGTACAAGTGTCTGAGGATCTTGCTCTGCATTTTCCTTTTCTTGTTGAAGGGCACTAGCGATACGAGTCAATACATCTTTTACCTGGCTGTTTACTTCATCCAAGTCTGCATCAGCCTTGTTTGTAGCAGCTTTGAGATTTTCTACTTCTTCTGCCAAGGATTGTCTGATTCCTTCTTCTTGGATTTGCTCCAAGAGTTGATTTGCCTTGTTCAAAAGACTTTCTACTTCTTCCTTGCTATCTGTCGCAGATTATTGGTTGCTATCTACCATGTACTCCTAAAACAGGAGAGTTATAATCCAAGATTACAAGGCCTTACAGAAATAAGAAATCCAGATAAGACAATGTTCGTCCAAGACGCTATTCGCTTCGCACAGCAGCACGGATTCAATATGCTTTAATTTTAAAGTTTAGGTGTCAAGACCTCTTTTTAGTGTGCCCAAAATTTAGAGAAGTAATCAATCAACTAACTTTTATTTTTTTCAAACTTTCAGTAAACTGTCCTAAGGCTAACTCAATCTGTCTTTGTTTGATTGGATCCTCTTTATAGACGTTTCGACTTTCAGCAAGAAGTTGATCTACTTTTGCTAAAACTGTTTTCTCATCAAAGGCCCCAGGCTGATAGTTGGATTTCAGGGCTGGAATCTTGTTTTTCAAGGCTACTTCATATCCCTTAGTTTGCACCTTGATGTAGTGATTGTGGTCTCCGTAACTCATGACAAAACCTGATTCATCTTCAGCAATAATACGATTGGCATCAAAGCCGTGTCCACCTTCTTCATGTTCCTCATGTGAAACACTAGGATTGGCTGCAAGAGACGGCGAAGGTGCTACTAGACCATTGTTTGGAAGAGTCGGTTGCCCAATTACGGTCGATTTTGGAATGTAATGGAAATGATCACCATGTCTTACAATATAAGCTGTTGCTGTTTCCTCGACAATATCTTTAGGATTAAAGATATAACCATCAGATGTTGAAGAGATAGGCTTATTTGTAAGTAATGAGGCATGATTCAAAGTAGATGGACTACTTGAAAGACTTCCTAGACTAGACGCTGCTTCATGAGGTTTTTCATTTGTAGAGACCGTAGAACCAGTTCCGCCTATAGGCACCATTCTAGCAATCTTTTCTTCTAAAGGAGAGAGTTTGCTGTAAGGAATAAAGTGATAATGGTCGCCATGCGGAATCGCAACTCCATTTGGCGTACGACTGATAATCTTAGCAGGGTCAAAAACCAGACCGTCTGATTCACTGTAACGTTGGTCACTAGGTGAATCGTAGAGTTCTTTCAATAGACTTTGGAGATTTTCAGCTTTGCTTTCTGGCTTGCTAGTTGATTCTTTCTCTATAGCTTGATTAGTATTATCACTAGCTGTTGAAGAATAGCTTAGCTGACTTGGTTGCGTATTTTTGCCAGCTAAATGAGCTTTTGCTGCTGCTAATTCACTAGCAGACAAATCACTTTTTGGAATGTAGTGATAGTGACCTCCGTGAGGAACGATATAAGCATCACCCGTATCTTCGATAATATCAGCTGGATTAAAGACATAATCATCATCTGTCGTATAACGTCCCTGAGACCTTGCTACAGCGACATCTGAGCTGACCTTCTCATTATCTTTGACATGTTCTTGTTTTTGACGATTGATTTCATCTTTGGTTCGAACATTATCAGCATGAGCTGCATCTTTCAGGTAGACATAATATTTTCCATCGACCTTGATGATATAGCCACCCTTGACCTCATTAACAATATCAGCGTCTTTAAGTTGATAGTTTGGATCCTTCATCAAGAGTTCTTCACTAAAGAGGGCATCATAAGGAACTTTCCCATTATAGTAATGATAGTGGTCACCGTGTGACGTTACATAGCCCTGATCTGTAATTTTGATGACAATTTGCTCAGCCTGAATTCCTTCTTTCTGGCTAACCTGATCTGGTGTCAAGTTTTCACTTTTCTGACTTGACTGACTGCCATCCACATAAGAGACACGATTATTGTCCTTATTTTCCTGCGAACGATGCTGGTTTTGTCCATAGGCACATAGACTCAAGGATACGATAACAGCTGATCCAGCTGCTATATATTTTTTACTGAATTTCATAAATCCCTCATTTCAATAAATGATGAAACTTTTTCTTAACTTCTTTTTTCTCGGTTAAACAATTTTTCTAAACCGCTTATTTAACCATTTAATTAACCAGTAAATAGTTTACTATTTAAAATTATAGAGAAATGAAATAAGAATAGGACAAATTAATCAGGACAGTCAAATCAATTTCTAACAATATTTTAGAAGTCAAGGTGTACTATTCTAGATTCAATCTATTATACTTCTGTCAAGTTTCTGTTACTTTCTTCTAAAAAAGAGAAGCAACACGAAAGGTTACTTCTCCATAAAATATGCTTCATTCTTTTTACTACTATATAGGAGTCGGTTGACTCTCTTTTAACAAAGCCAAGAGCCTATCTAATTCTGCTGAAATAGTGTTACTGTCTTTCGTTCCGAAAAGAAGACTGCTGTTTAGACCAGACAATGTCTCCATAGCATTTTGGCGAGTACGAGAATCTGTTACTTTTTCTAGCAAGGTCTCCGCCTCTGCTATCTTAACGTCAATAACAGAACGCTCTACTTGTGGAACTTCATCCTCATCTGTAGTATCTTCAGCTTCTTCCTCTGTCTCTTCCGCATCAGTGCTTGGTCTATAAAGATTATCTGCTGAAGGATTTAAACCAGCGTGATTCTCTTTTTCATCAGATTCAGAATGAGTTGGCTCACTTACTTCATCATGTTCCTTATCTTCATCAGGTTTACCGTTTTGGTCTGCCTTATTTTTACGAACATGGTCGCTAGCATTACCCCAACCATTATCTGAATGAGGACGTTGGTCAGGATGTTCAACGTAGTATTTCACTGTCGCAAATAAATCTTCTAAGGTATAGCCTTCAGGAGCTGAGTAAAGTCCTTCATCAAACCATGCAAACTTAAGGTTATGATAGTGATCAAAGTGAGGAATTATAAAGTGACCATTTTGTACAGCTACAGTATACTGTAAATGATTCGGTATTTTTTCTAATGGTACCTTTTTCTCAGCTTTTACGCGGTTATAGATAGCTTCTGTCCCTGTTGCCTCTGGTTTTGCTTCTGTTGCTTCAGTAGAATTTGGAGCTTGTAAGCCTTTTTCTTTAGCATAAGCCTGAGCTGCTGCTCTTTCAGCTTCAGATAAGCTGTCTTTTTTAATCCAGTGGCTATGGTTCAAGTGTGGAGTGACGTAGGCATTTCCTTCATCACTTTCAATATCATGCTCATCAAAGATATAGCCATCCTCTGTTGTATATTTACCTGCTAATTTCGCTAATTTAATTTCATCGTCTGTATAGGCAATTTGAGCATTTGGTTTGCCAAGTCGCTCTGGATGGGTAATTGGTGCTAGGAATGCCAATAAATCATCTACCAATTTTACTTTATTAGAAGATTCATCATTCAAGCGCTCTGCTAATTTGTCTAAAGTTTGGAAATCAGAAACGCGACCTTTATTTTCAGACAAGGCTTTATGAGCCTGGGTTAACAGATTGTAGGCTTTATCATAAAATTCTTGGTCACGAGAAGCGACATTTTCTTTTTTAGCAACTAGAGCATGTGTCTCTTGAGTTTTCTTAGACAAGAGATTTTCAATAGCATCAATCTTATCCTTAGCCAAGTCTTTAGCAAAAACATAGTGACTGACACCAGCAATTTCCACAACATATCCTTCCCCAACTTTTCTAACAACCTGTTCTACTGTAAAATCAGTTTGTTTTTTCTCAGTTGATGGTTGAGCTTGCGGTTTTGGTGCTGGTTTCAAATAATTCATTCCCGGCAAGACTGCACCATTTTGTCCCTTAATAGCTATCATACGAGCCAATTTTTCTTCCAAAGGTGACATTTGTGAATAAGGGATAAAGTGATAATGGTCTCCGTGCGGTACAGCAACACCATTAGCTGTACGATTTGTTATTTGTGCCGGGTCAAATACTAGTCCATCCGATTCTACATGGCGTTCTGATAAGGGTTTAGCATACAATTCACGTAAAAGGCTTGGAATGTCTTCCCCTTGATTTTGATGATAAGTTGGAGTGACAGTCAAATTGTGGTTCTCTGACAAGCTTGGTTGAGCTGGATTTGCATTATGACTAGAACTTGAAGAAGGACGAGACCCCTGCTTCCCATTCCAATAGGCTTGGGCTGCAGCCAATTCTCCTGCAGACAAATCACTCTTAGGAATATAGTGAAAATGATTTCCATGCGGTACAACAAAAGCGTCACCTGTATCTTCAATCACATCTGTTGGACTAAAGACATACCCATCATCCGTTGTATAGGCTCCTCCAGTTGCTCTATTCGGTGCCTGCGTATTGAGATTAAAGTTTGCTTTAATGGCTGAACTTGGTTTCGCAGGACTGCTTGGTTTCGTATTATCAGAATGCTTTTGAACTGGCTGACCTCCAATTGGTAGATTTCGAGCCAATTTTTCTTCCAAGGCAGACATTTGCGAATAAGGAATGAAATGGAAATGATCTCCGTGAGGTACTGCCACACCATTTGCAGTACGTTTTGTAATCTGTGCTGGGTCAAATACTAATCCATCAGACTCCACATGACGTTGGCTAAGTGGCAAAGCGTACAATTCTTGAAGGAGACTAGCTAAATCCTCATTTTGACTCTCAGGAGTTGTTGTAAGATTTTGAGGAGTTTCAGATGGACTCGTTCTCACACTAGATCTTGTTTCTCCCCTGCTAGAACGATATTCAACCGTACTTAATTGACCGCCTTTTCCAGATAAGAAGGCTTGGGCAGCAGCTAATTCACTGGCAGACAAATCACTCTTAGGAATATAGTGGAAGTGATTGCCATGAGGAACAATATAGGCATCGCCTGTATCTTCAATGATATCAGAGGCATTAAAGATATAACCATCATCCGTTGTATAACGTCCTTGGGCTCTGGCTGCAACTACCGCCTGATTGTTTGAACCGCCACCGTGATTACTACTATGTTCCTGCTTCTGACGTTTAATCTCTTCTTTTGTCCGAATATTATCCGCATGGGCCGCATCTTTAAGGTAAACATAGTATTTACCGTTTACCTTAATGACATAACCACCCTTGATTTCATTGACAATGTCTGAATCCTTCAACTGATAATTCGAATCTTTCATGAGGAGCTCTTCACTGATGATGGCATCATAAGGAACCTTGCCATTATAGTAATGATAATGGTCTCCATGAGAAGTCACATAACCTTGATCCGTAATCTTGATAACAATTTGTTCAGCATTGATTCCCTCTCTCTTACTGACTTCATCTGGTGTTAAGTTCTCTGCCTTTTGACCAGCCTGATTACCATCTATATAAGCAACTCGATTAGACTCTTTCTTAGCCTGACCAGCTTGGTAACGACCAAGTTCATAGGAACAAACACTTAGGGCAAGAACTGCCACTGAACCTGCTAGATATTTTTTATTGATTTTCATTTTTTCCTCACTTTAATTCTTCTGCTAGAACACTTATATTTTCTTCAAGATTTTCTAAATAGGTCTTGTCATTTTGTGGGTCTGCCTCTAAAGGATTCAGAGTTTTAAGACCTACACCTGTTGATTTGACAAGAGTTTCAGCTACTTTTGAAGAAGCGTTACTTTCTGTAAAAATCGTTTTAACCTTATAGGTTTTAACAAATTCCTGAATTTCTGTTAGTTGTCTTGGACTTGGTTCTTGTTCCGGAGAGATACCTGCAATACCAAGTTGATTGAGTCCAAATCGCTTAGCTAAATAAGAAAAGGCTGTATGTTGTGTTACAAATGTTTTCTGAGTCGCTTTTTCAAATTTAGGCTGGAATTTCTTAGTCAATTCTTGAGCTTTTTTGATAAAGGCTTGCGCATTTTTTTGGTAAGTTTCTTTATGCTCACTATCCGCCTCCGAAAGCTTATCAGCGATAATCTGAGCTTCTTCGCCAGCTTTTTCAGGATCTAGCCAAGTGTGAGGGTCATAGAGCGTTTTTTCATCAACTCCATCCCCTGCTTCTACATCTTCTAGCCCTGGGACGCGGTCTAAAGTCATTCCCTCTGAAGCCTCTAAAACCTTCACTTTGGATTTTTTTAGATTGGGATCTAAACTTCCTGCCCAAGATTCGAGCGTATGTGAATGGTAAACAAAGACATCTGCATCATAGATGGCTGCGATATCATTTGCCGAAGGTTCAAAGGAGTGAATCCCACTACTTGACTGAATCATCCGAACATCATTCAAGTCACCAGATACTTCCTTAACCATAGCATAGATAGGATAAAAACTGGTCACAATTTTCATCCCCTTTCCTGTCTGACTTTCCTTTTGACTACAGGCTCCTAGCAATAAAAGAAAGACACTTAACAAGACTAAAAATAAATTTTGTTTCTTCATGAACAACTCCTTAACTGTTTAATTAACTAGTAAACATTCTACTCCTAAAAACTTAATCTGTCAAGATATTTTTAGAAAAAATTTGAAATTTCTTTCACATATAAAAATCTGCTGAGTTTCAACAACTCAACAGACTTTTACTTTATTCTTCTATGGTAGAATGCTTATAGCCATAAGTGAAGTAAATAATACTTCCTACTAACAAGGCAACTAGGAAAGCAATCCAAGTTTCCATATTATACTGTAACATAAAGGATAAACAAATGATGATTGATAAAATCGGTAACAGGGGTACCAAGGGTGTTTTAAATTCCCCAGCTTTTGGCATCCCTTTTTCTTTCCGTAAGCGAATCAGGCCGTAAGCCAGCATGATTAAGTAGGCCAAGGTACAAATGTTTAAGAAGGCTGCAATACTAGCTAGCGGGAAGATTCCTGCTGCTACTGCTGAAGCTAGACCTGTTAAAATAGTAGCATTCTTTGGTACCTTGCTAGTCTTCGTTAGTTCTTTAAAGGCGGCAGGCATTAAGCCATCGCGCGCTAAACTGTAAATCATACGCGATAGGGCATAGGTCATCGAGATACAAACTGTAATCAAGGTCAAGATAGCCACTAATGACACATAGTTGGCTGCCCAACTGATCCCAACGCTACGAAGGGCAAAGGCAACGGCATCATTGACATTTAAATGACTATAGTGAACCACACCAGTCAAAACAAGCGTCACCAAGGCATAGAGAATGGTTACGATAGAAAGCGATAAGACAATCCCTCTAGGAATATTTTTTTGAGGAGTCTTGACCTCATCTACAGCCATAGAGATGGATTCAAATCCCAAAAAACCGAAGAACATCAAGGAGGCACCAGCCATAATACCAGTACTAGCACCATAGATTTGTCCAAAACCATAAGGAGCAAAATTACTCCAATTATCAAGTTTGATATGCCAAATTCCTACTAAAACAAAGAGAGCTAAAGCCGAGAATTTCAAAATAACTAGAATAGAATTAAAGCGTAAGGCTGCTTTAGCATTGAGTAAAACAAGCGAGGTCACCAAGACCAAGACAAGAATAGGCAATAAATCAACAAATGTCCCTGCTTGAGGATTAAAGGTACCATTTAAAGGCTGAGGAAGGGCTATCCCGTATTGAGAGAGCAAGCCTTTAAAATAAGCTGCCCAACCCGAAGCTACGCCTGATATGGCTGTCATGAACTCCATCATGGTTAACCAACCAGCCAACCAGGCTGGGAATTCTCCTAAAATAGCATAGAGATAACTGTAGGCACCACCTGTAGCAGGTACTCGTGAAGCAAATTCTGCAAAAAAGAGGGCTGATAATCCCACACACAAGGCAGAAATGACGATTGAAATCACTAGGGCTGGACCAGCAAGTGTGGCAGCTGCAGTACCTGTAATTGTAAAGATGCCTGTCCCTACCATGGCTCCGATACCCAGCAAAATCAAATCCCATAACTTCAAATGCCTGTGCATCTCCGTTTTATCCAAACTTACATTCTTTGTTCTAAATATATTCATATTTCTTCTCCAAATAAAATGATGATTCTATTTTACCATAAATATAGGAGATTTGTGACTATTTATAAAATATTTTTCTAAAAAAAAATCTGACTACATCTTGTAATCAGATTTTTATCGATTCTAGTTCATTTCTTTAAATGCTGCTTCTGCATCCGCATTGCTGATAACACCAAATTGAATCTTTCCAATCTTCCCTTGACTATCAATTAGGTATTCTGTAGGAATGCTTCGAATTTGATAAGCTTGGAAGGTTGTTGCTTTAGTATCATAAAGAACTGGGATATCTTTATATCCTTGATCTTGGAACCATTGTGGGAATTGATTAACAGTTTTTTCACCTTGAATTCCTGGTGCAATGACAGTAAGAATTTCAAAATCGCGATCTGGTTTTGCAGCTAATTCCATCAACTCAGGCATACTTTTCTTACATGGACCACACCAGGAAGCCCAAAACTTCAAGTAAACCTTTTTACCCTTAAAATCAGATAACTTGACTTCTTTACCATCCATGGATTGCAAGGTGAAGTCTGGAGCATCTTTCCCAACAGCAATTTGCTGTACAGGCGTTTCTTGTTTTGGCTGTTGTGGGGCTTGAGTTTTTTTAGTTTCTTCCTCACCACAGGCTATCAATACAACTAATGACAAGAGACTTAAGCCAGCAAACATTACTTTTTTCATCATTTTCTCCTTTATTCAAAAATTCCAGCTAGAACATTTACTTGTCCTAATAGTAACAAAATTCCCATTAAAATAATGAGGAAACCACCAATTTTCTTCATTAGCATCATATGACGTTTGATTTTACTAAAATAAGGCATGACTAGACCTGAAGCTAGAGCCAAGACCAAGAAAGGAAGAGCCATCCCCAGAGTGTAAATAAGAGTATAGATAGCACCTTGCCAAGCTCCATTGCCTCCAGAAGCCGCAAGCGCTAAAACAGAACTTAAAACTGGACCAATACAAGGCGTCCAACCAAAGCTAAAGGTAATACCGAGTAAAAAGGCTGACCAATAACGATTGGCTTCTGATTTCTTAAAAGTAAAGCTTTTTTGAACCTCTAATTTCTTAAAATGAAAAATTTCCATCTGGTGAAGTCCCAAAATGATAATAATTGTTCCCATAACATATCGAAACCAATTTGCATAGAGAATATGACCAAAGTAACCAGCACCAAAGCCTAGAATAAAGAAAATGAGTGAAATACCTGCGATAAAGCAAAGTGTTCGAATCAAGCCTGACCAGAGAACCTTTCTCCCAAATAAAGAAAAGCTTTTTGCGCTTTCCTGATCATCCAATAAAATCCCAGCATAGACTGGCAGAAGAGGAAAAATACAGGGAGAAAAGAAGGACAAAACACCTGCTAGAAAAACAGAGATTGAAAATACTAGCGTTTCCAATAAAGAACCAACTTTCTTAAGATTTCTAATCCTATTTTACTATATTCAATTTAATTTGTATGCTTTCTGCTACGCAAAATCGTATCGGCACTACTGGACCAATCTTTTCTTTTGCTAGTCAAGGCGGATCTTGTCCCCAAAATAGCCAAAAAGCAACGACAAGGGTTACTCGTCGCTGCTTTTGTGAACGGAAATGTCTTTTAGGTCTGACATTTCATAAATCATGTTTTACTTGAGTTTGGCAAGGATTGCTTTAAGCTCCTCTACTAGTTTAGCTTCTGTCTCTGCTGAGCCATTTTCCTCTTTCACGAAATCAAGGGTTTCTTGGAGAAGTTTTTTGGCTTTGGCAAGGACTTTTTTATCCGCTTTTTCTGCATCTAGCTGTCCAAGAACTTTTGTCAATTCCGTGCTTAATTGCTGGATTTCTGACTCTTTCTTACGACGAACCAACCAGAAGGCAATCACGCCTAGGAGAGCAAGTAGACTGACTACAATCACTCCTGCTGGAACTGAGTTTGTTTCAGTCATCTTATCTGAATCCTTACTATCTTCCGTTCCTTGCTTAGCATCTTTCTTGTCCTGTGCAGACTTGCTGTCGCTAGCATTTGCTTTCACATCTTTGAGAGAGTCCAAGGCAGCCTTCACAGACTCTACTGCAGTACGCAGACCTTGCTCTGTCAAGGCACTATCTTCCAGAGCTTTTTGAGCATCTAGGAGGACAGCTTTGGCTGCATCGATTTTCGGATCAGATACTGTTGCCAAAGCTTTCAAGCGTTGGTCTAACTCTTGAGTCAAGGCACGAAGTTCAGACTTGTCAACTTGCTCTTGAGCTGGAGCTTGCGTGCTCGTTGAGCTAGCTGAAGGACTTGCTGCCACTCTAGGAGCTTGAGTCGGAGCTGAACTTGGAGCTGGGACAGGACTTGCAGGTTGACCCGGAGCAGTTGGTTGAGACGGTTGTGGAGCTGGCTCAGATGGAGCTGTTGGAGTCTCAGTAGCTCCTTGGTCTGGCTGAGTAGGAGTAGAAGGTTGAGGCGTAGGAAGCGGACGTGGAGATGGTTGTGGATTGATATTCTTGATAGCATCGATTCCTGCCATTTTTGCCTGTTCTACATCCTTATTTGTTACGCCCTTGTCCACCGCAATCTTAGCATCTTTAGCTTCTTGATCCACCTGTTGCAATGCTCTTGACTTGTCCTCAGTTGTCAAATCAAAACGATTCGAAATTTCTGTTTTCTTAGCAAATGCAACAGCATCAATTGCCTTAATCGCTTTTGATTTTTCTGTTTCTGTTGGAATTGCTACAGCGTTAATCGCGTTAATACCTTGTTCTTTATTATCAAGTACCTTATCAGCAGCTTCTGATTTATTTATGCTATTATTAGCAGCATCCGCCACGTTTTTATACTGATTCTTGATATTCGCTTTTTCTTCTGTAGTTAAATCGTTATTTGAATCTACATTCGCAGTTTTTAGATGTAATAGATCTAAGATTTCCGCTATCGCAGTTCTCTTAACGTCAGCTAAGTTACCTGGAGTGTGCACGCCTTCAATTGCTGTTTTAGCTTTGGCTTTTTCAGATGCCACTTTATCCGCAGTATCAGCGCCGTTAATCGCTGTTTCTCCTGCTGTTTTCTTAGATGTAACATCGTTTTCTTTTGCTGTTTTTTCTGTTGATGTCAAGCTTGCATCTGCTTTAATAGCGTTAATTTCATTTTCTGCAGCTGTTGCTAATTCCGCTATCGCAGTTCTCTTAACGTCAGCTAAGTTACCTGGAGTGTGCACGCCTTCAATTGCTGTTTTAGCTTTGGCTTTTTCAGATGCCACTTTATCCGCAGTATCAGCGCCGTTAATCGCTGTTTCTCCTGCTGTTTTCTTAGATGTAACATCGTTTTCTTTTGCTGTTTTTTCTGTTGATGTCAAGCTTGCATCTGCTTTAATAGCGTTAATTTCATTTTCTGCAGCTGTTGCTAATTCCGCTATCGCAGTTCTCTTAACGTCAGCTAAGTTACCTGGAGTGTGCACGCCTTCAATTGCTGTTTTAGCTTTGGCTTTTTCAGATGCCACTTTATCCGCAGTATCAGCGCCGTTAATCGCTGTTTCTCCTGCTGTTTTCTTAGATGTAACATCGTTTTCTTTTGCTGTTTTTTCTGTTGATGTCAAGCTTGCATCTGCTTTAATAGCGTTAATTTCATTTTCTGCAGCTGTTGCTAATTCCGCTATCGCAGTTCTCTTAACGTCAGCTAAGTTACCTGGAGTGTGCACGCCTTCAATTGCTGTTTTAGCTTTGGCTTTTTCAGATGCCACTTTATCCGCAGTATCAGCGCCGTTAATCGCTGTTTCTCCTGCTGTTTTCTTAGATGTAACATCGTTTTCTTTTGCTGTTTTTTCTGTTGATGTCAAGCTTGCATCTGCTTTAATAGCGTTAATTTCATTTTCTGCAGCTGTTGCTAATTCCGCTATCGCATTAGTTTTTAATTCCTCCAAATTAACTTTCGGCGCTACTGTCACTGCATCACTATAACTTGAAGCTCTTATTCCGGGATTTCCATTTGTTTTATCGTCAATTTCAATAACTGTCAATGCAAGAAGTTTTCCTCCTGAAAGAGGTTTTATATAATCACTGTCTCTAATAGTTACAGTAGTTTTCTTCGTTACTGGATCAACTGTTCCTGTTGAAACATCAACTTTTGCTGTCAATCTTGTTGGTCTTGGATTACCATTCGTTGCAAATTCATCACCATCATATACCGTTTTATCACGATCATTATCAGCAACTAAATATACTTTCATTTTTGCATATGATGGAAGACTTGGAACAGAAGGGACTTCTACATCAATTGTTGGTTTAGTACCATCCTTACCTTTTAAATACGCATCTACAGTAGGTTCCGTTTGACCTGTCGGAACTTTAATAGTTGGCTTACTAAGAGAACGAAAAGCACCAATTTGGACTGTTTTGTCTCCTCCTACAGTTTTTACAGTGAAAGTTAAAACAGCATCGTTTTTACCATTAACATCTGTTGTTGCCCTCGCAAAATATGTCGTTGCATTATTTGGAAAGTTAGACATTTTTTCTACAGTGACTGAGCGTCCTGTGTTGCTTGTTACAGTTACACCTTTAATCTCTCCAGTTTTAGATACAAATTTAACTATAGTTCTAACTTGATTCGAAAGTATTTCATAAAAATATTTATCAATACTACTGTAATTTCCGTCTGTCCTATTATTCGATATCCCAAACTCTATACCAGACGTTTCTTCTGGCGTCGCTCTAAACCCACTACCTTCTGTAAAAGTAGTTCCATTTAAGCTATGATTATGCCCTGCGATATTGGTACCGTTTGGTTCTGTATTTTCTGCCTTTAGACCGACCGTTACTTTACCGTTTGTTGTATCAAGTTTAGGAGCCTTAGGTTCTACATCCTTCTTAACACGTTTTAAGCCAGTATTTTTATAACTTACTAATGTTCTAAAAGCTACATCTATTTCTGTTTGATTTTGCGCCGTTGCAAGGACTTGTCTCGCTTCTTCAGCTTTTGCTTTTAAGGCTGCTACTGATTCTTCTGTGTAGTTTTCTGTTTTTATGGCATCAATTTCACTTAATAGCGTTTCTAAGTTCTGAGTATTTAGTTGTCTACTAAGTTCAATATCTGTTTTTGGTTGATCTTGTTTTTCTGCTATCTCTTTACTTGATTCTAATTTAGAGTTGCCTTCAGTACTCCTTTCCTCAACCTTAGCTTTTGCTTCACCATCTTTAGATGGAGCTCCTGGGTCTTTTTTCTCTCTTCCTTGAGTTTCTGCTTCAGTTCCTGCTTGTCCTACGCTTGGATTTTGACTGCTTGTCTCTGATGAGCTTAGGGGAGATGAATTGTCAGGCTTGACATCCCTATCCTGAGCGACCACTTCTGTACTTGATTCTGCCGCCTGCACTTCTGTCGCTGGATTAGCTACAAAAAAGACAGACCCTAGCAAGACTGAGGCTGCTCCGATTGAAAACTTGCGTATAGAAAAGCGTTGGCGCTCATTCATTTTAAACTGTTTCATAGTTTTTCCTTTCTTTCTACCCTGTCTTTGCTCCTCTAGCCATGGTCATACAGGCATCAACTCGCAATAAAAACAGGAAAACATGACCTTTTTTCATCTTAAACAAATGACAAAAAGCCCATTGTTTACTAATACTTCATTATATCAATTTAGTTCCCTTTCCTCAACCTCACTTTGTTTTAGAAAATCGATAATTATATATATATATATATGCAAGTTGTTTATTTTAAAGGATTTAGAGGCTTCTTATTTATAAATTTAGTATATTTTTCATTATTTTCAGAAATTTTAAATTTATATGACATTCGAACGAAGCTGTTCGTCTTGCTATCTATCGCCAGAAAGACCTATCCTAGACTCAGCAAATAAAAAAACAGGCTCTCCGAAAAATCAGAAATCCTGAGATATTATTTGATATAACTCCTATCCCAAATCACTTGATGTAGGCTCTCCCAGCTTTGTCGAGTAGCAGAGGTAGACTAACCATGACAAAAATTAGCCATAGCGAGACTCGTAAAAGCCCAGATAAATATAGGAAAGAAGCAAAGAGAAAGGCAGATAGCAAAATCATACCCAAAGTCTCTCCAAAATTCCTGCAAATACCATAGAAGTCAAAGGAGAGATAAAGGATAAAGAAACTAAAGCAAAAACGCTTGCCTGTCTTTTAGTACAAAAAGCACACCTTGGCTAGATGGCGTGCTTGACCATTATTGCTATTCTTACAACAATGCCTCAAACTCAGTGACAGTCATGCCCAGTTGCTGACTGGCAACCTCAGAAGTTAGAATACCTTGACGGACTAGATTTAGTAGCATGGACAAACTTCCTTCGACTTTCCCACGCTCCAGTCCCTGTTCAAGACCCTCTGCACGACCACGTTCAAGACCACGCTCTAAACCTTTTTCCTCTGCTTGTTCCAAGGCATAGTCCTGCGCTAACAAGGCTTGTTCTTCGCGCATACGTAGTTGACTAAACATTTTTCTGTCCTCCTCGGACCAGCTCTTGTAATCTAGCAGTTGGTCTGCTTGACTAATAGCTCGCTCGGGTTGTTGAGTAAAGGGCTTGTTCCCAAAAAACTCCAACCACGGCTTGCGAACCTCGTCTTTGCTGGTTTCTCTGTATTTTCTTAATTCCAAGAACGCCATCTTGACTAGATGATGTTCCTGTCCATTATTGGTGATGGTTAAAACCTCACCTGTCATGTCCTCGCGCATACTAAAACTATGAAAAGCCAAGTCATCTGAGAAGTAGTTGCTATCTACAATTGCAATAGCATAAACTGGTGCGATGTGTTTATAGCTCTGGTGGGTATCACCTTCACGTTGGCGAATTTTTTCAAGATTTTGATTAACCTGACTGCACAGGTAAGCCCACAGGCGATTGATGAAAAAATTCTGATGATGCACCTGAATCTCAATAATTACCTGCGTGCCATTGTCCAACTCCGCCAAAACATCTATACTTGTATAGAAGTCCTGGGCCGAGTAGGGCAGAGAAGGCAAGACGTGAATATTGCTCCCCTCCAAAATGGTTACATTTTTAGCTGGCAAGTCCAGCATATCGCGAATAAATTGACAAGTGATTTCTGGATTGCTAAAGATTTTCTTAGCAACCAAGTCATTGGTCGGGCTAATGCCCGGATGTCTGAGAATCATTCTTTCTCTCCTTTCATTATAGCACATTTTTTAATCTAATTTACTAGATTTGATGCTTCTATCTATTTATTCGGAAAAGAAATTAAAAGTTCAAACTTTCCTAACAAAAAAGATAGCTAATCTCTTTTCCATCAAGAAATTTAGCTATTCTTTTTAATTGTTTTCATATCGTATAACATTTACAGATTTCTCACTCATGTCTTGCCAACAACGCTTCAAACTCAGCGACGGTCATGCCTAATTGCTCACTCGCAACCTCAGGTGTTAGAAGACCTTGACGTACTAGATTTACTAAACCTACTTTTAATCCCTCTTCAATGCCTTCTTCTCGTCCTTGTTCACGACCCTCTGCACGACCACGTTCAAGACCCTCAGCTCGACCACGTTCTAAGCCCTTTTCCTCCGCTTGTTCCAAGGCATAGTCCTGCGCCAACAATGCTTGTTCTTCGCGCATACGTAATTGACTAAACATTTTCCTGTCCTCCTCGGACCAGCTCTTGTAGTCCAGCAGTTGGTCTGCCTGGCTGATGGCTCGCTCGGGTTGCTGGGTAAAGGGTTTGTTCCCAAAAAACTCCAACCATGGTTTACGAACCTCGTCTTTGCTGGTTTCTCTGTATTTTTTTAATTCCAAGAACGCCATCTTAACCAGATGGTTTTCTTGTCCATTATTGGTGATGGTTAAGACCTCACCTGTCGTATCTTCGCGCATACTGAAACTGTGGAAAGCCAAGTCATCTGAGAAGTAGTTACTATCTACAATTGCAATTGCGTAAACAGGTGCGATGTGTTTGTAGCTCTGGTGGGTATCACCTTCACGTTGGCGAATTTTTTCAAGATTTTGATTAACCTGACTGCACAGATAAGCCCACAGGCGATTGATGAAAAAATTCTGATGATGAACTTGAATCTCAATAATTACTTGCGTACCATTATCCAACTCCGCCAAGACATCTATGCTAGTATAGAAATCTTGGGCTGAATAAGGCAGAGAAGGTAGTACATGAATATTGCTTCCCTCTAAAATAGTTACATTTTTTGCTGGCAAGTCCAGCATATCGCGGATAAATTGACAAGTGATTTCTGGATTGCTGAAGATTTTCTTAGCAACCAAATCGTTGGTCGGGCTAATGCCCGGATGACGTACAGTCATATTTCTTCTCCTTTCATTATAGCACATTTTTAAATCTAGGTTTACTAGATTTGATGCTTCTATCTATTTATTCGAAAAAGAAATTAAAAGTCTCCTAATTTTTAATCAATTCTTTCTAATGGATATAGAGAATAAAGGAAGCTTTCCAATTTCTAGTACTATTTTAGAAGTTATAGTGTAGCATTCCAACTTCAAAGCACCATAAAGTCGATTGAAATAAGAACAAGACAAACAATTCTCGTAAACGAATTGCAACCACAAAAAAGCAAGCATTCACAAGAATACTTACCTATCATGGAAGGAATAGTTGTTCCTCTTTTTTATTACTAAAATTCAAAGAATTCCAGAGCTTTTTTCAAGAGCAAATCCGTATATTCTGGATCTTCTTGGGCTACTTCTATTTCCCACTGAACCTTTTCCAAATCATCTGTAATCACTCCATCTACTCCTAAGTGAAGAGATTTGTTGATAGCTTCTGAATCATTGACAGTCCAAACATAAAGTTTCTGATCCGTTGTCCATAGTTTGCTTACAAAATATTCATCCAAGGTTGAGTACTCCATGGTATATCCTGTCGCCTTTGTTTTAGGAAAAACAGAATTGTAGGGCATGATGAAATAAACTGGCAGTTCGGCATCATACTGTCTTACTTTTTCAACAACATGGTAGTCTAAAGACTGGATTTGATGTCCATAAATCTTGAGCTTTGCAGCATAACGGGCTAAAAAGCGGTCCATCATGTCTGGACTATCTTTTTTACTGGTTTTGATTTCAATTAGTAATTTTTGACCAAGTTCGTTGGCTCGACTGAGATAATCTTCAAAGCTTGAAATTTTAGTCTGGTAGCCATTTTCAAAAATATCAATCCCTTTAAGCTCCTCCAAGTTTAAGTCTTGAGGACTTTTATTGATACCTGCTAGATTTTTCAAGTTAGCATCATGCATCATGACAAACTGCCCATCTTTTGTTTCCTGCACGTCCGTCTCCACCAAGTCTGGTTTGAGTTGTGCTGTAGTTTCTAAGGACTCTACTGTATTTTGAATCCCATTTGCATTGGAAACCCCTCGGTGAGAAATAAGCTGAGGTAGATGAACCATGGGAGCCTCCAGATAAATATAACCTTCTAGGGCAAAGAAAAGACTGGCACAAGTCATGACTCCCCATCGCATGATGTGATCTTTTTCTCTCCTAGGAAGCATATCCAGCTCCTTTCCTGTCAAAAATGAAACAAATTTAACCAAAAAGTAAGTCAGAGCCATATAATAAAGATTTTTAATCACGACAAAATTCAAAATACCAAGAATCAGAGACTCTCTCTGAGTGATGTCATCTACCAAAGTTTGAGCCAATAACAAAGGAATCAAAGGAAGATAAAATAATAAATTTGCCTTGAGCAAGATATAAAATAAATTCCAAGCATAAAAAGCAACTCTTTTCTTGGTTTTCTCCAAGCTAAACATCACTGCTTCTCGAACAGTCAGCTGATCATATACAATCTTCGGAAGGGCAAACATCAATCTGACAGAGATATAGAGAAAAATAAGAGATAGAAGTAGGATGCTCAGCCACCACATCCAATATTTATCTTCTAAATAATCTTGGATAAACTCTGGAATGACGATTTTATTGAGATAATAAATCTTCAGCATTTTCCGTATAAAAGGAAAAAGCATAGCTATATAGAAAAAGATAAACAAGGCTTTGGCGCAAGTTAGCTTTTTCATAAATCCAAAACTTTCATGGAAAACCTTGCGGATATACTCAATTAGCCTTCGCTTTTCATGATAGAGAAGATGACGAGCACCAATAAAGAGGAGTCCTATTTGAAAATAAGCAACCAGAAGGTTAATGACAATCAAGGCTAAAAAAGCTAGACTAATCAATGGAGAATGAGTGAGGATGGCTAAGACATTGTTATAGGAAATAAAAAGATAACCTGTCTGATCTAATAAGAAGCTAGCTAACCATGAATTGAATGGGACCCACAAATACTCCACTATCATAAAAATCAAGAAAAAGAGAAAGAGGATTTTATCAAGATTGAGGTAAATCTGTTTAAAACCCAATTTTTTAGGTTTTTCAGGTTTCATAGGCACTCCTAGTCAAATAATTGAGACAAATCCAAGCCACCAAAAGGATTGTTTGATAAGCTACTTTCCGTCTCTAACAATTCTCTAGCTTGATCTGATTCTAGGAAGGACTCATACACACGCGCCGTCATCCGAGCATCCTCCAAGCTATTATGGGACTGACCTTGAAATCCAAGAAACGAGGCAACAGTTTGCAATTTGAGATTGGCAATACCATGTAAATCCGAACTGCGACGTTCAAAAGCTTCATCATACAGATCCACCTTGTACTGCTGGCTGTAGTCTAAACCATGCTCTGCTAGAATAGGCAAATCACTTTTAGCAGCATTGTAACCAACCATCGGTAAAGCACCCACAAACTCTTGGAAATCTTTTATGACTTCCTCCACTGGAGGAGCATCTTTTAAGGTCTCAGCTGTAATCCCTGTCAAACCATTGATAAAACTTTTTAAGGGAACACTGGTATGGACATAGGAATCATGGGTATCGATTTCCTGACCATCTCTAAAACGCACTGCCGATACTTGAATCAAGTGTGTTTGTCCTTCGTGCTGATTAAATTCTAAGTCAAAAGCAATGTAATCTTCTAATCGTTCCATTTTCTACCTCTCCTATACTGTTATTTTATACTCTTCGAAAATCTCTTCAAACCGCGTCAGCTTCGCCTTGCCGTAGATATAGTTACTGACTTCGTCAGTTTCATCCGCAACCTCAAAAACATGTTTTGAGCTGACTTCGTCAGTCTTATCTACAACCTCAAAGCAGTGCTTTGAGCAGCCTGCGGCTAGCTTCCTAGTTTGCTCTTTGATTTTCATTGAGTATTACTTGAGCAACTATACTATTTAGAAATAAAAGAAGCCATCAGGTTAGCACTTAACCTAAACAGCTCCTTGATTATCCTCCAAATAAACGAGCAAAAAAGCCTTTCTTAGTTGATTGGACTTCTTCTTTTGCTTGGTCCAGCTCTAGCTTAAGATTTTCTTGATCCTTCATTGCTTGAAGGGTCAATTGTTGCTGCTGATCCAGTTGTTTATCTTTCTCAGCAATCTGACGGTCTTTGATGCGCATCTGCTCATCTTTTTCTGCTAACTGACGATCCTTGGCTTTTAATTGTTCATAGAGACGAAGAATTTCTGCATTCTTCTCATCAACCAGAATCTCCATCAGTTCACGTTGCTTGACATCTTCACTGACAGGCTCATCTTCAAAAATCGTTTTTTTATAGATTTCTTCTAGCTTAATCAAGCCACTTCTGGTAACGACTGTTACCCCTTTGTCATTTTTATCTGTGTCTTCTTCTGGTAATTCTTTGACACGGTTATTGATTGCTTGGCGAGATAATCCTAAGACCTCTGCAATCTCACTGACGGTCATTTCAATACTCATAATATCCTCTGAAACGTTTTCTAGCTTTTCTTTACTTAAATCTTATCATAAGCTAGAAAAACTGTCAAATTTTCGCTTAATTTAAGGCCTTCAAAAAGGCTAATAAGACTTGGGCAGAGCGACGTCCAGCTTCGATAATAAACTCATCAAAAGAGATGTTTGCTTCATGGTTGGCATTGTCACTCATAGCTCGAATGACTAAAACTGGAAGATTAAGGGCATGCGCTGCCTGAGCAATAGCTGCCCCCTCCATCTCAACAGCCAAAACATCTGGAAAATGAGACTTAATCGCTTCTATCTTATCATTTCCTGCGACAAAACTATCTCCTGTAGCAATCAAACCAAGATGCCAGTTTTGATCCAATTGAGATAAACTCTCTTGGATTTTGGCAACAAAAGTTTTATCTGATTCAAAATAAAGCGGTTGTTGCGCCATTTGCCCATAAGCATAGCCAAAAGCTGTAACATCCACGTCATGATAGGCTAACTTGTCAGCAATTACAACATCCCCAACAGCGATACCCTCTGCGACCGCCCCAGCTGATCCTGTATTGATAAGAGCATCCACTTGGAAATGATCAGCCAAAACCGCCACACTCATAGCAGACATGACCTTACCAATACCACTTTCTACAAGAACGACTTCATGCGAGGCAATGGTTCCTGTATGATAGGTATTCCCCAAAACAACTTGCTCCTGGGCATTGTCTAAATGCTGGACCAGATAAGCCAGTTCTTCTGGCATAGCCGCAATAATTCCTATTTTCATTTCAATTCCTTTTCTATTACAACAGTTTCATTGCTAAGACAAGCAAAATCAAGAGAAAGATGACTGCAAATAAAATCTTATTTAACTTAGAATTGAAGACATTTCTCTTGGTATTTTCAATGCGACGGCTTTTATGAATAGACGGTTCGACCTGAATCTTCAAGGTTTCCTGGCTAAAACCATGATCCTTAGGATTGGCATAACCAAAACGGGAAGAAGAGGTTGGTAAAATCTTAGTCTCCTCATTATCATCTAGCAAAGGAGGACCTGAAATTTTTTCGCCTCTATTAGCTCTTTCAATCATTTCATCCGTTAATAAAGGTTTACCCATACTGACCTCCTCTATTTTTTGTGCAATTCCCAATACTGTACAGCCATAATTGTCTTGGCATCACAGATATGATCTGATTGGATCAATTCCTTGGCTTCTTCTAAGCTCACTTCAAGGACTTCTAAGGTTTCATCCTCATCCTGCGGACGCGGATTTTCCACTTTTGTCAAATCGCTTGCTAGGTATAGTTTTAACTTTTCATTACAAAAGCCAATGGCTGAGTAAAAATCGTACAAGAGTTCTAATTTTCCTGTATAAGCTGTTTCTTCCTCTAATTCACGCAGAGCTGCTGCAACAGGGTCTGTATTTTCTCCTACTTCCAATTTTCCGGCTGGAATTTCGTAAGAGACAGCCTCGATGGCCTTGCGGTACTGCTTGACCAAGATGAGTTTTTGCTCATCCGTTACTGCTAAAACACAGACAGCTCCATTGTGGAAAATCAAATCTCGTTGGGCAGTTCCCTTGCCTTCTGGTAATTCAACCTGATCTTGGACCAGTTTAAATATTGGTCCTTGATAGATTTCTTTTCGGCTAAGCGTTTTTTCTTCAAATTCCATGACAGACTCCTACTGATTCTTAGGATGATGAGGAAGGCGAGTTGCATATTCGTCTTTGTTGACCTGACGACCGCGACCAATAGCAATGGCATCCGCTGGCACGTCTTTAGTAATAGTTGAACCAGCTCCAACGAGGGAATTGTCACCAAGTTCTACTGGCGCAATAATGGTTGAATTTGAACCCACAAAGACATTGTTGCCAATAACTGTCTTGTATTTGTTTTTGCCATCATAGTTGACTGTAATAGTTCCTGCACCAAAATTAACGTGGCTACCCACTTCACAGTTTCCGATATAAGTCAAATGACCAGCCTTAGTATTCTCACCGATAGAAGAACCTTTCACCTCAACAAAGTTTCCAATATGAACTTGGGCACCCAGACTTGAACCTGGACGAATGTGGGCGTAAGGTCCGACAGTCACTCCGTCTGCAACACTGCTTTCCTCAATCATAGAGTTAGTAATGACAGCTCCTGCTCCGATAGTGCTATCCACTACATAAGTACCGTTTGTCAAAACAGTCTCAGAACCAATTTTCGTTTGCCCTTTCAAGGTAACATTGGCTTCGAGTTGAACTTCAGGAGCAATCTCAACATCAATATCGATATAAGTTGCTTCTGGATTAACAAAGCTAACGCCATTAACCATGTGCTGATGATTGATGCGACGACGCATAACTGCTTCAGCAGTCGCAAGAGCCACACGGTCGTTTACCCCAAGACTCTCATCAAAATCTTTCAAAGTATAAGCGCCAACTTTTTCACCAGCTTCACGGAAAATGCCAATGACATCTGTAATATAGTATTCACCTTGAGCATTGTTGGTGTTGATATTTTTCAAAGCCTCAAACAAACGCTCGTTGTCAAAAACGTAAGTTCCAGTGTTAATTTCCTTGATTTGCTTTTCAAAATCTGTAGCATCCTTCTGCTCAACAATGCGAAGAACCTCAGCATTGTCATTACGAACAATTCGTCCATAGCCAAAAGGATTATCTGTTTCAGCAGTCAAGATAGTGGCCACATTTTTATGATTGATGTGGAAATCAATCAAGTTTTTCAAGCTTTCACCAGTGATTAAAGGAGTATCTCCTGCGATGACCAAGGTGTGACCTGACAAACCTTCTAAGATAGGCTCTGTCATCATAACCGCATGACCAGTACCCAACTGTTCAGATTGAGTCACAAATTCTGTCTGTCCATCCAAGACCTGCTCAACCAATTCCGCCTTATGTCCGACAACTGTTACTGTCTTTTCAGGTTGGATAGCTCCCACACTACGGAAAACATGTTCCAGCATAGAAATACCCGCAACCTTGTGCAACACTTTTGGCAAATCAGATTTCATGCGAGTCCCTTTACCCGCTGCTAAAATAATGGCAAAATTTGACATAATCTTCTCTTTTCTCTAGAAATTCCCTTTTATTATACCATATTTCAAATCATTCCGCGCCCTTGAATGAAAAAATGCTCCAAAGTCCTTTCCTTAACCCATTTTTTTGATTTTTTTTCATTTTTAGGGTAAAATTATGAGATATGAGAAAACAAATTCATCCACTTATTTTATTTAGTTTTTTTGGGATCATAATTTTCATTTTAATCATCAATCGCCCACTTAATGACAACCAATCCTTTAAAACAAAATCCAACATAGCGCAGATTGAAGCACAGGCTTTGAAACACTTAGACAAACCGATTATTGACCTCTCTGGCTGGCAGCGTCCTGAGGAAATCAACTACGATGCCCTCTCACAAAATATTTCAGGCGCTATTGTTCGTGTTCACAGCGGTGCTCAAACAACAAAAGAAAATGATGCTTCCTTTATCAATGGAATAGACAAGGCCTATAAGAGTCATATCACTGAACTTCAAAAACGGAATGTCCCAGTTGGGGTCTACGCTTATGTAGCTGGAAAAAGTGTCCAAGAAATGGAAAAAGCCGCTGAAGTTTTCTACAATGCTGCCTCTCCTTACAGCCCTAGTTACTATTGGCTAGACGTAGAAGACAAAGCCATGTCCAATATGAACGAGGGTGTTGAAGCCTTTCGAGCAAAACTAGCATCACTAGGTGCTAAAAACATCGGAATCTACGTTGGGGTCTACTTCATGGAAGAACACAGTATTGATACAGGCAAGTTTACCTCTGTTTGGATTCCTTCATACGGTTCAAATACTGGATTTTTCGAAAGCAAACCTAATACGGACTTAGATTACGACATCCACCAGTACACTTCTAAAGGAAAAATTGCTGGCTTTGACCACGATTTGGATATCAACGTCATCTCCCCCTTAAAAAACAAAGAAGAAACCTTTAGAAAACTCTTTTTAAAACCTTAAAAGCATTTGTTTAGCATTTGCTTTTTTCTTTTTGTGTTTGATTGTGATACAATATAGTAAGGATTTTTTGAAATAGAAATAGTTGGAGGAAATATATGCTCTCATGGTTAGCGCGCATTATTAAAGGGATTGTAATTGCTCTTGGATTTATCCTACCGGGAATTTCCGGAGGGGTTCTAGCAGCAATCTTAGGAATTTATGAACGAATGATTAGTTTTCTGGCCCATCCTTTTAAAGACTTTAAAGAAAATGTTTTATACTTTATTCCAGTTGCCATCGGTATGCTTCTGGGAATCGGCTTATTTTCCTACCCGATTGAATACCTGCTTGAAAATTATCAGGTCTTTGTCTTATGGAGCTTTGCGGGTGCCATCATTGGTACTGTTCCTAGCCTCCTCAAAGAATCAACTCGAGAATCTGACCGAGATAAGATTGATTTAGCTTGGTTCTGGACAACCTTTATCATTTCTGGATTAGGACTCTATGCCTTAAATTTTGTTGTTGGAACCTTAAGTGCCAGCTTTCTTAATTTCGTCCTAGCTGGTGCACTGCTGGCTCTTGGCGTATTAGTTCCTGGACTTAGTCCATCAAATCTACTTTTGATTTTGGGTCTCTATGCTCCTATGTTGACTGGTTTTAAAACCTTTGATCTCTTGGGAACCTTCTTCCCGATTGGAATCGGGGCAGGTGCAACTCTCATTATTTTTTCAAAATTGATGGATTATGCCCTAAACAACTACCACTCACGCGTCTATCATTTCATCATCGGTATCGTCCTATCAAGTACTCTTTTGATCTTGATTCCAAATGCAGGAAACGCTGAAAGTATCCAATACACTGGTATTTCTCTTGTTGGGTATGTCATCATCGCCTTCTTCTTTGCACTGGGAATCTGGCTTGGTATTTGGATGAGTCAATTGGAGGATAAATATAAATAATGGCAAAAAAAGTTAAAATCAAAAAAACATTGGTGGAACAAATTCTGTCTAAAGCAGGTATCCCACATCAGGGGATTCAAATCAATGCCCTGGAAGGAGAGCTGCCTCAAGGTTATGAACGAGATCAGATTTTCAAAACCTTGGCGCTTTTGGGAGACAAGACCGGACCGATTATCGGAATTGTCCCTATCACTCAGCACTTGGCTGAAAAGAAACTAGCTAAAATTTCTGGCAATAAAAAAGTGAGCATGATTCCACAAAAGGACTTAGAAAAAACAACTGGTTACATTCATGGAGCCAATAATCCTGTCGGAATTCGTCAGAAACACAATTATCCCATTTTTATCGATAAAATTGCTCTAGGTTTGGATCGAATGATTGTCTCTGCAGGCGAAGTCGGACACAGCATTATCGTCGCGCCACAAGACTTGGCTAGCTTTGTAAAGGCAGACTTTGTAGATATTTTGGAGGACATCAAGTAATGAAACTATACTTTGTCCGCCACGGCCGTACCCTCTGGAACCAAGAAGGTCGTTTTCAAGGTGCTAGTGGAGACTCTCCCCTTCTTCCTGAATCCATTGAAACCCTAAAAAAACTTGGCCAATATCTCAAGGAAATTCCTTTTGATCAGATTTATTCAAGTGATTTACCTCGAGCGGTCAGATCTGCTGAGATTATCCAAAGTCAACTCAAGACGCCCTGTCCTTTAGAAAGTGTTCCTAATATTCGTGAATGGCAACTTGGGAAGTTGGAAGGTTTGAAAATTGCAACCTTGGAAGCTATTTACCCGCAACAAATCAAAGCTTTCCGTACGAATCTTGCTAAATTTGACACTCAAATGTTTGGAGCCGAATCCCTCTATAGCACAACAAAACGGATCATCCAATTTATCAAATCACTCAAAGATAGTCCAGCTGAGCGTATTCTAATTGTCGGCCACGGCGCCAATCTTACTGCCAGTCTTCGTACTCTACTAGGCTATAAAGAACCTCTTCTTCGTAAAGATGGTGGTCTAGCAAATGCCAGCCTGACAATTTTAGAAACCCATGATTTTGAAACATTCACTCTCGATACGTGGAATGATACTTCTTATCAATCATAATTATAGCCTAGCCTTCTGAACTAGAACCATAGGAGATATAGTCAGTTGAAACAAAAATAAGACAAAAGAGCCTCGTAAAAAGGTATTGCAATTTGCCAATACCTTTTTGATATGAACACGTGTCTTCTCAACAGGATTGTAAAGCAAAATGAAATAAGAACTGAATAATGTGATTTGAGAATTTAAATCAATTTATAAGAATTTTTTTAGAAGCAATGATGTACTAGTTCAGATTCACTTTTCTATACTAATACTCTTCGAAAATCTCTTCAAACCGCGTCAACGTCGCCTTGCCGTATATATGTTACTGACTTCGTCAGTTCTATCTGCAACCTCAAAACAGTGTTTTGAGCTGACTTCGTCAGTTCTATCTACAACCTCAAAGCAGTGCTTTGAGCAACTTGCGGCTAGTTTCCTAGTTTGCTCTTTGATTTTCATTGAGTATAAGATGAGTAGGGAGGAAGAGGTAAAAGTTTATGCCCAAACTCTTCACATAAGAACTCTAGCTTACCCATTCTATGGAATCTTGCATTATCCATTAAAACTTCCAGACTCATACTCTTCTAAAATCTATTCAAACCACGTCAGCTTCACATTATATATGTTGGTGACCTCATAAGACTTATCTGCAACCTCAAAGCTGTTCTTTGAGAAACCTACAGCTAGCTTTCTAGTTTAATCTTTGCTTTTCACTGAGTAGCAAGTTAAAAAATGAGGCTGGTCAAAAAGTCTTGAAAATCAAAAAACGCATAATATCAGGTATTGAAAACCTTGTACTATGCGTTTTATTGTGGGAAGATTTACTTCATTTTTCCTGAAGTCGAGTTTTTTCCCTGACTCATTGATTTGGACTATTCTTTTGATGAACTGCTTGAGCTTGAATCTCCGCCACCAATATATTGGGTAAAGATATTTTGGAAGGCTTGGTCCTTAACCTTGATATTAGCTGCTTGTAATTCTTTTCCGATAATGCTTTGAACAAATGTTGAATCATTTTGTTTTTGAGTCAAGATAACAGTTTTTAATTTTTCTTTGTAGTCATCGATATTAGATGATTTTTCTGTTTTCTTAATGAGTTTTACAATGTAATATTGGCTACTGTAGGCTTGTGTGCCAGTTGCTGTAATCACATCAGAAACGCCGTTTACATCTAAAGCAAAAGCAGCTTTTTTAACTTGTTCCGGTACTTCTGTTGAAGCAGAATCAAAGGTGATTTCTCCACCATTCGCTTTAGTTTTCTCATCAGTTGAGTTATCTTTGGCTAATTGGGCAAAGTCAGCACCTTCTGCCTTGGCTTTTTCGAGAACTTCTTTGGCCTTATCTTCATTATCAAGACGGATGATTTGAGCCGTTACATCTGGAGTATAGTCGTCAAAGGCCTTCTTGTAAGCATCATCTGTCAGTTCAGCTTCTGCTGCCTTCTTAACTGCCAACTCAACTAATTTACTTGTACGAATTTGAGCTTTACGTGTTTCAATCGTCATACCTGCTTGTGACAAGACACGTTGGTAGTTTTCGCCATATTGTTTTTCTTCTTCGGCAATAGTATCATCAACCTCTTTATCATCAAGCTCTGAGCCATATTGTTTTTCAAAAACTTTTTGGATGGTCATATTTAACAAGACTTGTTGGGCTGAAGGGTTGCTTTTCACTTGCTCATAAAATTGATGTTCTGTGATGACATCCCCTTTCATGCTGATAAGATCTGCTCCTTCTGACCCTTTCGAACAAGCTGCTAAAGTTGCTACTGATAATAATGTAATGGCACCTGCCAATAGTTTTTTCTTCATGTCTACTCCTTTGAGATAAGTGTTACTCTATCTATTTTACTATATTTTCTTAAATTTTTCTGAAAATCATTCGCTGTCAGGCAATTGAACATCTGCTACATTTTTACGAAGCATGAGAATGCCGTCTCCCAGAGGTACTAATGTTGCGGTGAGTCCTGGATTGTCTAAGGTTGCATCAAATAGTCTTTGAAGTCCTCTGTAAATAGTTCGCTGACCACGACGGACTTCCATAATATCCTTAGCAACATCACCACCTTGGAAAATATCATCCAAGACAACCACACCACCGACTTCCAAATGTTTGAGGATTTCTGGTAGAAAGACGATGTATTTAGATTTGGCAGAGTCCATAAAGACGAAATCATAGGACTCTGTCAAGGTAGATAAGACATCTACCGCATCTCCTTCTAGGAGTGTGATTTGCTTACGACTGTCAAACTGGGCAAAATTTTCCTTGGCAAAACCAATCATCTCTGGATTGCGGTCAATGGTTGTAATCTTGGCATTTGGCGCATGTTCAGCCATCAAAAGGGCTGAAAAACCGATAGCCGTCCCAATTTCCAGAATGTTTTTAGGTTGCATGATTTCCATGAGAAAACGGAAATAAGCAACCGTCTCATGGGGAATAATGGGAATATTTTCCTTGCGGGCAAAGTCTTCCAATTCTTTCAAAGATCCTGTGACTTGCTTTTGACGCTGACGCATCAAGTCCACAATTTCTTCCTTGACAACAGGGCGACGCATGTTATGGTTAGCATTTTTACTATACGATTCAACCATCTTATGCCAATCCCAATTTTTCAACAAGGGCTTCAAACTCATTCAAACGACGTTCAAAGACTGCAAAGGCATCGTTGAGATAGTCTTCCTTCTCCATATCAACACCAGCTTTTCTCATGACATTAAGTGGATAGTCAGACTTACCTGCCTTAAGGTAATCGATATAGCGGTCACGATCTTCTTGACTACCATGGACAATCTTTTCAGCCAAGGCTGAGGCTGCTGCAAAGCCTGTTGAATATTGGTATACATAGTAGTTATAGTAGAAGTGTGGAATACGTGCCCACTCGTATTGGATTTCAGGATTGTCTTCCTTACTCAAACCATAATACTCTTGATTCAAGTCTGCGTAAAGTTTATTTAGGAAATCGCTTGTCAAGACTTCACCATTTTGATCCGCTTGGTGAATTGCGTGTTCAAACTCAGCAAATTGAGTTTGGCGGAAAACTGTCCCACGGAAACCATCTAAGAAATTATTAAGAATAGCAAAGCGTGTTGCGTCGTCTTCCACTTCTTCCAATAATTTCTCCGTCAAAATATTTTCATTGGTCGTTGAGGCAATCTCAGCCAAGAAGATAGAGTAATCTCCGTAAACATAAGGTTGCGTTTCACGAGTATAGCTTGAATGCATACTGTGACCTGTTTCATGAACAAGAGTAAAGAGATTGTCTAGATTGTCCTGCCAGTTAAGAAGCATGAAGGCATTGGTATCGTAAGAGCCACCAGAGTAGGCCCCTGAACGCTTGCCTTGGTTTTCGTAAACATCAATCCAACGCTCGCTGAAGGCACGTTTAACACGGCTCAAGTAATCCTCACCCAAGACTGCCAAGGCATCTTCTGCCTTTTTCAAGGCTTCTTGGTAGGTAAAACTATATTCAACAGATGAAAGTGGTGTGTAGACATCGTACATCTTGAGATCTGAAATTCCCAAGATTTTTGAACGAAGCTCAAGGTAACGATGCAAGAGGGGCAAATGCTTGCGAACTGCTGCTACCAAATTGTCATAAACACTTTCTGGAACAAAATTCGCTGCGAGGGCTGCATGACGAGCACTCTTGTAGTTGCGAACTTTAGCACGGTAATTTTGCACCTTAACATTGGTTTGCAAGGTTTTGGCATAGGTGTGTTGGAATTGTTGATAAGTCGCATAAAGGGCTTGATAGGCACCACGACGCACCTCACGATTTTTAGACTCCATCAAACGTGTATATGTCCCATGAGAGAGCTGAACTTCTTTACCATCATCGTCAAGAACATAAGGGAAAACAATATCCGCATTGTCCAAGATAGCGAAGGTTTCACTTGCCGAACCAAAAATTTCTCCAGCTCCAGCCAATAGTTCTTCTTCACGTTGTGAAAGAACGTGATCCTTGCCTTGTAAAAGCTTGTCAAAATAGTGTTGATAAACCTGCAATTTTGGTTGAGTCTCTAAAAAGTCAGCATACTGCTTCTCACTAATCTCCATAAATTCAGGTTCATAGAATGAAAAGGCTTGGTCTAGTTGGCTGTAAAGAGTCATTGCCTTGGCGTAGTACTCTTGATACTTGGCTTCACGTGTATCCTGGTCATTTTTCATATGAGCATAAACGTAAAGCTTCTCCATCTGGCGCTCCATTTCAAGAGAAAATTCAGTGATTTCGAATAGGCTATCCGCACTATCCAAGAGATGACCTTCATACTGGGCCACTGTCTCCAATTCTTCTGTTAACTCTTTTAAGGCTTCTTCCCAAGCCTGGTCAGTTGGGTAAATCGTTGATAGATCCCATGTATCTTTTTCATTTATTTCATGTCTTTGTAATACCATTAGATTCCTCCATCCTTTCTATTCTACCATATTTTTTAAGAAATATTGCTGATAAAAGGCTGGTGGATAAAGCTTTTGCCAATCATTTTGAGGATTTTTTTGGTAATAGGTTTGAAAATACTGATAATAGCTGGTCAAATCTTGTTCAATTTGGCAAAACTCACCTACTAATAGTCGAATTTGTGGATACCATTCTTTTAGCCCATAAGTCAGGAGATTTTCCCCCTTTTGATAGGCTTCTGCTTGTTCTTTCATCCAAATAGGATTTTGATAATAGAGTTGTTGCCGGATATAACGACAGATGTCCTTATCCTGAGAAACACTAAAACTAGATATTTTTTGTTTCTTATAGGGAAGACGTAATATCTCCAGTAGACTAGCTTGACCATAGGGAAATTCCTTGATTTGATAATGGAGTTTGCCACGGAGATCCTGGTGAATCAGGTATTTGAGTCTTAAAACTTGTTTTTCACTGTCTAATTCCCAAACATAAAAGCCCATGTTTTGACTGAAATAGAGAAACCCTTCTTGCAGACGAGTCAAACGCTCCTTGAGCCAAAGTTTTTCCCCCAGCAGCCACAGTACTTGGTAACCCTGACTACGATAACCCTCACTACGCTCTTTAAGAACTTTTTGAGGCAAGGGACTACATTGAACCTCTAAAGCTAGATTGCCATTTACAAACACATCCGCAATCTGTTTAAGCTCTGGAAGAGGGTATTCTAATTGCACCTCTGCCTCTTTTTTCAACCAGTGATAGAGGACTTCCTTATTTTCCAAGTGTTCTGGGCTTTCATTTTCAAAGGAGTAATCACAGTCTTTTAGGGATTTGTGGGCAAAATGGGTTCGGACACTTGGTCCTTGACGCAAACGGAGCTGACCTCCACAAGCTGGGCAGGTGTATGCCTGCTTCTCAAGCTTATCCTCTAACACATTTACCAATTCTCCCCTAGCATCTCTCGCAACAAACATGATTTCCCTCCTTTTCTATATTATTCGTAAAAAAAGAAAAAAGATCAGGAAATTTCCTAATCTTCATCACTCTATAATTTTAGAGTTGCAAGCGACTTTCAAGAGCTTGTGTCAAAACTTCAGAATAGTTCACTTTCTCACGATCTGCAAGTCTGACTAGCCACTCTGGAACCGTAACATTTTTTCGAATCGCTTTATTATTCTTTACGAAAGGCAAGGGATTGACCTGAATCAAAGTCACAAATCCATCAGGAGCTTTCAACTCAGCAATGTCACTAGGAGTAGGCAGAGCCAGTCCTTCATCAATATAAGAAGCTAAAACACTCTCAAGCATTTCCCGAGCATTTTTCATTGCAAGTTCAATCGTTGCTCCCTCTGTCCCACCTCCAAACTCCGGAAATTCAATCCAGTATCCAGTACCTTCTTTATGAAAAATAGCAGGATAAGATTTTAGCATAATACACCTCCACAATTTCCAAATCAACTATAATCCCAAATCTTTTAATATTTTTCTCTCTAAACCTTTTCCTAGATCCTCATTACCGTGAACTGGAATAGTGACAAGATAGGGAACCCCTTCTTTCTTAAAATGATGATGACTTCCTCTCTTACGAACTTCAATCCATCCATTTGCAAGAGCTAATTTTACCATTTCATTACCTGTGATTGGCATTTATGGTCACCTTTCTATCTAAAATTATACTTATAATGCGTATTTTTGTCAATTCTTCTATCTTATCTATTCGTAAAAAAGAAAAAAGATCAGAAAAATTCCTAATCTTCATGTATGTTTACTTGATTTTCTTAGCTAGCATGGTCGCAAAGCGTAGTTGAATGCGATTGCCATTTTCGTCACGACGGTGCAAATGACCAGGATTTTCATTGTACTTAACCAATTCCCAGTCCTTGTAATAGTCTGCCAATTCCCCTTCTTTAAAGGTAAATGGGAAGTTCACAGAGCAAGGGTAATCTTCCGTATCCATAGCACAAACGATAAGATTATAGCCACCGACCGTGGTATGCTCCTGCATATTTTTGATAATTGCAGGAATGCGGTCCGCTTGCAAAAACATCAAAACAACTGTTGAAACGATAAAATCATATTCTTGCCCAATGCTGGCTGAATTGATATCGTAAAGACCAACAGGCATGTTCAGGCCTTCTTGCTCCACAATGCTTTGCAAGATTTCAAGGGCCAGTTCATTTTGATCCACAGCTGTCACATCAAAACCTTGCTGGGCTAGAAAGAGAGAATTACGACCTTGACCACAGCCCAAATCCAAGGCTTTCCCTGGTTTTACTGTCTGCATAGCCTCTAGGACCTCTGAATGAACCGGATTGGTATTGTATTTCTTAGGAAAATAATCCTCAGGTTTACAATAAAACTCCAAATACCATTCCACATCGTCTGTTACAGCCTCCACTCGGTGCCAAGCTTGTGGTTGTGCCATGGGATTGTCAGCCCCCGCTTCAAAGAGATGCTCAGCTAGAACCTCACCATCCTCTGTCAATTCAATAAACTTGAGAGCTCCTTTTAAAACAGTAATCTTGCCCCAAGTCCCAACCTTGGTATTGTGTTTCTGCTGAACAGCCTCTGGCATGGTTTCTTTATTCCACAAGGGCATACGTTTATAGGCAACTAGTTTTTCCATCTTCATTTCCTCTTTTTATCGCTGATTAACAGCTTTCATCACGCGCGCAATGTCGCGGTTTTGCTCACGTCGTTTGATTGACTCCCGCTTATCATAGTCATGCTTCCCTTTAGCTAAACCTAAAAGGAGCTTGGCATAACCATCTTTGATATAGACTTTAAGAGGAACCAGCGTCATTCCTGTCCCTTTGGTCTCTTGTTCCAACTTTTGGATTTGCTTTTTATGGAGCAGGAGTTTACGACGACGTTCTGGTTCTTGGTTCCAGATATTGCCCTCTTCGTAAGGCGCGATATGAACATTGCTCAACCAGACTTCTCCATTTTTTACTTGGGCAAAGCCATCCTTTAGATTGATTCGAGCTGCTCTCACACTCTTGATTTCAGTTCCAGTCAGGACCATCCCTGCCTCTAGCGTATCTACGATAGTATAGTCGTGGCGCGCCTTTTTATTTTGTGCGACGACCTTTCCCTCGCCCTTTGCCATGTTTGGCTCCTTTCTTAGCTACTTCCTTATAAAAAGGGTTCTTTCCTTTTTTCTTCTTGTCTTTTTGTGAATGCTTGCGCTTATCATTTGAGCGTCCTGATTTTATCTTGTCTTCTTTCTTATCTGAACGACGACTTGAACCACGCCCTCTATCATTGCGACTAGACTGTTTCAAGCCTTTTTCGATCACATCAAACTCACTTGGAATATAAGAGAAGTCAATTTCACCCGTCATCTTATCAGCTCTTTCAACGCGAATGCGAATCTGCTGACCTACACGGAAGGTTGTCCCCGATTTTTCCCCACGAAGAGTCAAATCCCGCTCATTGAAATGATAAAATTCAGGTAGATTAGTGATGTGAATCAAGCCTTCAACTGTGTTTGGCAATTCAACAAAGAGACCGAATTTAACGATGCTAGACACAACCGCATCGTACTCTTCGCCCACGTATTCTTCCATGTACTCAGCCTTTTTCATGGCTTCGACTTCACGCTCAGCCTCAATAGCACGACGCTCACGGTTGGAAGACTGGGTCGCAATCTCTGGAATTACTTGTTCAAAATGCTCGGCTATTTCCTTAGAACGGTCGTAATCCCGAATCATACGGTGAACAAGAAGGTCTGGATAACGACGAATCGGACTAGTAAAGTGAGTGTAATAGTCAGCCGCTAATCCATAGTGGCCGTGATTGTGCTCAGAATAGCGAGCCTGCTGCATAGAGCGAAGAAGCATCATGGACAATACATCTGCATAAGGTTCTCCCTCAACAGCACGCATGATGTCTTGGAGAGCCTCCTGGCTAATCTCACTGGCAGTTCCATAAATGCGCAAGCCAAAACTCGAAGCATAATCAATAAACTTTTGAACCTTTTCAGCCTTAGGCTCCTCGTGAATTCGATAGATGAAAGGCAAATCCAGCTTGCTAAAATGCTCGGCAACTGTTTCATTGGCCATCAACATAAAGGACTCAATCATGCGCTCAGCAACACCACGCTGACGAAGAACGATATCAACAGGCTTGCCCTGTTTATCCACTAAAATCTTGGCTTCGTTGGTATCGAAATTGAGGGCTCCACGTTTCACACGCATGTTTTCTAGCCTTTCATGGAGCTTGGCCATGAGTTCGATACTTGGAACAATTTTCTGATATTCTTGTCTCTTTTCCTTGTCTCCAGCTAGGATGTCATTGACATCACTATATGTCATCCGATAGCTTGTCTTGATAACTGTTTGTGTAATAGTGTAATTAACCACACGACCATGTTTATCAATCTCCATGATGGCAGATTGTGTCAGGCGGTCAACTTGAGGATTGAGAGAACAGATGCCATTTGACAGTCGTTCTGGAAGCATTGGAACCACTCGGTCTGTTACATAGACTGAAGTCGCGCGGTTAAGGGCTTCCTTGTCAAGGGCAGAACTCTCGGTTACATAGTAGGAAACATCTGCGATGTGAACTCCGAGTTCCAGATTGCCATTTTTCATAGGCTTGATGTGAACTGCGTCGTCCAAGTCCTTGGCGTCAGCACCATCAATGGTAAAGGTAATCTCATCTCTCAAGTCCAGACGACCTTCCGTATCTTTTTGAGACGGAACATCAGGCACACTTTCTGCTTCCTTGACAACAGCTTCTGGAAACTCTGATACAATGTCCATAGACTCCAAAACCTCAAGGACATCAATTCCGACATCTGTTGAGTGCCCAACCACATCGAGTACACTCGCAACAAAGAAATCATGTTTCTTACTTGGGTATTTATCGATAAAGACCTTGAGAACTTCTGTTCCCTCCAGTTTAAGGGCTGGTTTCTTAACATATATCGGTTGACTGATTTTCTGATTTTTCGAACGGATGTAGCCAGCATACTTAGGCTTTTCCTGATCTAGAACGATTTGGCCGACAACAGTTGTCAAACTGTGTTCTAAGATATCAATAATTTTGGCTTCGGCAGCTGTTCCCTTGTTGCGGTCAGCGACTTTCTTGATGATGACCTCAACGGTATCACCATCAATAGCATAGTTGACATCGTTTTTTCCTACAAAAAGGTCGTCCTCCTCGTCTTCCATACTAACAAAGCCAAAGCCATTTTTATGGGCATGAAAAATCCCCTTGAGAGTAATCTCATGTTTTTTCTTGACTTCTAAGGTCAGACTTCCATCTTCTTCAAAGCGAATCTGGTGCTTTCTTTCCATTAGGGACAAGGTTTTAATCAACTCACGAAAATCCTTGGAACCGTCTTTTCCCAAAGCCTGAGCCAAGTCATTGACAGTTACCTTTCCCTTGTCTTGTAAATATTCTTTTATTCTATCTTTCATATTTTCTTTCTAGATTTTTTCTTTTCTTTTACTGCAAAACCTTCTTAAACATCCTTTAAAAATAAAAAGAGGCAAAGACCTAGTCCTGCCCATTATTTTCTTATCTACTTGACAATACCGTCAATGCTAAGGCAATGGCTAGCCAGAAAAAGACTAAAATCCCTGTCAAACGCTGCATTACAGCTTCGAAACCGCGTGCTTTACTGCGTTCAAACAAATCACCTGAGCTGGCATCAAATACATTGCTGGACTGATTTTTGGTTGGTTGCATGAAAATCGCAATCACAATCACAACAGATAATACTAATAAAATGGTTAATAATAGGTTATACATATCAAACTCCTTAAAATCCCTATTATTTTACCATAAAATCTACTTAGATTCAAGATGTAGGGTTACTTTTCTTTCCTTAGGACAATACTTTAAAACCTCGATCTTGTCTGGATGGGTTTTTGAATTTTTACTGGTTAGGTAATTGATACTGCCACAAGAGGAGCATTTGAGATTAATTTTTACTCGCACTAGATTTCCTTTACTTTTAATAATGTTCGAAATTGAAGCAGGTTAAAGAGACAACTAAAGGCAACACAAAGGCTTGTCGCATAAAAGACTGCATGGTAGCCAAATTGACCTGCTACTGCTGAACCTGCCATAGGCCCAACGACACCTCCCAGATAAAAGAATACCTGATTAAAGGCAAAGACCCTCGAAATACCAGCTTTGGGCGTCATCTTGCTGAGAAGGGCATTAACTCCGGGAATCAAGGCTCCGGTTCCCAATCCAAAGAGGAATCGATAGAGTCCTAGTTGAAGCGGGCTAGAGGCATTGGCACAGAGGAGATAGATGATGATTGAATAAAACTGGGCGACAACCAAGAGACGATGATTGCCCACCTTGTCACCTAGCTTTCCCATAACTCCTGCACTCATCATACTGGAAAAGCCCATACTGGACACAATCAAACCAGAGACAAAAAGAAGATTCTCTGTCTGCCCTAAGTCGCGTACATACAGAGCTAAGATAGGGCCGATTGATTGGGCTGAAAATTGGATGACAAAACTGGTCAGAAAGAGGTTGGCCAAAAGATAGGGATATTTAACTGATGTAAATAATTCCCTTGTTGGGATGGCCTTTTCCTTGGCTACTGGTTGAAAATCTTCCTTGATAAAGCAAATAGTCAAAACAGCAGCTAAAAACAGAAAACTACCAACCAGTAAGAAAACTGTACGAATACCAAATAATTCTGCGATAAATCCCCCGATAAAGGGACCAGTTAGAGTACCTGCAACTACGCCAGTAGACAAAGTACCTAAGGCAGAGCCTGATTTCTCCTTTGGAACCTGACTGGCTATCAAGGCCGTTGCATTGGGAACAAAACCCGCAAATACACCATTCAGTAAACGAAGAAAGATTAACCAATAGATATTTGGCACAAAGGCCAAGCCTCCCATAGTGATAGTCATGGCCAGACCAGCACGAATCATCATGGGTTTTCGACCGTATTTATCAGCAAGGATGCCCCAGATAGGAGAGAAAAGTGCTGCAGAAATGGCAGAGACAGAAATAGCTAAACCTGCGTAAAAAGCAGCTTGATCACTCCCTACACCTAAATTTTCCACAAAGATGGGCATAAAGGGCACTACCAAAGAAATACTGGCTCCTGTCAGAAAATTACCAAACCAGGCAATGCGCAGATTATCCTTCCAGTTAATCTCTGTCATCTTGCTTACCTCCCTCAAGCAGGGAGAACACCTGAGTAAGAAGCTGGTCCTGATTTCCATTGTTATCTAGAACATAACTGGCCAAATCTTTCTTTTTCTCTAAAGGCCACTGGGCTGCCAGACGAAACTCAGCTTCATCTTTGGACAAGTGGTCCCTTTTCATTAAGCGTTCTACTTGGACATCTCGGTCCACATAGACCAACCAAGTCTCATCAAACCAAGAGACGTAGTTCTGCTCAAAAAGTAAGGGGATATCCATGAAAAAAATCTCTTCTGTCTGAGCAAACTGATCTCTCAACGTAGCTAGTTCCTCACGGATAATCTCTCCTTGAGTTATCCTAGACCATTCCCGTTCCTCAGGATTTGAAAAGATAAGACTAGCTAGGAGAGGGCGATTGAGTTCTCCATTTTCTAAGATAATTTTTTGACCAAAGTGCTGGACTAGAGCTTCAAACAGACGACCACCAGGTTTCTGTAGTTGGTGGACGGCTGCGTCGGCATCCACTACTTGAAAGCCTTGCTTTCTTAGAAAATTTGTCACGGTTGACTTACCAGAGGCAATTCCCCCAGTGATTCCGATGATTTTTCCCATCAGCCCCTCCTTTGGCACTGAGGACAAAAGTGGGTTCCACGTCCGCCTAGTTGGATTTTCTCAATCACTGTCCCACAGCGTGAACACTCTTGACCAGCCTTGTCATAGACCTGATGAAAATCCTGCATGGTTCCATCTTCCCCAAAGGCATTGGTATAGGTCCGAATGGTCGAACCACCTTTTTCAACGGCCTGGCCCAAAATAGCAATGGTTTGGTCATGAATGGCTGTCGTTTCTGCTGCTGTCAAAGTCTGGGAAGGTCTTGCCGGATGAACCTGAGCTCGCCAGAGAACCTCATCCACATAGATATTGCCAAGTCCAGCTACCAAGGTCTGGTCTAGGAGATGGGATTTGATAGGCTTTTTAGATTTCTTCAGGGCACCTATAAAATTCTCTAAATCAAAGTCCTGGTCTGTTGGTTCAGGCCCTAATTTTTTAGAAATAAAGTAGGCGTCTAAAAGATCAGGCTCCAAGAGTTCCATAGTACCAAACTTGCGAACATCCTCATAAACAAGCGTGCCACCGTCCTCAAACTGAAAGAAAACATGGGCATGCTTGCGTTCGGGAACCTGATACGGATAATAAAAATACTTGCCTTCCATGCGCAAATGGGAAATCAAGACCTTGTCTGTCAGGTAAAAAAGCAAATATTTGCCCCGACGTTCCATTGACTCAATAATCTGACCAGGCACCTCCTTTTGAAACTCGTCCAAATCTGTCTTAATCATCTTGGTATAGCGAATTTCTACACTCGAAATCTTCTTACCCAGAATCAATTTTTCTAAACCACGACGAACGGTTTCAACCTCAGGTAATTCAGGCATACGTCCTCCTTCTGTAAAAACAAGAAGCAGGCATGAGCCCACCTCTACTTAGTATTCTTTTTCATTATAGCCAAAGTCAGCCAAATCTAGCTTTTTATCGCGCCAGTTTTTCTTGACCTTGACCCAGGTTTCTAGGAAAACCTTGTCTCCTAGCATGAGTTCAATATCACGACGGGCCATGCTACCAATTTTCTTAAGCATAGCGCCACCTTTACCGATGATAATCCCTTTCTGACTATCGCGCTCGACCATGATGGTTGCACGGATGTGAACCTTGTCTGTCTCTTCATCTCGTTTCATAGAATCCACTACTACTGCAACAGAATGCGGAATTTCTTCACGAGTTAGGTGCAAGACTTTCTCGCGAACCATCTCTGATACTAAGAAGCGTTCTGGATGGTCTGTGATTTGGTCAGCTGGGAAATATTGGAATCCTTCATCCAGATTTTCACTCAAAATATCCACTAGACGAGACACGTTATTCCCCTGAAGGGCTGAGATTGGAACGATTTCCTTAAAGTCCATCTGATTACGGAAATCATCAATCTGAGACAAAAGCTGGTCTGGGTGAACCTTATCGATTTTATTCACCACCAGAATAACAGGAATCTTGGCAGCCTTAAGACGCTCGATAATCATATCGTCCCCCTTACCACGCGCTTCATCCGCAGGCACCATAAAAAGAACAGTATCCACTTCACGAAGGGTGCTGTAGGCGGATTCGACCATGAAATCTCCAAGGGCCGTTTTAGGTTTGTGAATCCCTGGTGTGTCGATAAAGACGATTTGTTCCTTATCAGTCGTGTAAATTCCCATGATTTTGTTGCGCGTTGTCTGCGCCTTGTCACTCATGATGGCAATCTTTTGCCCCATGACATGATTTAAAAAAGTTGACTTCCCAACATTGGGACGTCCTAAAATGGCTACAAAGCCTGATTTAAAAGTCATAATTTCCTCTTACTGTTTAAAATAATAAATCCCAGATTCGTGGGAGAAAAATCAATGCGCCTGTTAAGGCTGCGAAAAGAGAGACCACTAATACCGCGCCAGCTGCCATATCCTTGGCATTTTTAGCCAGCATGGAAAAGTGATAGTGACTGGCCAAATCCACCACATTTTCAATAGCAGAGTTGATAATTTCAAAGGCTACTACCAAGAAAATGCTCAATAAGAGAAAGAGCCATTCGATTCGTGACACCTGAAAAACAAAACCTGCAAGGATGACCACTAGAGCCGTCACGGCATGTTTTCGCATATTGCGTTCTTCCTTGCTAGCAGTAAAAATCCCTGTGATGGCAAATTCTAAACTGGATATCAGGTCACGATTTTTCCATTTTCGTTTATTGTCTTGTGAGTCCATAGGCTGTCAAAATTTCTTCTTGTAAACCGAACATCTCCGCTTCTTCTTCCGAAGTGTAGTGATCATAGCCGTTGATATGTAAAAAGCCGTGTACTGCCAAGAAGCCCATCTCACGCTCAAAGCTGTGACCGTATTCCTCGGCCTGCTCATGAGCCTTATCAATAGAGATGAACAGTTCCCCAATATAGGCATCAAACTCAGACATCATCTCTGCCAATTCCGGATTTTCAAGCAAATCTTCCTCGGCAAAGGCAATTTCCAACTCTGGCTTGTATTCAAGGCTGATAACATCTGTCGGACGGTCTGTGTCACGGTACTCCAGATTGAGTTCATGACTACGCTCATTGGTCACAAAGGTAACTGCCATCTCCTTGTCCTCTTTTCCTAATTTTTGGGCTGCAAATTCCAAAATTTCTTGGGTTTGTTGCAACATTTCTTTTGAAACTTGACCAGTTTCATCTACCATTTCAATATACATGTGCTTCTCGTTTCTCTTTACTTGGCTTTATTATACCACATTTCCATGATTTTATTCTACCTTTTTGATATAATACTATGGAATACAATCACAAGGAGAGAACGATGTCATTTGACGGATTTTTTTTACACCACATGGTTGAGGAATTGCGAAGAGAGTTAGTGAATGGTCGCATCCAGAAAATCAATCAACCTTTTGAACAAGAGTTGGTCTTGCAAATCCGCAGCAATCGCCAAAGTCATCGCCTGCTCCTTTCTGCCCATCCTGTTTTTGGACGCATTCAGCTGACCCAAACGACTTTTGAAAACCCAGCCCAACCTTCTACCTTTATCATGGTTTTGAGAAAGTATTTGCAGGGTGCCCTGATTGAGTCTATTGAGCAAGTGGAAAATGACCGTATTGTGGAAATGACAGTTTCCAATAAAAACGAGATTGGAGACCATATCCAGGCTACCTTGATTATCGAGATTATGGGTAAACACAGTAATATTCTACTGGTCGATAAAAGCAGTCATAAAATCCTCGAAGTCATTAAACACGTTGGCTTTTCACAAAATAGCTACCGCACCTTGCTTCCTGGGTCTACCTACATCGCTCCGCCAAGTACGGAATCTCTCAATCCTTTTACTATCAAGAATGAAAAGCTCTTTGAAATCCTACAAACACAGGAAACGACAGCTAAAAATCTTCAAAGCCTCTTTCAAGGTCTGGGACGCGATACGGCAAATGAATTGGAAAGGATACTGATTAGTGATAAACTATCTACTTTCCGAAACTTTTTCAATCAAGAAACCAAACCCTGCTTGACAGAGACATCCTTCAGTCCAGTTCCTTTTGCAAATCAGGTGGGAGAGCCTTTTGCTAGTCTTTCTGATTTGTTGGACACCTACTATAAGGATAAGGCTGAGCGCGACCGCGTCAAACAGCAAGCCAGTGAACTCATTCGTCGTGTTGAAAACGAACTTCAGAAAAACCGCCACAAACTGCAAAAGCAAGAAAAAGAGTTACTGGCGACAGACAATGCTGAAGAATTTCGCCAAAAAGGGGAATTGCTGACAACCTTCCTCCACCAAGTGCCTAACGACCAAGATCAGGTTATCCTGGACAACTACTACACCAACCAACCTATCACGATTGCGCTTGATAAAGCCTTGACTCCCAACCAGAATGCCCAACGCTATTTTAAACGGTACCAGAAACTCAAAGAAGCTGTCAAATACTTGACTGATTTGATTGAAGAAACTAAGGCAACCATTCTCTATCTGGAAAGTGTGGAAACCGTCCTCAACCAAGCAGGACTAGAAGAAATCGCTGAAATCCGTGAAGAATTGATTCAAACAGGTTTTATCCGCAGAAGACAACGGGAGAAAATCCAGAAACGCAAAAAACCAGAACAATATCTGGCCAGCGATGGCAAAACCATCATCTATGTTGGCCGCAATAACCTGCAAAATGAGGAACTAACCTTTAAAATGGCCCGCAAGGAGGAACTTTGGTTCCATGCCAAGGACATTCCTGGAAGCCATGTTGTCATCTCAGGCAACCTAGACCCATCTGATGAAGTCAAGACAGACGCAGCAGAGCTAGCCGCCTACTTCTCGCAAGCTCGCCTGTCAAATCTGGTTCAGGTAGATATGATCGAGGTCAAGAAACTTAACAAACCAACTGGTGGCAAACCCGGCTTTGTCACTTACACAGGACAAAAGACCCTCCGTGTTACACCAGACCCAGAAAAAATCGCATCCATGAAAAAATCCTGATTTTACTTGAAATCAGGATTTTTAACATACTATTCACTCAAATCATATCCAATAATAAGACTAATCTTTACCACCTAGTTTCTCATTGATTTTCATCATCACACTAGCAATTTTTTCGCCCCAATAAGGGTCTGAGGCATATTCAACATTCATACCAGACGCCTTATTTCCAAGGAAAGTTCTGCCCCTATCGATATAATTTTCCTTAATCCACTTGGTTGCACCTAAAATTCCCTTATCCACATCATCAAATGTCTTGGCAGAAAGGTAAGGTGTCGTATCATAGGCTGTAATTCCAAAGAAATTATTCTTATCTTTAGCAATCTTACTTCGTCCCCAATCACTTTCTAAAGCACTATGGGCAAGGAGATAGAGGGCATTGATATGGTAATGTTCTTCAGCTTCCTTAAAGGTAGATCCCTTATTTTCCAAGAGACTATTGTCAATATTCAACAGACTAAATACCTTATCCAAGTCTTCAGGACTATAGTTTGTAGCCTCTGTTAAATCTTTGAAAAGGAAGAGATTCTCAAGCTTAAAACCATCAAAATGCAGCCCATCTGCCGAATAATATTTCTTGCCTACTTCCATATCAGAAATATGAGAAGCTACTGGAATACTAGCATTCTGAGCCACATAGTGATAAAAACGGTGGCCATCACTCTCATAATAAGGGATAAAATCCTTGCTAGCATCTAGTGCTTGTAAATCTTCTGTTTTCATATATCCTGACAAACCAGAAACAGTAATAGCCAAGCGCTTGTCATCACTTTTTCTATCCTTATCTAGCCAGACGACACTACCTTGCGATATATAGGAAAGCTTTTCACCATCTGCATTATAAACATTTGCTGTGACAGGAACTACTTGATAATAAGCAGCATTTTCGTTTGTAGCTTTTTCTCCAAGCCATTTACCATCGCTTCCAAGCTGATAACCATCTACTGTCTCATTTTTCGCCATGTAGCCACCAGATTTGAAGTAGTACCAAGCTTGACTTTTAGCATCGTATAGCCATTCTTTCTCAGTCATTTTCCCATCAGATTTGAGATAAAACCAAGATTCCTTATCCCAAATCCATTCATTTGCTGCCATATAGCCACCGGATTTTAGATAATAATAGTGACCATTCTCGAAAATCCATTCTTTATCAGCATGATTTCCATTTGCTTTGATGTAAAACCAAGATTGGTATTGTTTGTCAAAAAGCCAACCTTGCTGTACTTTGGCACCAGTGGCATTCACATAAGCCTTCTCAATCCACTTACTTGTCAGTAGATAACCACCAGATTTAAAATAATAGTCCTTCCCTTTGATTTGGAGCCATTCTTTCTCTGCGTGCTGTCCATCTGCTTTGATATAAAACCAAGTGTCGTATTGAGAATCATAGACCCAGTCTTCTATTACCTTGGCACCTGATGCACCGACATAGGAAGTACCTACCCAAGCATTTCTTTTCATCTTTCCATTTTGGTCAAGATAATAGAAGGCTCCCTTGTCTTCTACCCATTCTGACTTGGCCATATAGCCACCAGATTTGAGGTAAAAATAGTTGTCACCTTGCTTCAGCCATTCATTTTCAGCATAGTTGGCATCTGCTTTTATATAAAACCAAGATTGATAGTGAGCATCAAAAACCCACTCATTGGCTGCTTGACTGCCATCTGCTTTCAGGTATTGTTTTCCTTGCCAAGTACCATCGCTAGCCATTACACCCTCTGGTCTGGCTAAGAAAAATAGCAGGGCTAAAAAAATAAATCTTACTTTCTTCATTAACCTTCTTCCTCTGTTCTTACTCATTTCATTATATCAAAATTCTCTATAATCAACATTACAAACTCATAAAAAATCAAGAACAGATTGATTGCAGTTTACCTCAGAGACTCTTTTACTTCCTTGCGTAGATTTTCTAGACTGCTGATGCCGTATTTGTCCATGACTTTTGGCAGATTTTCAATAATATCAGGACAAGCATATGGATTAGTAAAGTTAGCTGTTCCAACTCCAATAGCAGATGCTCCAGCCAGATACATTTCTAGTGCAGCTTCTGCCGAATCCATTCCTCCCATTCCAATAATAGGCAGGTCTGTTGTTAGGGCGACTTGGCGGATGAGTTTAAGAGCTACTGGAAAGACTGCTGGACCTGACATTCCACCCGTTCCATTGGCCAAGATTGGTTTTCTGGTTTTGAGATCAAAGCGCATACCAACCAGAGTATTAATCATGGTCAAGCCACTTGCTCCTGCATCTTCTGCAGCTTTTGCGACGGTGACGATATCTGTCACACTAGGGGTTAATTTGACATAAACTGGCACATCAGAGGCTTCCACAGCTGCTTTCACCACATCATAAGCTAAATCTGGATCTTGACCAATCAAGAGTCCATGATTACAGTGATCTACGTTAGGACAAGAAATATTGAGCTCAATAGCCTTCACATTAGCTGCCTTGGAAATACCATGAGAAACAGCCGCATACTCTTGTTTTGAAAAACCAGCTACATTGGCAATAATAGGAAGATTTGGATATTCTCTTTCCAGCCACGGTAGCTTTTCAGCCAAAACAACCTCTAAACCAGGATTTTGCAAGCCAATTGCATTGAGCATGCCAGCAGGTGTTTCTGCCACCCTTGGAGTTGGATTCCCAAAACGTGGTTCAAGGGTTGTCGCCTTGATCATAATAGAACCTAAAAGGTCTAAATCATAATACTTGGCATACTCTTGACCAAAGCCAAAACAGCCTGATGCTGGAATAATCGGATTTTTCAAATCCAAGCCAGGTAGAGAAACTTGTAAACGATTTGTAGTCATAATTTTCTCCTTATAATACAACTGTTCCTGTGCGGAAAACAGGGCCATCTTCACAGACACGTTGGCTGACCGTCTCGCTTTCTGGCACTTTTAGGACGCAGGCATAGCAAGCCCCCATCCCACAAGCCATACGAGATTCCAGAGATAGATAGGCTCTTGGGTGGTCATAAAAGGTTTGATTGATATACTTCATCATTCCTGGAGCCCCACATGAGTAAACAGCATCAAATTGATTGTCTAAATCATTGATAACAACGGAAACATTTCCCTTGACACCATAAGAACCATCATCTGTCGTTACAAAGACCTGCCCATATTGGGCTAATTCCTTTTCAAGAATAACAGCAGCCTTATTAGCAAATCCTAGGACTGTCACTACTTTCACACCACGCTCATGCAATTCCTTGGCCACCTCAAGCAAGGGCGGAACACCAATCCCCCCACCAACAAGGAGAACCTGGCTCTGCTCATCAAGATTAGACAAGTCAAAACCATTTCCCTGAGGCCCCATCACGTCAAGAGTATCCCCCTGACTTAAGGTTGAGAAAATAGCTGTCCCAGCTCCCTCAATCCGATAAATGAGATGACACTGCTTCTTAACCTTATCGATAGACGAAATTGAAATAGGACGGCGCAAAAGATGGGCGTCATCAGGCACACGCAGATGAAGAAATTGGCCTGCTCGCATAGCTTCAACCATTTCCCCTTCTAGGACTAATTCAAAGATTTTTGGCGCGATTTCCTCCTGTGAAACCACCTTCATGGTTTCCAATCGAATCGCACCCAAACGTTTCTTACATGTGGGATTCATGACTTTTCCTCCTTAAATTTTAAGGGGACCAGACAAAGAAAAGACCTTGCTAGTGCAAGGCCTCAGTTAAAATCGTACAACAGAAGAGAGCACACTCAAAAAGTCTCCTCTAGAAAATTGCACTATTCTTTTATCTGACACCTTGTGAGTCTCTCTGGACTCCCCTTAAAGGTTAAATTTTTATTAGTATACTCTTTCAGCTAAAAAAAGTCAAGTAGAAAACGAACATTCTACTTGACTTCACGTGATTATTTTTCACGAATGACTTTGACCTTGTATCCATCAGGGTCTTTGACAAAGTAATAGTTAGGTGCAGTTCCTGGTAGACCATTTGGTTCAGTTACTTCATAGCCTTTGGCACTGTGCTCTTGATGAAGAGCTTCAAGATCAGGTGTACTGAGGGCGATATGGGCAAAGCCATCTCCAACCACATAAGGACCGTGATCGTAGTTATAAGTCAACTCCAATTCATAGTCGTCATCCTCAAGTCCTAGATAGACAATCGTGAAGGCATGGTCTGGAAAATCTCTGCGACGCAATTCTTTAAAACCAAAAGCATCTTGATAAAATGCGATTGATTTTTCAAGATTTTCTACTCGCAAGCAAGTGTGTAGCATTTTTGAAGCCATTTTTTTCTCCTTTATTTTTAAAAAGACTGGGACAATCCTGTTCCAGTCTTATCTGTTATTATTTACCAAGTTTTGCTTTAGCTGCATCTGCAAGAGCTGTGAAAGCTGCTGCATCGTTAACAGCCAAGTCCGCAAGCATTTTACGGTTAACTTCGATCTCAGCCAATTTCAAACCATGCATCAATTGTGAGTATGAAAGTCCGTTCATACGAGCTGCCGCGTTGATACGAGTGATCCACAATTTGCGGAAGTCACGTTTTTTCTGACGACGGTCACGGTATGCATAGTAGTAAGAGTTCATTACTTGTTCTTTTGCAGTACGGAACAAGATGTGTTTAGCTCCATAGTAACCTTTTGCTAATTTAAGAATACGTTTACGACGTTTGCGTGATACAACGCCACCTTTAACACGTGCCATGTTTTATTTCCTCCAAATATTTCCTAGAATTGTTTACTTACAGTCAAGCTATTATTTCAAGCGAGTAAGCATTGCTTTGATACGTTTGTAATCTCCTGAATGCACCATAGATGCTTTACGAAGATGACGACGTTGTTTCTTAGTTTTTCCGTGGAAACGGTGAGAAGTGTAAGCACGGAAACGTTTAAGTCCACCAGAACCTGTACGTTTGAAACGTTTAGCTGATGCGCGGTGTGTTTTTTGTTTTGGCATGATTTTTTCTCCTTTATTTAACTTTCTGACAATTATTTTTTGTCAGTCGCTGGCGCCAATTGCATGAACATTTGACGTCCATCCATTTTAGCACGCTGTTCGATGATGGCAATATCTTGAGTTGCTTCAGCAAACTCGGCTAAAACTTTTGCACCAATCTCTTTATGGGTAATCATACGACCCTTAAAGCGAATAGATACCTTAACTTTATTTCCTTTTTCAAGGAATTTGCGTGCATTGCGAAGTTTTGTATCAAAGTCACCCTTGTCAATAGTTGGACTTAGACGAACTTCTTTCACAGTAACAACACTTTGTTTTTTACGTTGTTCTTTTTGCTTCTTCTGGTACTCAAATTTGAACTTACCGTAGTCCATAATTTTTGCAACAGGCGGTTTGGCTTGGGGTTGAATCAAGACTAGGTCAACATTAGCGTTATCAGCCAAAGCTTGCGCTTCACTGAGTGGCTTGATGCCTAGCTGTTCTCCTTCAAGACCAATCAAGCGAACTTCACGTACACGAATCTCATCATTGATGAATAAGTCTTGCTTTGCTATGGTTTTCACCTCTTTTGTTTTATTAGAGAAAAACAATAGCGGACTCGTAAATATACAAGCCCGCACGTTATGATAGCGTTTCTTAGAAACTTTTCATCCGTAGGGCCAGGCAACTTAATGTCACAAGGCGAGAAGCTCTCACTTCTGCTTTTCTCAACTTTTATATGATACCAAGTTTTCGAGCCCTTGTCAAGATAAAAAGTTATTTTTTTGAAAAGTTTCTGTTTGTATTTTGGCTTGGTTTACGCATCAAAAAGAGAGAACCAAGTTGATTCCCTCTCTATGTTAGTTTTTACTTATTTTCCGTATAGGAAAGCTAGAATCTATTAAAAAATTCTTTTTTCTGTGAACTTCCCCATCTTTCGATAAATAGAATCCCCACTAACAAAAGGATAATCAGGCAAGGAAGTAAGACTAGCCCCATGTCCCAATTTAGATTGACATTATCAATCAGCTTAGGTAATCTTCCAGATAAAATCTCCACTGAACGCAAGTAAGTAAAGGGAATCAGATGTGCAATCCTTTGAAGAGGCTGAATTGTTTGGATGCCAAACAATAAGCCAACAATCCCAATGAGTGAAAGAAAGAGGACAGGCATTTTTTGCTTGAAAAAGTAAGCAATCAAGTACACTACTTCCACAATGACGATAAAGGCTAAGAAAGCTAAGAACAAGCTAGGAAATAACACATCTTGTATCTTTCCAATAGTTACCTCTTGATTCACTAAGCTATAAATCGGGTAGGGATAATCTAACTGTCCAAAACCACTTATCAGACTTCCCGCTAGAAAAGAAAATCCGCTGATTCCGATAAACAGCACAGTTACATAGCCCACTCCAACTCCAAGAGAGGATAAAGCAAATGTCACTTTTGAAAAAGGATATAACTGAGCTGTATCCAGATGATTTTGATATCTTTCTGCAAATAGTTGCGTTAGCATGAAAATAATAGCAACCACAAACAAGGTTGGGATGATAGCCTCTAAAATCCAGACAATCTGATCAATCCCGTGGGTCGGATAATCTAAATTGTGGGCTTTTATGTTTAAGAGATATAGGACTTGGTAAATCTTCCGTTCGCGGTCAACCGCCATTTTTAAGTCAGAGCTAGAAGTCGGGTTATTTGATACAAATTCATAATTCTTCTCTTCATCTTGCCACTGCAAATAGTAGGCTTCTTTCCAGCGCCCTTCTTTTAGTAAAGTTAGAATTTCTTTCTTTTGCGTCAAAAGATTTTTTTGCGAGTCTAAATTACTTTTAGCAATTTGGTATTCCTCCGAGCTGGTATCAGACATTTGGGAAAGTTTCGCTTCATTTTCATTGATAGCTCTCTCGTTGGCTGCAAGATGAGTTTCCAACCTAGTCTCCAAGCTGACTGAGTTTGCAGTCTGGCTATTGAAATAAAAGGTAACACCGAGTACAGATGCAAATAAAGCTAAGATAATCCAATTTAAGCGACTTTTGAAAACTTTTTTTAATAAAAATTGACTAACATCTTTCATAAACTAAGCCTCTTCTATCTGCCCCTGACGAATGGTTACCATGCTATCGCAAATCTCCACCAACTCTTCCTTATAGTGGGAACTTAAAAGAACCAGCTGCTCTTGCCTATTGATTTGTGCCAGCCTATTAAAAAATTTCTGCCGATAATACTCGTCTAAGCCATTTGTAATCTCATCCATGAGCCAGCATTTGGCCTGACTGAGGAAATACATGGCAATCACCAAGCGTTGCTTCATGCCTAAGGAATACTTGCGAATGGGAAGGCTGATATAATCAGACATTTCCCAGTAATCAATTTCATCCCCCAAGTTCAGCCCTGACTTCCAGATGTTTTTTATAAGGCGAAGATAGTCCATCCCACTTAAGTTTCCATCCAGCCATTCAACGCTCTCATAATAAAATAAAGAAGGAGGAGCTGCGATATTTCCACTACTTATGGGAATTAAGTTGCTAATGGCGCGGAACAGTGTCGTCTTTCCAGAGCCATTGATAGCGAGAACACCATAAACCCTGCCTTTATTAAAGGTAAAATCCGCATCTTGTAAAATGACTTGTCGCGTTTTTAAGGTCACATGAGTAAGCTGCAACATAGCTAGTCCTCCTTTTTCTCACTCTTTAAGGATTAATAGCCTCCGCTGTAACGATTTACTACCTCATAACGATCGTAGTTCCAGCCTCCGCCAACTTTATACTCAGAATAGCCGTGATAATTAGACCACTCCGGAATGACATTATAATTATATGCATGGTAATTCATACTAGACCTATAGTAGGTATTCCAGTCATAGCGATAACTTTTAAGAACGGTCTTAGCAGATACACTGGACTGAAAAAGACCAATAGATAACAAACTAGCTAATAAAACGACTTTTGCTGATTTTCTCATGGTTTTCACCTCACTAATATATTTACTTTCGAAAGCGCTTTAATTATATCATTTTCTTATCTGTTATGCAATAGTTTTTTGGATTTATTTTAATAATATTTAACATTTTTTAATTTTTTCCTCCTATCGAACGCTTTCAATCTTCCAACTATTCCACCCTTTAAAGCTTATAGCTCCTTGCTGGTCAGTTCGGTAAACTTTACTATTGATACCTTCCAGTCGTGTCAAGGTTTCCTGATGGGGGAGTTTCGTTCGATTGTTCTTTCCAACTGAGATAAGAGTAATCTCAGGTTTGAACTGTTCTAGAAAGGCTGGACTTGATGATTTTTTAGAGCCATGTTGGCTAGCTTTCAAAACATCCACTTTCAAGTCTGGATAGTGCTTCAGCAAGTCCTTCTCTCCTTTCTCCTCCAAATTTCCTGTGAAAAGAAAGTACTTATCCAAGAGTTTCCCATACAGAACTATGGAATCTTCATGACTTCCATCTCCAATTTTCCTTGGATATAGAACTTCTAACTGACTTCCAAAAATTGGCAAGTTCTCTCCTGCTGTTACACTGCGCACCTTGGTTTGAGTTGCCTGTAGTTCTGCCACAAATTCCTTCTGTTTCAAACGGCCTTTTGACACTAAAATTTCGCCTACATGGAATGCCTTGGTCACCTCCAACAAATCTCCAACATGCTCCTTGTCCGTATTTGTCAAAATCAGCTGGTCAATCTTGGTCACTCCTCGACTTTTAAGATAGGGTATCAAGGTTCGCTGGGCATTGCTGGTCGTCGTCTTTTCTTGCCATTTTTCGATTTTCTTATCAGATTCTGCCTTGCCACCTACATCTATAAGAATGGTCTTACCAGTTACATCCCTTAGGAAAATACTTTCGCCTTGCCCCACATCCAGTATGGTAATTTCATTTTCCGGTGGATGCTTGGTCAAGAAAAAGAAACCTGTAATCAATAAGCTCAACACTACTAGCCTTTTAATGTTTTTCCTCAAATCATAAACTAAAGCCAAGGAAATTAACAATAAGATTAAAATCCATGCATTGGGTTGTCCAAAGACCAGAGGTCTACTTGCCACCTGTGATACCAAGCGAATAATGTCCTCCAACCATTCAAAAATAAAATTCAGCTGAATGATTGGATAGAGAAAGGAAAGGGCAAATAAGATAGACAAGAGCGGTAAGAAGACCAAGTCAAATAGAAAGGAAAAGACGAAGGTCAAAAGGATGGACCAAGGTTGAAATTCCGCAAAATAGAAGGACAGAATGGGCAATATTCCCAAGGAAATGACTAGACTTTCTCTGGTCACAGCCTTGAGGCCCTCTCCTTCTTTGCTGGTCATGCTCAAGATAAAAGCATAAGCGCAGGACAAAACTCCTCCTGCAGTCAGGAAAAAGTTGGGCATGACGATAAAGAGGACAAGCACGGTCAAGGCAAAATTATCCAAGCCCTTAACCCCATGTTGAGCCAGTAACTTTTGCAAGAGACTGCGAATGACTGATGCTGAAAATCCTGTCAGCCCTGCATAGATAAGGGAAAAGGGATAAGTCAGCCATTTCAACCTTTCTTGGGTCAAGCCCAATCGCAAGAGAAGTTTCTTAAAGCCATCCATGAAAAATCCTACCTGCATACCAGACAAAGCAAAAAGGTGGATAATTCCTAAACTAGAATAAAGCTCATTCATCTCCTCAAAGTCTGTATCCAGATGTCCTAGCAAGAGTCCTGTCATGTAATTGCGCATAGGGTCTGGAAAGTGCGTCTTAATCCAAACTACAGCCTTACGGCGTAAACTCGACAGATTTTCTCCTATATCCCAACTACCAACCTTTTGAAGTGACTTTATTCTTTTAATATTGAGAGTCTGGTAAATTCCCTGAGTCTTCAGATAGGCTTGGTAGTCAAAGCCACCAAAATTTCTCTGCCCTTCTGGCTCAGAAAGTTTTCCTTCAAGTTCTATCTCATGAAGGTCTGTTAAGGCTTGAAAGGCTTCTTTCTCCTCCTCGGACTGGAGTTTATAATAGACTTGAAAAATGCGTCCATCGGACTTGCCACGAAAGGATAGACTGTCACCATTGACCTTAATAGTGTCGGGCAAAACCCGTACCCTTTCAACAGAATCCGCTAGGTTTTGACTAGCTTGACTCTGTTGCCAATTTTGAAACAAAAACCAGAAGCAAAAGATTCCACAAATCACTAGAACTTTGCCTGCTGATTTCCAAGGAAATTGGATAAAGAGACAGACTAGCAGAAAAACGAAACCCAACAGCGCTAGATAGAACGCTGAGAAAATAGCGTAATAAAGCCAAAGTAACAGAAAACTCAGGTAAATTAGGGGAATAGGGATGTTTTTAATCCACTGTAACATAGTCTTTTAGCTTTTCTATCGTTTTAGCACCAATGCCAGAGACTTTCTTGAGTTCATCAACCGACTTAAATTTCCCATTTGCCTCACGATGGTCGATAATATCCTGAGCTCGTTTGCCACCCAATCCCTTGACCTGCTTGAGTTCTTCCAGACTGGCTTTGTTAATATTGACCTTCTTTTCCTTGCTAGTCGAAGAAGCTGTCCCAGAACCAGTCTTTTCACTAGCTACTTCTTCTCCCTTAGCTGGGACGTAAACCAGAGCCTCATCACTAACTTTCTGAGCTAGATTGAGCGACTTGCTGTCTGCTTGCTCTGTCAAACCGCCAGCCTTCTGAACGGCATCATTGACTCGACTACCTACCGGCAAATCATAAATTCCTGGCGATTTAACAGCACCTTTCACATCTACTGTGATTAGATCTTGTTCAACCGGTTCTTCCTTCTCTTCCTTTTCGGTCGATGAATCCTTGGAAACAGCTGCAACTTCTGCCTGCAAATTCCTTTCCTTGATAGGTGTTTGTGAATCTGGCTTTAGCAGGAAAAATCCTCCTACAAGCAAGCCCAGAGCAGTACAGATGACAATGATTTTATACTCTTTGATTTTCTCGATAATTGCTTCCATATTTTCTCCTCTCTTAGATTATTCGTAAGAGGAAGAAAAAACAGTTGAAAATTTCTTCTCAACTGCTTATTTATTTGCAAAATAGTCTTCCTTAGTCAAGACATAATGAACTCTTGTCACGATTCTGCCTTCGTCATGCTGGTCCATACAAGCATATGGTTCTGCATGTGAAAAACGCATGCCTGATTTCTTCATGACCTTTCCTGATGCGGGATTAGCCTTATCGTGAAGGGCAGTCAACTTATTCATTCCTATCTTCTCAAAAGCTAGCTCAATCACAGCACGATTGGCTTCTGTCGTCAATCCTTGATTCCAATACTTTTTATTGATAATGTAGCCAATAGCCGCCTTCTTAAGAGCAGGATCAATCTTATGCAAATCAATGGTTCCGATAAATTTGCCGTTATCTTTTAATTCAATCCCCCAACGTCCCAAGGGATTAGCCAAGTAGAACTGAGCAATATTATTCTTGGTTTCTTCCAAACTTTGATTGGTTAGAAAAGTGTAACGTGTATTATCCTTGTCCGAGGCATAGTCAAACATTGCTTCTGCATCATCCAAGGTTACAGGTCTAAGCAATAAACGCTCAGTCTCCACTATTGGATACTGAGCTAGTTTTAAAAAGATTGATTCCATACGTTTCTTCTACTTGAAAAGTTTCTAACTAATATAGGGATATTGAATGAAACATTTAAAAAGCAAATTTATACTTAGTATTGAGATAACTTTAAGTACAAAATAACTATCCTTCAGATAGAGGTTGAGGATCTAATTCTTCACGCTCTTCATTTTTAATCGGTGCTGGTTCATAGGCTCGGATAATCTGAGCGACGACTGGATGGCGAACCACATCCTTAGCTGAAAAATGAACAAAGTCAATCTGGTGAATGTTCTTGAGCTTTTCTTGGGCATCAATCAAACCGGACTTGACATTACGTGGCAGGTCAATCTGGCTGATATCTCCATTGACAATCATCTTAGAATTAAAGCCTAAACGAGTCAAAAACATCTTCATCTGCATGATGGTCGTATTTTGCGCCTCATCGAGAATGACAAAAGCATCATCCAAGGTTCGTCCACGCATGTAGGCAAGAGGTGCAATCTCAATGATTTCACGCTCCATGAGACGAGTCGTTTGGTCTTTTCCCAGAATCTGATACAAGGCATCATAAACAGGTCGAAGGTAAGGATCTACCTTCTCCTTGAGATCACCCGGAAGAAAGCCTAGACTCTCTCCTGCTTCCACCGCTGGACGAGTTAGGATAATCCGCTTGACCTGACCACGTTTAAGGGCAGTCACGGCCAAAGTAACTGCAAGAAAGGTCTTCCCTGTCCCTGCGGGCCCAATTCCAAAGGTTACATCATGCTGTTTGACACTGTCCACATAAAGTTTTTGACCCAGTGTTTTGACACGGATAGGCTTCCCTGTATTGTCCTTGATGATTTCTTCTTCATAAAGGGCGACAAACTTGTCGATTTCATCGTTTTTGACCATGCTAATCGCAGTCACCACATCTGGCGTCCCAACCGTCATCCCACGATTGACCAAGACCATCAAAGCCTGAATAACCTGACGGGTTTCCTCACAGGCAGTCTCTTCTCCCAAAACCTGCACAATCTCCGTACGAGCATGAATCACCACATCAAGCTCTTCTTCCATCAAACGAAGATGGCGTTCATTGGAACCAAAAAGATGAAACAGGTCATCTGGATGACTCAGTTGAATGTCAATTGAATGTTCCTTCAAATAAAGAACCTCTCTAATCCTTTTATTTCTTTTTATTATAGCAAAGGGATGGATAAATTACTAGCCCAAACCTAATGAATAAAGTCTAGTGTTCTAAATATTCTTGCCAAATGCTGTCAAAGTCTCCTAGGTTAAAAGAGAAACTGGCATGTTCCTCCAAAAATCGACTGACCTCATCAAAATCATCTGTGTGTTTTGGGAAGGCTGACTCCTCAAAAGCTAGGTCTGCCAAGATAGCTTTGGGACTGTTACTTTTAGGATTTCGCTCGGTCATGAGCCAAATGTAAAATGATTTTCTCATAAGCCACCCTAAATCAACTCTGTCCCAAACTGGTCTTGCTTGATTTTACCAGCCTTCATCAAACCACCGAGTGCTTTCTTGAACTGACCTTTAGAAATGCCAAAGGTTGCCTTGATGTCGTCTGGAGATGACTTATCATTTAAGGTCATGAAACCGCCATTGCTTTCCAAGTAAGTCAAAATCATCTGAGCATCATTTTCCAACATCTCAAAAGAACGAGGTTTGAGGGAGAGGTTCAGAGTGCGGTCCACTTCACGAAAACCAATGACACGCGCATCCAACACTTGCCCCAAACGTGGCTCTGCGTAGCGTTCGCTAGGATGGATAAAACCAAGCATGTTATTTTCTGGCAGGTAAACAAAAGTTCCTGACAGCTTGAGACGGTAAACAATGGCTGGCCAGTTTTGGTTCTGCATGTTGTTGTAGGCAGGACGAGCCAGACGTTGAAAGTCTTCTTGATAGGCCAAGAGTCCCCAGATACGGTCTTTCTTGTCCACTTCAAGACAGATGTAGAGTTGGTCGCCCTTCTTAGGCCAGAGTTCCTTGAGCTCAGGGAGAATATCGAGCGACACAACGATTTCCTTGTCAGGAAGGCCTGTATCCACAAAGACACCCAAGTCCTTACGAACCTCTGTAACACGGCCCCAACCAAATTGGTCCTGAGTTGCAGTCACTTCTAGAGTGGTCAAGCGGAGTTTTTGCTTCATATCCGTGTAGGCAAAACCTTTAACCGTATCCCCTACTGTATGTTGACCTTCTTCCTTAGCAAGAGCATAGGTTTGACCATCCTTTTGCACAAAGTAAAAACGGTCATTTTCATCGATGATCAGTCCAACGATAAAACTTGCAAGATTTGTATTCATATTTCCTTCTTTCGAATAAAACTCAGCCAGCAATGCCAACTGAGTTTTTCTGTTTATTTCTTAGACTTCCAAAAGTTCTTTCTCTTTGTTGGCAGTCATGTCGTCGATGTGTTTAACAGCATCGTCTGTTACTTTTTGAATGTCTTTTTCAAGAGTCTTCAATTCGTCTTCAGTGATTTCTTTTGCTTTCTCTTGTTTCTTAGCTTCATCCATAGCATCGCGACGGATATTGCGGACAGCCACTTTAGCACTCTCACCGACCTTCTTCACTTCTTTAGCAAGATCACGACGAGTTTCTTCTGTTAGAGCTGGGATAACCAAGCGAATCACAGAACCATCGTTAGCTGGTGTGATACCAAGATCAGAAGCGTTCAAAGCACGTTCGATGTCTTTCAATGAAGACTTATCAAATGGTGTCACCAACAAAACACGCGCTTCTGGAATCGTAATTGAAGCGATTTGGTTAAGAGGAGTCTCTACTCCATAGTATTCTACATGTACACGGTCAAGCAAGCTTGCATTGGCACGGCCAGCACGGATACCACCAAATTCACGAGCAAGTGATTGGTGAGACTGGGTCATTCTCTCTTTAGCTTTTTCTACAATTGCGTTAGCCATAATCTTTCTTATTCCTTTTCTTAGATATTATTTGAAACTGTTGTTCCGATATTTTCACCAAATACGACACGTTTGATGTTGCCTGGTTGGTTCATGTTAAAGACAACCAAGTCAATGTCGTTGTCCATTGAGAGGGTTGAAGCTGTTGAGTCCATAATACGAAGACCTTTATTGATAACGTCACGGTGGGTCAATTCTTCAAACTTAACGGCTGTCTTGTCTTTCTTAGGATCGGCATTGTAAACACCGTCGACACCATTTTTAGCCATAAGGATGGCATCTGCTTCGATTTCAGCTGCACGAAGAGCCGCTGTTGTATCTGTTGAGAAGTATGGTGAACCAATTCCAGCACCAAAGATAACGATACGGCCTTTTTCAAGGTGACGAAGGGCACGTCCACGTACGTAAGGCTCTGCCACTTGTTGCATTGCAATAGCTGTTTGTACACGAGTATCGACACCAACTTGTTGCAATGAATCTGCCATCACAAGAGCATTCATAACAGTCCCAAGCATTCCTGTGTAATCTGCCTGAACGCGGTCCATACCTGCTTCTGCTGCAGGTTCTCCACGCCAAAGATTTCCTCCACCAATAACAAGGGCAATTTCGATACCTAAGCTATGAACTTCTTGAATCTCTTTTGCGATTGTTTGAACTGTTTGGATATCAATCCCTACGCCACGTTCACCGGCAAGGGCTTCACCTGATAACTTGATTAAAATACGTTTATACTTGGGATTCGCCATTTTCACTCTCCTTTTTTTATCCTATCTATTTTATCACAATTTCTAAGATTTTTATAGTATCATGAGCAATTCTTTCAAAAAAATTAGACTGTTAAAAATTCCTCTAAGTCAGAAAGAGCACGCTCTGCAATTTTTTCATAACGAGCCTTCTTATCACGGATACGTTCACCTTCCAACTCCTTGATAATCCCAAAGTTGACATTCATTGGTTGGAAATGTTTGCTGTCTGCATGGGTGATGTAATGAGCTAAGCTTCCAATCGCTGTTGTCTCTGGGAAAATAGCCTCGCTTTCTCCCTTGAAAAGACGAGCTGCGTTAATTCCCGCAACTAATCCTGACGCTGCGGATTCAACATAGCCTTCCACACCCGTCATCTGACCAGCAAAGAAGAGATTTGGTTGTTTCTTGGAACGATAGGTCTGCTCCAGAAGATTTGGTGAATCCATGTAAGAATTGCGATGCATAACACCATAACGGACAAACTCGGCATTTTCAAGACCTGGAATCATTTGGAAAACACGCTTTTGTTCTCCCCATTTGAGGTGGGTCTGGAAACCAACAATATTGTATAGGCTACCTGCTGCATTATCCTGACGAAGTTGCACAACCGCATAAGGAGTTTTGAATTCTCCATCACGAGGTCCTGTGTAGTCGTCCGGATACTCAAGCCCCACTGGTTTCATAGGGCCATAAAGCATGGTTTTAATACCTCGTTTGGCCATGACTTCAATTGGCATACAACCTTCAAAGTACTTTTCTTTTTCAAAAGAATTGAGCGGTGCTTCTTCCGCAGTAACCAAGGCTTCATGGAAATCCATAAACTCTTGCTTGGTCATGGGCGCATTGAGGTAGGCTGCTTCTCCCTTATCATAACGAGACTTGAGATAGACCTTGCTCATATCGATAGTGTTGACATCGATAATAGGCGCTGCTGCATCGTAGAAATAGAAGCCATCGCCGTCATTAAGGGCATGAATCTTTTCAGCCAAGGCATCGCTGGTCAAAGGACCAGTAGCGACAACCGTAATAACATCTGTCGGTAATTCTGTAATTTCATCACGTACCACTTCAATCAAGGGGTGGTGGGCCACTTTTTCAGTCACCATCCGTGAGAAACCATCACGATCCACCGCAAGGGCACCGCCTGCAGGAACACGTGTAGCCTCAGCAGATTCCAAAATAACAGAACCCAAGCGACGCATTTCTTCCTTGAGAAGACCAACTGCATTTGTCAAAGCATCCCCACGAAGAGAATTGGAACAAACCAACTCAGCAAAATTGTCTGTTTTGTGCTGGGGTGTTGACTTGACACCACGCATTTCATAAAGTTTAACTGGAATACCACGTTCTGCAATTTGGTAGGCTGCTTCAGAACCTGCCAAACCTGCACCGATAACATTGATATAAGATTGAGACACGACACTAATACCTCTTTGGGAGTGTGAAGGCAAAATTCACATTGAAAAAGCCAACCGAACTCACTTCACTCTCGAGTTTCTTGGCTCAGGCTGAAAAAGTCCCCCGGACTTTTTCACTCCCACAAATCTTTCTAATTTTTTCTTCTACTAGTATAACAAAAAAAGGGAAGAAGGCAAACTTCCCTGTTTAGTCATTTTCTTGATTTTCTTCCCAGTAGTGGTAGGCAGCGTAAAGCTGGCTTTTATTCCACTGGTAAATCTTAGCGACTTCCTTGATAGCTTGATTTTTCTTCATGCCTTGATGGATACGGGCTTGAATTTCTAAGAATAAGTCTTCCTCGTCTTTTTCCTCCACATCCTGACTGGCACCTTCAACGATGAGAAGGCATTCGCCCTTGAGTGGCGTTTCAGCTATGCTTTCCAATAACTCAGAAATGGTACCTCTTTGGTATTCTTCATAGATTTTAGTCAATTCTCTGACCAAGACTACCGAGCGGTCACCATAGACTTCTAGCATATTTTCTAACGTATCTGCCACACGATGAGGCGATTCATAGAAAATCTGTGTTTCAGGATAGTCTTTTTTCGAGTCGAAAAATTGCTTTTGCTGGCCTGATTTTCTCGGTAAAAAGCCGTAAAAGATATGTGGCTGTGGTGCTAAACCACTGGCAATCAAGGCAGAAATTCCTGCAGAGGCACCTGGAACAGTCACAACCGCAATTTCTTCCTCAATCGCTACCTTAACCAAATCATGACCAGGGTCTGAGATGCTAGGCAGGCCCGCGTCGGATACCTGAGCAATGCTTTGTCCTGCTTTCAGGAAACCAATCAAATCAGGAATTTTTTCCTTGGCATTGTGCTCATGAAAACTAATCTGCTTAGTAGAAATGTCAAAATGCTTGAGCAGAAGCCCTGTATTGCGCGTGTCCTCAGCAGCAATACAGTCCACTTCTTTCAAGGTCTGAATAGCTCGAAAGGTCATATCATCTAAATTGCCAATCGGCGTTGCCACTAAGTACAGCTTACCGTAGGGAGACTGCCCCTTAAAACTTTTTTGAATCTGCATGCCTACTCCCTGTATAACAACTCGTCACAGAACATACATTCCTCATCCTGCTCTCGACGTTGTCCATAAAAATCATTACATACGTGAAAACCATCTTTATAAATTCGACGGACACTTTCACGAACATGCTTGGCCTTGACAGGAGCATCTGCTTCCACCTCACCCAAGCGTTCTCGCAACTTACTATTTTCCAAACGAAGAGCTGTATTTTCCTCTACCAGGCTCTTGAGATTTTTCTTGATGGCTTCCACATCGGCCAAGGTTACCAATAACTGTTGGGAAAAATCATCCAGCGCGTCAAATAATTCTTTTTTGTCCATAAACCAGCCCTTTCCTTTCTTTATCATTCATTTTTTAGTTTATATTTCTTTCAAGACCAGATATTCCATGGCATTTTGAAAGCTGACATTAGCTTGCCACATTTTTCTAGCTTCTAGCAAATCTTGTAGAATCACTCTTACTCTTGCTTGCAGGAGGTCCTGCCCACAGAGGACTTCAAGAATCCGTAAAACCTGATCTTGTTTTTCCTTGTCATCAGCCAAGTTCGCTAATTTAGCAACCTGCAAATAACTTTCTTTTTTCTTAGCCACTAACCAAGTCAGCAGGCGTTCACTTTCATCGACCAAGGTCCAAAAACTTGCCTGATTAGCCAACTTTTCTGCTTCAGCTCGCGATTGACTAAACTGGGCTAAAAGAGTTGCTTTTTTCTTGACCAGACCTGCTTGTTCTAATTGATGGATGAGTTTCTCTTCTTGTTTCTTAAAGTGGAAAATCTGGGTCCGACTGCGGATGGTCGGTAACATCTTTTCCTCATCGCTGGTCAAGAAGAAAATATAAACCTCACTCTGGGGTTCTTCGATGACCTTGAGCAGAGAATTAGCTGCGTTGGGATGCATCTTTTCCGCTTGTTCAATGATAAAGACCTGTTGCTGACTTTCAATCCCTGCTTGGGAAAACTGACCCACCAATTCTCGAATGCGTTCTGTCTTAATAACCTGATTGACTGGCTTAATCAAGGTAACATCTGGGAACTCTTCCTGTTCAATCAGCTTGCAATTTCGGCATTTCTCACATGGTAAAATACCTACTTTATCCGTACAAAAGAGACTTTTAGCCAAAAATTGCGCCATTTCCAAGCTTCCAAAGAAACCTGAAAAGAGGTAGGCATGATTGAGCTGGTCTTGCTCCAAGATACGGACAAAGCGGTCAAACTGATCTGGCTGCCAAGCCTTTAGTTGATCTTGTTTCATTTGGCCAAGCCCATTCTGTCAAACAAGACAGCCTTGGTATTTTCCACAACCTGCTCCAAAGGGAGACTAGCATCAATCTTGACAATGCGATTTCCCTCTTTATTCAGAAGAGAAAGATAGCCTTGACGGACTTTTTTGTGCAAGTCCAACCCTTCCAAGTCCAAACGATTGACCTCGCGATTGCTATTAGCAGCAATTCGAGCCAGTCCTTCTTCCACCTCGATGTCAAAATAGAGTGTCAAATCAGGTTTAAGGCCATCTGTCGCAAACTGATTGAGCCAATCAATGGCGTCAATATCCAAGCCACGACCAAACCCCTGATAGGCAAGAGAACTATCGATGAAGCGGTCCATAATGACCAACTTACCAGCTTCAAGGGCTGGAAGAACTTTTTCCACCAAGTGCTGCCTGCGACTGGCGATATAGAGAAGGAGTTCTGTCTTCGAATCCATCTGAGTATGACTTGGGTCCAAAATCACTTCCCGAATCTTCTCCCCAATCAAGACTCCGCCAGGTTCACGGGTCGTCAGCACCTCTACTCCTTTTTCCTCTAAAATTGGTAGCAGAGCCTCTAAAACACTGGTCTTTCCTGCTCCCTCCGGTCCCTCAAGAGAGACTAAAAATCCTTTTGACATGTCTAACTCATTTCTTTTTTACTACTTCTATTCTATCAAAAAAATAGGGGTTTGTGACAATCTTTTTGTCTTCTCATTTCATACTCAATGAAAATCAAAGAGCAAACTAGGAAGCTAACCGCAGGTTGCTCAAAACACTGTTTTGAGGTTGCAGATGGAAGCTGACGTGGTTTGAAGAGATTTTCGAAGAGTATCAACCACCATAAAAGAGGCAGACACATCCACCTCTTATTTACCTAGTTCTTGTGTTCGTTTGTAGGCTTGACCAACTGCCTCCATGACCGTTCCTCGAAAAGCATGCGCTTCTAGGCTTGCTACACCAGCGATAGTCGAACCGCCTGGGCTACAAACTTGGTCTTTCAATACTCCAGGATGTTGCTGACTTTCAAGGACCAATTGTCCAGCTCCTACCACAGTTTGAGCCGCCATTTTTAATGCTGTTTCTCGTGGCAATCCAGTCTGAATACCTGCATCTGCCAAGGCCTCAATAAAGAGATAGACAAAAGCTGGTCCACAACCTGCAAGACCTGTCGCTGCATCAATTAAGCTTTCCCCAAGTTCAACCAAGAGACCAGTCTTGGCTAAAAGCTGACAAAAGAGATCACTGTCCTCAGCCCTGCAATTAGGAGACAAGGCATAGCTAATCACTCCTTGTCCAATAGAAGCAGGAGTATTTGGCATCATACGAATAATTCGGTGTTGACTTGGGATAAGACTTGCTAGTTTTTCTAAAGTCAATCCAGCTGCCATGGAAATCAAAAGAAGACTTTCGCGTTTTTCAAGGATGGTCTGGTATTGAGAAAGCAAGTCTGAGAACTGTGCAGGCTTTACTCCTAGAAAAATCACATCTGCTTCTGCGAATATTTCTTCGTTGCTTGAAGCCTGACCACCAAAGTCGGCAACGAAAGCATCCACCTTGGCTTGGCTACGATTGGCAAGGAGAATCTCATCTGCCAGTCTAGTCTGCAAGACAGCCTTGGCCAAACTAGCTCCCATATTCCCCAAACCGATAAATCCAATCTTCATCTCTTACTCCCTTATCTGCCCGTCACCAGTAACCACATACTTGTAGCTAGTCAATTCTTTTAAGCCCATTGGACCACGCGCATGCAGTTTCTGAGTAGAAATTCCCATTTCACAACCCAGACCAAATTGGCCACCATCGGTGAAACGAGTTGATGCATTAACATAAACCGCTGCAGAGTCCACTTGATCTGTAAAGTAAGCTGCAACTTCAGCATTTTCCGTCACAATCGCATCCGAATGATGGGTACTGTGAGCCTCAATATGGGCAACCGCTTCTTCTAAACTGCTCACAACTTTAACAGCTAGGACATAGTCTAAAAACTCGGTGTCAAAGTCTTTGGCCTCAGCCGCTTGACCTGAAAGAAACTGACTTGCTTTTTCATCCAAGCGGAATTGAATTGGTTCCAACCCAGCTTCTTTTCGATCTGCAACCAGCACCTTCTCCAAGCGAGGAAGGAAGCTTGCTGCCTTGTCTTCATGAACAAGTAGAACCTCCATGGCATTGCAGACAGAAGGACGACTAGTTTTAGCATTGTTGATAATAGACAGAGCCTTGTCTTCATCAGCATCCTTATCTACATAGACATGGACAATCCCAGTCCCTGTCTCAATAACAGGTACGATCGCATTTTCAACAACTGCATTGATCAAACCAGCCCCTCCACGAGGAATGAGAAGATCTAAATAGCCCTTGGCCTTCATCATGGCATAGCTGCTTTCACGACTGGTATCTTCCACCAGTTGAATCACATCTGGATGAATGATCGTTGTCTCCAAGCCCTTCTTCAAAGCTGTGACAATGGCATGGGCTGTTTGATAGGCATCCTTACCACTACGAAGAACAACTGCATTTCCACTTTTAAGAGCCAAAGCAGCCGCATCAGACGTCACATTTGGACGGCTTTCATAGATAATACCGATAACCCCCATAGCCACCCGTTTCTTGGTGAGAACCAAACCATTTTCAAGATGATTGGTTTCTAAAACTTCACCGATTGGATCTGGTAAAGCAACCACTTCACGAATACCAGTTGCCATTGCTTCTATACGACCTGCATCCAAATAAAGACGATCCAGCATCACATCTGAGATTTTACCCTTGGACGCTTCCATATCGAGGGCATTTGCCGCTAAAATCTCCTCAGTAGCAGCCACTAAGTGATCAGCCATGGCTAGCAAGGCTTGGTTTTTCACGTCTTCACTAGCTGTGTTGATCGATTTTTTAACAGCCTGTACCTGTTCAAATTGTTCTTGTGTACTTACCATAGTTTACCTCTAAAATTCTGTAAAGAGTAGTTGGATTTCAGGAGTAATGGAAATCCAGTCATCACGGTGAATCAAGACACCCTTGGCTTTTTGAGAACGCAACATATCCTCCAAAGCAGATGCTCCAAATTGCACGCGCCCTTTTCCAAGTGATTTTCCACTTTCCTTGTCAAATACTGTCACAATATCACCGTAAGAAAAGGCGCCTTCTGCGTCAACAACACCAGATAAGAGAAGACTCTTTCCATGTTGAGAGAGAGCTTCCGCAGCCCCTTTATCAACCCAAATAGAACCTTGGCTCTGAGCATAGAAGGCCAGCCATTGTTTCTGGGTGCGAAGTCCCTTCTCTTGAGCAACAAAGTAAGAACCATCCTTGGTCTCCTCAGCTGCCTCAATCATGGCATCTGCCTTCAAGGATGAGCAGATATAAACAGGAACTCCTGATTCTGTCGCAATAGTCGCTGCTTTGATTTTGGTTAACATGCCCCCAGTACCGTTTGAAGAACCTGCTCCACCGGCCATATCAATAATCTCACGATTGATGGTCTCGATTCGCTCCAAGCGTTTTGCTCTTGGATCTGAATTAGGATTTCCAGTATAGAGACCGTCCACATCTGTCAAGAGAACCAAAAGGTCTGCTTGGACCATAGCCGCTACCTGGGCACTCAGAGTGTCATTGTCCCCAACCTTGAGCTCATCAATGACGACACTGTCATTCTCATTGATGATAGGAATCGCACCACGGCTAAGCAGAACTGACAAAGCCTGATGGGCATTTTTATAACGGCGCTTATCTACAAAGTCATCCTGGGTCAGCAAGATTTGGGCAGAAACGATTTGACGCAAGAGAAGATTGGTCGTGTATTCTTCCAACAAAAGGCCTTGACCTACCGCTGCTGAAGCCTGTTTATCAGCAATCTTAGTAGGACGCTTTTTAAATCCTAAGGCCCCAAAACCTGCAGCAATGGCACCAGACGACACCAAAATCAATTCATGACCAGCCTCGTGCAACATAGCCAACTGCTGGGTGATAGCCTTTACCTTACTACGTGATAAACTTCCATCCTCATTCGTCAGAGAAGAAGTCCCCACCTTAAAGACAATCCGTTTGTATTTCATAGTCTCACTCCGATTCTTCATATTTATCCATTATAACATGAATGACAAGAAATAGAAAAGAGTTGATAGAAAAAAGAAGGCCCTAAAACCTTCTTTTCTACTACTGTTCTGATTCCGATTTGTTTGCACTCGTTTCAGAGCTTTTTGAAGTTGATGATGTCAAATCTTGACTAGTTGAAGAATTTGTAACACTTTCATGTTGACTCGTTTCTTTATTTTCAAGATTCTTTTTCACTACTTCATTAGATTCTTTTATTTCTGAATTACTTGTAGTTCTAATTATAGCAGATTTCTCGACCGGAACATCCACCAACCAGGCACCACTTGAATCAACAGTATAGCCTTCTGGTGTCTTACCGTTCACAAGTAATTGACCATTTTCTTTCAAGAAGTACCATTTATCCTTGTCCTTGATCCAACCCACAGCTCGTGAACCATCTTCCTTGTAGAAATACCAATCATTTGCCTTTTTAAGCCAACCTTGCTTCATAGCTCCTGAATCTTCCAGATAATAATGATGACCAGCAACTTCTATCTCGCCTGTCTTCATGATACCAGTAGAATCCATATAGTACCAGGTTTCTTTATCTTTTACCCAACCCGTTTTCATTTCTCCTGATTGAGCAAAGTAATACCATTGCCCCTTATATTGAAGCCAGCCTGTCTTCATAGAGCCATCCTTTGATAAATAATAGGATTGTCCTCCAGTATTAAGCCAGCCAGTCTCCATCTGATTTTCTTTGTTGAAATAATACCAGCTTCCATTGATTTTCTTCCAATTTTTAGCTGATGCACCAGAGTCTGTCAAATAGAACCAACGATTGTTCCATTTTTTCCATTGATTCTGTAACAAGATACCCGTTTGGTTGAAGTAATACCATTCACCCTTGATTTCATTCCAACCTACTGCATACTCTCCTGTAGAATCAGGTGCTTGATACCACCAATTCCCATATGCACTCTTATGCCAACCAGCTTGAAAACTTGGAATCGGCTTATAGGAAGTTGAAATATTGACAAATCCATCTTGTCGAATATCAAAAACTGTCGCATCATAGTCTTTGCTGGCTGCGTTAATTCTCTCAATTCCACGTTCTTTGAGCCAATTGACATACTCACTATCAACACCATTTTTCCAAGGTAGACTATCCGAAGTTTGAACAATCAAACTCGGACTCAAATTTTTAATGAAATCCTTGGTGTTTGATTTATTGGTATCATAGTGATGATTAAATTTCATCAAATCAACTTTTCCAATGAGAGGACCATACTTGTCTTCTGCTCCATGAGCATTATCCAAATCTCCCCCAAGGTAAATTTTCTTGCCATTGACTTTTACCACGCTAATCAAGGAATTGGAATTGTCATCCCAAATTTTCTTTAATTCACCTGATGAATCAGTTTCATTTTCATAGTTATAGAGTTGAATATCCATGTCCCCAAACTGAAAATGAGCATCCCCTTGTGTGATGTTTTGAATAACTGAAACACCTTTTTCAGCAGCAGTCTGTAAAACCTTATCATAGCCATACAGATTATCCCATAAACGTTCAGAATTAGTAATACGATTATCACTATATTTTTTAAGATAGACTCGGTCAACTGGATAGGTAGACAGTAATTCATCAACATTTCCAATATGATCACTGTGGGTATGGGTCACCAAAATAAAATCAAGTTTTTGGACACCCAATTCCTTCAAACGACGAAAGACACGGTCTGTTAGAACATGCTTATAAGACGTTTCAATTCCTTCTCTCCATGGATAGCGAGAATCACTTCCATCTGGGAAGTCATAATCTTCTCCTGTATCCACCATGGCAAAATGCCCATTGCTTTCAAGAATAATCGCATCACTGCCACCTTCTTGAACATTGATAAAGTGAATTTTATTTCCTGAGCTTTCTTGAGCTTGAACATTTCCATACCATGACAAGCCTAAAAAAGCGCCCAAAAGTACTAAACTAGTTAATTTCTTTTTCATTCTTACCTCCTTAATTTCTCCAATGTTTCCTTAAAAATCTCTGGGATATCTGCTGTAAATTCCAAAATCTCACCTGTTCTCGGATGAGTAAAACCTAAAGTCTTGGCATGAAGAAATTGCCCATGTCCTTTCAGAGTCTTACGTGGACCATAGACTTCATCCCCAGCGACTGGATGACCAATATAAGCCATGTGAACACGGATTTGGTGGGTACGGCCTGTCTCCAGTTGTAACTCCACTAAGCTATAATCGCCAAAGCGTTCCAAAACGTGGAAACGGGTAACTGCAGGCTTCCCTTTAGCAGTCACAGCCTGTTTCTTACGGTCTTTTTCACTACGGCCAATCGGCGCTTCAATCACACCGCGATCATTGGGTAGATTTCCATGAACAATCGCCCAATATTTGCGTAAAGACTTTTTATCCTTGAGTTCTTGGGCAAGTGCTAGATGCGCCTCATCGTTTTTAGCAATCATGAGAAGACCTGACGTATCCTTATCAATACGGTGAACAATTCCCGGACGCAAAACCCCATTGATACCCGACAAGTCCTTAATATGATACATGAGGGCATTTACTAGGGTCCCACTGGTATGACCAGCACTTGGATGCACCACCATCCCCTGAGGCTTGTTAACGACGGCCACGTCCTTATCTTGGTAGATGATTTCTAGCGGAAGATTCTCAGCCACATACTCTAAGACCTCTGGCTCTGGTACATGATAAGTGACGACATCGCCCTCTTGGACAGTGTACTTAGCTTTCTTGACTTGGCCATTGACCAAGACCTGTCCTGATTTGATTTGCTCATTCGCGAGACTACGTGATAATTCTGTCAAATCCGACAAAGCCTTATCCAAACGCAGGCCACCAGTTTCAATTTTAATTTCCATTTATTTCCTCTTTTAGCATTGCAATCAATAAAATAATCACTCCAACCGTCAGATAGCTATCTGCCACATTGAAAATTGCAAAATTGATAAAGTCAAGGTGGAACATATCCACAACAAAGCCCTGACTGACCCTGTCAATAAAGTTTCCAAGACCACCTGCAATAATCAAGGTCAAACCCAAGACCATCCAGAGTGAGTCCTCCATGTGTTTATGTAGATACCAAATGGCACCTACCACGACGACCAGAGTAATGACAGCGAATAAGAACTGCTGATCTTGTAAGATAGAAAAGGCTGCCCCTCGATTTTGCAGGTAGGTCAAGCTAACGAAATTGGGAATCCAAGAACGCACTTCACCCAGTGGAATCTGTTGGACGATATAGGATTTGACTAACTGATCCAGCGCAATCAAAAGCAGTACAATGACTGCCACTAGTCCTCTTTTTTTCATGATTTCCTCTTCTGATTAAAATATTCTTGCATGACTTCTACGAAAAGAGTTCCAGCCTGACTAAGTTCCACTTCCTCACGTTTAACATAGACCATGCGATTATCCAAATTATCCTTGAGACGAATAACTGTGATGCCATTAACACTATCACTATCTAAAAATCCAGAACCTGTCGCATAAGCGTCCGTCCGCTCCAAAATACCATTCAAGGTAGCACGGTCTGTCACATTAAACATCTGTGAACTAGCACTGGTATCGACAAAGTTCTCTGAATAATAAAGGTACTCGTCTTTCTCTTGAGTGAAACGAACCGTTGGTAGATCCGCTAAATCCTCCATGACCAATTCATCTTTCTGAGCCAAAGGATGCCCTTCACGGAGATAAATATGGGTATGGAAGGGAATCAACTCAATGACCTCCAGACCTAGCTTTTCAACGCGTTGCATGATACCTTTTTTATTTTGATTGTTGAGGTAGATAATCCCAATCTCACTATGCCCTTGCGCTACTTCGTCTAAAATTTGAACAGTAGTTGATTCAAAAATACGGAAGTTCTTATAGTCAGGATAGCGCTCTGAAAAAGCCGTAATGGTTGGTGGCAAGAAGTCATAGTGCTGACTAGCAATGGAAAATTCATCTTTTTCTTCTTCAGGATTTGCATACTGATTTTGAAAAACATCAAATCCCTTGACCAATTCTTGCGCTTTTTCATAAAATTCCATCCCACGACGTGTCAAGAAAGTCCCTGAGCTGGTCCGACGGAAAATCTTAAAGCCCAATTCTTTTTCCAAATCACGAACAGAAATAGACAGACTCGGCTGACTAACATACATCTTTTCAGCAGCTTCACGGAAAGTACCACTATTGGCAATGGCAACAACATAGCGTAATTGTTGAATGTTCATCTTCTACCCCCAACTTCTTTATCTTTTCATTATACCATATTTTAGAAATTTTCCAAAAAGGAAAAAAACTCTAAGCATGCAGAGCCTGCTAACTCATGACAGAAAAAGAAGTTTAGCTTATAATGAAGATGAACAATACCAATCCGTGGTGTCTAATAGGGCTTTTCCTAGCCTGTTAAAAAAACTGGATGAACAAGAGTCATGAGATAACTCGAATATGCCTTGAGCATGAAAATAAAATTACTAGTAGCCTCTTGTTCTATTGTTCAAATAGTTAACAGGAGGTTT
>NZ_CAMPPR010000004.1:0-266610 GCF_946901985.1 Streptococcus sp. Marseille-Q5855
CTTTTCCTAGCCTGTTAAAAAAACTGGATGAACAAGAGTCATGAGATAACTCGAATATGCCTTGAGCATGAAAATAAAATTACTAGTAGCCTCTTGTTCTATTGTTCAAATAGTTAACAGGAGGTTTTTATAATGGAAGTCATGATTGAAACGTGTTGTGGTATTGATGTCCACCAAAAATCCATTGTTTGTTGTATTCTAGATGGTCCACTAGATACTAATAAGCCAAAGAAAATTCAGAAGAAATTTGGGACAACTACTGTAGCTCTTCACAATGCCTTAGATTGGTTGGTGGAAAACCATGTCACACATGTCTTTTTTGAAAGTACTGGGCAATATTGGCTCCCTCTCTTTAATATCTTTTCAGATTCTAATCTCGTCTTGGTACTTGCCAATCCTCAACATATCAAGAATGTGCCTGGTCGAAAAACAGACATGAAAGATGCCGAATGGATTGCTCAACTCGGCCGTTGCGGACTAATTGAACCTTCCTATATCCCTGCTCCTGAAGTAGTACAGCTTCGTTTACTGACACGTCGCATGCGTTCTTACAAGCAGCGTCAAACTCAAGTCAAAAATGAAATTCACAATCTCTTACAACGGGCTAATATCAAGCTAACAAGTTATCTTTCTGATATTTTTTCTAAGACAGGGCGATCACTTTTAAAATTATTTATTAACGGAGAAAGCATTAATGTAGAATCTGTTATCCCTTGTATCCAAAAGCGAGTGAAAGCAAGTCCAGAAGAACTTGTTGAAGCGATGGAAGGAAAGTTGTCACTAGAAGATCGCTTCCTCTTAGACCAGAGCTTAGAGGAATATCAGATGTATCAGGAACTCATTGAAAAATTGACCGATGAGATTCAACACTACATCGAAAAGGAGTTTCCCTGAGGAAAATAGGATACTTCAAACCATTCCTGGTGTGAATGAAAACTGTGCTGCCACTATTCTAGCTGAGATTAGACCAACTGTTACAGCCTTTCCATCCGATGCACACTTAGCATCCTGGGCTGGACTATGCCCAGGATCTTATGAGAGTGCTGGCATTAAAAAATCCTCACACATTACGCAAGGAAATCGATATATCAAACAGGCTCTGACCATGTCGGGATTAATTGTAGCACATTCTAAGGATCCAGCTTTTTCTTCTTTTTACAATCGAATTTCCCAAAGAGGAAGCAAGATGAAGGCGATTATTGCTTGTGCTCATAAGATTCTCAGAATCATTTACAAACTACTCTCCACCAAACAGACTTATCAAAAAGAAAAGGCGATAGGACTGAGGAAACAGTTCTAACGCCCAAACTAAAAAAATTTCAATTACAGTATAGCACAGGAAGTGATTTTTTGCGCTTTTTTACTGTCTTTTTTCAAATAAAAGAACATCCTATTCTTCTTAACTATCTTCACTATCTGCCTTTCTCAAGCTAATCTTATTTTCAAAATCAATTCAAAAAATAACTGGATACACACTACTCCAATATCGAAAAGAAAAACGTTGATTATTTGTGAAAAAAGAAAATGCCGGAAAGTTCCGACATTGTTTTAGTAAGCTAACTTCCTGAAAATAGGAGTAACCACACATTCCAGAAAGCAGTGATATTTATGAGAATATGAACTAGTATTGGATAGTAGAGATTTTTTGTCATGCGATACAATAGAGCCAAAATAAGCCCTCCGCTAGCATAAATGAAAAAAGCAAGAGGAGTTAAAGCGAAATTGATATGAATATAACCGAAAATAATAGCAGAAAGCAAGACATCTCCGTACCAAGGTGAGTTTTTGAAAAAGGTTGTCATAAGCACACCGCGATAAATCAATTCCTCAGCAATAGGGCCGATGAAGCAAGCTATGAGCAAGAAATAGGGTAATTCCTGTCTCCCCATCATTTCTATCGTTTCATTCAAAGAGATTTGATTTGAAGTCGAGGGTATGAAATAAGACAAGAAGAAGTCCGACATATACGACATGATGTAGGCCAGTAAAAGGTAGATAAAGTACCTCAGCTGCCACTTGAAATGAAAAGTCTTCTTTCCTGCAAAAACTAGTAGATAGATGACTGCTGACAAAAGAACACCACTTTCCAGCAAAAGTAGAATCTGAAAAAACTCACGACTTGCTGGTAGATAAGGCTTTGCGAGATGATTGAAAAGCCTCCAAAACCAAGTTGAGTTGTAAAAAATTAAGGACAATGCTAGTAAAATCTGAATAATCCGTTTTTTCATATTAAATCCTCTGTTTTCCTTGACTAGACTATTGAATATAATGGTTTGCTTAACTGTATAACAAGTTTAGTATAGCATATCTTTGCAAAATATCCTCTCCAAATCATGAATTGTTATCAAAACATCCTAAACTGTAAAATCAATTAGTCCCAAGCTTTCTATCAATTTCTTCTCCAAAATATGCTATAATAATACCAAAAGATAAAGAAGGAAGACCTATGATTAAACTACTAGCCTTGGATATGGACGGAACCCTCCTCAATGAAGCCAAGGAAATCCCACAAGCTCACATCACAGCCATTCACCAAGCTATTGAAAAAGGTATCAAACTGGTTCTCTGTACGGGTCGCCCGCTTTTCGGTGTCCTCCCATACTACAAAAAACTGGGGCTAGACCTCCAGAATGAATATGTCATTGTCAACAACGGTTGTTCAACTCACCAGACAAGTGACTGGGGACTAGTTGATTGGCAAGAACTCAGTCCAGCAGACATCGAATACCTCTATGACCTAGCTGAAAAAAGTGATGTTCAGTTGACTCTTTTTGATGAGGAGCACTATTTTGTCCTCGGTGGCAAGCCCAATCAAGTCATCCAAAATGATGCCAAGCTAGTCTTTTCAGACCTGACAGAAATTTCCCTTGAGGAAGCAATCAGTGGCAAGTATCGCATGTTCCAAGGGATGTTTTTGGGCACCAGAGAGCAAACAGACGATTTTGAGCAGCGTTTTGCTGAGGAACTCTGCAAACGATTCAGTGGAGTTCGTTCGCAACCTGTCATTTATGAAGCTATGCCACTTGGTACGACAAAGGCTACTGCTCTTTCTCGACTAGCAGATATTTTGAAGATTGATTCCTCAGAGATTATGGCCATGGGCGATGCCAATAACGACATTGAAATGCTCCAGTTTGCAGGGCTTGGTATTGCTATGGGAAATGCCAGCGATTATGTCAAATCTCTTGCGGATGCCGTTACAGCAAGTAACGAAGAAGACGGCGTTGCGCGTGCCATTGAGAAATATATTTTATAGTAAAGAAGCCCAGTTCATATCAACTGGGTTTTGATATTTAAGAATTCCTAAAACTTTAGAAACTCTTTAGAAATGCTTGAGCTTTCTTTGATTTCTATGCTTTATACTAGAATTATCAAAATAAATCAAAAGGAGAGAATCATGAAAACAGTACTTGACATTCATGGATTGTCCAAAAACTTTGACAAACAAGCTATCCTTCAGGATCTTCATCTAACGATAAGAGAGGGAGATATTTATGGACTTATCGGGAAGAACGGAGCTGGGAAAACCACCTTAATCAAAATCATTACGCAACTACTGTTTGCGGATAAAGGGACTGTTTCCCTCTTCTCTAGCCAAACGGAAAATGAGTGGAGCAAGGCTCTATCTCGAGTAGGTTCAGTGATCGAATCACCTGTGGCCCATAATCACTTAACAGCCTACCAAAATCTGAAATATTACTGTATGATTCGCCATATTCCAAATGCTGATCAAGTCATTCGAGAAACGCTGGACTATGTAGGTTTGGCAGATACAGGTAAAAAATTCTTTCGTGATTTCTCTCTTGGAATGAAACAAAGACTTGGTATTGCCATTGCCCTCCTATCCAAACCAGATTTCCTGATTTTAGATGAACCTATCAACGGTCTCGACCCAATCGGTATCAAAGAATTTCGACTCATGATTCAACGGCTCAATCAAGAGAAAGGGATCACCATTCTCATCTCTAGCCATATCTTGTCAGAACTCTACCTCGTAGCTAATCGTTTTGGTATTTTAGATCAAGGCAAGGTTATCCGTGAAATCAGTAAAGCTGAATTTGAAACACTAAGTGAGGATTATATTGTTCTTAAGACAGCTGATAAAGAGAAAGCTTGTCAAGTATTGAAAGAACAAATCCAGCTCCAGTTCAAGGTTGTTAATTCAGAAAACGAAATCCACATTTTTGGTCAGGAACAAGATGTCAAACAGATTCTTAAGGAATTAACCTTGGCAGATGTTGCCATTGACGAGATTTACTATGCCCGTCAAAACCTAGAAGAATACTTCACTCAATTGGTCGAATAGGAGAAAAATCATGATACATACCATTCAAGCAGACTTTTACCGTCTTTTCCGCTCCAAAGGTTTTTGGATTACAGAGTTCATTCTCTTTGTACTCATGTTAATGGGGGCTATTTTTGGAGCTACTGGTCATTTGATGGCAATCCAGACAGAAGAACCAGAAATTCCAACCCATGGTTGGGACGGTGTACAGGCACTTATTAACGCATCTAGTCAAGGTTCAAACCTCGTTTTTCTCTGTATCGTCCTAGCTTGCCTCGTGCTTGGAGTTGATTTAATCGGTAAACTCTATAAAAATAATTTAACAGTGGGTGTTTCTCGTACCGAGTTTTTCCTTGCCAAAGCCTTTGTATTGGCTTGCATTGGACTTTCTCAACTCATCATCGGTCTCGTGATTGCCTTTATTCCAGCAACTATCTTAAATGGATTTGGAACTATGCCTGATGGCTTTATTGGCAATCTACTGATAACCATTTCCCTTCAATTCCTTTGCCTCCTTGCTTGGCTTTCCATTGTTTCCTTCATCCTCTATGTTAGTCATTCTTATCTTGCGGTATTTATTGGTTATTTTGTCAGCTCTATCTTACTTTCTATGCCAATGCTCTTTTTTCCAAATATCAAAATTTTACCATATTTGTCCTTGCAATTTTCCTATGCTATGACTGCTAATAGTGAATCCATTTTCTATACACTTATAGTTACCTTAGCTGTTATTGTAATCTTTAATATAGGTGGACTGACAGTTTTCAAAAAGAAAAGTCTATAAAAAATGACCTCCTCTAGCTACAGAGGAGGTTTCTTTTTGTTAAAAGTAAATAAAAACCGACAACCATTGCCCATCTGTGCTTAGTTTCATCTCTGCACCAAGAAGATGGCATAATTCCTCAGTGATATAAAGGCCTAAACCAGAGGATTCTTCGGTGTCTGATAGATTTTCAGAATAAAAACGGTTGCTGAGATTTTCTATTTTTTTGATGGGTTGTTTGACAAGGTTTGCAATCTCTAAGACAAGCTGTTCCTGTTCCTTTCTCAAAGATAGCCGTGCTTCTTCCTTACCATGTTTGAGGACATTTCCAAGCAAATTTTGTAAAATTCGATCCAGCAAGTCTTCATCGGTCCTCGTTTTTAAACCAGCTTCAACCTTAAAATCAAGCGTGATATTTGCAGCCTGAAAAACATCATAATAAGCCAAAGTCTTCTTGGTAATAAAAGCTGAAAGATCCACTTCTTCCAGTTTTGGTTTAACAGCTCCTTCCATCAACCGACGGTATTCTAGGAGAGCCTCCAAACGTTTGGAAACTAAATCAAGATGCTGGGCGATTTTTTGTAGGGTTTCTGATTTGTCTTCAGGAGACTTTATCAATTGTTGGGTGTAGCCTGACGCGATAGTCAGAGGGGTCCGAATATCATGGGCAATATTGCTGATGGCCATATCCAGAGTCTGTTTTTCCCTTTTCATAACCAATCGAGATTGCTCCACTTCCTGAAATAGATTCTCAATCTGCTGATAGAGATGTAAAAAATGTTTGGAAAAAATGCTGATCCCTACTCTTTTCATACTACCTGTGAGAATCTTGTCTTCAATCTGTTGACTCAAGTTTTTAAGTGCTAGATGGTAGCGAATCAATGCAATTGATAACATAATTAGGAGTACTAGTAGGACAAAAATTATCATGTAGGTCATTGCTTGCCTCCTTTTAATCTTATCCCAACACCCCAAATGGTTTCAATATATTCTTGATTTGGGTCAAGCTGATTTAATTTTTTACGAAGATTACTCAAATGCGTATTGAGGGTATTATCTCCAGGTAGGTAGCTATCCCCCCAGACCAATTCATAAAGTTCTTCCTTGGTGAAGATTTTCTTTGGATGTTTAAGGAGAGTTTGGAGAATTAAGCATTCTTTCTTGGCAAGGCGAATGGTTTCCTGACTATTTTTGATTTCAAAACTTTCTGCATCAAACTGGATATTTTTCAAGTTTTGTGGCAGATTTTCAGTTTTTTCTATTTCCATAGGCTGTTTTTCTATGCTTTGACGTAATTGAACAGTAACTCTGGCAAAGACTTCATCCAAATCAAAAGGTTTGACTATGTAATCATTGGCACCGTCTAAAAGGTATTGACTGATTAACTTCTTATCGCTCAAAGCTGTTAGCATAATGACTGGAGTTTGACTTTGTTCCCTGATGGCTTTTAAAACCTGATCCCCATTTTTCCCAGGAAGCATGATATCTAGCAAAACGAGGTCAATCCCACCTTGGTCAAAACGCATGATTCCTTCTGTACCAGAAAAGGCTTGAATCACCTCATGCTCCTCAGTAAGAAGTGTTCGCAAAATCTCTTGAATGTCACTATTGTCTTCAATAACCAATATCCTAGCCATAAATACCAACCTTTCTGCAACTATTATAGCATGTTTTATTGATAAAGCTTAAACAGAAAAGCTCCTCGCATAAAAGCGCGAGAAAGCCTTAGAGAGTTAAAATATAAAATCCACTTGCTAGATGACCTAGTATCTTATAGTTGCTAGTGAAAACTAATCTAGCAGAATGAATCTCTTATTTCTCCCCTACTAGTCCGTAATGCGTTGATACATTTCGGGTCTTCTATCTCGAAATAAGCCCCAGTTTAGGCGTTCGCTTGCTCCCTTATCTAGGTCATAAGTTGCTAACAGAACAACTTCTTCTTGTCTTTCAGCTCGTTCTAGAATAGCTCCTGTTTCATCCGTCATAAAGGATGAACCGTAAAAGTCAAGACTGGAACTCTGCCCACCATTTTCCTCACTTGGAATGACTTCCTCTAATCCATAACGATTGGCTGCGATGACTGGAACAATATTTGCTGCTGCGTGTCCTTGCATAGTACGTTGCCAGTGCCCACAACTGTCTGTATCCAAAATCGGCTCTGAACCGATGGCTGTAGGATAAAAGAGCAATTCAGCACCATTTAACGCAAGACAGCGCGCTGTTTCAGGGAACCATTGATCCCAACAGATGCCAATACCAATCTTGGCATAGCGAGTATCCCAGACCTTGAAACCAGTGTTGCCAGGTGTAAAATAAAATTTTTCTTGATAATAATGGTCATCTGGTATGTGGGTTTTCCGATAAACGCCCAGCATTTCCCCATCTGCATCAATAACGGCAATAGAGTTATACAAGACATTGCCATCTTTTTCATAGAAACTGATTGGTAAAACGACCTTTAGCTCCTTGGCAATGGTTTTAAAATGCTGAATGGCTGTATTTTCTGCTACAGATTGGGCATGCTGGTAGTAGTCATACTGACGTTCCTGGCAAAAGTATGGACGTTCAAACAACTCGGGCAAGAGAATGATTTGTGCGCCTTGTTCTGCAGCCTGACGTACTAAACGCTCTGCGGTTTGGATATTTGTTGCCACATCCTTGGCACATTGCATCTGAATGGCTGCAACTCTTACATTTCTCATCTTTTTCTCCTATTCTGGGATTTGTTGGGTGATACAGTGGATATTGCCACCACCTAAAAGAATATCTCTGGCTGGTATTCCGACAACTTTACGGTCTGGGAAACACTTACTGAGGATATCTAAGGCCACTTGGTCATTGACATCCTCGAACTGTGGAACCAAGACTGCCTTGTTGGCGATATAAAAGTTTACGTAGGAAGCTGCTAGTCGTTCACCTGCGTATCGCTCTTCTTCTCCTTCTTCATAGATGTAGCCTGGCAGATCCTCTTCGGTTACAACTTGATGAAGAGCTGGAATTGGAAGTTTATGAATGGTAAACTTCCGTCCTTTTGCATCTGTCTCTTGCTCTAAGAGTTCGAGATCTGCTTTTGACATGGCATACTGGGGATCATTTTGATCATCTGTCCAAGCCAAGACAAGCTCTGCAGGACCAACAAAGGCAGCAACATTATCAACGTGTTCATTGGTTTCATCTTGATAAATACCATACGGAAGCCAAATAACTTTTTCAGCTCCAAGGCTCTCTAATAGGGTATTCTCGATTTTCTCTTTAGTCAGGTGAGGATTACGCCCAGGACTAAGCAAGCAACTTTCAGTTACGAGAATGGTTCCTTGTCCATCACTATGGATTGCGCCTCCTTCCAGTACAAAAGGTTTGGCATCGTAAACGGGCATTTCCAAGACCTCAGCAAAAAGACTGGCTACTTGGTCATCATCTTGATAGTCTTGGTAGAGACCATCAACAGCTCCACCCCACGCATTGAAAGACCAATCCACGGCTAATTTCTGGCCTTTATCATTGACAAGAATAGTCGGACCTGTATCACGCGCCCAGGCATCATTTGTCTGAATATCTAGATAAACAACCTTGTCTCCAAGATAAGATTGGGCTTCAGATAGATAGCCCTGCTCCACCAAGAGATAAACGGTTTCCCCTTCTTCTATGGTTTTTATAATCTGGCTAAAAGCCTTTTTAGCTGCCTTACCTTGATAAGGCCAAGATCCTGGTCTTGTTGGCCAGATCATCAAGGTTCCGTGATGGGGTTCGTACTCTGCTGGCATGCGATAGCCTAATTTTTGGGGACTGTCCATCATGATAATCTCCCTTTAAAATCTTGATAGCCAAAGGCTTTGACTAAGCTACAGTCTCCCTGTTCGTCCATGAGATAGAGACTTGGTAATCCAATACCGTTAAAGGTATTATTTTTGACAAAAGAATAAATGGCCATGTCTTCGAAATAAAGTCTATCTCCAATCTCAACAGGATTTTCAAAACTATAATCACCAATCACATCGCCCGTCAGACAGGTATTGGAAGAAAGTCTGTAGGTATGGAATTTTTCCTGTGCCTCAAAGCCATTTCTCAAAGGTGGACGATAGGGCATCTCAAGTACATCAGGCATATGGCAGGTTGCGGAAGCATCTAAAACCAAGATTTCCATACCGTTTTCTACAATATCTAATACCTCAGTTGCTAGATAACCTGCATTGAGCGCAATGGCTTCACCCGGCTCGATATAGACTTCAAGATTGTAAGTTTCTCGGATACGCTTGATTTCTGAAATCAGCAAATCCACATCGTAACCTTCTCTTGTGATGTGGTGACCACCACCCATATTGAGCCATTTGACCTCATGTAAGTACGAACCAAACTGCGCTTCTACTGCTTTCAAAGTTGTCTCTAAATCATCCGAGCCTTGCTCGCAAAGGGTGTGAAAATGAAGGCCGTCAACCAAATCCAGCAAATCACTAGGAATTTTATCTAGTGTAACACCAAAACGAGAACCAGGTGCACAAGGGTCATAGAGCGCGTGGTCACCCTGTGTTGAACATTGAGGATTGAGACGTAAACCCACGCTTACACCAGCCTCCCGACAACGGGCCCCATGTTTACGCAATTGTCTCTCAGAGTTAAAAACGATATGGTCCGTTATCTCTAGCAATTCCTCCATGTCCTCATCCTTGAAAGCAGGCGAAAATACATGGACTTCCCCCGGGAATTCTTCTCTAGCTAGCTTGGCCTCGTATAGACCACTTGCAGTTGTACCAGATAAATACTGGCTAATCAAGGGATAGGTTTTGTAGAGGGAATATGCCTTCTGGGCAAGCAAAACCTTACAGCCAGCTTCTTCTTGAACATATTGTAGGATACGGCAGTTGGCTTCTAACTTGGCCAAGTCAATAATATAAGCTGGTGTTGGTACTTGTTCTAACTTCATTAGTCCACCATTTGTGGATTTTCAACCACAACCCAAGGTAAACCATACTCATTCAAAGCTTCCATGAATGGATCTGGATCCAATTCTTCAAGGTTATACACTCCAGCTTGTTTCCAAGTACCGTTCATAACCAATTTTGTTCCAATCATGGCTGGAACGCCTGTCGTGTAAGAAATAGCTTGCGAACCAACCTCTGCATAACATTCCTGATGGTCGCAAACATTGTAGATGTAGATAGTCTTTTCAACGCCATCTTTGACACCTGTAAAGATACAGCCAATATTGGTTTTTCCGACTGTACGTGGGCCAAGGCTGGCAGGATCAGGAAGCAAGGCTTTCAAAAATTGAATCGGAACAATTTCTTGGCCGTTAAAGTTAATGGTATCTGTACGAAGGAGACCGACATTTTCCAAGCATTTCATGTGCGTTAGATAAGATTGACCAAAAGTCATAAAGAAGCGAATGCGTTTGACACCTGGAATATTTTTAGCTAAAGATTCAATTTCTTCGTGGTGGAGGAGATACATGTCTTTTTGTCCAACTTGAGGGAAATCGTACTCGCGCTTGATAGACATAGCTTCCACTTCGACCCATTTTCCATCTTCCCAGTAAGAACCTGGCGCAGAAACCTCGCGTAGATTGATTTCTGGGTTGAAGTTGGTCGCAAACGGATAACCGTGGTCACCACCATTACAGTCTAGAATGTCGATATAGTGGATTTCATCAAAATAGTGTTTGAGGGCATAGGCTGAAAAGACACTAGTCACACCTGGGTCAAAGCCAGATCCAAGCAGAGCAGTCAAGCCTGCTTGTTTGAATTTTTCCTGATAAGCCCATTGCCATGAGTAGTCAAAGTAGGCTGTAAATCCAAGTTCCTTACAACGTTTCTCATAGATGGCACGCCATTCTGGATCTTCCGTATCCTCTGCCTCGTAGTTAGCTGTATCGATATAGTGAACACCTGTTGCCAAACAAGCGTCCATAATGGTTAAATCTTGATATGGTAAAGCTACATTCAAAACAGCTTCTGGTTTGTAGCTTTCAATCAGGGCAATCACTTCTTCTACCTTGTCAGCATCAAGAGCAGCTGTCTCAATCTTTGTACTTGTTTTGCCTTCCAGTTTAGCTTTCAAGTCATCACATTTTGACTTGGTACGACTGGCAATCATAATTTCTGTAAAGGTTTCGCTATCTTGGCAAATCTTTGAAATAGCAACTTGGGCAACTCCCCCACATCCAATAACTAGTAAACGACTCATTTTTTTCCTTCCTCTTCTTCTAAAATGTCCTCAACATACTTGGGCAACATAAAGGCCCCTACATGTAAGTTTGCAGTGTAGTATTCTGTGAAAAGCTGGCGTTTTTTCCAGCCTTCCTTGTCAAAATCTTTGACAGGGTGGTATTTTTTAGATGCAAATCCAAACAACCAATAGCCAGCAGGGCTAGTTGGGATATGGGCCTGATAGACCCGACTGATTGGAAAGGCTTGATTGACCTTGCGGTGCATGCTTCGACAAGCTGACTCATCTTCGTCAAAGAAAGGACTCCCATGCTGGTAAATCATGATACCGTCTTCTTTCAAGGCTCTGTAACTGTTACCGTAAAATTCCTTGGTAAAGAGCCCTTCCGTATGGCCAAATGGATCTGTCGCATCGTTGATGATAATATCATAGTCATCTTCACAGTTTCGCAAAAAGCGTAGCCCATTTTGGTAGTAAATGGTAACACGAGGATCATCTAGCCCTGCAGCAAAGTCTGGGAAATACTCACGACAGACTTCAACCAACATCTCATCTGGTTCCACAATATCGATTTGTTCAAGCTCAGGATAGAGAGTTAATACTTGGGCAACACCGCCGTCGCCACCCCCAATAACCAAGACTTTCTTTGGATTGGGATGCACAGCCATGGGAACGTGGACGGTCATTTCATTGTAGACAAAATCATCCGCATCTGAGAACAAAACATGCCCATTTAAAATCAAAATCTTTCCAAAAGCTGGGGTATCCAAGACTTCGATATCCTGCCATTCACTTTTACCAGCGTAGAGTTGCTTGGCTGTTCTCAGGGACAATTTGACATCTGGAGTATGAACTTCAGAAAACCATAAATCCATCTAGATCTCCTTTCTCTTAATGACGTTGATGTGATTGACCTCAGGATCTTCCGTCCCTTGGAGGGAGCAACCACGTTCCTTGGCAAATTGGATATAGTCGACAATTTCTCGTGTAATGCGTTCTCCAGGAGCCAAGATAGGAATTCCTGGAGGATAGCACATGACAAATTCTCCACAGATCTGTCTAACAGATTCATCCAAGGTCAAACTTTTTCTCTCTGAATAGAAGGCTTCCTGAGGAGATAACACTAACTCGGGCTGGATATATTCTCCAGCTATCAAGTCTTTCCCATCTCGTGAATAGAGTCTCTTGATATCAGCCAAAGCACCGACTAAGCGCTCGATGTCTTGGATGCGGTCACCAATCGAAATATAAGCCAAGATATTGCCAATATCACCAAATTCGATCTGAATGTCGTATTCATCGCGCAGGAGGTCATAAACCTCAATACCTGTTAAGCCAATACCCTGAGTATAAACTGACAGCTTGGTTACATCAAAATCACAGACCGACATACCATCTATTAACTCTTTTGAGTAGGCATAGTAACCGCCAATGGCATTGATTTCACGACGAGCGTACTCGGATAGCTCAATGACTTTCTCAAAGGATTCTTTACCGCGTAGGGCCAAGTTGCGACGCGAAATATCCAAACTAGCCATCAATAAGTAAGAGGCGGATGTTGACTGGGTCAGGTTGATGATCTGACGAACGTACTCAGGATTCATCTGCTCCCCGATTAAAAGAAGCGAACTTTGTGTCAAACTCCCACCAGACTTATGCATAGAAACTGCTGCCATATCAGCACCTGCATCCATAGCAGATACCGGCAATTTATCAGTAAAATGCAAATGCGCTCCGTGGGCCTCATCTACTAAAACCATCATGCCAGCTTCATGAGCCATTTCTGTCAACCCTTTTAGGTCTGAACAGATGCCGTAGTAAGTAGGATTGTTAATCAAAATGGCCTTGGCATCTGGATGGTCCTTTATGGCCTGTGCTACTCGGTCATTTTCAAAACCTAAAGCGATACCAATCTTAGGATCTACACTCATCTCTATATAGATGGGAATTGCACCACATAGAACCAGCGCATTGATAGCAGATTTATGGACATTTCGTGGCAGAATAATCTTATCTCCAGCCTTGCAGGTTGACAGAATCATAGTCTGTACCGATGAAGTTGTTCCTCCAATCATGAGAAAAGCATGGCTAGCTCCAAAAGCATCTGCAGCCAGCTCCTCTGCATCTCGAATAATCGAAATGGGATGACCTAAATTATCCAAGGGTTTCATAGAATTGACATCAATGCCAACACATTTTTCTCCTAAGAGTTCGACAAGTTCTGGATTTCCTCGTCCACGCTTGTGACCTGGAACATCAAAGGGAACAATTCTTTTCTTGCGCAACTTCACCAAAGCCTCATAAATTGGGGCTTGGTTTTGATCTAACTTCTTCAAGACTTACTCCTTTACCGTATTTTTAGTGCCTCAAGAAGATAAAGGCGACTAAAGGTTGACTCATGAAAAAAGAGCAGGTTTTCACCTGCTCTGCAATCTTCTGACGTGTTTATTTTGGTTTCTGTTGAGTATGTCTGTTCCTGATGTTTCCTAACTCTCTAGTAGCAAATATTACGTACTTTATTGATCGTTTCACAAGATGACGTGTGCTTTCACCACACTAAAAATTTATGAATTAGGACAAGTGTCCTAACATCAACTTATAAAAGTAGGCTTTTAACCCTATCAATAATGTGGTTTTTCAACCACGCTTCGGCATTCAACCCTGCCTGTCCGTAGGCATTTTTTACTCGGGTTTATATTTGCTAGAAAACATCATCTCATTTTCTAAGCTTTATTACTATATCATGTTTCCAAGAACTTGTAAAGCCTTTTACGAAAAAAATATAAAAAAGTTCGCAAAATATTTGGATTTTATTTGATTTAATACTAATTATTCTCTTGTAAACGATTATAAAGTGAACAAAATGTTTATCATATTTAATTTTAAATTTTTTATGCTATTCTATACTCTTTACCTTCGGTGTTTGATCTATCAGAAAAAATGCTGAAATTTCTACATCATTAGAATCGTGCAACTTTTTTCAGATACTTTTAAAAGATTGATTTCCCTATATTTTTCCTTTATACTGGACAAAAAGGAGAATAATATGTCAGAAACAAATCACGAAATCGATTCAAATTTTGCAGGTCGTTTAAATATCCTGCGTGCGGGTGTTCTTGGTGCCAATGATGGAATTATTTCCATTGCTGGTGTGGTTATTGGGGTTGCCAGTGCTACGAGCAATATCTGGATTATCTTTTTATCAGGATTTGCGGCTATTTTGGCCGGTGCCTTTTCAATGGCTGGTGGAGAATATGTATCCGTTTCAACTCAAAAAGATACTGAGGAAGCGGCCGTTGCGCGTGAGCAGCTCTTGCTAGACCAAGATATGGAACTAGCCAAAAAATCCCTCTATGCTGCCTATATCCAAAATGGAGAATGTGAAACCTCTGCCCAGCTCTTGACCAACAAAGCATTTTTAAATAATCTGCTCAAGGCTTTGGTAGAGGAAAAATATGGGATTGAGTATGAAGAGTTTACAAATCCTTGGCATGCTGCTATCTCTAGCTTTATTTCTTTTTTCCTTGGTAGCTTACCACCAATGCTGTCAGTAACTATTTTCCCAAGTGAATACCGCATTCCTGCTACTGTCCTTATCGTCGGTGTGGCCCTTCTTCTCACTGGTTACACTAGTGCCAAACTTGGAAAAGCCCCAACCAAAACAGCTATGATTCGGAACCTAGCTATTGGTCTTTTAACCATGGGAGTTACCTTTCTGCTAGGACAACTTTTCAGCATTTAATACTCTTCGAAAATCTCTTCAAACCACGTCAGCTTCACCTTGCCGTATATATGTTACTGACTTCGTCAGTTCTATCTGCAACCTCAAAACGGTGTTTTGAGCTGACTTCGTCAGTTCTATCTACAACCTCAAAGCAGTGCTTTGAGCAACCTGCGGCTAGCTTCCTAGTTTGCTTTTTGATTTTCATTGAGTATAAAATACAAGAAATACCTCGATTTTGAAGTCGAGGTATCTTTTTTTACATTTGCACAATCTTACGATAACTTCTTGAAGTAATCATAAAAATCAGCACATAGGCGATGAGGAAGATAGCGCAGATAGACAAGGTCACAATCAACATCATATTCGTATCTATTACACCAATCACTTTTAAAATCAAGCTAAGCATATGGTAGGCAAAGGCTAGATGTATGAAGGCAAAAAGCAAAGGAAGGAAGAAAACAGTTAAAACCTGTTTGTTGATGGTTTGCTTGATTTGCTTTTGATCTAAACCGACTTTCTGCAAGATAATAAAACGCTCACGGTCTTCATAGCCTTCAGAAATTTGTTTGTAATAGATGACCAGAACGGTTCCGACCATAAAGATAATGGATAGGAAAATACCGATAAAGAAGACACCACCAAAGAGGGCACTCATCTGAGCACTAGCATCTGATAAATTACTACCATAAACATAGCTACCTTCCGTGTTTAATTGAGCATTAAATTGATCGAGGTATTTATCATATTCTTCAGCGACCTTGAGTTGTTCTTCTTCACTGGCATTTACATTTATGCCACCGTAAAACTGATTATAGATAGCCGAATCTGGGAATTGATCCAAAAAGGCTTGTAAATCAGGTACAACAAGGTAATTGTAATCAGCAGTCAAAATATTAAACTGATTTGGAACGTGGTTCACAATGAAATCTTTATTAAATTCTTCTTTGACAGAAAATTGATGATCATTCAGAATTAGAGTTTTCTGTTCTTTAACTCCCTCATTCTTGGCAAAGAGTCCAACCTCATTTCCTGATAGAGACAGTTTTTGACCAGTCATATTTTCATAATCTTTTTGGTCAAACACCATGAAAACTGTTGTGGGTTGGACACGATTTTGTCCTTTTTCAAAAAGTGTTAACTTATTTCCTTCTTGGTTCGCAACACCGAAGTAAGTGTAACGAAACACTTCTTTTTCTTTAATCTTATAACCTTTGTCACTTGCAAACTGGCTCAAGAGTTTGTCCAAGTCTTCTTTTTCAACATTTTGCCCTGAAACTCCAAAATCATGAGGATTTAGAACTTTTTTAAAGGATTCTGCGGAATTGAAAATGCTTGTCGCTGCTGACATGGTTACCAAAACCATTGTTGACAAGATAGCGATGGTTGCTAGTCCAACCGCATTTTTCTTCATACGGAAAATCAAGTTAGACACTGAGATAAGGTTATTTGGTTGGTAATAGTATTTCTTGTTTTTCTTTAAGACTTGAAGGAAGACTGTAATTCCTGCATTAAACAAGAGATAAGTACCAAAGATAACCAGCAAAACAGCTATGAAGAAGGTTGTTAAGGCTGTAAGAGGATCTTTTACAGTAAGGGCAAGATAGTAGCCAATCCCTAAACTTATGGAACCAAGAATCGTTTGGAGAGGTAGGAAGCGACCTTTTTTCTCACCACTAGCTTTTTCACGAGAAAGCTGGAGGGCATTCATACGGGCGATTCGAAGGGCATTCAGGAACATGAGGCCTAGAAAAATCAGACCAAAGACAAGAAGTACTGTAATGACAACTTTCATCTGGAAGGTAGCGACCAGCTCAACCTTCAATTTCATCAGTTTGAGCAAGAAAGCGAAAATCAACTTGTCAAACAAGGCTCCAATACCGATACCCGCTCCAACAGTTAGAATCCCAAATAGCACTAACTCCTTAAAGGTCATACTGATTAGATGACGCTTCTCCAAACCCAGCATGCCATAAATTCCTAGTTCCTTGGAACGGTTTTTCATAACAAAACTATTGGCATAGAGGACGATAATGGCTGACGCAAGTGTGACGACAAACATACCAAATCCAAGAGTAGCTTGAATGGTTGATCCTCCACGGATTTCCGCAATCTTGGGATTGAAAGTTAGAGAGTAAAAGAGATAGGTGACAGTGACTGCCAAGAGAACAGCCAGCGCAAAGGGATAGTAGAGTTTGCGGTTTTTAATCAAGTTCGATACCGCTAACTTATTGGTTAATCGAAACATACTAATTCACCTCGCTTGCCATGACAGTCAAGGTATCAGAGATTTCTTGGAACATCTGACGCTCTGTTTTCTCTCCACGGTAGATTTGGTTGTAAAGAATGCCGTCTTTGATAAAGAGTACACGTTTAGCTCTGCTAGCTGCTGCCGTTGAGTGGGTTACCATGAGGATGGTTTGGCCGCGCTCATTGATTTCATCAAACACATCAAGTAAGGCTGCAGATGACTTGGAGTCAAGAGCTCCTGTCGGTTCGTCCGCAAGGAGAATTTCAGGTTCTGTGATGATGGCGCGGGCTACTGCTACACGCTGTTTCTGACCTCCTGAAATCTCGTAAGGGTACTTCTCTTGCAATTGGTTGATTCCCAGATTCTCAGCTGTCACCACCAATTTCTTCATCATCTCCGTAATAGGTCTCCTTGACAAGACAAGCGGAAGCAAGATATTGTCCTTAACAGACAGAGTATCTAGCAAGTTAAAATCTTGAAAGACAAAGCCCAATTTTTCACGACGGAAGCTAGAAGCTTGTGAATTTTTAATGGTTGCTGTGTCAGTTCCATTTAAGTAAACCTGCCCACGACTTGGTTTATCCAGCATAGCTAGAATATTGAGAAGAGTGGATTTACCAGAACCAGACTCACCCATGATGGCAACGTAGTCACCCTTTTCTACGGTAAAGTGAATGTCCTTGAGGGCTTCTACTTGGTTGCCCTGAAAACGAGTTTTATAAATTTTTTGAACGTGTTTTACATCTAAAAGTGTCATGAGAATCTCCTTTCTTAATATCCCATTAAATGAAATGTAGCTTGCATCATAGCGCATCCCAGCTGAACGCGCTCGATTTCTTTGTGGCTTGGTTTTCTTGTTTTCTTATGTAAGATTTGTTTCATGATGTTACTCCTTTGTTCTTTATGAGTCTAGTTTACATCAAAAAAAGACCGCTTGCCATAACCTAACCTTACAAAAGAGACTTTAATCTTACATTTTTGTAAGATTGGAGGAAATGTAAGTAAAATTACTTATAAAATGATTTGATTTCCTATTTTTAAAGTTGTAAAATATAAGTGTGAAAAGGCTTACTTTAGAAAGGAGGAAGCGGGAACTAACATTTGAGTAAGCTTACCTAGATAACATACCATTAAATTTAACACTTGCAAGTCGTTCAACCTATAAGGAAAGAAGGTGCTCCTTAATGAAACACAAAGAACATATACTCATCGGACTTCTCTATCTCCTCTCTCCATTCATCGGTCAGCTCTTAGTTGAAAAGACATACTTTATCGGTACACAATCTACAGCTACTGCTTATGCTATTTGCTGGCTATCAGTTGTTATCAGTATCCATCATTTATCAAAAAATGTATTGTCTCAGCATGAAAAATCAGATTAGAAATCTAAGTTCAAAATAATATTTTTAGTTTGTAGATGAATCTGGAAAAATATTATTAAAAGTAAAAAAGCTTTAAATCAAGTAATTTAGACTATTGATTTAAAGCTTTTTGCGTATTCCAGATCTTTTGTAGAACCTCACCAAAACCAGCCTTCATTATCGTCAATGGCTTGGGCTTCTTTGCGTTTTCGTGGGCCTGTTCCGTACATTTCTGCTTCGATTTCTTCCTTGGTAGGCATGATAGAAGCTAGGATGATATAGATAATCACACCAAGCCCAAAGTTTGCAACTGTAAAAATGGCAAACAAGAAACGAACAAGGGTAACATCAAAGTTCCACTTGTCTGACAGACCCGCCAAAACTCCTGAAATCATGCGATTTCGTCTCATTTTATAAAATTTACTGTTCATGATATTTCCTCTTTCTGCTAGGTTAGACATAGTATAACACGGGTAGGCTCGGCTTTCATCAGTCCTCAGGCTGATTTATCAGTAGCAATTTACCTCTACAAACTCCACAGCGATAGCGTATAGTATCAATCCTTCTCTTGCGATGATAAGTTTGCTGGCAGGATTGACAACGATAAAGCTTGATTGGCTTGGAGTTGTTATTGTGCAAGGAGGGCACAAAGCGTAATCCATCCACTGCTTTCAAAAGTTCCTTAAAATCTCGATCCTTGTGTTGATATCCCTTCCCTTGAAAATAGAGGTGATAATGACAGAGTTCATGTCGGACAATTTTCCTAAAAACGTCCAACCCCAGTTCCTGATAAACCTTGGGATTAAAATCCAGATGCCCATCTTTTGGGAAAAATCGTCCACCTGTCGAACGTAGACGCCTATTCCACTGAGATTGATGGATAAAAGGTCTGCCGAAGTCTTCTAGTGAAACCTGCTTAACGTAATCAGTTAGATTCATCTGGAGCGAGGAGCGACAGATTGACTTTTTCACGTTCAGTATCAATTTTCTTGACCCAAACGGTCACCAAATCTCCGACGGACACCACTTGACTAGGGTGTTTTATAAACTTGCGACTCATGTGGGAAATATGGATCAAACCGTCCTCATGAATCCCAATGTCAACGAAGGCACCGAAGTCAACGACATTACGTACTACACCCTCTAGCTTCTGACCAACCACTAAATCCTTGATATCTAGGACATCTTGGCGAAGTACAGGTGTGTCAAAGGAATCACGGAAATCTCGACCTGGTTTGAGAAGATCTGCAATGATATCTTTAAGAGTTTCTGGACCAAGGTCTAGTTCTTGCGCCATTTCCTTGACTGAAAGCGACTTGAGTTTACTTTGGGCTTCTTCATTTAGGTCCTTGATGTCCAAACGTTTGAAGAGCTCCTTAACGGCAGTGTAATTTTCTGGGTGAACTCCTGTATTATCAAGAATATTGCTACTTTCAGGGATACGGAGGAAACCAGCTGCCTGTTCAAAAGCCTTGGCCCCCAGACGCGGAACTTTCTTAATTTGAGCTCGTGAAGTGATTTTTCCTTCTTCTTCACGGTATTTGACGATATTTTCAGAGATGGTTTTATTGAGTCCAGCTACGTGTGAAAGAAGAGCAGGACTGGCTGTATTGATGTTGACACCGACTTGGTTAACTACCGTATCCACGACAAAATCCAGACTTTCAGACAGCTTCTTCTGACTGACATCGTGCTGGTATTGACCGACACCGATTGACTTAGGATCGATTTTGACCAATTCAGCAAGCGGATCTTGCAAACGACGGGCGATAGAGATAGCCGAACGCTTTTCAACGGTCAAGTCTGGAAACTCCTGACGAGCAAGTTCGCTGGCAGAATAGACCGAAGCACCACTTTCATTTACAATGACATAACTAACCTCAGGAAAATCTTTCAGAACTTCCGCCACAAAGGCTTCACTTTCACGACTGGCCGTTCCATTTCCGATAGCAATAATTTCCACGCCATACTGGCCAATCAAATCTGCCAAATCTTTCTTGGCTTCTTCGATTTGACGAGCAGAGGCTGGTTTGACAGGATAAATAACCTGAGTTGTCAGCATTTTTCCTGTTGTATCAACGACTGCTAGCTTGGCACCTGTACGAAAGGCAGGGTCAAATCCTAGAACCACGCGCCCTTTCAGCGGAGCAACTAAGAGCAGATTGCGCAGGTTGTCAGAAAAGAGTTGGATAGCTCCTTCTTCTGCTTTCTCAGTTAATTCTGTCCGAATGCGTCGCTCAATAGCAGGCAAGACTTTTTTCTTAACAGATTGCTGAACGACTTCATCAATATAGGAATTTTTCACCTTGAAACGAGCAGCAAAGAAAGCTAGAATACGGTCCGTCGCATGTTCAAAACCGACCTTCAAGACACCTAGCTTCTCCCCACGATTGAGAGCCAAGGTACGATAACCCTGCATATTTCCAACCGTCTCTGAAAAATCATAATAAATCTGAAAAACCTGCTTTTCATCAAGACTTTCATCCTTGACTTGAGAAGTGAGTTTAGAGTGTCTCAGCACCTCTTGATAAGTCATGGAACGCAAGGTCACATCTTCCGATAAGGCTTCAACCAAAATATCAACTGCACCAGACAATGCTTCCTTACCAGTCGCAAATCCTTCACAGACAAACTTTTCAGCCTCTTTCTCTAAGTCCGCTACATTCTGCAAGATTAAGCGAGCAAGCGGAAAGAGACCAGCTTCACGAGCAATAGTTGCCTTGGTCCGACGCTTTTCCTTGTATGGAAGATAGAGTTCTTCTACATCTGCTAATTTTTCAGCAGCTAAGATAGCCTCTTCCAACTCCTTGGTCAGCTTGCCTTGTTCTTGAATTTTAGCCAAGACAGCTTCCTTACGGTCGTTGAGATTTGTCAGACTTTTATCCATGTCGATAATAGCCTTAATCGCCACCTCATCCAGACTACCAGTCATGTCCTTGCGATAACGCGCAATAAAGGGAATAGTCGCCCCTTCAGCTGTCAAACTTAGAACAGTATCAATTTGCTTTAGCGTCACTCCCAAATCCTGGGAGATTTTTTCATATTTTTTATCCATGAATCTATTATACCACAAGCTGGAAGGCTTGCTCCAATCCTTTTCATACTCAATGAAAATCAAAAAGCAAACTAGGAAGCTAGCCGCAGGCTGCTCAAAATACTGTTTTGAGGTTGTAGATAAGACTGACGAAGTCAGCTCAAAACACTGTTTTGAGGTTGTGGATAGAACTGACGAAGTCAGTAACCGTACTACGGAAAGGCGAAGCTGACGTGGTTTGAAGAGATTTTCGAAGAGTATCAACTATCGAAAACAAATTAAAAAACTCCCTTTTCCTTAAAATAATAGTATAATAGAGGTAGAATTTAGAATCGAGGTACACCTATGGCTGTAAAATTTACAAAACGAGACGACTTGGACAAGATGTTTGAAGAGTTTGCTAAACTCCCAGATTTGAAACAAGTCACTTTCCCTGATGACAAAGAGAAAAAAGCCAAAGCAGAAAAGAAAAACTAGATGACTGCTTTCCAACAACTCCCATCTAGTGTGCTTCAAACTGGAGCCATTTTTCTCTCCATTATCATTGAAGCCCTTCCCTTCGTTCTGATAGGAAGCATTGTCTCAGGGCTGATTGAGGTTTATATCACACCTAACAAGGTTTATCATTTTCTCCCTCGAAATCGTTGGGGGAGAATCTTTTTTGGGACCTTTGTCGGTATACTTTTCCCTTCTTGTGAATGTGGAATCGTCCCCATTATCAATCGTTTTCTGGAAAAGAAAGTTCCCAGTTACACGGCTGTTCCCTTTCTCGTAACAGCACCTGTCATCAATCCCATTGTTCTTTTTGCGACCTATTCTGCCTTTGGTAATTCCTTCCACATCGCCCTGTTACGAGCTCTGGGTTCCATCGTTGTGGCTGTAATACTAGGAATTTTTCTGGGATTTTTCTGGCAAGAACCGATTCAGAAAGAAAATCGGTTGGCCTGTCATGAGCATGATTTTTCTCACTTAAGCCCTGCAAAAAAGGTTTTTCAGGTTTTTGTGCAAGCAATTGATGAATTTTTTGATACGGGACGTTATTTGGTATTCGGCTGTCTCTTTGCCTCTGTTATACAGGTCTATGTTCCGACACGGATTCTGACCTCTATCAGTGCGACCCCTCTTTTTGCCATCTTGCTCTTGATGCTTTTGGCCTTTCTTCTGTCGCTCTGTAGTGAGGCGGATGCCTTTATCGGTGCTTCTCTTCTCTCGAGTTTCGGTTTGGCACCAGTTCTGGCCTTTCTGGTGATTGGCCCAATGCTGGATATCAAAAATATTCTCATGATGAAAAATTACTTGAAAGCACGATTTATCAGTCACTTCATAACGATTGTAACTCTTGTCGTCTTAGTCTATTCTCTCTTGATTGGAGTCATCCTATGATTCGATTTTTAGTTTTAGCTGGCTATTTTGAACTGACTATTTACCTCCATTTGTCGGGCAAATTAAACCAGTACATCAACATGCACTATTCCTATCTGGCCTATATCTCCATGGTGCTTTCCTTTATTTTGGCAATTGTTCAACTGTATATCTGGATGAAGCAAGTCAAAACCCACAGTCATCTGAACAGCCGATTGGCCAAGATGACGAGTATTTCTCTTCTGGCTATTCCACTTGTCATCGGCTTAACTTTCCCAACTGTTAGCTTGGATTCTCAGACCGTTTCTGCTAAAGGTTATCATTTCCCCCTATCGGAAGGAACGGATCTGGCCATTCAGACAAGCGAAGGGACGACAAGCCAATATTTGAAACCAGATACCAGTTCTTATTTTTCAAAATCAGCCTATGAAAAGGAAATGCGAACGGCGGCGGATAAATACTTATCCCAAGATAGTATTCAGATCACTAATGAAAACTATATGGAGGTCATGGAAGCTATCTACGACTATCCAGATGAGTTTGAAGGCAAGACAATCCAGTTTACAGGCTTTGTCTATAACGACCCCAGTCATGCCAATAGTCAATTTCTGTTCCGCTTCGGCATTATCCACTGTATCGCGGATTCAGGTGTCTATGGATTGCTGACCAAGGGAAATACCCGGCAATATGAAAACAACACCTGGATAACAGCCAAAGGAAAACTGGTCAATCACTACCATAAAGAACTCAAACAAAACCTCCCAACCTTGGAAATCGAAAGCTTTACCAAAGTCGATAAACCAGAAAATCCCTATGTTTATCGAGCTTTTTAAGGAAAGTAAGATAAAAACGAACAGGCTCTCTTCTGAATGACAGAAAAGAGCCTGTTCGTTTTTTGGTTATATGAAAATTAGTGACTTGTAGATTTTCATCTTATACCATTTCCAGCAATACAAGTAGCTCATAGAAAATAAGCGAGCCACTCATTCATTAGACTAGCGATTTCTTTAGGTGCTTGAGTATAAAGCTCGTGGTCAAAGTTTTCTAAAAAAATAGTATCAAAATAATCTGGCAATTCTTTTAGAGCTTCCTCTCTCCATGTAGCTTCATTAGAATAGCGAGGACTGATAAACAAGGTATCTCCCACTTCTCTCTTAAAAGCTTGTATCTTCCTCCGTAGGCGGAGTATCGCTTCTATATTTTCATAATTTATAACTAACTCATATCTATTATACTGCGCATTCCAGTGATAGGACTGTCTTACAGCTTCCTCCATATTTTCTGACCAATACTTTGCTTCGGATTTTTCTTTAGAAATAAGAACATCTAAGTCCGAAACAACTTGAGATTCAATATAGTTTTTAGTTTCCTCTAACTCTGTATCTAAAGGCAAAATCTTATCTAAATCTAGATAGCCACCATCCAAAAGAATTAGTTTTTTCACTTCATAAAATTCCGATGCAAGATAACGAGCCAAATCTCCTCCAAGAGAATGGCCTATCAGACAAATAGATTCTTCATCTACAATCTCATTTTTAAACCATGATTTCAATTCTGTTTCATCTCGAAGATGCTTTTCATATGGATCTAGAAAATAAATCTGCGAATTTAGTTCTTGAAAAAAATCCTTGCTATGATAGACATTGCTTCCCAAACCGCCAATAAAAAATGTCTTCATTCAGTTACTTAATACTATGCTTATTCATCTTTTGTTCAAAGATAGTCGTGATAATTTGACGCAATTCTTCGCGTTCTTTTTCTGGAATTTCACCACTTGTTTGAGCTGCAACGTAGAGTTCAGGGTGTTCAATTGAAATGCGTTTAATCGTACGTGTTGTAGCATGTTTTCTGACGAAAAATGGGATTCGCTTAATCAAGTCTTGTGGGACTAGTGCAAGAATCTTCTCAGCAGTTTCCTTGTCACTAATCTTAGACGTCGTCAGCCCATTCTTAATCATTTCCTGTTCTTTTTCTGTAAAATCTTTTAATTCCATCTGATTGATCCTCCTATTTTCTCTACCTTAAATTATATATCAATCTGGATAAAACTACAAATGGACTGTCTGGAAATAGGTGCAATACTAAAAAGAAGACGCTGTTTTTACTTCTTAATCTTCCTCCTCAGTCACTTCCCATACTTCTGATTGATAGCCTTCCCCATCAATATCGTATCTTTGGATATAACCAATAAATGTTTCATTTTTTCGTGGTTTTCGACTGTTAATTATCGTACTCACCCATATACCTATAAAGAATAAACATAAAATGCCTAATACTATATCCATGTTAGATTACCTCTAGATATTAACCCACTTATCATTATCCATGATAAAAGGCCGAGCCAGTCCCTCGCCTGTATAGTCCGCATACTTAGTGCCTAAATACTTGTAACAATCTTCCTTGCTGGCAAATTTAATCGCTTGGTAGGGCTCTTCGAAAGTCAATTTCTCTACAAATAAGAAACCGTCATCAGCAGGTACTAAGACGCCAACGTGTCCAATAAACAGATACTCGCCATCCAGATTGTCGTGCAAGACTACAGACAGCATTCGAGCTTTGTCGTTGAATTGAAATTGTGAGAAGAATGTTTCCATCTTTTCAGCGTGAACCTTGACATCTGTAGTTGCTTCAGTTGGAACTCTTGAAAATAGAATATCAAACTCTTCCTTATCTTGTGAATCAAAGACCTTTCCCTTATCAATCGCATCATTATCTAGGAAAAGCAATTGGTCATTCTTTTCAAGCTTGGGAATGGTGACTGAATTTTTCAAAAGACAATAACTATTGATACGGCAGTTGGTCCCAACGAAATCGCCCTTCTTTTGATTCCAAAGGTTACTAATTTTCTCAACATCGTATTCGGTGTGAGTAAAGGAAGTAAAATCTCCCGATAAGCCAGTTGACCCGACAATGGTATTGTAATCATTAACGAGATTAAAAAATGCATCAACACTATTTGGATCCAAATGGGCTGATAAGAGAGATTTGACCTCTTCTGTACTTACCTGATTGTTTAGGTTGGTGTATGAAGCTTTCCATGGCACTTTCGTTGAACTACTTTGCCTTTGACTCGTCTCATTCGAAATTGTAGCATCTTGTTGACAAGCAGCCAAGCCTAAAAACAAGGCAGAACAGATTCCTAATGTGGCTAATTTTCTTGATTTCTTCATCTTTTTCTCCTAAATGTCTTGGATTAAAGTTTCTTTAACTACTGCTTTACAGATATTGATTACTTTCTCATTTAATGTGTTCATCGTCTTTCCCTCCGATTTGTTTTTTTGTTATTTCCTTAAGCTTGATTCAATTATAGTAGGCGTTTCGTGCTCTGTCAACAAATTTTTTACGAAAACACAACAAAGTTTTCATTTTCGTGGATTTCGTGTTATGCTTTACTTACAAAAATAGAAAACGATTTCATCTGTGGATAAAGAAGAGATTGCGATTGTTACAGGCGAAAAATAAAACAATATAGACTAGTAATGGTTAGACTCAATAAGAATTGGGTACTAAGATAGGTATAAGTAAAAACACCATTGGAAATTATGAAAAAAGGGTTAGGTCTACTAAGAAAAATACTATATTTGACTTAGCTAAAGTATTCAGTAGCTTGATTGATGCCCTCTTTCCTCTAGTTCAAAAGGATTCTCCTAGCGATATCCAATCTATCTACAACCAACGGGCACCACCCAGACAAGGTAAATTCCTGACCTATGCCAAGAGGCAACTGTATGAGCAGAAAAACGAAGATAAACGAAGTATCGTAAAAATCATCAGACTGGACGACTACAGACAGACTACTTACTCTCGTGTTAGGTAGTTTATCTCTGCAGGTGGCCACTCGATGCAGGACGACGATTTAGATATGGAGTTTCTATTCTATGAGGATGAAATCCCAGACGACTACGACGCAATCGCTTATGTCGTCAGCAGATCCATGGAGCCAAATATAAGAAACGGCGACTACCTATTTATCAAGAATCCCCCACAGATTGACTATAATACCATCGGCATCTTCCAAGTAGACGGTGCTAACTATGTCAAGAAACTCCGCCAAGGCTACCTCAAAAAACTCAATCCCGAATACCCCGACATCCACCTAGACGAAAGCACCCATATTCGTACCATAGGGAAAGTTGTCAGGCTGTATAGGGAGAATTAAAAAAGGGGGAGAATGGCGATATAAAACAAACAGATTTTAAAAGATTCGAAAAAGTTCATTCTACATTTCAAAAAAAGAATAAGTGAGCTAAAGCAGATTAGATTTTGTGAAACAATAGTGATATGTCAATTTAGAGAAAGGCATTTAAGATCACTTTGCAAAAGGCAAATACTAAACTAGCGAAACCGATAAATCAGCCCCTTAGTTCCCATATTTTCAGGCACACACTCCTTAGTACACTAGCTATAGTGGTTAGAGTGGAACACAAAGACGCTAAAACAATAAATAATATCTGCACTCACGTAAGTAAAAGAATGGAGCAAGCTGCTTTGGAGGTTTTAAATACCATATCATTAAATCGAAAATATATCAGATCGAATCTAGACAAGTAGATTGCGATTGCTAAAACATTTGTAGAAATTCATTTGACTTTCCTAATCAATTTGTGCATATCTTATTTCATACTCAATGAAAATCAAAGAGCAAACTAGGAACCTAGCCGCAAGCTGTACTTGAGTACGGTAAGGCGACGCTGACGTGGTTTGAAGAGATTTTCGAAGAGTATCAATCCATTATGAAAGTTTTGCCTCTTTCTTACCCTCTATACAAAAAAAGCCTATCACACAAGCTCTAAAGCTGGATATGATAGGTTTTTATATTTTTCTTAACGTACTGTGCGGATACGCATTGTGTTTGTGCGAACAGCTTCTCCTACTGGTACACCAGCAACGATAACAATATCGTCACCAGATTCTACAAGACCTGCTTCAACTGCTTTACGTTCAGCAATTTCGAACATATCGTCAGTTGAAGATGGAGCATCTGTTAACATTGGGATAACACCCCAGTTCAACATCAAACCACGTTCTGTCAATTCGTCAAATGTCAATGCTAAGATGTCAGCATTTGGACGGTATTTAGAAATCAAACGTGCAGTGTGACCTGTCTTAGTAAGAGTTACAACCAATTTAATGTCCATTGAGTTAGTCGCATCTTTAACAGCTGAAGCCATTACTTCTGTCTTAGAGTTACGTTCGAATGAATCTGAATCCAAACGTCCGTATTCATTAAGAAGAGTTTGAGCATTCTTGTCGATTGTAGCCATTGTAGTTACTGACTCGAGTGGGTATTTACCGTTTGCAGACTCGCCTGATAGCATTGTAGCGTCAGTACCGTCGATAACAGCATTAAATACGTCTGATACTTCTGAACGAGTTGCACGTGGTTTTTCAGTCATTGTTTCAAGCATGTTTGTTGCAGTGATAACAACTTTACCTGCAGCATTGACTTTCTTGATAATCATTTTTTGGTAAACTGGAACCATTTCGAATGGTACTTCGATACCCATGTCACCACGAGCGATCATGATACCATCAGCTGCTTCGATGATTTCATCCAAGTTATCGATACCTTGTTGGTTTTCGATTTTAGCGAACAATTGAACATGTCCGTTTCCAGTTTCTTCACAGATTGCACGAACTTCGTTCACATCTTTTGCAGTACGTACGAATGAAATCGCGATGAAGTTGATACCTTGTTCAAGACCGAAACGGATATCGTCGTTATCGCGTTCAGCAAGAGCTGGGAAAGGAATTTTAGTGTTAGGGATGTTCACACCTTTTTGTTTAGCAATTACGCCATCATTTTCAACTTCAACTTCAAACTCACGAGTTGCGTCATCTTTAGCAACAACACGAAGACCAAGTTTACCATCGTCAACCAAAACTTGACGACCAACTTCAACATCATCATAAATATCAAGAGCACCAGCAACGTTCAATGCAATCACTTCACGAGTTGATTTGATTCCTTGTTTAGTTGCAACACGGATTTTTTCACCAGTTTTGTATGAATATTCTTTAGCTTCACCTTCGAACAATTCTGTACGGATTTCTGGTCCTTTTGTATCAAGAAGGAAACCAACTTTTTTACCTGCAAGTTTTTCAGCAAGTTTAACAGTTGCCATACGCTCACCTTGTTCTTGGTGGTCACCGTGTGAGAAGTTGAAACGGAATGTGTTAGCACCAGCTTCAATCAATTTAGCAATGTTTTTAGCTGAAGCTTCAACATCAAGTTTTTCACCCCAGTATCCGTCATCACCGAATTTTTTACCACCACGGATTTCTACCGCAGGACCCAAAGTTGCAACGATTTTTACACGTTTGTTCATGATTTTTTGTGACTCCTTTATATATATGACCTTTTGGTCTTATTAACTAAATTATGAATTATGACAAGCAATTGTTCAATTGTGACAGGTCAAGATCAGCTTTGTGTGGATTATTTACAATAATCTTACCGTCTGCTGCCAAACTAAACAATGCTCCTTCTTCTGCAGTACCAAGAATTGGGTTTTCAACCATTTTTTCGTTACGAATACCTACCGCAACACCACCGATACCTTTTTTAAGAAGTTTAACGGCATGGGCACCCATACGTGACGCCAATACACGGTCACGCGCAGTTGGAGAACCACCACGTTGAATATGTCCAAGTTCTGTCACACGAAGATCGGTCGTATCTCCTGCTTCTTTCAGTTTTTGAGCAAATTCATCTGCTGACATAACACCCTCTGCCAAAACGATGATATTGTGTCTTTTACCACATTCATAGCCAGCTTTGATACTTGCTACGATATCTTCAATTTTGAAGTCTTCTTCAGGGATGATAATTTCATCAGCACCAGTTGCGATACCAGCCCAAAGAGCGATATCACCAGCGTTACGCCCCATAACTTCGATGACAAAAGTACGACGGTGACTTAATGATGTATCACGAATCTTATCGATAGCGTCCATAGCAGTCGTAACCGCTGTGTCAAAACCGATTGTGAAGTCAGTACCAACGATATCGTTATCAATTGTACCTGGAAGACCGATAGCTGGGAAACCATGCTCAGTCAAACGCATAGCACCGTGGTAAGATCCGTCACCACCGATAACAACTACACCTTCAATGCCGTGTTTTTTCAATTGCTCAATCCCTTTAAGTTGCCCTTCAAGTTGAGCGAACTCTGGGTAACGAGCTGAGTGAAGGAAAGTACCACCACGAGAAATGATGTTTCCTACTGAAGCCGCATTTAAGGGATGAATTTCACCGGCAACCATACCAGCATATCCGTCATAGATACCAAACACTTCCATTCCTTCTGAAATTGCTTGACGAACAACTGCACGGATAGCAGCGTTCATACCAGGGGCGTCTCCACCACTAGTCAAAACAGCAATACGTTTCATATTGGTTATGCTCCTTTTTCTTTTAACATTCTTATTGATTATACCACATTTGATTTTAAAATTCTTCTATTTTCCGTATTTTTAGCGATAAATCGTTTTCATAACGATTTCATTCAACTTCGCTTCTAATTCATTGGATTTAGCTACAAAATGATGGGGAGAAACGATTGTTTTCTGTTCCTCTTCATACCTGATGATGACTGGGATTTGGCCTTTATATTGGTCTAAAATACGTGAAATTTCTTGATCCGAATCATGATTCTTCACCTGTATCCAAAAGCGTTCAGCAACTGCTTCTCTTATTTCTTGTGCAATCATTTGCAGACGGCCATCACGTGACTGGATTTTTCCTTTTATATAGTAGAAGGCTCCCTCTTTTATTTCCTGCCCAACTTGACGATATAAGTCTGAAAAGAGAGTGACATCCAATTTTTTCTTACTGTCATCTACCTGTAAGAAAGCCATATTTTCACCCTTTTTGGTACGAATTACTTTTATTTTCTGAACTTCAACCAAAATAATAGCGTAGCTATTTTCTGATAAATTTCCGATTGGGGTAATCGGGTAAATAGCTTTACTTGCGATAGTTTGTAGGGGATGTTTGCTAACACCTATCCCTAAAAGCTCTTGTTCCATATAGAATTTTTCTTGCTCTGTCCAATCTTCCGATTCCTGCCAACTATAAATAGTATCTCCAAACAAACTTCCTAACTCTTTCACAAATTCAAATAGATTAACTAAATTATTGAATACTTTTTGACGATTTCTTTCAAATAAATCGAAAAGACCAACTTTTACCAAAGGTTCTAGCAGAGGAAGTTTCAGATAATTCTCAGGTAATTTAGCTATAAAATCTTCAATGTTAGAATAGGGTCTGTTTTCAAGAATCCAAAGTGCCAAATCCTTGCTGACTCCCTTAATCGATTTCAATCCTAGATAGATGGACTTGTTGGCAATTTTATCGTGATAGGGAATGGTGTTGATGGACAGAGGCGCCACTTCAAAGCCTGCTTCTAAGGCATCTGTTAAGTAATCACTGTTGGCAGAATTCAACATGACCTGATAAAAAATGGCTGGATAATGCGTTTTGAAATAAGCCAACTGGAAAGCCAAGGCTGAGTATGCATAGGCATGAGATCGGTTAAAACCATAACCTGCAAACTTCTCCATGACATCAAAGACCTGCTCTGCCTTTTCCACAGTATGACCAGCTTCTAATGAACCTTGAATAAAGGAAGCCCTCATCTCATGCATGGCAGAGGCATCCTTTTTCCCCATAGCCCGACGCAAAATATCGGCTTTCCCAAGACTAAATCCAGCAAATCGCTGAGCAACCTGCATAACCTGCTCCTGATAAAGCATGATACCATAGGTTGGAGCCAAAATATCCTCCAGTACTGGATCCAGAACAGTCACTTCTTCCTGCCCATGCTTTCTTGCCACAAAATTATTGATGTAGTCACTAGCACCTGGTCGATTTAGGGAAGTAGTTGCTACGACATCTTCAAAACAAACTGGTTGGACACGCTTGAGCAAGCGAATGGCACCCGGTTGCTCAAATTGAAAGATACCTTTTGTATTTCCAGAGGCAAATAAAGCTAACGTTTCGTTGTCTTCCAAATCTATTTCTTCTATTTTCAGATGAATATCTTCTGTTTCAGCAAGCAATTCTTGCATTTTCTGGACAAAGGTCAAATTTCGTAGTCCCAGAAAGTCCATTTTCAAAAGCCCACTAGCTTCAACTCCATGAGCATCATACTGAGTCAGTGGAATTTCATCACCATGCTTTAGAGGAATGTAGTTGGTCAAATCTTGGTCACTGATTACAACACCAGCTGCATGGACAGAGGTTTGTCTTGGATAGCCCTCAATCTTGCAGGCAATGTCAAAGGCTTTTTGGTATTCTAACTTACTATTGATTTGCTGACGAAACTGGAGATTGCCCTCATAGGCCGACTTAAGATTGTCCCGAAAACTGATTTTCTTGGTAATTGCAGATAATTCATACTCGGGCACACCATAGCGTTTCAAAACATCTCGCAAGGCCTGCTTGGCGCCAAAGGTAGAAAAAGTAACGATTTGCGCCGCATGTTTACTACCGTATTTATTGCCAACATACCTGATAAAATCTGGACGATAAATATCAGGAATATCAATATCAATATCAGGCATGGTATAGCGTTCACGATTGAGGAAACGTTCAAAAATCAGATTTTTCTCTACTGGGTCAATTCCTGTAATGTCCAAGGCATAGGAAACCAAGCTACCAACTGCGGAACCCCGTCCCATGCCCATATAATAACCATTCAAGCGTCCAAAACGCAGCAAATCCCAGACAACCAAGAAATAATCATCAAAACCCATATCATGAATAACAGCCAATTCTTGGTCTAGTCGATCTTGATATTCTTTACTAGACAATCCCTTCTGGGCAAGCCCAAGCTCAGCACGTTCTCTCAACTCTTCTACTGCTGGTCTAGCTGGGTTAAAACGAGGCAGTTTCAAACTAGTATCCAAATCGTAAGAAATACCTGAAATAAGCTTTTCTAAGTTTTCCAAGGCTTGCGGAAATCGTTCTAGGAATAATTTCTCTAAAGAATTTGCTGATATAAAGACATCTTGTCGTGAACGCAAGGGAACTTCTCTGAGCGGTAGGTTTTCTTTAATTGCTGTTAAGACTTGCAGAACTTCTCTATCCCTACTTTCAAAGACATTGACCCGATAGAGGGGTAAGATAGGACGATAAAATTCGCTTACCAGTGTTTCCGGATAAACCCCTATATAGTAATCACAGCCTAGATTTAGTGATTCAAGCTCTTCAAAATAAGGCACAATTACCGCGATATCCTCTAGGTACTGAGACAGGACTGACCAAGTTTTCTCCCCCTGCATCTTGGCTGTTGAAAGCTTCATCAACTGCTGATAGCCCACACTAGATAGAGCTAAAAAGCGCAGATTCACTTCCTGAGCATCCACAAATACAGTCATTTCAAGCCCTAATAAAGGATGAATGCCATATTTTTTTGTAACCTCTAGAAAGTCAAAAGCACCATAAAGATTATCAATATCCATTATAGCCAGATGAGTGTAGCCGAATTCTTTAGCTGCTCTCACATACTTGGTGATTGAAATGACACTCTCCATAAAACTATAGACTGTTTTTGTATCTAGTTGTGCGATCAATTTACACTTCTCCTCTATCCTTCTCACTATATTATACCATTTTCACCTATAAAAGGCTTCTCTTGAGAAAAATTTCATCAGCGTACTAATTTACTTTTTATTCATTTGTGTTTTTGTCATTATTTTTTATATTTATACTATATTATATATAAAATAGAAAACATACAATATAAATCTCCTAGAATTTTTATATTATACCCATTACGTCTATTATTACACTGTTCTCTATATTGAATTTAGCACTTTATTCATTTTTATTGGATTATTTCCTTTTGCAGTTAACAATTCCCTTTCTGCTTTTTTTTTGATATAATAACCTTAACTATCATTCTATATGGAGGTTCTATGCGTTTTAATCAATATAGTTATATCACTTTTCCAAAAGAAAATATCTTATCTGAACTAAAAAAATGTGGCTTTGATTTACAAAACACAGCCAATCCCAAGGAATTACTGGAAACTTTTTTACGTCGCTTCTTTTTCACTTATGAGAACACCGACTATCCACTCTCCTGCTTGGCTATAGACAAAGAAACTAACATATTAACTTTTTTCAAATCTGATAAAGACTTGACAGCAGATATTTTTTATACTGTTACTTTTCAACTTTTAGGCTTTTCTTATTTGGTTGACTTCGAAGACAGTGAAGCTTTTCGTAAAGAGACTGGATTTCCTATTGTATACGATGACTTGATTGAAAATCTCTATCAGTTACTCAATACTCGCACCAAAAAAGGGAATACCCTGATTCATCAACTGGTAAGCGACGGTCTTATCTCTGAGGATAATGACTATCACTACTTTAACGGCAAAAGTTTAGCAACTTTTTCCAGCCATGATGTCATTCGTGAAGTCGTTTACGTTGAGTCTCGTGTCGATACTGACCAAAAAGGTCTTCCAGACTTAGTCAAGGTCAGCATTATTCGTCCTCGTTTTGATGGAAAAATCCCTGCCATCATGACAGCCAGCCCTTATCATCAGGGAACAAATGACAAGGCAAGCGATAAGGCTCTCTACAAGATGGAGGGCGAGCTTGAGGTAAAGCCTGCTCATAAGATTGAACTAGAGGAACCTCAACTCAATCTCGTCCAACCCCAAGGCCAAGCTGAGCTTGTGTCGGAAGCTGAGGAAAAGCTAAGCCACATCAACTCTAGCTATACTCTTAATGACTATTTCCTTCCACGAGGTTTTGCCAATCTCTATGTGTCAGGTATTGGTACCAAAGACTCTACTGGTTTCATGACTAATGGAGACTACCAGCAAATCGAGGCTTATAAAAATGTCATCGATTGGCTTAATGGCCGTTGCCGTGCCTTTACTGACCACACGCGCCAACGTCAAGTCAAAGCTGACTGGTCAAACGGAAAAGTTGCCACAACTGGACTTTCCTATCTTGGAACTATGTCCAATGGGCTTGCGACTACAGGCGTCGATGGTTTAGAAGTAATCATTGCTGAGGCTGGCATTTCTTCATGGTACAACTACTACCGTGAAAACGGTCTGGTAACTAGTCCAGGCGGTTATCCCGGTGAGGACTTTGACTCCCTTGCTGAGTTAACCTATTCTCGTAATCTCTTGGCTGGCGACTATATCCGTGGCAATGAAGCTCACCAAGCTGACTTAGAAAAAGTAAAGGAACAACTAGATCGCAAGACCGGCGACTATAACCAGTTTTGGCATGATCGCAACTATCTGCTCAATGCCCATAATGTAAAAGCAGAGGTTGTCTTTACCCACGGTTCACAGGATTGGAATGTCAAACCACTTCATGTTTACCAGATGTTCCATGCCCTTCCTAATCATATAAACAAGCACCTCTTTTTCCATAATGGTGCCCATGTTTATATGAATAACTGGCAGTCCATTGATTTCCGTGAAGCCATGAATGCCTTATTGACTAAAAAATTACTGGGACAAGATACAGATTTCCAACTTCCTACTCTTATCTGGCAGGACAATACAGCTCCACAGACTTGGCTATCACTTGATAACTTCGGTGGGCAAGAAAACTTTGAAACCTTCTCACTTGGGCAAGAAGAGCAAGCTATTCAAAACCAGTACCCAGATAAGGATTTTGAGCGTTATGGTAAGACCTACCAGACCTTCAATACGGAACTCTATCAAGGGAAAGCCAATCAGATTACTATTGACCTGCCTGTGACTAAAGATCTCCACCTGAACGGTCGCGCTCAGCTTAATCTTCGTATCAAATCCAGCACAAACAAGGGGTTCTTATCTGCTCAACTACTGGAACTTGGTCAAAAGAAATACCTACAACCTTATCCAGCTATTTTAAGTGCTAAAACCATTGATAATGGACGCTACCACATGTTGGAAAATCTCTGTGAATTACCATTTAGGCCAGATGCACAACGAGTCGTGACAAAAGGCTACCTTAATTTACAAAATAGAACTGATCTACTGTTAGTAGAGGATATTACTGCAGATGAATGGATGGATGTGCAATTTGAACTGCAACCAACTATTTATAAGCTAAAAGAAGGAGATACTCTTCGTTTAGTCCTCTATACTACTGACTTTGAAATCACAATCCGTGACAATACCGACTACCACTTGACTGTCGACCTCACTCAGTCCACACTTACAATACCTTACTAAAAAAGGAGTTAAATTATTATGAATAAATCTGAACACCGCCACCAACTCATACGCGCTCTTGTTGCAAAAAACAAGATTCATACACAGGCTGAGTTGCAAGCCCTTCTTGCTGATAACGACATTCAAGTTACCCAGGCAACTCTCTCACGCGACATCAAAAATATGAACCTGTCAAAAGTCCGCGAAGAAGATAACGCTTATTATGTTCTTAATAATGGTTCCATCTCAAAATGGGAAAAACGTTTGGAAAACTATATGGAAGATGCCCTCATCATGTTGCGACCTATTCAGCACCAAGTCCTACTCAAAACTCTTCCTGGTCTAGCACAATCGTTCGCGACAATTATTGATGCTCTTGATTTCCAATATATTATCGCAACCCTTTGTGGTGATGATGTTTGCCTTATCATCTGTGAAGATACAGATGCTGCTCAAAAGTGCTTTGAAGAACTGAAAAAATTCGCCCCACCATTTTTCTTTGAAGAATAATAAATGACTACAACTAACAATTATGCTTTAAAAAAACCTGGTAGAAAGTCTTTAACATCAGAAAACGCATAGTATCAAGTGTTGAAAACCCTTGATACTATGCGTTTTGCTTTATCCTAGGAAGATTTATACTCTTCGAAAATCTCTTCAATCTCCGTCAACATCGCCTTGCCGTGGGTATGGTTACTGACTTCGTCAGTCTTATCTACAACCTCAAAACAGTGTTTTGAGCTGACTTCGTCAGTCTTATCTACAACCTCAAAACAGTGTTTTAAGCAGCCTGCAGCTAGTTTCCTAGTTTGCTCTTTGATTTTCACTGAGTATTACTTCATTTTCTCCTGCAATTGAATTCTTGCTCGGCTTTTTGTTTTCTATTTCTTTAAAATCAAAGTAGCTCTTTTGTTAATAACTCGATCAACAAACATCGTGGTACAAGTATCTACTTTGAAATTTATCAGCCACTTAACAACTGATACTGTATTCTAGGAAAACGATGACATTCTTCCTAATAAAACTTCTCATATATAACATAAATTTCTACTCTTTTTAATTTTAAATGAGTCTCAGCATGGCAATCACTTTAGAATTTAAGCCACTTCTCCAGCTCGATTATTGATAAGTTCAATGGTTTGAACAATATTACGAAGTACTGGTAGTTGGTGTTGAAAGAGTAGCTGAACAGATCCATGAGATTTAAACGGCTCTTGCGTTAACACTTTCATCTCTAAGCAACCATTTTCTACAATGTAGTCTACAATCAATTTCACAAATGAAATCTGCCTAGCATTAAGATTCTCATCCGACAAAAATTTAGAAAAAATACGATTAGCAGACTTTCTATCTAAGCCAATAATCTCACGCACCAATCTCGGAATTGCCTTATTTTCATAATGATGTTGGTAGTCTGCTTTACTACCTAATTTTTCCCAGAGCAATTTTTCAAGTGCAAGCATATCATCAGATGTCAACTTTTTATTATGGTATAGCTTAGAAATGGACTCCTCATCCAGATGAGTTTTCAAATAATGCTCAACTTTTTCATTATAAGATCGAAGATCGTTGACCTGCAAAAATGCTGTGGTCTCGTGAACAGTAGAGAGTATACGATCTTCAAAGTTAACATAGTAGGGTTTACGGTCTGTTTTATCCAAAAACTGTAATAAATCTCGAATAGCAAGACGAATTTTTTCCAAATCAGACAAGCTAACTTCTTTCCAAAATTCAGGCTCCTGTACTTTCCTGATAATTTCAGCCTGCTCAAAAACCTGCGGAATATTACCAATAGCAGAAAGAGCTCTAGCCGTCTTCATCACTTGGGAAATATGAACAGTGGAAGATTTAGCTGTCAGTTGCCCCAACTGAATATGAAGTAAGCACAAATCAAATCTCCTCGCCATCTCATCTTCTTTATCTTCATCAAATAAAAGCGGAGAGAGATTGTTTTGAATGGTTTCACTTGTAACAGCAGTTAGATTCTGCCAACTTTCCAATTTCCTATAGCTATAAACTGTATCTAAAACCATACGAACCCTGAAGTCCAACTCATTTAAGCTCTCTATACGACCTTGAAGTTCTGAAACAAGCTCCTGACGGTATGCTCTCGCAAACTGATCTTCTTGGTATTGGAGTCCCTGAAGTTCTCGAATCAAGTCCACTTTGATATTAAATAAACGCTGAGTCAGCGAAACAATGTGACGACCCTCTCCATCTCTTGGATCTGCACGAAAATAATCAAAATTGTCCCCATAATCAAATACCAAGAAGTTTTCCTTATCCTGCTCAGGTCCAAATAAATCTTTACATAGACGGGTTCCTCGACCAATCATCTGCCAAAACTTAGTTTTAGAGCGTACTTTCTTGAAGAAGACTAAATTAACAACCTCTGGTACATCAATACCTGTATCTAACATATCGACAGAAATCGCAATTTGAGGATACTTCTCCTTAATTTTAAAATCATCAATCACGGTCTGATAATGCTTAATACTATAATCAATTACCTGAGCATAATCGCTCCCTTTTTCAGGATAGCGGTTGTAAAAAATACCTCTGATATATTCCGCATGATCATGATTTTTAGCAAAAATAATAGTTTTACCAATTTCGTCACCCGAGGCTGTCTGAATTCCTCTTGTCATGAGTTCATTTAAAACAATTTCTACTGTACTTTTATTGAAAATAAAGGAATTAAACACACTCCCATCAATATCTTTTTCACAGCTATCGTCTTCAAATTTGCTATCAAAATGTTCCTTTTCTTCTTCAGACAAATCATCATAATGTAGACCATCCGTAGGTAGTTTCAGTTTGGTTTCGATAGAATGATAGGCTACTAAATATCCGTCTTTAACAGCCTCTTCCAAATCATATGCATATGTTGGAACCCCATTCTCCAAATTAAAGAATCCATAGGTGTTTTTATCTAAATCTTGACGCGGAGTAGCTGTTAAGCCTACAATCCTTGCATCAAAATAATCAAAAATGGACTTGTATTTCTGATAAATAGAACGGTGAGATTCGTCAATTATGATAAGGTCAAAATGCCCAACAGTGAAAGGGCGTTGATTTACTTCTTCTTGACCACTAATCGCTCCAATCATGGTCGGATAAGTTGAAAAGACCATGCGACTTGATTGAGCTCCTTCTTTATCTTCTAAGAAGTTACAAACGGAAAGATCCGGGAGTAATTTTCTAAACGAATCATATGCTTGCTTAACCAAGGAAGTTCTATCGGCTAAGAAGAGAACGTTTTTCACCCAGTTATGACGTGATAAGATATCAACTAGAGAAACTGCTGTACGAGTTTTCCCAGCCCCAGTTGCCATAACCAAAAGTGCCTGTCTACGATGATTAGAGAAAGCTTCACAAACGCTTGCAATCGCATGTTTTTGGTAGTGACGCCCGGAAATATCGTCCCTAATTTTACTAGAAATATCCTCAAGTGGTTTTTGAAGATGACGTCTATCCATCACTAATTGCAACTCTTCTTGAGAGTAAAAGCCTGCAATCTGGCGGCGGTTCGGACCATCAAGTATATAGTGCTTCAACCCATTTGTAATAAAACAAATTGGCTGATAGCCGATATGTTTCTCCAGAGCTTCAGCATATTCTTTGACCTGTACTTCCCCTACTTCTGGATTGACAGAGGCTTTTTTAGCCTCCACAATCGCTAAAATTTTCCCATTTTTACCATAAAGTACATAGTCACAATAACCAATTCCTGAACCGTGCTTGAGACCATCAACGGCTATCTCAACACGACAGTTTTCTTCAAATATCCATCCTGCTAAACGGAGATCGATATCAATAAAGAGCTTTCTTGTCTCTGCCTCAGATAATTGATCAATATGGAAAGGCACATCTTGCCGTTGCGCTGCAGTCTCACGTTTTTCAGTATAAGTCTCTTGAACTTCTACGGACTGAGCAGCCATCTGTTCATGAAAATCAGGCAGTTCTGGTAAACTGTCTTGTAACTTTATCATAGATTGTGGAGTTTCTCGGTATTTGATGTTTGCTGAAAGTGGTAAGCACTTCTCATCAAAATAACGCTCCACAAACTCATTGCTGTAACAATAATCGATAAAATTAACAAACTGATACAAATGATGCAAAGCTAAAATCGCTTCTCGTTCCTTAATTTCACCACCATGAGCAGCATGGTTTCCCCACCGAATCAACAGAACTATCTGCTTGTGGAGTTCAGAATCTACGATATCCCTAAAATCATCATCCCATACTAAAGAAGATAGAGTAGCACGATAGGGAGCTTCTAAATATGAATCGTGACTATATATCCAATGGACAGCCTGCTCTAAAGCACGACGCGCCATAAAGGCAGTAGCCACAGTTGATGTAGCAATCATATTCTCAGCTTCAATGCAAGGTTTTGAAAAAGATTCATATTCGTCATTTTTTAAAAGAAAGCTAAAATTTCCCATTTTTTTCTCACTTTAAACAAATAGTTTAGCTATATTATACTAAATTTCAAGCTATTTCTCCACACTTTTATAGCTATCTCACAAGCAAATTGTGATTTGTCGACCTGGGCTACAAAGTCTGCGAACTCATTTTGGAGGGAAAGAGGGGGGAGAATATATTTCTGATTTTCTAATGGTTTTTGAGTTATCTTTGGTTGACCTGAGAAATCAGCAAATTTACTAAAATCAATTACTTTCATTAATTCTAATAAAAATACAAGATTAAAATCGGAATTCTTAAATTCTTTTATATATATAGCATTATCACTTATCCATACCTTACCGTAGGTAGTTCTTACATTACCACAATATGCACCTACACGACCAATGATGATAGTAGGATTATCAATTAAATATTTTCGACTTTTCCAAGCAATGCCATTTCCACCATAGGCAGGATAACCTTCAAAAACTCTATCATGTTTATCAAGAAATTTTCCACTTGAAAATTTAAAACACTGTTGTCCCGTTTTTACTGCAAATTTCTTGTTATTATTTAAAGGATCCCCAAACATCTCGTTAAATCGGGATTTTACAAGGTTTGAGAGTTCACTAAGCTGCTTATTTCTATTTATTATTTGATACTCTAACCTATCCAATATATCTACTATTGTATTTTGATTTTCTATAGTTTCAATATTAACTTTGGTTTTATTTAAATAGTCAGCTAACTTTAAATTAATAATTCCAGTTGTTTGATTTTGAAATTTTAACACCTTCTTTGTGTCATAAAGATACTTCATTAAATAAAATATATATTTAGAATTATATCCTGGTTTAACTCTTAAAATACTAGTAAAGTTATTTGTGAAATAATCTTGATCTGTAACATCAAAATATACAACACGTCCAACCGGTTGATTTGGACTACCTCCTGATTTTTCAATTATAATATCACCAGTTCGTAGAATTTTGTCGCTGTTTTTATCTTTATCAATTTCACGACATACAATATTATCTAGATTTAGTCTTCCAGAATTTAGAAAATTTGAGGTTCTAATTACTGCTGTCGCCTCTCCTTTGCCACTATCTTCATTACCCCATTCACCATTTATAGATTTTTCAAATATATTCTGTAAAAAAATGATTGTCATGCAACCACCTCCTCGGAATATCGGGATTTGACGAGCAAGTTTAGTTCATCTAACTGCAATTTTCTTTTAGTAATAAGCCTTTTAATCGTATTAAGAATACAAATAATGTTCTCTTGTTCTTCGATACCTAGCAATTCTAATTGTAAATCAAGTAATATATTCTTGTTTAAATGAGGAATTGTTGCACCTGTTGAATGATCTCGTAAATACTGCGATTTACTTTCCAAAAAGACTCCCAAGTAATCTGATATAATTTTTTCTTTGTATCGCTCATTCTTTTTTAAGACCGTAATTGTACTACCAACAGCTCCCGATAACCCATAGCCAACTGTTCCTGCATTAGCACCATCCCATGCTATCAGAATATCATCTGGAAGTGCTTCAGTCATATTTAAACTTTCAGTGAATTTTAAATTATTATTATTTCTTAAATCATCTATTTGAATATAACGTTGGCTTAGAGTTGTTTGTTCAGCAAGTACAGTGGCTTTCTTGCCTTTTTTTAGAGATAAGACTTCCCCCAACTTCACTTTTTTCATACAGCCACCTCCCTACTTGAGTAATTTTTCTAATTCAGCCAAGCCAGCTTGAATTTCTTTTTCTAAATCATTGATTTTCTTTAAGATGACTTCTGTTGGTTCATACTCAACTTTTTCATACTCAATCTCTTTATATTTATTGATAGACAAATCATAATCATTTTCCTTTATCTCATCAACTGGAACAAAGAAAGATTGATCCGTTCTCTGACGTTCTGCTTCTTTTTCAAGATGATGAAAGCGTTCGATAATATCTGGAATATCATTGTCGCTAATCGGTTGTCGCTTATCATCCAAACTTAAACCATCCGCTTTCATATCGTAAAACCAGACCTTGTCAGTACCACCATTGCCAGTTTTTGTAAAGATGAGAATGGCAGTTGAAACTCCAGCATAAGGCTTGAAAACACCACTAGGAATTGAGATTACAGCATCAAGCTTATGGTTCTCTACAATTTCCTGACGAATTCCTTTATGAGCTTTCGACGAACCAAAAAGGACACCATCAGGTACGATAACTGCTGCTCGTCCACCTGGTTTTAAAGTTCGCAAGAAAAGAGAAAGAAAGAGTAATTCTGTTTTTTTGGTTTTTACGGTTGCAAGAAGGTCATTAGAGGTTGAATTGTAGTCAAGTGAGCCCTTAAAAGGAGGATTTGCTAAAACCAAAGTATATTTATCGGCTTCTTCATTATCTTGAGACAGCGAGTCAAGGTAACTGATTTGTGGATTTTCTACTCCATGTAGCATCATGTTCATCGCCCCAAGTCTCAACATAGTCGTATCCGTATCATTTCCATGAAACATCTGATTATGAAAATGATTGATATTATCTGTATTGGTTTCCCATTCATCTTTCTTACGCTTTAAGTAACGGCTAGCAGATACTAAGAAGCCAGCAGAACCCATAGCGGGATCTGAGATGATATCTTTAATGGTCGGTTGCATCAACTCAACCATCATATCGATGATGTGACGAGGTGTACGGAACTGTCCATTTTTACCTGCGGTCGACAATTTTGATAACAGATATTCATAGATATCTCCGATATCAGTAATACTTTGTTTGTCATTATCAAAATCTACATCTAATCCCCTAGTTGGAAAAACATCTAAGATAGAAATTGCCTTTTGAAGCGTAGCAGGTTTATTTATTTGAAAAATAGCTTCTCGCATATATCGTGAAAAGGCTGTATCATCTGTATCCCCCTTGAGATTTTTAATAAACGGAAAAATCTCCTGAGTCATTAAACGATAAACTTCCTGAGCATCTCCTATATTTTTAAAAGTTGACCAACGGTATTCAGGTTTATCTTTTGGAAAAACTCCCTCATAAGGAATCCCTAAAAATTCAGCATCACTTTCACGTCCAAGCTCGACACTATCCAAATCTTTCATAAATAAGAGATAAGTCAACTGTTCAATATTTGTTAAAGGATTTGCATTTCCTTCTGTCCAAAGAATTTCCCACAACTGATCGATTTTATTTTTTAATTCGCCTGTAATCATATCTTCCCTTTTCTTTAGTTTTTAAAACTTAGTAATATCATTATTTTATCAGATTTCAAACAAAGCTTCAATTAACTATATCTATGCGTCACCTGAATATTTTAATAGACTTGTTTAGTATCTTGAAAACTATATCGTATAGGTGTCGTCATGGATCCTTTTAGCTGATTTAAGGATACGAAAGCACAATACTATGACTCAATTGAAATGTTAAAATTCAATTTCCGACCACCTAATCCTGCTTCAAATAATTATCGAACAGGTTTTATGATAGCTACCTTGTTAGGATGCTCTTATTTTTTACCAGATAAAACAAAAGGATTAAGGGAGTAAATTTCCTTAATCCGATAGTCTCTTAAGCCTGACGCTGACCAAAGTCCTTAATCATCTGATCCATTTCTTGTCGACTCGGAGTTGTCAGCATATAAAGGTAATCTCCTTGAAGTTCCGCAAAGGCAGCTGGCATGATTTTTTTAACCTTGAACTGCTGGCTATATTTGGCAAGCAAATCCTCCTCAGAATAGACATAGTGAACATTTGCACGGCGAGATGTAGCCAAACAATACTGCGGCTCAAACTCTGACACTGGGAACTCTTCTCCTGCGACAATGGCTGCATATCCACGATAGAGATCCAAGGAATGAGCAAAATTATAAACATCGATAGTGAAACCACCTGCAGGACGGTTATTGTACTCGATGGCAATGTAATCATCCCCTTCACGGAAGAACTCAATATGGAAAAAACGTTCTTTCATACCAAATTCTTTGACAATTGCCTCACCATATTTACGTAATTTAGGATCCATATCCTTGAGAACGTAATAAGAATTGTCCATCTTGTAAATCATGAGATCAAGCGGTGTATAGGCGTAGTCAAAGGTTGTTGAGAAGACAATCTTTCCATCCTTATCCACGAGCCCGTCAAAGGTACAGATTTCGCTGGAAGTGACAAATTTTTCAAAGAAATAAAGGGTTGAATGGTCCCATTCTTGCTTGAAGTGATTGATATCGTCTTCTGTCTCAAGTTTAAAGGTGGCGGCCGCTCCCACTCCATTGTCAGGTTTGGCAATCATTGGAAGACCGATTTCGTTCACAGCTTGATCAACATCTGCTTCCGTCTTGATAACAGCTCCAGGAACCACAGGGACACCTGCTTTTTTGAAAAATTTCTTCATTTCAGACTTAAATTTCGTCTTTTTGAGATCCTCTGGTTTAGCACCAAAAACATTGAATTGCTCACGAAGACTTGCGTCCAACTCTAGCCAATATTCATTGTGGGATTCAATGCGGTCAATTGGGCCGTGTTTATAAAAGAGAAAAGCAACTGCACGTTTGACTTCGTCTATGTTCTCAAGATTATCAACACGAAAATACTCGGTCAAGCTATTGCGTAAGGGCTCATCCAATTGCTCGTAAGGCTCTTGACCAATTCCCAAGACGGTTATGCCTTTATTGGCTAGTTCTATGGTAAACTGTTGAAAGTTTTGTGGATAGTAGGGAGAAATAACAAGGTAATTCATAGGTAACTCCTTTTATAAATAGAGATTGCCGAGGAAATAAGGCATTTGTTTACGCCACCATTCCCAGTCGTGGGCGACATCATGTCCCCATTCAGCAAACCAGGCTGGAATTTGTTTCTGGTCAAAGGCTTCTTTAAGCTTGTAGAAGGATGGCAAGCCATCTTGTTCCCAGGCACCAAGACCCGTACACAGCACAATCTCTGCCTGACGATAACGGTCAATAAACCAGCCGTCGTTCTGATTCCAGATATAATCTACTGGCGAGTTTTGGTAAATAGCATCGTCATTGTAGTAATCGCCGACAAAGAAACGTGCGTCGTAAACACCACTAAGAGCTATCACCTTGGTAAAGACATCTGGATGCTGGAGGAAGAAATTGAGTGCATGGTAGGCGCCCATGGAGCAACCTGTCGTCATCATGCCATCAAACCAACCTGTCTTGTGCTTGATAAAAGGAATGGCCTCCTCAATCACATAGCGCTCATAGACACGATGCATCTCCGCTTGGTCGTGACCGTTTTTCCAAGTGGCCAACCAGCTCTCACTGTCTACACTGGATAGGGTAAAGAACTGAACACGGCCTTCCTCGATAAAAGAGGCACAGGCATCAATCATGCCAAAATCATAGTATTCATTGTGACTACCACCTGATGAAGCAAAGACCACAACTGGAATACCAGCATGTCCATAACGGTTGAGGTACATTTCACGGTTGAGATGGCCACTCCAGTGGCTAAGATGTTCAATATGCATTTCGTTTTTTCCTTTCTTAACTTACCATTTTTCTGCAAAAAATCTCAGACAATCTGGTAGATTTTCTGACCAAGGGATTTCACTATGGATGGCACCAGACTGAACCTTCAGCACAAGATTATCCAGATGTACTCCCCCTGCTATCAAATCATGGTAATAGCGAAGCGACGAGTCGATATAGGCTTGTTTGATATTGCCGGCCATCAAGGTCTTGTCTGTATCATCTGCTTCTTCTGTTCCTACATAGATAAAGATACGCTGGTCAGGCGATAGTTGCTGACGCTCGATATAGCGGTTAAAGGCTTCTTGGTGGAGCCAGTTTGCAGATGAAAAGACGCCCAGGCAACCAATTTGGTCTTGGTATTCCAAACCGATAAACTGGGTAATATTGCCGCCTAGTGAGGAACCAATCATAGCCGTATGCTGGCGGTCTGCTTTTGTACGATAGGTCTCATCGATAAAAGGTTTGACTACCTCCATGACAAACTCGGCATACTCCACACCCTTACCGCCAAACTGCTGCCCTGGGATAGGAGATTCTTGGAACTTCCAAGCCGCATACTCATTCATCCGCCCCATACCATCATTGTCAATAGCAACGACAATCATGCGACTGATATCAGGATTACGCTTAATAGCTGGGATAATCTTCCATGAATGACCAATGAAAGACTCTTTGCTATAAAAAACATTTTGCCCATCATGAAAGTAAACAACAGGATAGGAACGATTCGTGTCTTTCTCATAATCTTTAGGCAGAAGAACACGCACACGGCGCTCCTTACCTGTATAAGGAACCTTGAGTTTGTGTTCTTTCATTTTTAGATAAAAGTAGGATTGATTCATTGTCAGAAAACTCTCTATATTCAAAATTTATTCTTATTATATCACAGTTTAAGAAAAAAAGTCAGTTTTTCTTCCATTTTTGGATTAAAAACTAACTTTTTCATTTAATGTTCTAAATTCTTTTGGATTTTCTGATTAGAGCAGATTGTCAATCAAGTCATCGACTTCATCTTTTTCAGCCTGCGGTGTGATCTCAGTAATCATAATTCCAGCCACTGCTCGCTCAACCAAGCCTTCAACATCCATACGCGCTTCGTACTGCTCCGCATTCTTAATCTTAGGATTTGTTTTTGGACGGTCAGGTGCAAAAATCGTACAGCAGTCCTCAAACGGTTGGATTGAAATGTCAAAGGTATCAATTTCTTGTGCAATATCAATGATTTCCAACTTGTCCATGGTCACAACTGGACGAATGATGGGAGTGTTGGTAACAGCATTGATAGCCTGCATACTTTCAAGGGTTTGGCTGGCTACTTGACCTAGACTTTCCCCATTGATAATGACCAAACCATTTCGTACCTCACGAATACGGTCAGTAATACGCATCATAAAACGACGCGTCAAGGTCATAAGGTAAGCTTCTGGCGCTTTGGCTTTGATTTCTTCTTGAATCTCTGTGAAAGGTACTTCGATAAACTGGATATTGCCTCCAAACTTGGTCAATTTACGAGTCAAATCTTGGGCTTTTTTAAGGGCACCGGGACTAGTATATGGTGGACTAGCAAAGTGAACAGCCTCAATATCCACCCCACGTTTCAAAGCTAGATAACCAGCTACAGGTGAATCAATCCCTCCTGACAACATAAGCATCCCTTTACCTGAAGTTCCAACTGGCAAACCACCAGCCCCACGAATGGTTTCATAAGAAAGATAGGCTGCTTCTTCACGGATTTCCACCTGAAGATTGATGTCAGGACTTTTCATTCGAGCTTGCACATTTGGAATGGCTTCGAAAACAGCTCCTCCAAGTGTTTGATTGAGTTGACGACTATCCAACTCAAAGTTGTGGTCGCTACGCTTGCTAGAAATCTTAAAGGTCATACCTTCCTTGTAGATGTCCTGCATAATCTCTTGGACAGCAGACTTCAAAACTTCTACAGATTTTTCAATCTTATAAACAGGGGAAAAGTTTTGAATCCCAAATACTTGTTTGAGTGATTCTGCAACTGCCGTGTAATCTGCTCCATTGAGGTAAGCGTGGGCGCGGTCACGATCTGCCGTTACCTTAACTTGGGGATAGATAGACAAAACGTCTGAAATATTATTGCGAAGTTTATTGATGAAACGCATACGATTTTTACCCTTGGTTGACAACTCTCCGTAGCGAATCATAATTTCTGAATACTGCATGAATGCTCCTATCTTACTTTTCTAGTTTGATTGTAAATCAATTTTAACTTGGTCAAAAACTGCTCGACCTGACTCATATCATTTTCAAGGTCTAGACTAAGACGCACAGCTGACTGGGCCTTATCCTTGTCCGCTCCCATGGCAATCAAGGTACCTGCAGGTTTCCCTGCCTTGGACGAACAAGCAGAGGTCGTTGAGATGAAAATATCATAGTCTTCAAAAGCGTGAACGATGACTTCACCTCGAACACCTTTGATTCCAAAAGTCAGAATATGAGGTGCAAAGTCTTCTTCATCTGAAAAGACAAAAATCTCTGGATAGTCCAGAAGAGCTTGGCGAATCACTGCCTTCATCTGGCCAGTCTTGCTCCTAAAGATATCTAGCTTTTCCATAGATAAACGGAGAGCTTTGGCTGTCGCTGCAATTCCTGCCACATTTTCAGTTGTCGAACGGTAATCACCTTCCTGACCACCACCAGTCAACAGTGGCGTAATCTTCTTGCCAAACTTGATATAGACAAAACCAACACCACGAACTCCGTGGAACTTGTGACCAGAGAAAGTCGCGAAATCCACTCGTTCTGTCAGATACTTTTCAGTTGGAATCTTAGCAAGTGATTGAACCGCATCAACATGGAAGGAAATAGTCGGCTTATCTGCCAACAGTTCTGAAATAGCTTGAATAGGTTGAATCGAGCCAATTTCATTGTTAACTGCCATGATGGAAACGAGGATCGTATCAGGTCTTATCAAATCTGCTAGCGCCTCAACATCCACAAATCCTTTCTCATCTACTGGAGCAAAATCCACTTCAAAACCTTGAGATTTCAACCAAAGAGCTGATTCTTTGACTGCTGGATGTTCAATGGCTGATACGATGATGTGCTTACCAAACTGGGCTTTTTCAAATGCTACTCCCTTGATAACCCAGTTATCCCCTTCTGTTCCACCAGAAGTAAAGAAAATCTCATCGCTTTTCTTACCAATTAAATCTGCAATCTGTTGCCGAGAAGCATCTAAGATTCGTGTTGCCTGGTCTCCCAAACGATGGAGACTAGATGGATTTCCTAAAATTTTTGAAGCCACCTGCATATAGGTTTCAAGGGCTTCAGGATAGGGCTTGGTCGTCGCCGAATTATCAAAGTAAATCATGTTTTCTCACGCTTTCTAAAATCACTCCTTCTATTGTATCATGAAACGGAGCCTGCGACAAGAAAGGGCAATTCCTCTTTTTTTAAGATTTTTTTAAAGAAATGCGGTATAATAAATTTTAATTAAAGGAGAGAATGTATGTCTAATTATCGTAGAACTTCAAAACCAAAAACAGAACACATCAAAAAAGGCTTTACAGTCTTTCAAAAAATCGTTGCGACTATCGCTAGTATCCTTGGCTTAATTACCGCAAGTATCACTATCATGAACGCCTTGGATAATAACAAAAATACTAAAAAAGAACCTACGACAACCCAGACGACAACCATTGTCAAAGAAATTCAAAAAGAATCCCCTAAGGAAAACACTAGTCCCAATAAGGAAAATAAGACTTCTCAAGAAAAAACACAGCAAGAGGAAACACCAAAAGCCAGCGTCAAGGAAGAGAAAAAAGAAGAGCAGAAAACATCAACTCAGGATTCTTCTACTCCTGCTCCTGATCCAAGTAAACCTGCTACTGAAAATGAAAAACAGTCCAATAATACACCAACTTCGGAAAATAAAACTAATCAATAATCACTAAAATAGCTTCCCTCCAAACTTGGAAAGAAGCTATTTTTTTATTGTTGCAATACTTTTCTTGGTTTGGTACCTTCAGCTGGACCGATGACACCTGCCATCTCAAGCTCTTCCATGAGGCGGGTCGCACGGTTAAATCCAACTGACAAACGACGCTGAATCATAGACGCACTGGCTTTCTGCGTCTCGATAACCAAAGCCTTGGCTTCTTCAAAGAGCGGATCACCACCAGATTCACCATCTGAAAATTCTCCATCATTTTCAGAAACCTCACCTGGATCAAAACTCTCATCGTAGTCTGCATCCGCCTGAGCCTTGATGAAGTTTACGATGCGTTCAACATCATCATCCGAGATAAAGGATCCTTGCAGACGAACTGGATGATTTTCATCGATTGGTTTAAAGAGCATATCTCCACGTCCAAGCAGTTTCTCAGCTCCATTTTCATCCAAGATGGTGCGCGAGTCTATACCTGATGATACCGCAAAAGCCACTCGAGATGGGACATTGGCCTTGATCAGACCAGAGATGACATCAACGGATGGACGCTGGGTTGCAAGAATCATGTGGATACCTGCAGCACGCGCTTTCTGTCCAAGACGGATGATAGCATCTTCTACTTCCTTGCTGGCTACCATCATAAGGTCAGCCAACTCATCCACAATCACGACAATGAGAGGTAGCGGAATCTGCTTGTATTCAGACTGGGCATTAAACTCTTCTACCTTGGCATTAAAGCCTGCAATATTACGGACTCCTACCTTGGCAAAGAGTTCATAACGGTTTTCCATTTCATCCACAACCTTTTGCAGGGCCTTGCTAGCCTTACGTGGATTGGTCACAACTGGAATCAAGAGATGGGGAATGTCATTGTAAACAGACAACTCAACCATCTTAGGGTCCACCATCATAAACTTGACCTGGTCTGGTCTCGCCTTCATGAGAATGCTAGCAATAATGCCATTAACAGCTACTGACTTCCCTGAACCCGTTGAACCTGCGACTAGCAAGTGGGGCATTTTAGAAAGGTCAAAAGCTCTTGCGGTGCCATTAACCGCCTTTCCTAGAGGAATTTCCAAGAGATTTTCCGCTTTCGTTTGAGATTGTTCCCACAGTTCGCGGAAAGATACAGTGGCAATCTCAGAGTTAGGTACTTCGATTCCAACTAGTGATTTCCCAGGAATAGGGGCTTCGATTCGGACATCCTTAGCTGCCAAGGCTAGAGCGAGGTCATCTGCTAGATTGGAAATGCGGTTGACCCGTACACCAACTGCTGGCTTGACTTCATACTTGGTCACTGATGGCCCAATTTCAGCCCGTTCAACTGTTACCTTGATACCAAAGCTAGCAAAGGTTTCTTCTAGGATTTTGATATTTTCTCGGACGATTTTCTTCTCTTTAGACTGGTCCTTTGGTTTATCTGGGGCAAAGAGTTGTAAGCTTGGAAGTTTGTATTCAAGGGCTTCCTTGGCTGAAAAATCGACCTGAACATCTTCATCATCATAGCCATCTTCCTGTTCAGGGAATTCAAGTTCAGCTTGAGGCAGGATGATTTCTGGTTCAATCCAATCTTCTTCTGGAATAGGTGGAACATCAAGCACAACACCTTCTGTCAGAATTTCACCCGTTTCCATATCAACAGGAGGAAAATCAAGTAAGGCTTTTTCAGCCTTTTCTTGTTCTAATCTAGCCTCTTCCTCAGCCTTTTGACGAGCTTTTTCTTCTTGTTTGACAAAGCGTTCCTCTTTTCGACGCTCATGTCCTTCCCGCCATTTGGCAAAGTTTTTACTGCAAAATTCAGCAATATCGTAAACAGACCAAGGACTGACTAGGAGGGATCCAGCTAAAATCAAGATAGAACCAATAAAGTAAGTACCGATATTTGAAAAGAGAAAGGCGATTGGAATATAAAGAGCGACTCCAATCAAGCCACCTCCAGCAAAACTGGTCGTTCGAAAAGCAGTCAAATCCGTCACAACCTGAGCCATGGTCCCTTTTAATACCGACTTGTCCAAACCATATTTCCAAACCAAATAGGTCTCAAAAATCAAGAGCAAGCCAGCAAATATGGTGAAAAAGCCTAATAGGAGCCCTTCCTGTTTTCGTATCCACTTGAAAAAGAAGAGGTAGAGCAGAATACCAAATATTGCTAGATATGCTAGGCTCCCCACCAGCAAGCGAATTAAATTGTACAGGGTTATACCTGCAGCCCCTAATTTAAAGGCTGCGAAAATCAATAAAAGGGCGATTCCCAACGAAATCAACATTCGTTGAATCGCTTCTTTTCTTTCGAGTTCTGCTTTAGACGGTCTCCGTCTTGTTTTACTTGTATTCTTGTTTGCCATTCTTCTATTATACCATATTTCACAGGCATTTCGGAAAGAGAAAAAGACTGCACCAAACGGTCCAATCTTTTCATTTTCTATCTAAGTTTTATGCTTGTGGTTTGCGTAGGTAACCATAGACCACACCACTTACGATTGCTCCTACTAAGACAGAAACGAGGTAAAGGAGAGCATTTGAAGTAAGGGCAATTACGAAGATTCCTCCGTGTGGCGCCATGAGTTTGATACCAGTAAGACCAACGAGGCCACCTGCTACTGCTGAACCAAGGATGAAACTTGGGATCGCACGAGCTGGGTCAGCGGCACCAAATGGAATTGCTCCCTCAGTGATAAATGACAAGCCCATGATGATGTTTGTTAAACCAGAGTTGCGTTCTTCCTTAGTAAATTTATCTTTGAAAAGAAGAGTTGCGACAAAGATAGCAAGTGGTGGCACCATTCCTCCAGCCATAACTGCTGCCATGGCTACAGAACCACCTGAAGAAACAGTAGCTGCAAGCGTACCTGTACCAAAGACATAAGCCGCTTTGTTAACTGGTCCACCCATGTCAACAGCCATCATTCCACCAAGGACGATACCAAGAAGGACAGCTGAACCTCCTCCAAGACCGCCTAGGAAGTCATTCATAGCAGTGTTGATTGCTGCCATTGGGATGTTAACAGCTAGCATGACAAATCCAGTCAAGATTGTTCCAAGAAGTGGCAAGAGAAGGATTGACTTAGCACCTTCAAGTGAACGAGGAACTTTGACATATTTCTTGATAGCAAGAACCAAAGCACCTGCGATAAATCCACCAACAAGGGCACCTAGGAAACCAGATGAGACACCTGCAAGAGTTGAAGTTGCTTCACCACCTGCAGCATAAGGAATTTTACCAAAGGCAAAACCTTCTTTAGCAATAGCACCAGCCACGAAACCTGCTACCAAACCTGGTTTTTCAGCGATAGAGTAGGCAACATAACCTGCAAAGACTGGAAGCATCAAGCCAAAGGCTGCACCACCAATTTTCATGAACATAGAAGCTAACTCATGGTAAGAACCAAGATTGCCAAGGTTTTCATTTGGCACACCCAAAGCACCGTCAATCAAGAAGGCAAGGGCAATCATGATACCACCACCGATAACGAATGGTAACATTTGAGATACACCACTCATCAAGTGTTTGTAGAAGGCACCACCAAGGCTTTGTTTTTCGTTAGAGGCTGTTGCAGCTTTTGCACCATTAGCGGCATTGTAGACTTCAGCATCTCCTGAAAGAGCCAAGTTAATCAATTCTTCCGTCTTACGGATACCGTCAGCAACTGGACGATTGATCAATGGTTTGCCATCAAAACGATCCATTTCAACTGCTTTGTCTGCTGCGATGATAACAGCTTTAGCCTTACGAATGTCTTCCGCAGTTAGTTGGTTACCAACACCACTAGCACCGTTGGTTTCGACCTTAATTCCAACACCCATTTCAGCAGCCACTTTTTGAAGAGCTTCTTGAGCCATGTAAGTGTGGGCAATACCTGTCGTACAAGCTGTAACAGCCACGATAAAGTCACCAGATTCATTGGCAGGTGCTTGAACAGGCTCTTCAGTTTTTTCTGAAGCTTTGTCAAAAAGTTCGATAACCTGGTCAGCTGATGTTGCTTGACGAAGTTTGTCAGCGAAACCATCTTTCATCAAGTATTGAGACAATTCTGCCAAGGCTGCCAAGTGAGTATCATTGGCACCTTCTGGAGCCGCAATCATAAAGAAGAGGTCAGTTGCTTGTCCATCCAAGCTCTCGTAGTCAACTCCCTTGTTTGACTTAGCAAAGAGAACAGTCGCTTCTTTGACAGCAGCGTTTTTGCTGTGAGGCATTGCGATACCGTCTCCTAAACCAGTAGAAGTCAAAGCTTCACGCGCCAAAATGCCTTCTTTAAAGGTTTCAAAATCTGTTACATAACCGTGATCTGTCAAGCTTTTAATCATCTCGTCGATGACAGCTGTTTTTTCAGTTGCCTGCAAATCCAGCAACATGACATCTTTTCTCAATAAGTCTTGAATTTTCATCGTTTTTCTACCTCAACTTTTTCATATGTTTCTTTAATAAATTCTGCCGTTGCCAAGTCATCTGAGAAGGTAGTTGCCGTTCCGCAAGCCACTCCCCATTTGAAGGCTTCTACTGCATCTTTTGATTTGACAAATTCACCTGTAAATCCAGCGACCATAGAATCACCAGCCCCAACTGAATTTTTCACTGTTCCCTTGATTGGTTTAGCAAAATATGATCCCTCAGATGTTACCAGAAGGGCACCATCCCCAGCCATAGAGATAATGACGTTTTGAGCACCTTTAGCCAGTAACTCACGAGCATATTTCTCAATTTGCTCTAAACTTTCGAGTTCAACTCCAAAGATAGCTCCCAGTTCATGATTGTTTGGTTTGACCAAAAGTGGCTGGTTATCCAAACTATCAATTAAGGTCTGTCCTTCAAAATCGCAAACCACTTGCGCACCCGTCTGACGCGTCAAGGCAATCAAATCCTTGTAGATAACATTGCCTAGATTTTTAGCACTTGAACCAGCAAACACCACTGTATCTTCTTCAGTCAAACTAGACAAAATAGCTTTCAATTCTTCTAACTGATCCGGTTCAACATTTGGGCCCGTTCCGTTGATTTCTGTTTCTTGGTCTACTTTAATCTTGACATTGATACGAGTATCTTCTGCCACTTGGACAAAACGTGTCTCGATTTCTTCCTCTGCCAGAGTATCTGTGATAAATTTACCAGTAAAACCTCCGATAAATCCAGTCGCAGTATTAGGAATATCCAAGCGTTTCAAGACACGACTGACATTGATTCCTTTCCCACCAGCAAACTTATCATCACTGTCCATACGATTGACACTACCGACTTGGACTTGATCCAAGCGCACGATATAGTCAATGGATGGATTGAGTGTGACTGTATAAATCATACTTCTATTACCTCCGTTTTTTCCTTAATTGTCTGCAAGAGCTCATGCCCTTGACTTGTGATAACAATTGCTCTTTTGAGTGGTGCTACCTTGGCAAAGCAAGTTTGTCCAATTTTTGATGAATCCACCAAGACATATGTCTGTTTGGCATTCTCCAAAATAGCTCGTTTCACAGCTCCCTCTTCCATATCAGGAGTCGTATAATAGCCATCGTCCACACCATTCATTCCGATAAAGGCACGGTCAAAGTGTAATTGGTTAATCTGGTTAAGAGCAACGCCCCCGATACTAGCATCCGTCGCTGTCTTGACGCTTCCTCCAACCATGACAGTCGGAATCTGCTTTTCAACCAACTGAGCTGCATGGTGAATAGAGTTGGTCACAACTGTGACATTCTTATTAACCAATTCATGAATCAAAAAGGCTGTCGTTGTTCCAGCATCGATAAAGATGACATCTTGTTCCTTAATCAGAGAGGCTGCCTTCTGAGCAAGCAACTTCTTCTCTTGAAGGTTTTTGACAGATTTTTCTTGAATGGTTTCTTCTTCCTGTAAGGAATGGGGGAGTTCTGCTCCACCATGCACGCGACGAAGCTTGTTTTCTGCTTCCAACTCATCCAAGTCTCTTCGAACCGTTGATTCTGACGTTTCTAGCAAACTAACTAATTTTTCTAGAGAAACTACATGATGTTGATTTAACTCCTCTAAAATCAGCTGCTTACGCTCTGTTTTTAACACCGAATCACCTCCTGTTATCGTTTACACTATTCATTCTATCACACTTTCTTTCAAAGTCAAGCACTTTTTGTCATTTTCTTTCAAAATCTATCATTTTTCTTATTTTCAGAATTTTTATTGCAAGATAAGAGCCTTTATGGTAGACTATTTGAGTAGGTATTGGAAGATTACTCAAGAGGCTTAAGAGACCGTGTTGGAAACGCGGTAGGCGTGTAACAGCGTGCGTGGGTTCGAATCCCATGTCTTCCGTTTGTTTTAAAAAAGATACCCAAGAAATCTTGGGTATCTTTTTTCTTATATGCTTGTTTTATAACTCGGGTGAATTTCTTAGAAAATATCAAATAACAATTTCACATTGAGAATTGTTAAGATAATGGAAACGATATAGCCAAGGATGGTATTCCATTTGGCATTGGTAAATTCTCCCATCAGTGATTTCTTAGAAGTTAGATAAATCAGTGGGAAGATTGAAAATGGAAGAGCAATCGAAAGAAAGACTTGTGAATAAACCAATAACTGATCTAATGTTTTTTCCTGATGACCAAACAGAACCGCTACAATCATGACAGGCAACAAGGCAAAGAGACGAGTTGCCAAACGAATGAACCATTGAGGTAATCTCATATGCAAGAAACCTTCCATAACGATTTGTCCAGTCAAGGTACCCGTAATTGTCGAATTTTGACCACTGGCTAATAAAGCCAAGGCAAACAAGGTTGATAAGGTCGAGCTAGCTATAGCTCCTGCAATAGTAGAATCCTGCAAGGCATTATACATTTGAGAGAAGGCAGAAATCTCAGATGCATGGCCGAAAAAGAGAGCCGCCCCGAGAATTAATAGAAGGGAGTTAACCACAAAGGCCAAGGATAATTGGAGATTTGAATCCCAGGTCATAAAGCGCACCGCTTTTCGAACATCATCCTTGTCCTTGTGATTGATTTTCCGAGTTTGAGACAAGGAAGAATGCAAATAGAGGTTATGAGGCATAACCGTCGCACCTACAATCCCCAGAGCTAAAGTTAATTGACTTTCATGACCTGGCAAAGGACTCTCAAATAAGGTCGAATTGGGTAAATAACCCTCAACGATTCCTTGGAAGCTTGGATGTGACAAAGCTACCAGATAGGTAAAAATTGCTAGAATGGTTAAAATCAGTGTTGTCACAATAGCTTCAATCTTCTTAAAGCCAAATTTCATCAGAAGCAATAAGAGAAAAACATCCAACACGGTCAAGAGAATTGCTATCATAATCGGAATCTTAAAGAGAAGATTGAGAGCAATCGCTGAACCTAGAACTTCTGCCAGATCTGTCGCCATCAAGGCTAATTCTAAAATCACCCATAGACTATAACGAAGCCATTTAGGTGAATGATGAGCCGTTGCTTGAGCCAGGTCCATCTGGGTTACAATACCAAGCTTTCCTGCCATCTGCTGAAGTTGCATGGCAATGAGAGATGAAATCAAGATAACAAACAAGAGACTATACTTATAGGATGCACCTCCAACCACACTGGTTATCCAGTTTCCTGGATCCATATAACCAACTGCGACAAGGGCACCTGGACCCAAGAAGGCCTTTAAATTTTGCCAGAAATGATTGTTATTTGGAGTATCGATAGATTGATTAATCTCAGAGAGTGACACTTTTTTATGAGAAGACATAGATACTTACCTCTTTCTAAACCTACTTTTTCATTATTTTCTATTAGAGAAAAATAAGATTGACTTTAAACTATTAAAACAATGAAAACTATATGAAAAACATTTAGTTTTTTCATTATTTTTCTTAAGGCACCTTAATTATAACAGAAAATATGATAAAAACTTAAGAAAATTCAGGACTTGATTTAATATTTAGGATACAACAAAATGTTGTATTCTTTTTTGCAAAAGAATACCAAAGACAAAAACAAAAAACGTTGATTTAACAACGTTTTACCAAGGAATGCAAAAGAATGCAAAGGAATAATGGAGCCGGTGGGAGTCGAACCCACGTCCAAACACCTGCCAACATATTTGTCTACAACCATAGGTTATGTATTAGTTTAACAGTCCCTCGACACATAACTCAAGCCTAGAAACTGCGAGTCTATCAATCTCTTATCAAGCCGCTAGACAAGACTCAATCGTATCTCGCTAATAATAAGACCTGTCATTGAACACGAGCAATCCAAATCGGGTCACGCCTGCTGGTTTTTAGGCAGCTAGAGCGTAAGAAGTGTTATTTTTTGCAGTTATATTTAACTGAGCGTTTACGTCGCCACACGAGTCGCAAAATATGCCTCATAATGCCTGTCGAATCCGTAACGACCCCAAAAGACAGTAAAACCATTATACCTTATCTAACACAAAAATGCAAAAAGGAAATCAACTAACTACAAAAGATACTATTCGAGAAATTTAGCAAACTGGGAGACTAACTACAACTTTCTCAGTGCATAACTTTACAATTGTGAATAGAGCTTACGAAATCCAATCAACACATACTTAAGATAAAGCTATCTGTTTTGAAGAAATTCACGAAGAAAATTATTCTAAAATACTTTCAGATGAGAATTTTCCTACTCTCTTTGTTTCAATTCATTTGAGTTTAAAAACTATAAAATAAATCCTTATATTATCCGGACTACTTTTTACTTGTTTCACTAAAATAAATAGGTTTCATTCAAACTTTAATAGACTATGAAAACCAGTGGAACTTACCCTGACACGGAATTCCACTGGTTTTTTCGATTTTTATCAGATTAACTTCTACTATTTTTAGCTGTGAAAATTAGTTTAGGACTTTAACTTATTTTCAATCTTCTAATCTAAAGGCCACTTCCAGTAAAGAAAAATCAGGGTTCTCCTGACTTTTACTTAGCTAATTCTCTTTCTCGTTCTTTCATTATTTTATGATTTTCATACAAACGGGATAAGAACTTAGAAATTTCTTTTAAGATAGAATAGGTTGGCACTGCGACAATCATTCCAATGACACCATAGATATTGCTTGACAACAAAAGTAAAACCAAAATCGTGATTGGATGAACCTTCATAACACTTCCTACGATTCGAGGATATAAGATATTGCCATCTACCTGCTGAACAACAAGCATATAAATCACTGCAATCAGCAGTCTATGGGGATCAGTGAATATATTTGCGATGATCATAGGAATCAAACCAATACTTGGCCCCACATAAGGAATTAAATTGGCTACACCAGAAAAAATAGCAAAAACTAAAGCATATTTTAAACCAATAATACTATAGCCAATATAAGCCAAACAACCTATAATGATTGCGTCAATCGAAACTCCACTAATATAGCGAGCAATCGTCGCATTTAAATTCTTTAAGAGACCTGCAATATGCAAGCGATCCCTCTTTAGAATCGTTCTTTCAAGCATGGGCAAGAATTTATGTCCATCTAATAAGAAATAAACCAAAAAAACTGGAGTCATAATCAAAATCAAAACAGTACTGATAAGAGCTGACAAGACGCTCCCCACACTATTTGATACGCTATTTAGGATATTTTGAAGAATATCAACATAGGATAAGTTTAGTTGCTGAATTGTAGCTTCTACATCCAAATTCTGGAGCGCAGGGTAATTAGATAAATCTATGATTAAGTCTTGTACTCGACTATAAATAGTTTGACTAGATATAATCAAACTAGATAACTGATTAATCAAAATAGGTAAGAGATAGACAACACCTATGACCATTCCCCAGACCAAAGCACACAAGGTAATTAAAATACCAAGTAAACGATTGAGTTTACAGACTTTATTTAAGAAAGTAACAATAGGGTTTGTCAAATAATAAAGAAAGCCACCTAATAAAAATGGAATCATAATTGTATTAAGCACGCTAACAAAAGGGTTAATCAAAGACCCCATCTGTCTCCATAGGTAAAAGATGATGGTTAAGAGTAAAATTTCTGTGGTCCAAAAAAATAATTTATTTCTACGAAACATGAGTTACCTCCCTCACTCTATTTTACCATATTTTCAAAAAGCTTAACGGATGAATTATTAAAGCAAGAATATTTTTTTTCTTTATGATAGAATAAGACTACTATGAAAAAAATATTTTTAACTTTATTAACTGTCTCCCTTTTAGGAGGCGCTTCTACTGTTGCTGCTCAAGATTTTAATATTGCTGCAAAACATGCCATTGCTGTTGAGGCAAATACTGGTAAAATTCTCTATGAGAAGGATGCAACGCAACCTGTCGAAATTGCTTCCATAACAAAATTGATTACTGTTTATCTGGTCTATGAAGCTCTGGAAAAGGGAAGTATTACCCTCTCCACTCCTGTAGATATTTCTGATTATCCTTATCAATTGACGACAAATTCTGAAGCCAGTAATGTTCCTATGGAGGCTCGTAATTATACTGTCGAAGAGTTACTTGAAGCAACTCTAGTATCTAGTGCCAACAGCGCCGCTATTGCCCTAGCTGAGAAAATTGCTGGCTCTGAAAAAAACTTTGTTGATATGATGCGGGACAAACTCCTGGAATGGGGAATCAAAGATGCCACGGTTGTCAATACAACTGGTCTGAACAACGAGACTCTAGGAGATAATATTTACCCAGGATCTAATAAAGATGATGAAAATAAGCTCAGTGCTTATGATGTTGCCATCGTTGCCCGCAACCTCATCAAAAAATACCCACAAGTCTTAGAAATCACCAAAAAACCTTCTTCTACTTTTGCTGGGATGACAATCACTTCAACCAACTACATGTTAGAAGGTATGCCTGCTTACCGTGGTGGTTTTGATGGGCTAAAAACAGGAACAACAGACAAAGCTGGAGAATCTTTTGTTGGTACTACTGTCGAAAAAGGGATGAGGGTTATCACAGTTGTTTTAAATGCAGACCATCAAGACAATAATCCCTACGCTCGGTTTACAACTACATCGTCCCTAATGGATTATATTTCTTCTACATTTACACTTCGCAAAATCGTTCAGCAAGGCGATGCCTATCAAGATAGCAAAGCACCTGTACAAGATGGAAAAGAAGATACGGTCACTGCAGTGGCTCCAGAGGATATCTATCTAATTGAACGTGTTGGGAATCAATCTTCCCAATCTGTTCAATTCACACCTGATTCCAAAGCAATCCCAGCACCACTTGAAGCTGGAACAGTGGTTGGCCATTTGACTTATGAAGACAAGGACTTGATTGGTCAAGGTTACATCACCACAGAGCGCCCTAGTTTCGAAATGGTTGCAGACAAGAAAATTGAAAAAGCCTTCTTCTTAAAAGTTTGGTGGAATCAGTTTATCCGATTTGTTAATGAGAAATTATAAAAAAATCGCGGTTTAAAATCGCGATTTTTTCTTACAAGTTCATCTTCAAAGTCCTTGATTTTGGGTAAATCTAATACTCAATGAAAATCAAAAAGCAAACTAGGAAGCTAGCCGCAGACAGTACTTGAGTACGGCAAGGCGAAGCTGACGTGGTTTGAAGAGATTTTCGAAGAGTATAAAATCAAATTTTACCCAACTGATCCTTCCATCTCATAGCTAATCAAACGGTTCAGCTCAACGGCGTATTCCATTGGAAGTTCTTTTGTAAAGGGTTCTACAAATCCCATGACAATCATCTCAGTTGCCTCAGATTCTGACAATCCACGGCTCATGAGATAATAGAGTTGTTCTTCAGAAATCTTAGATACCTTAGCTTCGTGTTCCAAAGCTACTTGCGAGTTGTGAATTTCATTAAACGGAATGGTATCTGATGCTGACAAGTCATCCATGATAATGGTATCACACTCGATGTGAGAAACAGACTTCTTAGAGTTTTTGTTAAAGGTTACCTGTCCACGGTAGTCAACCTTTCCTCCGCCTTTAGCGATGGATTTAGACACAATAGACGAGCTAGTATGTGGAGCATTGTGGATCATCTTAGCACCCGTATCTTGGTGTTGCCCAGCATTGGCAAAGGCAATCGAAAGCATGGTACCACGCGCCCCTTCTCCATCAAGGTAAACAGATGGATATTTCATGGTTGTTTTAGCACCCAAGTTACCATCAATCCACTCAACAGTAGCATCCTTTTGAGCTTTAGCACGTTTGGTTACCAAGTTATAGACGTTATCAGACCAGTTTTGGATGGTTGTATAACGCATATAAGCACCATCCAAGGCAAAAATTTCTACGATGGCAGCATGCAAGCTGTTGCTTGAATAAGTTGGCGCTGTACAGCCCTCTACGTAGTGGACACTTGCTCCCTCATCAACGATAATCAGAGTACGTTCAAACTGACCAGTATTTTCATTGTTGATACGGAAGTAGGTTTGAAGTGGAATATCTACCTTGACACCTTTTGGTACGTAGATAAAGGTTCCACCTGACCATACTGCTGAGTTAAGGGCAGCCAACTTGTTATCTGTCGGCGGTACCAACTTAGCGAAGTATTGTTTAAACAAGTCTGGGTATTCCTTGAGGGCAGAATCCGTATCTGTAAAGATGATACCTAACTTCTCAAATTCTTCCTTCATGTTGTGGTAAACCACTTCTGACTCGTACTGGGCAGAGGCACCAGCTAGATAAGCACGCTCAGCTTCTGGAATCCCAATACGTTCAAAGGTTTCTTTAATTTTTTCAGGCACATCATCCCAAGAACGAGCTGGTTTATCAGATGGTTTTTGGTAATAAATCAAGTCATCAAAATCAATCTCTGATAAGTCTGCTCCCCAAGTTTGCATGGGCATTTTTTTGAAGGTTTCATAAGACTTCAAACGGAATTCTAACATCCACTCAGGTTCTCCCTTGGCAGCTGATAGTTCACGAATGACATCTTCGTTCAATCCTTTTCCTGTCGATAGGACAGGCTCTACATCATCATGGAAACCAAATTTATATTCACCAAGATCAATTGGTTTTGGTTCTACTCTTTCTTCAGCCATAATATCCTTTCTTTCATTCTTCATTTCTACTAATTCATAAGACAAAAGAAACTTGTCTTATTGATTTTCTTGATTTTCAATTGTTTTCTTGAGGGCGTTCCAAGCTAAGGTTGCACACTTGATTCGTTGAGGGAATTTGGCAACACCTGACAAGAAAGCAGCATCACCAAGACTATCTTGTCTGTCATCTTTTTGCCCTTGAACCATTTCAGAAAAAATAGTCGCCAGTTCTAAGATTTCTTGTTTGGTTTTTCCTAAAACTGCATCTGTCATCATGCTTGCAGAGGCAGTTGAAATCGTACATCCTGAGTTTAGAAAAGCAATATCTTCCAAACGATCATCTGCATCAAACTTGACAGAGAGGTTGATAACATCCCCACAGGTCGGATTGTTGAGACTGATTTGCTCAGCATCTTCCAACTTCCCTTGGTGATGTGGATTTTTCGAATGGTCCGCTACCACTGCCATATAGAGGCTATCTAGTTTAGAAAGTGCCATTGAAAAACTCCTTTGTCTTTTGTAAGGCATCCACTAATTTGTCGCAGTCAGCCTTGGTATTGTAGATATAAAAACTTACACGAGCTGTTGCTGGGACTTCCAAATACTGGAGCAAGGGTTGCGCACAATGGTGACCAGCACGAACAGCCACTCCTTCATAATCCAGAGCCGTCGCAAGGTCGTGCGGATGAAGGTCACCTAGGTTAAAGGCAATGACACCTGAACGTTGAGCCAAGTCCTGTGAACCATAAATGGTCAGTCCTTCAATCGCCTGCAGTTTTGGATAGACGTATGCGATCAATTCCTGTTCATGGGCTTCAATGGCATCCATACCAATCTTTTCCAGATAATCAACTGCAGCAGCAAGTCCGATTGCACCAGCCATATTTGGAGTTCCTGCCTCGAATTTCCAAGGCAACTCCTTCCAGCTAGCAGATTGCTCATAGACGAAATCAATCATCTCACCACCAAATTCAACTGGTGACATTTGTTCCAGATACTTTTCTTTGCCGTAAAGAACACCGATACCAGTCGGACCAGCCATCTTGTGACCTGAAAAGGCAAAGAAGTCCACATCCAAGTCCTGGACATCAATCTTCATATGAGGAGTAGACTGAGCACCATCCACCACCATGATGGCTCCAACTTGGTGGGCCAATTGAGTGATTTCTTTGATTGGATTGACCACACCAAGAACATTTGAGGCGTGAGCAAGGGAGACAAACTTGACTCTATCAGTCAATTTAGCTCGCAAATCATCCATATCCAGAGCTCCATCCTTGAGATAGACATAAACAAGCTCTGCTCCAGTCTTGCGACAGGCTTCTTGCCAAGGAATGATGTTGGAATGGTGTTCCATGACGGAAATCAAAACTTGATCTCCCTCAGTCAGAATTTCCTCAGCAAAGCGTGCTACCCAGTTAAGACTGGTTGTCGTTCCTCTGGTAAAGAGAACTTCCTTTGTAGAGCCTGCATTGATAAACTTACGAATGGATTCACGAGCGGCTTCATAGGAAGCTGTCGCACGCTCTGCCAAGGTATGAACACCACGGTGAACATTGGCATTGTCGTTCTCATAGTAGCGGTTAATCGTTTCAAGAACTGCTAGTGGTTTTTGTGTCGTCGCAGCATTGTCCAAATAAACCAACGGTTCATCGTTGACAATCTGGTCTAAAATTGGAAAATCCTTGCGAATCGCTTCTACATCTAACATAGGCTACCCCTTAGCGTTTTGACAATTTCTCTTCGATCGTTGCAATCATTTCATCACGAACTTCCTTGACTGGAATCTCAACGATAACGGAGCCAAGAAAACCACGGACAACCAAGCGTTCTGCAGTTGCCTTGTCCAAACCACGACTCATGAGGTAATACATATCTTCTGGATCTACCTGACCGATAGAAGCCGCGTGTCCTGCAGTTACGTCATTTTCATCAATCAAAAGAATTGGGTTAGCATCTGAACGAGCCTGGTCTGAAAGCATGAGAACACGACTTTCTTGTTGCGCATCTGCTCCCTTGGCCCCCTTGATAATGTGGCCAATACCATTGAAGGTCAAGGTTGCTTTTTCAAGAATAACCCCATGTTGTAGAATGTTTCCGATTGAGTTGCAACCATAGTTAGTTACTCGAGTATCAATCCCTTGTACCTGACGACCGCTTGAAAGAGCTACAACTTTCAGGTCAGCATGGCTACCGTTACCAATCAAATCGCTATCAAAGTCAGCAACAACATTTCCTTCGTTCATAACACCAATCGCCCAGTCAATACTTGCATCGTTGCCTAATTTACCACGACGGCTAATGTAAGCAGTGACGTTTTCACCTAGACGATCAATCGCAGCAAACTTCACTTGAGCACCAGAATGTGCAATTACTTCTACTGTGATATTGGCAGTTGCTTTTACACTACCTCCACCTCGTGACTCTAAACGTTCTAGATAACTAATCTTAGAGTTTTTACCAGCGATAATCATAATATGCTTGTTAAACGGCACATCACTATCGCTGTCTTGGTAGAAAACACCTTCGATTGGCTCAGCAATCTCAACATTATCGGGAATGTAGAGAACAGCACCACTGTTAAAGTAAGCTGTATGGTAGGCTGCCAACTTATCATCATCATATTTAACTGATGACATGAAGAATTCCTCAATAAGCTCTGGAATTTCTTCTAAAGCTGAGTGAAAGTCTGTAAAGACAACACCCTGTTCAGCTAATTCAACTGGAGTTTGCTCAAAAACAGTTTGAGTTCCTACTTGCACCAACTTCAAGTGATTATCTAGTGCAGTGAAATCTGGAACATTTGCTGATGGCTCACTTTCTGTAATCGTTCCATCACCCAGATTCCAACGGTGAAATTTGACACGCTCAATAACTGGTAATTCCAAACTCTCAATCTTATCAAAAGCTTTTTGACGGAGGTCAGCCAACCAGCTTGGTTCAGCGTGCATTTCTGAAAAAAGTTTAATATTTTCTTTAGTCATTTACTTCTCCTAAAAGATACGAGGGAATTACAATTCTTCCTTATAGTCGTAGCCAAGTTCTTCAGCTAGTTTTGCGTATCCTTCACGTTCCAAACGCGCAGCCAATTCTGGACCACCAGAAAGGACAACACGACCTTCCATCATGACGTGTACCACATCAGGTGTGATGTAGTTCAAAAGACGTTGGTAGTGAGTAATAATCATAGCACCAAAGCCTTCACCACGCATGGCATTGACACCTTTAGAAACAACTTTAAGAGCGTCAATATCAAGACCAGAGTCAATCTCATCCAAAAGGGCAAAAGTTGGTTCCAACATCAAGAGTTGAAGAATTTCATTACGTTTTTTCTCACCACCAGAGAAACCTTCGTTGAGGTAACGCTCTGCCATTTCTTCTTTCATGTTGAGCAATTCCATTTTTTCATCTAGCTTAGTGATGAACTCGCGAACTGAAATTTTTTCATCATCTTCTTTACCAGCATTCATAGCTGCACGAAGAAACTCAGCATTGGTAATTCCAGGAATTTCTGATGGGTATTGCATAGCAAGGAAAAGTCCCATACGCGCACGCTCGTCCACTTCCAACTCAAGAATGTTTACGCCATCAAACAAGACTTCACCTTTGGTAACTTCATAGTTTGGATTTCCCATGATAGCAGCAGAAAGAGTCGATTTACCAGTACCATTTGGTCCCATGATAGCGGCGATTTCTCCTGTTTTCAGGGTCAGGTTAACCCCTTTTAAAATTTCTTTTCCTTCAATCTCAACGTGAAGATCTTTGATCTCTAATACTGACATGATAGTTCCTTTCTTTTTCAAGACCTTTACAGTGCTTACTAGAAACATACTAGTTGTCTCTAGAAAATACGGTAATACTCAATGAAAATCAAAGAGCAAACTAGGAAGCTAGCCGCAGGTTGCTCAAAGTACCGCTTTGAGGTTGCAGATAAAGCTGACGTGGTTTGAAGAGATTTTCGAAGAGTATAAAAGGTCAATAAATATACTTTTATAGTATAACAAAAAAAAGCCTAAAAGGCTTTGATTTTGTCTGGAAGCTGAGGGCTAGTCTTTCCTATTAAAATGCTGATCGATGACATCAACGATTTTGCCCATCACATAACTGACTCGGAAATTTCTAAAGAGTAAAATGGCCCAAAAGGCTGCCATAATATAACGACCAGTCATCCAAGCTTCATTGAAAAAATAGGTCTCAGCAGCTGTAAACAGCGCGATGATAATAAATTGTTGTCTATTCATAAACTTATTGTATCATGAAATCTTTCTTTAGTCTTCCTCTACCTTCACTTTATCAGCCAAAAATTCAAATCCTTCTGGAATCAGACTTTCTTCTGCTTCTTTTTCAGTTTGAGAAGATTTGGCTTTTGCTGAAAAGGCTGCGCGAACTTCTTTCCATTCCTCCATGGAAATAGCTAAAATCTCAGGTGAAAAACCTGCTGCCTGACTGAGGATGTTGCCAAACATAGTGTTGAGATTGTCCCGTTTCATGGTTTGACCAGCATTAAAGTTAGACTCAAAAGCAAGAATTGCATGGTGTTCATTGGCCGCAACCGGTTGAGAACCAACCAGCAAAGCCTTATCCGGCCCACCTAAACTTTCAATTACCTCTCCCCAAGCATTCTGCAAACGAATCAGGTTTTGACGTGCTAAATCAGGATTTTCGACAGCCTCTTGTAAGATAGATTGAACTTTATTGCGATCCACACGATAGACTGTCTTGCCTGTTGCTGGGCGACTAGGAGCTGGATTTGTTGGCTTGGGCACAGTTCCCACATTTGCGAGTTCTTGTTTGAGACGTATCACTTCCTGTCTCAGCGTAGCAATTTCATGTTCAACTGCCCCAGAAAGAGCTGGTTCAGGCTTAATCTCCGCCAAACGGATGGTCATCATCTCAGCATAAATCTTGGGCTGCAAACTAGACTTAATATCTGCTAAACTCACTGTTGCTAAGCGAATCATTTCAAACAGATTTTTTTGAGGAAGTGCCAAATTTTCTACAAAGACTGAACTATGATGAGTATTTTCTCCCCCTGTTTGAACAATTAACAAGTCTCTTAAATAGTGCAAAAGATCGGTCACAAAACGAGTCATGCTCTTACCATTGTCAAAAAGAAGATTCAAATAAGACAAAGCTTTGGGAACATCCTGTTGAGACAAGGCCGCCACATAATCATCCAAGGCTGATAGGCTAATGGTGCCAGTAATTTCTTCAGAGATAGCAGTCGTCAGCTCATTTCCCTGTGTCAAACTCAGGGCTTGATCCAAAATAGACAAGGCGTCCCGCATTCCACCTTCCGCCCGTCTGGCAATGATTTCCACAGCCTCTGGTTCAGAACTGATATTTTCTTTTTCTAAGATATAGTGAATATGTTCCTTAATATCCTGTGTCTTAATTGATTTAAACTCAAAACGTTGCACACGGGATAGAATAGTCGCAGGAATCTTGTGCAATTCAGTAGTGGCCAAAATAAAGACTACATTCTGTGTTGGTTCTTCCAGCGTCTTTAGGAGGGCATTAAAAGCCCCTGTAGACAGCATGTGAACCTCATCTATGATATAAACCTTATAACGAGCAAGGCTAGGCGCATAGGTAGATTTATCACGAATTTCGCGAATTTCATCTACCCCATTATTAGAAGCTGCATCCATTTCGATGACATCTTCTAAACTACCGTCCGTCACTGCCTGACAAATATAGCAGTTATTACAAGGTTCACCACCCACTTGATTTGGGCAGTTCATAGCCTTGGCAAAGATCTTAGCTACACTGGTTTTTCCTGTTCCACGTGGACCAGAAAAAAGATAAGCGTGACTTATTTTCTCTTGTTCTACTGCTTGTTTAAGAGTCTTAGCCACAACTTCTTGACCAACCAACTGGGAGAAGTTTTGACTTCTATATTTTCGATAAAGTGCTTGATACATTAAGATTTTTCCCCAAACATTGTAAAGTCCCATTCCGTCTTTTCAAGCAAAATAGCAACAAATTGTTCCAAATAATCTCGATCCATAGCATCGTAATCCTCAATCTCTGAAGAATCCAGATCCAGAACTCCAAGTAACTGACCATTCTTCATCATCGGCACCACAATTTCACTTTTAGCTAGACTATCACAAGAAATATAGTTGGGATAGGTCCTTACATCACCAACCAGAACTGTTTCCTGAAAGTGAGCCGCCTCACCACAAACACCCTTGCCTAGTGCAATACGGATGCAGGAAACACCTCCTTGGAAGGGACCTAAAACCAATTCCTTTCCATCGAACAGATAAAAGCCTGCAAATACGGTATTAGGAAAACGTGATTTTATGAGAGCACTGGCGTTGGAAAGATTAGCCAAAACATTGGTTTCGCCTTCCAATAGGAAGGACAATTCTTCATTTAACATTTGATAACGTGATTGTTTTTCTGATTTTAACATAGAACTATTATATCAAAAAAGGAGCAGAGACAAAAGAAAAAATCCCTTGTTTAGTAAACAAAGGATTTTGTGAATTTTCAATTTGATTAAAGTTCGATATCACCAAACAAATCAGCCATTGAAAATCCTGTTTGTGTTTCTGGAAGTTCGAAATCACGCTTCTCTTGACGTCTTGGACGACGTGGACGAGTAGCACGTTTTTCTTCTTTTTGTCCTTCTTCTTGAGCTGGACGTTCTTCAAGAGCTTTAATAGAAAGTGATACACGCTCTGCATCTGCGTTAACTTCAAGAACTTTAACTTGAACTTCTTGACCAACTTTAAGAGCTTCTTTTGGATTTTCAATACGTTTGTGTGAAATTTGTGATACGTGAACAAGTCCATCGATACCTGGCAATACTTCAACAAATGCACCGAAGTCAGTCAAACGTTTAACTGTTCCTTCTACTACATCACCTTTAGCCAATTTTTGCTCAACACCATCCCATGGTCCTGGCACTGTTGCTTTAAGTGAAAGTGATACACGTCCTTCTTCTTCGTTAAGATCAAGGATTTTCACTTCAATTTCTTCACCAACAGTTACAACTGATTTTGGTGAAACGTTACGTTCATGTGACAATTCAGTCAAGTGAACCAATCCGTCAACACCACCAAGGTCGATGAAAGCACCGAAACTTGTGATACGAGCAACTTTACCAGTTACAACATCACCAACAGCAAATTTACCAAATACTTCAGCGCGAGCTGCTGCTGTAGCTGCTTCAACAACTTCACGACGTGAAAGGATGAAGCGGTTTTCTTTAGCATCAACTTCTTTGATTTTAGCGTCAAATTCTTGACCTACAAAACGCTCAGTGTTACGTACGAAACGAGTATCCAACATTGAAGCTGGGATAAATCCACGAACACCTTCAAATTCTACTGAAAGTCCACCTTTAACGGCACGAGTTCCTTTAACAGTAACAACTTCTTCTTCGCGACCAACAAGTTTGTCCCATGCTTTGCGAGCTTCAAGGCGTTTTTTAGATACAAGGTATGTAACTGTATCAGTATCTTTACCAACTACTTGACGAAGTACAAGAACATCCAATACTTCTCCTACTTTAACAAAGTCATTGATATCTGCATCGCGATCGTTTGTCAATTCGCGAAGAGTCAAGACACCTTCAACACCAGTTCCAGAGATTGCAACGTTAGCTTGAGTCGCATCAACTGTCAATACTTCAGCACTAACAACATCACCAGTCTCAACTTGGCTAACGCTATTTAGCAAATCTTCAAATTCGTTCATCTAAAAAATCCTCCAACAATCAAGTTTTTTCTTAAACTTGACATACTTATAATTTTTTTCCTAAGCACTCGCAAGGACATGTTCATATCGTTCACGTCTTTCAATTATAAAAATAAAATACCCTAAGATATTTTGCTTTTTATCTTGATTATTACCTAAGAACTGGGGTAGCTGGATTCGAACCAACGCATGAGGGAGTCAAAGTCCCTTGCCTTACCGCTTGGCTATACCCCATTGATGAAATGGAGAGAGAGGGATTCGAACCCCCGAACCCGAAGGAGCGGATTTACAGTCCGCCGCGTTTAGCCTCTTCGCTATCTCTCCTACAATCAACATGGACTATTATATCATGAAAATTTCAAAAAAACAAGACTTATTTTGCTAAATTATAATTTTCAATCAAAATTTCCACAGCTTTTTCCAATTTTTTATAAAAACTATCGACATTCCCATTCTTTATGATGGCAAATTGTCCCTCTAATTCGGCAATTTCTCCGATAACTTTTTTACCAATGATCAAGGTATAGCCTTCAAAACTGTCTTTTCCTACATTAACTTTGGCATCTGCTACTTGAATTTCGATTTTTTTATCTTTCTTACTCATTTCATACCTCTCTTCACTTTTTCTATTGTACAAGAAAATCCTAAAACTAGCAAGAAAAAACTCTATATCAGGCTTGTCTGATATAGAGTTTTATGTAAACAACCTCAATCGATTTAGCATAGCTAATAGTTAGTAAACAAGCATAATTGACTATCCTTTTTAGGTTATCAGTGAGTCTCACCACCTACTAACTGCAAATCCTTATCTTTGTAGTCTACAATAGCTTCAATAGCTACCTCTATGCCTCTTACAATATCGCATAGACTCATTCCTGCAGTATTCGGCTTATTTACTACTTGTTCCATCATATATGGAATATGCATGAAACCTGCTCTCATATTAGGGAATTTTTTATCCACTAAATAAAGAGCTTGGTACATCAAATGATTGCAAACAAAGGTTCCTGCACTATTGGACACAACTGCTGGAAGTCCCTGTTTTTTAATAGCTTGTACCATCGCTTTGATAGGTAAACTACTAAAATAGGCCGATGCTCCATCAATACGAATCGGTGTATCAATTGGTTGATTGCCTTCGTTATCAGGTATGCGAGCATCATCTTGATTAATAGCCACTCGTTCAGGTGTTAAGCCGGTCCTGCCGCCTGCTTGTCCAATACAAAGTACAGCATCTGGTTGATATCGTAATATTTCTGCCTCTAAAACTTCTGACGACTTATAAAAAACCGTTGGAATTTCTACCCAGCGAACTTCGGCCCCATTAATCTCAGTTGGTAATAATTTTACAGCCTCCAAAGCTGGATTAATCTTTTCACCTCCAAAAGGATTAAAACCTGTAACCAATATTTTCATTTTATTTTCCTTTACTAAAATGCGAGAAAGTACATTAAGAATATGTGAATAACAATCATTACTAGAGCAACACCTGCTTGAGCCTTTATAACGCCATTCTGATCTTTCATATCCATCAATGCTGCTGGTAGAGCGTTAAAATTAGCAGCCATTGGGGTCAATAAGGTCCCACAATAACCTGCTGTCATGGCAAGAGCACCAGCCACAATTGGATTAGCTCCCAGAGCAAATACAAATGGAACTCCAACACCTGCTGTAATAACGGTGAATGCTGCAAAAGCATTTCCCATAATCATTGTGAATAGAACCATTCCAAGAACATAGGCCAAAACTCCTATAAAGCGACTATCTGAAGGAACAATACCGCTAATCAGATGAGAGATAACATCACCAACACCTGCTACAGTAAAAATAGCCCCCAAAGCCCCTAATAATTGGGGAACAATCCCACTTGTTGAAACTTGCTGAGTCATTCGATTGTTTTCTGATAACAGACTCTTAGGGTGACTATTGGTAATCACAAGAACAGAAATTGTAGCAAACAAGGCGGCAAGGCTAATCGAAATCTTGCTAAATTCTGGAATCATTTGCGCTAAGACCAACGCAAGTATTGCCATCAGCATAACTGGAATAAAAATTTTATTTTTCAATCTGTTAGATTCAATATTGGCTTTCATTTCATCTAAGGATGGCAAGGTTCCGATACGGACTTGCTTAAACAATGTTAGCAGCGATAATAGGATTACAATAATACCAATACTCATATTTGGCATATAGGAACCACCTATAAACGTAATAGCCAATAGAGTCCAAAATGCAGATGTTCCAAATCGAACTGGGTTTGTTTTATCTTTATAACTACAATAGGCTGTATGGAGAAATTGACAACCAATCACAATATAGGTCAACTCTAATAGTTGCTTTGCCAACTCTGTCATTTTTGTTCTCCTCCCCTAGTCTTTTCTGATGTCAATTTTTTATCAAATAAATAATTATAAATCCCCACTACAATAAGTGTTATAACAGCAACAATAATAGATGCAGAAGCAATCCCTGCATAATTGCTTTCATAGCCTAACTGATCTAATGTTCCCCCTATCAAGAGGACTCCACCAGCGCCTACAAACGTATTTTGAGCAAAGAAATTTCCAAAATTTTCATTCGCAGCCGCACGCGCTTTTATTGTCTCATCTTCAACCTCTGTTAACTTTCTACCTAATTGAGACTCTGCTGCTGCTTCTCCCATAGGTTGAACCAAAGGTCTGACAAACTGAGGGTGTCCTCCTAGACGAATTGAAAAGAAACCAGCTAACTCTCGAATAAAGAAATAAACTGTATAGAAGTTTCCAACTGTCAGACCTTTAATCTTTCGAATCAAATCAATTGATCGTTGCTTGAGTCCAAAGGTTTCTGACAGCCCCACAAGAGGCAAGGTAACCATAAAAATCGTGAGTACTCGCTGATTGCTAAATTCTTTTCCCAAAATCTCCAAAAATTCAACAAGAGAAACACCTGAAACTAAAGCTGTAACCAAACCAGCTAAGACTACTGTTGCAATTGTATCAAACTTTAAAATAAAACCCACAACAATGATTGCTATTCCTATTAGCTTAATCCACTCCATATCAAACTCCTTTATATCCAAAATGACAGTATTTTTAAAATTTTATCAAGAGCAATACCATTCCTTATTTAATGTGTTTTTCTAGTTCTTTTTGGTACTTACCATTTGATTCCAATTTTTCTTTTTGCCATTTTTTCAGTGCTTCTTCATATTCTTTTGTTGTAACGATATCTTTTTGCAATTTCATCCCTTTAAAGATATATGGGTCACCCTTAATACCAACTTGTGAGTATGGTTTTGAGAATGGCACTACATTACTTACAACTGGAGAACCACCAGATGAAGCAGTTGGCATCAATAATGAACTATCTGTCAACCAAGCTTGAGCCTTGGCATATTTTTCATAGCGTTCTTCAAGATTTGTAGTTTCTGAATCTGCATCATCCAATAATTTCTTATATTGGTCCAAACCAAGTTTCGCTACAACATCCTTATCTTTCCCTTTAGTAATACCAAGGTGTTTCATAGCAGAACCTGATTTAGGATCCATGATATTCAAGTAAGATGCTGGATCTTGATAGCTTGGAGCCCATCCTGTACTGTTCAAATCATAGTCTTTTTGAGAAGGAACACGCGCTTGTGATGTAATCGTTTCTTTTTCATTATCTGTCATTTGAAGTACATCGATGACAACATTTTCAGCACCAAGAGTTGATTCAATAGACTGTTTGAAAGAGTTGCTTTGTTGAACGGCGATAGTATCTGTTTGTTCAACCGGGACATCCAAGTGAATTGGGAAGGTTACCCCTTTAGATTCCAAGTCTTTCTTAGCTTTTTCGAAAGCAGCTTTAGCCTTGTCAGGGTTGTAGATAGAATCCTTACCGTCAACTAGCTCAACACCTTTCCATTGGTCACCATAGTTCACCAACTCTGCTTGGGCGATTTGACCAAAGTTCTTACCACCTGCTTGTACGAAGTTATCTGGAACAAGGCTGTTACGAATAATCTTGTCCGCACCATCTTCACCGTTTAGCTGGGCAGCATACGAATGACGGTTGAAGGCAAAGTTGATAGCCTGACGGAAGTCCTTATTGAGCATCGCTTCTTTTGTAGAAGTCTTTTGCTCTTCGCTTGTTTTCGCAGTTTTATTGTATGACTGACGATTTACGTTAAAGGTGAAGTAATAACTGCTTGAGTCCTGTGGGCTATAAGTGATTTTATCTCCGTATTCTTCCAAAGTTGAAGCAAAGTTTGAGCTGCTTGGGAAGAGACGGGCTGTCGTATAAGCACCAGAGGAGAAGCTACGGATCAAAGACTCCTGATCTGAACCATCGTAGTAGGTCAATTTAATCTTCTCAATTTTAACATTTTCTTTATCCCAGTAATTTGGATTTTTTTCATATTCAATCAACGATTTAGAAGTCAATGTTTTTAAGAAATAAGGACCATTGTAGAGAATACCTGCTGGGCTAACCTCTCCGTAATTCTTTCCTGATGCCTTTAAAAACTCTTCATTTACAGGCAACATCGTTGCTGTAGTCACTTTTGAATTCCAGAAACTTTCTGGCGCATTCAATGTATACTCAACTGTATAGTCATCCAAAGCTTTAACACCAACTGTAGAGAAATCATTGGTTTCACCAGTCATATAGGCGTCCAAGCCTTTGATTGAATTTTGGATGAGAGAGACACCGTCTGACTTACCATCAGCGACGTGTTTTAGTCCTGTCACAAAGTCATGGGCTGTTACTTCTGCGTATTCTTCGCCTTCTGATGTGTACCATTTCACTCCTTTACGAAGTTTATAGGTATAAGTCAATCCATCTTTTGAGACAGACCAATCCTCAGCCAAAGAAGGAATAACATTACCATATTTATCATTTTCCATCAAACCATCAACGACATTCCCGATAATATCTGTTGTGGATGTACGCGTTGCTATACTGTAGTCCAAGGATGCTGGATCCACTGCATATACATAAGAAAATGTTGTCGGAGCATCTGCTTCTTTATCAGCTTTTCCACAGGCTGCTAAAAGAGCTGTTGTGCTTAGGATAAGTCCTGTTGTTAAAATCCACTTTTTTGATTTCATAAAAATCTCCTTTAATATATTTTTAATCTACTTTTACAATCCAACCTTCTGGCGCTGGAATATCACCAAACTGAATTCCTGTCAATTCATCATAGAGTTTACGAGTCACAGGTCCTACTTTTGTTTCACTATAAAATACATGGAAATCATCACCGTGCTGAATACCTCCAATTGGAGAAATAACCGCTGCTGTACCACAGGCACCAGCCTCTACAAAACGGTCAAGGTTATCAATTGGGACATCCCCCTCAATAGGAGTCAAGCCCAAGCGGTGTTCTGCTAAATAAAGTAAGGAATACTTGGTAATAGATGGCAAGATAGATGGACTCAATGGTGTTACAAATTCATTATCAGCTGTAATTCCAAAGAAGTTAGCTGAACCGACTTCTTCAATCTTTGTATGAGTTGAAGGGTCTAGGTAGATAACATCTGAGAAATGACGTGATTTAGCCAATTTCCCTGGCAAGAGACTGGCAGCATAGTTTCCACCAACCTTTGCCGCACCTGTACCATTTGGAGCAGCACGGTCGTATTCATCCTGAATCAAGAAGTTGGTAGGGACCAAACCACCCTTAAAGTAATTTCCAACTGGCATAGCAAAGATAGTAAAAATATACTCCTCTGCTGGTTTTACCCCGATAATATCTCCGACACCAATCAAAAGAGGACGAAGATAGAGGGTCCCACCTGTTCCGTATGGTGGTACGTATTCTTCATTCGCACGGACAACTGCTTTACAAGCTTCTACAAACATGTCTGTCGGAACTTGTGGCATCAAGAGACGGTCACATGTACGTTGCAGGCGTTTGGCATTTTCATCAGGACGGAACAGTTGAACACTGCCATCCTTAGTACGATAAGCTTTCAAACCTTCAAATGCTTGTTGTCCATAGTGGAGACTTGGAGAAGACTCTGAAATATGCAAAGTTGCATCCTCTGTAAGCTCTCCTTGATTCCATTGTCCATTTTTAAAATGAGCAATATAGCGATAAGGTAATTTCATATAGGAGAAACCAAGGTTTTCCCAATCAATCGTTACTGTCATATTCCACTCCTTATTCTAAAAACCTATTTCTTATATTCTACACTATTTTTCTAAAATAGCAAGTATATTTTGTAATTTTCAGAAAATTTCTTCAATAAAAAGAACCAGCTCTTAGAACTGATTCTTCATTTCACTTATTTAGCTTCAGTAAATACTTCTTTAAGATAAGCGTCAAAAACTTCTTCATCTGAAATCGTGTCAGAGATGAAGCTACCGTTACTTGTGCGTTCTGACAAATTCAAGTCTTGCAATCGACTTTCATAGGTCGTTCCTTTATTAGATTGGATAAGCAAAGTTTGATCGTTCCCGTCCACTTCCGTACTGAAGAGATCACCAACAAATCCTTGTTCTGCAACTGCTCCTGCCAAGAAGACACGGTGCGGTTTGTTTTTCAACTCACGCAAGACTTGTAGTCCTCGTTTAGCACGGCTGGTTGCTGGAATTTCCTCTGTTGAAACACGTTTCAAACTTCCACGCTGAGTCAAGAGGTAGAAAGATGATGTGTTACAGATAAAGGCGGATTGGAGAACATCATCTTCTTTCAAATTCATAGCCTTGACACCTGCAGCCTTGGCACCGACAACAGGAACCTCTTCGATATTGAAGCGCAGAGCATAACCGTTTTGGCTAATCAAGAGAACATCATCCAGTTTAATCTGAGCTACTGCTACAATCTGGTCTGTCTCGTCTTTGAGCTTAGCATACTTAACAGACTTAGACTTATAGGTCCGCCATGGGGTGAATTCTTTGCGTTCTACACGCTTGATTTGACCGAGACGGGTCGCTGCAAAGTAGGTTGTCGCATCATCAAACTGATCCACAACTTCAACATAAAGTACTTCTTCATTGGTTTCAAAGTTGGTAATGGTCTGGCTCAGATGCTCACCGATGTCCTTCCAACGAATATCTGCCAATTCATGGATTGGTCGATAAATGACATTTCCAAGCGTTGTGAACATCAAGAGGTGCTGGGTGGTCTTGGCAGATTGAACAAAAATCAAACGATCGTCATCACGCTTGCCAATTTCTTCCAAAGTGGAAGCTGCGAAGGAACGTGGGCTGGTACGCTTGATGTAACCTGCCTTGGTCACGCTGACGTAGGTATCTTCCTCGGCGATCAGACTAGCTGTATCAATCTCGATTGCTTTCGCAGTGTCTTCTAAAGTACTCAAACGTGGAGTCGCAAATTTCTTCTTGACCTCACGAAGTTCTTTCTTCATGAGATTGTACATGGTCCGTTCATCACCGATAATCGCCGCAAGCATAGCAATCTTTTCACGAAGTTCTGCTTCTTCTTCCTGCAAGACAACTACGTCTGTATTGGTCAAACGGTACAGTTGCAAGGTTACGATAGCCTCAGCCTGTTCTTCTGTAAAATCATAGCTAACTTTGAGGTTTTCCTTGGCGTCCGCCTTATTCTCAGATGCACGGATAAGGGCAATAACTTCGTCCAAAATCGAAATCACGCGAATCAAACCTTCGACGATATGGAGACGTTTCTCAGCCTTTTCCTTGTCAAAGCGAGAACGTGCCAAAATCACTTCACGACGGTGAGCGATGTAGCTAGACAGGATTGGAACGATCCCAACCTGACGAGGTGTAAAATTATCAATCGCCACCATGTTGAAGTTGTAGTTGATTTGTAGGTCAGTGTACTTAAAAAGATAATTGAGAACAAGCTCCGTATTGGCGTCTTTCTTGAGCTCAATCGCGATACGAAGACCGTCACGGTCAGACTCATCACGAACCTCAGCAATACCAGCCACCTTATTATTGACACGAACATCATCAATCTTCTTGACTAGATTGGCCTTGTTGATTTCATAAGGAATCTCAGTGATAACGATTTGTTCCTTACCACCTTTTAACTTTTCAATCTCAGTCTTGGAACGAACAACCACGCGCCCTTTCCCAGTTTCATAGGCCTTCTTGATTTCATCACGCCCCTGGATAATCCCTCCAGTCGGGAAGTCTGGTCCAGGCAAGAATTCCATGAGTTTATCCACCTTGGCAGTTGGGTGGTCAATCATATAAACCGCCGCATCGATGACCTCAGCCAAATTATGGGGAGGAATGTCTGTGGCATAACCAGCCGAAATACCAGTAGAACCATTAACCAAAAGGTTGGGAAAGGCTGCTGGCAAGACTGTCGGCTCTTTCTCCGTATCGTCAAAGTTCCAAGCAAAAGGAACGGTCTTTTTATCGATATCCTGAAGAAGATAGCCTGCAATCTCAGACAAACGCGCCTCAGTATAACGCATTGCGGCAGGCGGATCACCGTCCATAGAACCGTTATTACCGTGCATTTCGACTAGAATTTCACGATTTTTCCAGTCCTGTGACATACGAACCATGGCATCATAGATAGAACTGTCACCGTGTGGGTGGAAATTCCCCATGATGTTACCGACAGACTTGGCTGACTTACGGTAGCTCTTGTCAAAAGTATTTCCATCCTTATTCATCGAATAAAGAATGCGTCGCTGAACCGGCTTCAAGCCATCCCGAATATCTGGCAAGGCCCGGTCTTGAATAATGTACTTGGAGTAGCGACCAAAGCGCTCTCCCATAATGTCCTCCAGGGACATATTTTGAATGTTAGACATATATGATACAGAGCCCGTAAAATACCAAGTGTAAAGATAAATTCTTGAAGTAAGCTCTCAAGAGAATTTATTTTTTTACACAGTATCTAGAGCATGTTCAACTCCTTTCAAAGAATATAGAGTAGGTTTTATACAGTAAAAGATATTTTACGGGAATTAGTCCCGTGTTCAGTTACTACAAATAACCAAACGATCCTTTCTGTAGTTTAATGTGTTTAAAATTTATTGCTTCAGTGAGTAATAAGGAGTTTTCACACAGTATTTAGGGCGTGTTCAACTCCTTTCGAAGAATGGAGAGTAAATACTATGGAAAAAGAAAAAATAGAGAGTAAGTGAATTTCATCCAATTCCTGTATCTCATTTCCACTTGAAGTGTCTACTTCACAAATCCTCGTTTATACTTGATATGACTGGCGATATTGCTATCTACATCTTTCTTATCCCAAAGTTGGAGTTCCCATGGATAATAAAAATTACTTTTATTTTTAAAATAGATATGAATACCGACATAGCCATCTTTATCACGTAAATACCAGTTTTTTAGTCCGTAATTCTCTTGCCAATCATCTAATTTCTCCATGACTTGAGCTATCTCTTTGGAACTCAAAATCATACGAGCACCAAAAATATCATTAAGAATTGAATTCACAGGATAGCCCTCTTGACGCTCTGAAAAACGTGTAATTTTATCTAAAATAGACTCAGAAGTTTTGACACGATAAACATAGGCAATATCTTGGACATCCGCTTTCATCAGATAATCATTAATTGACTCATGTAAATTCAGACGGTAGGCCAAAATCGCTTTAGTCGGAACTTTTGAAAAGGTATGCTTGAGATTGATTTTTTCCACCTTACCCGTTTCAAAATAATCTTTAGAATATTCTCGATGAATACGATTAATCTCTGTAATGAGGCGTTCCACTTTTTCAATCATGAGTCTTCTCCTCTCGCTTTTTCATTTTTCCAGTTATTCCCAAACTTCTTCACTCTTTCCTTAGCATACTCAATCATCTTCTCAGCCACTTCTTTATCGTAGTCAAATCCCATTTTTTGAGCAAGAAATTGAGCTTCTTGGTGGAAAAGTTGCATCGTAGCCAATAAAGACTGAGTAATTTTATCTATACTTGAAAAATCAAGCAAATCTGAGAATTCCTTTTCTTTATCAGTGGGTAAATAGTTAAAAAGATACTTATAATTCTTGCCGACGTCTACTGTTCTCTTATAACTTGCGACCTGCCAAGCCAAGATTTTCAAGAGTTCTTGTTGGCAAATACCATAGAGATGGTCAGTAGCATAGAATACCTGCTTGCGACAAATCCCTTTGACAACGTAGGCTGACACCCACCAAAATTCATTGCAGGATTTTACAAAATTCGTTTCAGTAGCTGGGCTTGTCCAGTAACGCTCTAGATTTTGAGAATAGGGTTCAAATAAATGTTCTGGATCTTCTAAAACAGTGAATCCTGCCTCACTATCCACCCACTCTTGGATGTGGTTTTTGGGGCAGAGAGTCAAATCAATACGATTACCATCTTCAAAGAGCATGAGATAAAGACGACGATGGTCAAGAACAACCTCTTGCTCTATAATTCGTTCTCCGAAATAGGCCAACCAAGAAAGGTCACTCGTCAGATTATCCAAATCATCCACAATATAGACCACGTCATAGTCTTGAAATTCATCTTTTGAGGCTTTTCTATCAGTCCGTGAACCAGACATGGCGACAGCTTTAACTTTCAAGTTTTTAGCTATCTTAATAATTATATCTAGCATTTCTGCTTCAGCTCTCATGTTGATACCCATTCATTAAAAACTGACTTAAAACACTGTCGCTTCTTCTAGCGTAAACTTGACATTATCTTCAATCCACTTACGTCGTGGTTCGACCTTGTCTCCCATGAGGACATTGACACGACGTTCTGCGCGTGCTAGGTCTTCGATCGTGACACGGATAAGAGTACGCGTTTCTGGGTTCATGGTTGTTTCCCAAAGCTGGTCCGCATTCATCTCACCAAGACCTTTATAGCGTTGGAGGGTAGCACCTTTACCAAATTGTTTGCGGAGTTCTTCTAATTCACCGTCCGTCCAAGCGTAAGCCACTTCTTCTTTCTTGCCTTTGCCTTTGGACATCTTGTAAAGAGGTGGAAGGGCGATATAAACGTGTCCTGCCTCAACTAGGGGACGCATGTAACGATAAAAGAATGTTAAAAGAAGTGTTTGAATGTGGGCACCGTCTGTATCCGCATCGGTCATGATAATGATCTTGTCATAGTTGGCATCTTCAAGAGAGAAGTCTGCTCCCACATCTGCACCAATAGTATAAATCATGGTGTTGATTTCTTCATTTTTGAGAATATCCGCCATCTTGGCCTTGGCTGTATTAATAACCTTACCACGAAGGGACAAGATTGCCTGGAACTTGCGGTCACGGCCTTGCTTGGCAGAGCCACCGGCAGAGTCCCCCTCGACTAGATAGAGTTCATTCTTAGCTGGATTCTTAGACTGGGCTGGGGTCAATTTTCCAGACAACAAGCCCTTATCTTTCTTATTTTTCTTCCCATTTCGGCTCTCATCACGCGCCTTACGTGCTGCTTCACGAGCATCACGGGCCTTAATAGCCTTGCGGATGAGATTAGAAGCCAATTCTCCATTTTCCATAAGGAAGAAGGTCAACTTATCAGCTACAATTCCATCCACAACGGGACGAGCAAGAGGGCTTCCTAGCTTGTCCTTGGTCTGACCTTCAAACTGGAGGTGTTCTTCAGGAACAAGGATAGAAAGAACAGCCGCTAGTCCCTCACGATAGTCGGAACCTTCAAGATTTTTATCTTTTTCCTTGAGAAGCCCCGTCTTACGCGCATAGTCGTTCATAACCTTGGTAATGGCAGACTTAAGTCCAGTCTCATGTGTTCCACCGTCCTTGGTGCGAACGTTATTGACAAAGGACAAGATGTTATCTGAAAATCCGTCATTGTACTGGAGAGCCACTTCAACTTGGAAACCGTTGTCTTCCCCTTCAAAGTAAAGAACCGGCGTCAAGGTCTCCCTGTCTTCGTTCAGATAAGAAACAAAGTCCTGCACCCCATTTTCATAATGAAACTCAATCGCTTCATCTGTACGCTTATCCGTCAAAGACAAGGTCACATTTTTCAAGAGAAAGGCTGACTCATTGAGGCGTTCTGAGATGGTATTGTACTTGAAATCTGTCGTAGAGAAGATGGTCGCATCAGGCATAAACGTAACCTTGGTACCTGTTTTAGACTTGGGCGCTGTACCGATTTTCTTCAAGGTCGTAACAGGTTTCCCACCATTTTCAAAACGTTGCTTATAGATTGCACCATCACGGGTGATTTCAACTTCCAGCCAACTTGAAAGAGCGTTAACAACGGAAGAACCAACCCCGTGGAGACCACCAGATGTCTTGTAGCCCCCCTGACCGAATTTCCCTCCGGCATGAAGAATGGTAAAGATAACCTCAACAGTTGGAATTCCCATAGCGTGCATACCAGTCGGCATCCCACGTCCATGGTCTTGAACCGTTAAACTGCCATCTTTATTGATGGTCACATCAATACGGTCACCAAATCCAGACAAGGCCTCATCGACAGCATTGTCGACGATTTCCCAGACGAGGTGGTGGAGACCTGCCCCATCAGTCGATCCGATATACATCCCTGGACGTTTACGGACCGCATCCAACCCTTCTAGCACCTGAATGGCATCATCATTATAATTGTTAATATTGATTTCCTTTTTTGACACAAGGAACCTCCTATTCGTTCATCTTTACTATTCTACAAGTTTTCCAAGGATTTTGCAAAATTTTTCTTTCTCCGATGTGACAATTTCAGAAGAGATTCTATGCCTTTCTTCTCCATTTCATGATATAATAGGAGTATGATTACAATAGTTTTATTAATCCTAGCCTATCTGCTGGGTTCGATTCCGTCTGGTCTATGGATTGGACAAGTATTCTTTCAAATCAATCTGCGCGAGCATGGTTCTGGTAACACTGGAACGACCAATACTTTCCGCATTTTAGGCAAGAAAGCTGGTATGGCAACCTTTGTGATTGACTTTTTCAAAGGAACTCTAGCAACGCTTCTTCCAATTATTTTTCATTTACAAGGCGTTTCGCCTCTCGTCTTTGGACTTTTAGCTGTCATTGGACATACCTTCCCTATCTTTGCAGGATTTAAGGGTGGTAAGGCTGTCGCAACCAGTGCTGGAGTGATTTTCGGATTTGCGCCTGTCTTCTGTCTCTACCTTGCAGTTGTTTTCTTTGGAACCCTCTATCTTGGTAGTATGATTTCACTATCTAGTGTCACAGCATCTATCGCGGCTGTCATCGGAGTTCTACTCTTTCCACTTTTTGGTTTTATCCTGAGTCACTATGATCCTCTCTTCATCGCTATTATCCTAGCACTTGCTAGCTTGATTATCATTCGGCATAAGGATAATATCACACGTATCAAAAATAAAACTGAAAATCTTGTCCCTTGGGGACTGAACTTAACCCATCAAAATCCTAAAAAATAAAACGCCAGTTTGAACAGAACTGACGTTTTTTGTATGCTTATTTCGATTTGATATAGTTGATACCATCTGCTTTTGGTGCAACTGCTTTTCCAAAGAAGGCTGCCAAGACAAGAATTGTCAAAACATAAGGTGCGATTTGAAGATAAACCGCAGGCACTCCTTGTAGGAATGGCAATTGAGATCCGATAACAGCCAAACTTTGTGAAAGTCCAAAGAAAAGACTAGAAAGCATGGCTCCGATTGGATTCCATTTTCCAAAAATCATCGCAGCAAGGGCGATAAATCCAGGTCCAACAATAGTTGTTACTGAAAAGTTAACTGAGATGGATTGAGCATAAATCGCTCCACCAATTCCACCTAGGAAACCTGAAATAATAACCCCTAAATATCTCATCTTGTAGACATTGATTCCCAAAGTGTCCGCTGCTTGAGGGTGTTCACCGACAGAGCGAAGACGAAGACCAAAGCGAGTCTTGAAGAGGATAAACCAAGCAAGGAACGAGAAGGCAATCGCCAGATAACCAAGAAGGCTAGTTGACTTGAAGAAAATATCACCGATAACTGGAATATTTGCCAAGACTGGGAAATCAAAGCGTCCAAAAGTCTGACTTAGGTTGTCAGTTTGTCCTTTGTTATAAAGAACTTTCACCAAGAAAACAGCCAAGGCTGGCGCCATCAAGTTCAATACCGTACCGCTGACAACATGGTCTGCACGGAAATGAACCGTTGCTGCTGCGTGGATGATAGAGAAGACACCACCAACCAATCCTGCAACTATCAAAGATAGCCATGGAGTTGCTGCTCCAAATTGTTCTGCAAATTCAAGGTTGAAGACAACTCCAGAAAAGGCACCCATAACCATAATTCCTTCAAGCCCGACGTTTACGACACCACCACGTTCAGAGAAAACGCCACCGATACTTGTAAAGATGAGGGGAGCTGAGTAAATCAGCATAGAAGACACCAAGAGGGTGAGCAAGGTTGTAATAGACATCTTTACTTACCTCCTTTAACTTGTTTTTTCGATTTGACAAAGCGTTCGATAAGATAATGAACACTGACAAAGAAGATAATAGAAGCTGTTACAATGCTGACAAGTTCAGACGGTACCTGCGCCGCATTCATACCAGGGGCTCCAACTTGGAGAACACCAAACAGGAAGGCTGCAAAGAGAATACCAATTGGTGAGTTGGCCGCAAGCAGACTAACCGCCATACCATTAAATCCGACAGCTAAAGATGCCCCTTGAACATAGACGTTCTGGAAGGTTCCAAGTCCTTCAACAGCACCACCAAGACCTGCCAAGGCACCTGAAATAATCATTGATAGGATAATTGTTCGTTTGGCAGAAATACCAGCGTATTCCGATGCGTGTGGATTAAGACCAACCGCACGGATTTCAAAACCAAGAGTTGTTTTCTTGAGCATGAACCAAATAACTGCAACGGCAATGAGAGCAAAGAAAATACCAATATTCATCCGTGAGTTACCAGTCAACTCAGCTAACCAAGGTGTCTGGTAGGTTGCATTAGCTCCGACACGAATCGTCGAATCTGTACTTTGCATGAAGTCTTTAGGAAAGGCATGGATAAAAGCATTTCCTACATACAAGACAATGTAGTTCATCATGATGGTTACAATAACCTCTGATGTCCCTAGATAAGCCCTAAGAATACCCGGAATCGCTCCGACAATCCCACCAGCAATCAAGGCAATCACGATAGTCGCTAGAATCATCAAGGGACGTGGCATATCTGGATGCGACAAGGCAAACCAACCACTGAGAATCCAACCAGCCAAAGCCTGACCAGGAAGCCCGACGTTAAAGAAACCAGCTCGACTGGCAACGGCAAAACCAAGACCAATCAAGACCAGAGGCCCCATAGCACGGAAGATTTCTCCAATCCCACGCAGGCTACCAAAGGCTGTGTAGAACAATTCTTCGTAGCCCCAAATAGCATCATAACCGAAGATCCACATGACAATGGCTCCGAGTAAAATTCCTAGAAAGACAGAAATCAAGGGAACCGAAATTTGTTGTAATTTTTTAGACATCACTCTTCTCCTTTCCCAAGTTTCCACCAGCCATCAAGACACCAAGTTCTTGTTTATTGGTTGTTTCTGGTGATACAATACCTTGAATCTTACCATCGTGGATAACGGCAATACGGTCTGAGACGTTTAAAATCTCATCCAATTCAAAGCTGACAACAAGGACAGCCTTCCCATTATCACGCTCTTCAATCAAGCGTTTGTGGATATATTCAATGGCACCGACATCCAAACCACGAGTTGGCTGGCTGACGATAAGGAGATCAGGATCTCGATCAATTTCACGAGCAATAATTGCTTTTTGTTGATTTCCTCCTGAGAGTGCAGCTGCAGGAACAAATTCACTGGCAGCACGAACATCAAACTCTTCCATTAACTTTTTAGCATAAGAAGTAATATTTGAATAGTTCAAAATTCCATTTTTACTATGTGGTTCTTTATAGTAGGTTTGAAGGGCAATATTTTCAGAAATCATCATTTCTAAAATCAAACCATCACGGTGACGGTCTTCTGGAACGTGCCCAACACTCAACTCTGTAATCTGACGTGGGTGCAAGCCTACAATTGAATCTCCTTTTAGCTCAATGCTACCAGATTCAACCTTGCGAAGACCTGTAATGGCTTGAATCAATTCAGACTGACCATTTCCATCAATCCCTGCAATACCAACAATCTCTCCAGCACGAACATCCAAGGATAGATTTTTAACAGCTGGGACACCGCGGTTTTCATTGACCACCAAGTCTTTAATAGACAAGACCACTTCTTTGGGTTGTGAGGCTTGTTTCTCTGTTTTAAAGGAAACAGAACGTCCCACCATCATTTCTGCCAAATCAGCATTGGTAGCTCCTGCAATTTCGACGGTTTCAATTGATTTCCCACGACGGATAACTGTAACGCGGTCAGAAACTGCGCGAATCTCGTCCAACTTGTGGGTAATCAAGATAATTGATTTTCCTTCTTTGACAAGATTTTTCATAATAGCCATCAACTCCTCAATTTCTGATGGAGTCAAAACAGCCGTTGGTTCGTCAAAAATAAGAATATCAGCTCCCCGATAAAGGGTTTTTAAAATTTCTACACGTTGTTGGGCTCCAACTGAGATGTCTGCCACCTTGGCAGAAGGGTCCACAGCTAAGCCATAACGTTCAGAAAGAGCCTTGATTTCTTTGCTAGCTCCAGCGATATCTAGCACACCATTTTTAGTCAATTCACTTCCTAAAATAATGTTTTCAGCCACCGTGAAAGCCTCTACCAACATAAAGTGCTGGTGAACCATTCCGATTCCCAAGCCAGCTGCTTTAGATGGGGAGTCGAGGTTGACAACTTGACCGTTGACCGCGATTTCACCACTAGTTGGTTCAAGAAGGCCTGCTAACATGTTCATGAGCGTGGACTTACCAGCCCCATTTTCTCCTAAAAGTGCATGAATTTCACCTTTTCGTAGGTGCAGGTTGATTTTGTCGTTGGCAACAAATTCACCAAACACCTTGGTAATATCACGCATCTCAATGACATTTTCGTGTGCCATGTGCTCTTCCTTTCAGAGTCTTATTTTATTTCAATAAAACTTGCTAGTTTGTCTAGTAGCAAGCTTTACTGAGACAAAATGACTTTGTCTCAACTCTTAAAAAGCGACCGATGGCCGCTTCCTAAGAAATAACTTCCATCCATTATTTTGCAGGAACTTTTACGCTTCCATCAAGGATTTTAGCTTTAGCATCTTCGACAGCTTTTTTACCTTCTTCTGAAAGGTTAGTTGTTACCAAGTCAACCCCTTTATCTTTCAATGAGTAAACGATCACTTGACCGCCAGGGAATTCACCTTTTTCTGCCTTGTTAGAAATATCTTTTACAGTTGTACCAACTTGTTTCAAAGTAGATGCAAGAACAAAGTTTGATTCTTTGCCATCTTTAGAAGTGTATTTACCTTCTGCTTCTTGGTCACGGTCAACACCGATAACCCAAACTTTTTCATTTTCAGGACGGCTTTCGTTGAGTGATTTTGCTTCTGCAAAGACACCAGCACCTGTACCACCAGCTACTTGGTAAACAATATCTGCACCAGCTGCGTATTGTGCTGCTGCAATTGTTTTACCTTTAGCGGCATCACCAAATGAACCAGCGTAGTCAACTTGGACTTTGATAGATGGGTCTACTGACGCAACACCAGCCTTGAATCCTGCTTCAAAACGAGAGATAACTTCTGACTCCTGCCCACCTACAAAACCAACTTGTTTTGTCTTAGTTGTTTTTGCTGCAGCTACACCTGCAAGGTAACCTGACTCATTATCAGCGAAAGTTACGCTCGCAACATTCTTTTGATCTTTAATCACATCATCAATCAAGACATAGTTCAAATCAGTGTGCTCTGCTGCTGCATCTTTAACTGCATTGTGAAGGGCAAAACCAACACCGAAGATTAGGTTGTAACTTCCAGCCGCTTGTTGCAAGTTGTTAGCGTAGTCAGCTTCACTTGTTGATTGGAAGTAAGTGAAACCGTTATCTTTTGAAAGATTGTGTTCTTTACCCCAAGCCTGCAAACCTTCCCAAGCTGATTGGTTGAATGATTTGTCATCAACACCACCAGTATCAGTGACGATTGCTGCTTTTGTCTTCACATCAGAAGATGAATCTGCCTTACGAGAAGAGCGGTTACCACATGCAGCAAGTCCAACTGCTGCCACTGCAACTAGACCAAGGCCTAGCCATTGTTTCTTGTTCATTACTGAACCTCCTAAATAAGATGTGCAACGATGTTGCAAGTATGGATTGATTGGTCACAAGGACCGTGCCACTCAAAGAGCGACTCAGACTAGTTTAAGTCTGTAAAAGAATATGGAAGTAATTCCCCGACCGTCATCTCGACCGTCGATTTATCTTTTGCGACTAAGGTCACTTTTAGATCTTGTTCAAAAAATTCGACCATTACTTGGCGACAAGCACCACATGGTGAAATCGGTTTTTCAGTTTGACCATAAACAATCAGCTCTGAAAACTCTCTTTGGCCTTCAGAAACTGCTTTAAAAATCGCTGTACGTTCTCCACAGTTGGTCAAAGGATAGCTAGCATTTTCGATATTCACTCCCGTGTAAACACTTCCGTCTTTTGCCACTAAAACTGCTCCGATAGGAAAGTGAGAATAGGGGACGTAGGCATGTTTGCTGGTTTCAATTGCCAGTTCAATCAACTCAGTAGTCGCCATCAGCCAATTCTCCTTTTAAAATGGCTACCCCAGCTGACGTTCCGATACGGGTCGCCCCTGCTTCCACAAATGCAAGAGCATCTGCATAAGAACGAGCTCCACCAGCAGCCTTGACACCCATATCAGGCCCAACTGTTTCACGCATCAATTGAACATCTGCTATCGTAGCGCCACCAGTTGAAAAGCCAGTAGATGTTTTAACAAAATCAGCTCCTGCTTTTTGGGCTAATTGACAAGCCACAACTTTTTCTTGATCTGTCAGAAGGCAAGCTTCAATAATGACTTTCACTAACTTGTCACCACTTGCTTCTACAACAGCACGGATGTCCGATTCAACCAAGGCTAAATTACCTGATTTGAGAGCCCCAACATTGATCACCATATCAATCTCATCTGCACCATTTTGGATAGCTTCTTTTGTCTCAAAAGCTTTCACAGTTGAAGTTGTTGCCCCCAAAGGGAAACCTACTACTGTGCAGACCTTGACATCTGTGCCTTCAAGCCCTTTTTTGGCATGTTCAACCCAGGTCGGATTAACGCAAACACTGGCAAAATCATACTCTCTAGCCTCAGACAACAAACTATCAATTTGATTTTCTGTTGCATCTTGCTTTAAAAGCGTATGATCGATATATTTATTTAATTTCATATTCGGATTCTCCTGCGGTTTATGAGATAATTTCTATAATTTCTCGTAAACTTTGCACCCTATCATTTATTTTAACATATTTTTGAAAATCTGTAACTAGCTGAGGAGAAATTTTTCCATTTGTGTATACTTTTGCAACAATTTCTCCCGTTTGAACGGAATCTCCAACTTTCTTTTCAAAAACAATTCCTGTTTCATAGTCCAAGGCATCAGACTTGACTGCACGGCCTGCCCCCAGTCTCATAGCATAAAGCCCAAATTCCATTGCTGGAAGGGCTGAAATGACACCCGTTTCCTGAGCAGGTATTTCCACCACATGGGCAACATTGACAGGACGGTAGAGGTCTTCCAAGTCCCCACCTTGGGCTTGGACCATCTCCTCAAACTTAGCCAGCGCTTGGCCATTTTCAAGATGTTGTCGAACTTCTTCAACTGTTTTATTTATATTTGCCAGGCCAAGCATAATTTGAGCCAATTCACAGATAAAGTGGGTAATATCCTGACGTCCTTGACCTTGTAAAATTTCCAATGCTTCAAGGATCTCCAGACGATTTCCAATAGCACGCCCTAAAGGCTGGCTCATATCCGTAATCACTGCTACCGTTTTTCTACCAACTGCCTTACCAAGTTCCACCATAGTTTGAGCCAATTCGCGCGCTTCATCAACCGTCTTCATAAAGGCACCCTCTCCGACAGTTACGTCTAGCAAAATAGCATCCGCCCCTGCCGCGATTTTCTTGCTCATCACCGAACTCGCAATCAAAGGAATCGTGTCGACAGTTGCGGTTACATCACGGAGGGCGTAGAGAAGCTTATCTGCTTTGACAAGCTGGTCTGATTGCCCAATGACAGATACTCCAATGTCCTGAACCTGACGAATAAAATCCTCTTGACTGCGCTCGACTTGATAGCCCTTAATGGACTCCAATTTATCAATTGTTCCACCAGTATGGCCGAGACCACGACCACTCATTTTTGCTACAGGCACACCGAAGCTAGCAACAAGAGGAGCTAAAATCAAGGTTACCTTATCGCCGACACCACCAGTAGAATGCTTGTCAACTTTCACACCATCAATGGCAGACAAGTCAAACTCTTGCCCAGTCTTAACCATATTCATGGTCAAATCAGAAATTTCACGAGTCGTCATTCCTTTAAAATAAACAGCCATAGCAAAGGCAGACATCTGATAATCAGGGACAGTTCCTGACACATAGCCTTCTACCAGCCATTCAATTTCACTCGAAGTCAATTCTTGCCCGCCTCGTTTTTTTTGGATTAAATCAACTGCTCTCATTCTTTCACACTTCTAAGGATATAGTATCCCTTGTCTTTTTTAAGGATTTCACAATTGCCAAACACGTCTTCCATCTTAGACTTGGCACTTGGAGCCCCTTGCTTTTTCTGGATGACGATTGTTAAATCTCCACCAGTTTCCAAGAAATCTTTACTTTTCTCGATGATTTCGTGAACCACTTGCTTGCCTGCACGGATAGGAGGATTTGAAATAACATGGTCAAATGTACCTTCAACTTGTTCATAGATGTTGGACTGGAAAATCGTCGCTTTTACATTATTTTTTTCAGCATTTCTCTTAGCCAAATCCAAGGCACGATTATTGATATCGACCATGGTCGCCTGAACGCCGTAAGCCTTGACTAAGGACAAACCTAATGGACCATAACCACAGCCGACATCTAGGACTGTCTCTCCTTGGTTGACCTCAAGACACTTGAGCAAGAGTTGACTTCCGAAGTCAACCATCTTCTTGCTAAAAACACCTGCATCCGTCAGAAAGGTCATTTTTTCTCCCAACAAGTCCACTCTCAACTCATGAATGTCGTGAGCAGCGTCAGGATTCTCTGCATAATACATTTTACTCATGAAACTATTTTACCATAATTTGACTTAAATTGTAAATCGTTTACATATCCAGAATGAGACAAAAAGATTGAAGGAAGTTGCTTTACAATAGCTCCCCTTCAATCTCTTTCAACTTTTATAAGCAACTTGTATTTCATCTAGGACTACAGCTATCATTGCCATGATAAAACAATTTATTGTCTATCATCAGACGCATTGTCAGTGCTATTTCTTTACTTTTAAATATTTCACTATCAATAGGATTCCCAACAAAATGTTTAAATAAAAGCCCAACTGATAAGTTTGTGTCAGGATTTCCAAACTTGTCCAAAGTCGTATCAAATCTTCTAGTGACATGCGGAAGAAATAACCCTCTGTCGCAATCCATAGGACTAAAAAGCAATAACTACCAGCAGCAAGCCATTTCGTCCACCGTTTTTTTAGGAAGACAGCAATCAAGAGCGAACAGATAAAGACAGCTGTTATAATAGCATGTTCCATCAAAAAAGTAAAACCGTAATAGGTTTCCACAAAACGTCTACCATTATCCGCATTAGCTCCTTTTATAAAAGGTAAGGCAAAACTTAAAATAAAACAGAGTTCCAATAGGTAACGTTTCAAGATTTTCATAGTACACCTCCTATAAGTTGTGAACTAAAAATTTCCCTTTATTAGCTTATAAATCAGTAGAGTCTATCTCCTATTTCATCAATAAATTGATAAGTCTTTATCTATCTCTATTATATAATATTGATGTACCAGTGTCAAGAAACCGCTTTATTTTTTTAACTTTTTATGGTATGATAGACAAAATATCTAGGGGAAAACAAATGACCAACGAATTTTTACATTTTGAAAAAATCAGCCGCCAGACTTGGCAATCGTTACATCGAAAGACAACACCTCCTTTGACAGAAGAAGAATTGGAATCTATCAAGAGTTTTAATGACCAAATCAGTCTTCAAGACGTTACAGATATCTATCTCCCCTTGGCTCATCTGATTCAGATTTACAAGCGAACTAAGGAAGATTTAGCCTTTTCAAAAGGAATTTTCCTCCAACGTGAAAGTAAATCTCAGCCTTTTATTATTGGGATTTCTGGGAGTGTTGCCGTTGGAAAATCAACAACCAGCCGACTATTGCAAACCCTGCTTTCCAGAACTGTAACTGATGCTAGTGTTGAGTTGGTTACAACTGATGGCTTTCTCTATCCCAACCAGACCTTGATTGAGCAGGGGATTTTAAATCGCAAGGGATTTCCCGAAAGCTATGATATGGAAGCTCTTCTCAACTTCTTGGACCGCATCAAAAATGGACAAGATGTGGATATTCCTGTCTATTCTCATGAAGTCTACGACATCGTACCTGAGGAAAAGCAAAGTGTCAAAGCTGCTGATTTTGTAATTGTTGAAGGAATCAATGTCTTTCAAAATCCACAAAACGATCGTCTCTATATCACTGACTTCTTTGACTTTTCCATCTATGTAGATGCTGGAGTGGATGATATTGAGAGTTGGTATCTGGACCGTTTCTTGAAGATGCTGAGCCTAGCCCAAAACGACCCTGATAGCTACTATTATCGTTTTACTCAAATGCCGATTGGGGAAGTGGAGTCCTTTGCCCATCAGGTCTGGACCAGTATCAATCTCACAAATCTACAAAATTATATTGAACCAACTAGAAATCGTGCGGAAGTGATTCTACATAAAAGTAAGAACCATGAAATCGATGAAATTTACTTAAAAAAGTAATTTTCCCTTGTCAAAACGTAAGTTTTCAGATATAATGGTATAGTTAGTAAATATGGAGGTAAGAACATTGGCAAACATTAAATCAGCTATCAAACGCGCTGAATTGAACGTTAAACAAAACGAAAAGAACTCAGCTCAAAAATCAGCTATGCGTACTGCTATCAAAGCTTTCGAAGCAAACCCATCTGAAGAACTTTTCCGTGCTGCTAGCTCAGCTATCGATAAAGCAGAAACTAAAGGTTTGATTCACAAAAACAAAGCAAGCCGCGATAAAGCTCGTCTTTCAGCTAAACTTGCTAAATAAGAAACAGTCCATAGAGGCTGTTTTTTTGTCCTCAAATAGGAAAGGTAGAAAATGAAAATCGCAATTATCGGATATTCTGGTGCAGGTAAGTCAACTCTAGCTGAAAAGTTGTCTCACTACCACTCCATCCCAAAACTTCACATGGACACACTCCAATTTCAACCTGGTTGGCAAGACAGTGATCGCGAATGGATGTTAACCGAGATGAAAAATTTTCTTACCAAGCATGAAGCTTGGGTCATCGATGGTAATTATTCTTGGTGTTTCTATGAGGAAAGAATGCAGGAAGCTGACCAAATCATCTTTCTCAATTTTTCACCATTTACCTGTCTCTTTCGGGCCTTTAAGCGTTATCTTAAATACCGGGGAAAAGTCAGAGAAAGTATGGCTAAGGGATGCCCTGAACGCTTTGACTGGGAGTTTGTACGATGGATTCTCTGGGAGGGGCGAACAAAAAATGCTAAGGATAGATACCAATACTTAAACAATACTTACCCAGAAAAGATGCATATTCTCCATTCTCAAGCAGAGATTGATTGTTTTTTGCGATCTTTAAAAAAGTAAACAATATAGTAGCATTTCATTAAAATCAGCATGTACTGATTGACTAAAAAAGGAAGTTTTTCATCCAGAAAGTCTTCCTTTTTTCCTTTTATTCAACAATTAAAAATAACTCGAGCAATTTATAAATCAACAATAAAATTCCCCTAGAAATGAAGAGAATCTTGTTCATAGTTTCTGAGTTCGTGATACAAAAAAACTGAAGGAAGTATAATCCTACTTCTTTCAGTTTTTTATTGTCTCAATTTAGAAAAAACTTCTCCAATCTTACCTTCGATAACTAAATCAGCTTGGCTGTCTTGAGGAGTGCTGGACTTGTTGATAACGACAAGATTTGACCCTGAAAAATAATTGATTAGGCTAGCTGCAGGGTAAACAACTAAGGAAGTTCCACCAATGATCAACAAATCTGCTTGCTGAATGGCTCGAGCTGCGCGACTAAATACATCCATATCTAGCGCTTCCTCATAAAGGGTCACGTCAGGTTTGACCACCTTGCCACAATCTAAGCAGTAGGGAACTGGACCTCCAAGTTCCAAAAAGACAGTCAAATCATAAAAGCGATGACAGCCCAAACAATAATTACGATCTGCACTACCATGCAGTTTCAAAATTTTCTGAGATCCTGCCATTTCATGGAGACTATCGATATTTTGCGTCACAATCGCCTTTAATTTACCTGTTTTTTCCAACGACGCTAGATAATCATGTGCTAAATTCGGCTTGGCATCAGGATATACCAGATACTTTTTGTAGAAATCAAAAAAATCCTCTGGATAGCGCTCAAACATAGTGCGTGAAACCAGTTGCTCGGCAGTAAAATGGCGACCTAGTTTCAGACTATATATACCATCTGAACTACGAAAATCTGGAATATTAGACTCTGTAGAAACCCCTGCACCACCGAAAAAGACAATTCTCTGACTTTGATCAATAATACCTTGTAATTGTTCAATCTTATCCATTTTGTACTCCTAGGAATTTTCAAGTTAAAAAGTTGAAAGTCTTGACTTCTTGTCAACTTGGCTTCCAACTTTATTTGATTATGATTTAGATATTAAACTGACTAGTCTCGGTCCTTTGACACAATTAGGCTTTCTTCAATTTCCTTATTCTTACCTATTTCAGAATTGATTCATTGTTAATAGTTATCATTTGAGAACAAGAGAAATCATTCTGAATATAGCCTACTTTTAGTCTGCAATCAAGGTTTCCAAACCAACCTTCATCATATCAGTGAAGGTATTTTGACGTTCTTCTGCAGTCGTGTCTTCATCTGGATTGACCAAACTATCAGAAATAGTCATGATGGCAAGTGCGTCAACATGGTGTTGGGCTGCCAGATAGTAAAGTGCTGCTGCTTCCATTTCCACAGCCTTGACCCCCCATTTACCAAGCTCGATGTTCTTTTCAAAGTAGTTTGAATAAAAGACATCAGATGACAAAACGTTCCCAACGTGGGTTGTCATACCGAGATTTTTGGCAATATGATAAGCCTTATCTAGCAAATCAAAGCTAGCGATTTGTGGGAAATCGTACTGTGGCCAGTCATTGCGGATGATGTTAGAGTTGGTTGCAGCTGCCTGCGCCAAAACCAATTCACGTACGTGGACATCTGCATTCAAAGATCCTGCAGTTCCCACACGAATCAATTTTTTCACTCCGTAGTCAACAATCAACTCACGCGCATAAATCGAAATTGAGGGCATTCCCATCCCAGTTCCCATAACAGATACACGGTGACCCTTGTAAGTACCAGTGTAACCAAACATGTTACGCACTTCGTTAAAACAAACAGCATCTTCAAGGAAATTCTCCGAAATAAATTTAGCACGAAGAGGATCCCCTGGAAGAAGAATTTTATCAGCAATTTCACCCTGCTGAGCAGCAATATGGATAGACATAGTTAAGATATAAAGGGCGACAGAGAACAAAGTAAAAATAGGAAACTGACGTAGCATCAATGATGCTAGGAAGTTTATCTTTTTTACACAGTTCTCCGTCCGTATTCAGTTCAGCAAATACGGTTTACCCATCCTTTCTTTTATTGTTATGAAAAGTTTTCCGCTCGTGTTCAAATCAAAACACACGCTCTACCTTTCTTTTTTTTATTTTATTTTTATAGCTAGGAAAAATCGGATTCAATCATGACTCCGATAAACCTACTACATTTTTTTAAACAGTTATTGATAAATTGACGATAGTTTTTAATCTTTTAAGATAAATCTTTGATTAGAAGAAACGGTCGTTTTCTATCTTATTACTTTATTCTTTGACTTCTGACACAGTCTGTTAGCCCAAGAAAAGCGGTCTAACATTTTTGCAAATTCATAGGCTAAAACAGCTGTTACTAAGAGATACGGAAGAGAATCCAAACCTAGCCCAGTGAAACCTATTACTAATCCAGTTGCAGACCAGGGAGCCCTCAAGGTCACAGACAAAAAGCAAACCGATCCCAAAAGCAAAATGCTTGGCTGGCTATCCCCACCTAGAATCATTCCAAAGAGAGCAGCTCCAGCCATCCCCAAGGCAAAAGATGGCGTAAGTGTACCACCATAGGCCCCTGCCCACAGAGTAATAAGAACGACCAGTGCTTTTAGGATAAACAAGAGGAATACTGTTTTGCCATTGCTACCATTCAATACTTCCTGAGCCATCATACATCCATTTCCAAGTAGATGTGGAAAATAACTTGCCAACCCAGCAAGAAAAAGAAAAGCTGTGGGCAATGTGAGAAGTATTCGTTTATCTTTTATCCTGTTTGAAGACACTGCTTTACTCAAGCGACCAAAAAGCCAAGCTAGTGGGGTTAAGAAAAGAAGTAATAAGGGAATAATCCACATTTCCTTTAATGACCATGCGATGGCTGGAATCTGGTAGAGAGCCTGATCTGAAATAACCAAGCCTGCTGTATAGGTTGACACATAGGTAGTAAAACCGACTAAGACAACTCGTTTAATAGATAGAGCAATTCCTAGAGTTTCAAAAACAAAGAAGACACTTGTTAATGGAACCTGATAGACAGCTGCTAAACCAGCACCAGCACCACAAGCAAGGAGAAAGATTTGATCCTTCTTAGAGAGAGAACATATTTTTCCAATTGGTCCTGCAAATAGAGTTCCAATCTCTCGTGGCGCAGCTTCTTTACCAATAGGTGCTCCCCCTCCAACTGCAATAATCTGCCAAATTGAATGAAATAGCTGTTTTAAAAAATGAAGTTTGTATTGTGAAGTCTCATCCTTCATCTGTGCTTTAATGGAAAAAATCTGTGATTTGTTTTGCAAGAAATACCAGACCAAGGATGAGCTGACACCCACAATTATTAAACTTAATCCTATCCGCGATGAGGAAACTCCATCTGTCAAGAATACAGTTTGATGCTCTGATTGACCAAAAGCTATCCCCTCTATCATCTTTAAAAGATAATGTATAAAAATACCAGATAAACCTGAAACTATTCCTTGCAAAATGACTGCTAGGAATAATTTAAGATTATAAGGGATTTTCTGAAAAATACTCCTCAATTCTTTTAACATAGTAATAATTCAGCAAAAACGGCTTTAAGTACGCCTTTAAAATCACCTTTAACACACTCAATCACTTCTATAACCTCTTCGTGGTTAATCTCTTCTTTGAAACCAGTAGTATAGTTAGTAATACATAAAATTCCTAGAAATCTCAAACCTGATAGGCTACAACAATAACTTCAGGAGCAGTTGACATTCCGACCACATCTGTTCCAAGCATCTTATAGGTACGAATTTCTACTCGTGTTCAAATCAGAACACGTGCTCTACCTTTCTGTTTATACTCTTCGAAAATCTCTTCAAACCACGTCAACGTCGCCTTGCCGTATGTATGGTTACTGACTTCGTCAGTTATATCCACAACCTCAAAACAGTGTTTTGAGCTGACTTCGTCAGTTATATCTACAACCTCAAAGCAGTGCTTTGAGCAGCCTGCGGCTAGTTTCCTAGTTTACTCTTTGATTTTCATTGAGTATTAATTTTGTTCTTTCACAGAGAGCTACCTGAGTTCTATTCAAGCTCAGGTAGTACTTCTCTTATGAACTAAATCATCTAACTGTCATTGTATCATCAGATTACAAGACATCGTCATCAGAAATCTTAGAATTTAATGTTGTTCCCCAATGGGTAATTTTACGGTGGGGTTGAGCTAAAATTGGTCTGTTTTCATAGATTGTTTGCCATCTATTCCATAGTAGACCTGTCTTTTTCTCAATCTTAATTCGCAGATTTCTCATATTTTCTTTGATTGGGAGGTTGAGGACAAAACCTGCAGTCTGGTTGCGACCGTTTCCTTCCCAAGAACGACTACGAACAACTTGGTTTCCATCTTTATCTACTGTAACTTCTTCCCAAGTTATAGAGTAGCGAGCAATGTAAGCTCCACTATGTTGAATTGTCAATGTTTTGTCTTTTGCAGGAGTTTGACTGATTGGTTGAACTGGCTTAGAAATTTGTGTCGCCGTCTCACCATTCGTAGCTATAAAGCGGAAAACTTCTACTTCTGCAAGACTGAGGGCTTGATTGTTCTTACGTAGTTGCACACGAACACGGCGTCCCAATTTCCCATTTAATTGAACATCCAAGCTCGTTCCGTCAAGTTTAGAAACATACTGTCTAGCAACTTCTTTCCCTTTTTCATCATATAAAATCACATCAAAGTCTGACAGACGTTTAGAAAGTTCTCCATCCCCACGGTTATGAAGGCGAACAAGTCCTACCTGTTCTGTACGACCTAAATCAACTTCCCACCAAGGCTGGTTTTCAAATTTTGTATGGGTAATTGATTGCTGGCTATAACTACTATTGGTATTACCATCCAAGGCACGACTAGCATCTCCTCCAAAATCAGTAGAACTTTGCTTGGCTTGTTTTTTCCAAGCGATATTCTCAGCACGATATACTTGGACTTCTGCAAGACTGAGGGCATTATAGCCTTCTAGCTCAATTCGAACATAGCGCGCTTTTTTATGGTTAATCGCAATTTGTGCTGATACATCTTTAAGAGATGTTATGCGTTTTCTCTCAATTTCTTTACCAAAACTATCTAACAGAATGACATCAAAGTTTGCCAATCTATCCTGGGCAGTGTCTGTTCGGTTGTAAATATTGATTTGGCGAATGGTTTCTTCTTTAGCCAAATCTACTTGCCACCAAGGCTTGGATTGGAAGTTGGTATGAGTGACAGAATTGTGACCATAGTTACCATCAACTTTGCCATCCACAGCTCTTCTAGCATCTCCTCCGAAAGCTGTCGAACTTTGAGTAACCTGTTTTCCTAAGGCAATATTTTCCATTGGTTCAGCGCTTGGTTGACTAGAAGATTGAGGCAGAGCCTGTTTCTTAAAGAATCGCACTTTATCCAATTTCGGATCACGATAACCATGTTTATCCAAGGTAGCTCGTTTACCAATATTAAAGTTAGGAATATCATTCATTCGACTTTCAAAATAGCCACGAGAACGGTGTTTAAAGCGTGAATTACCTGTAAATGTAACAATATCACGATCATTATGAATCAATGGAGTCACAACATTATCATTATCAACTACATAATGCTTAATTTTTCCACTAACAGCTAATTTACGGCTTTCCAAACCAACATCCCAGAAACCATTCTTAGCATTCCAAACAGTTCTGGAAGTAATCACTTTAGGCGCACTGAAAGTCGTCACTTTCCTCAATACATGGTTATAAAAGTCAGTATATTTTTGGTAAGCTTCAACCGCTGCAATCTGAGCTAGGTAGCCTCCAAGAGAATGACCTGTCATATACAACTTGGTAATACTTTTATCCTTGGCTAATTCCCCAACAACCTTGCGGATATCATCTGCTTGAGCTGGTTTATTTCCACCTAATAAAACCAAATCTGCACTTAAGTCCTTGGCGTCATTAACTCGCGTTCCACGAATAGCCAACATGTGCACCGTTCCATCTTTGAGATAAGGAAGGTCGCTCTTGGTCTCAAATAAGAAAGCATCCAAACCACTATCTGTATGGTAGGCTTTTTTCATTTTCCAGAAAGGAGCCAATTCATTGTGCATGAGTTTGTATTCTTGACGGTCAAGATAGAGACTAGGGAAAGGATTCTTATGATCTAAAATTTTCTCAATATAATCATCGTCTCGATAGGCTAACTCCATAAAGAGAAGAGAATCACGATCTGTGACATACCATTCTTTCTTATTGTCATCTTCTCCATCTGCCAAACCATCCCCATCACTGTCTGCTAGCAAGGGATGACTGTTATATCCTAGATAATCCTTACCATCTTTGTTGTAAACATAAAGTTCATCTTTGTTTTTGATGCCATCTTGGTCATCATCCCCTTCCAAATCAAGAACTTTTTCACCATAGAGAGATTCATCAATCAAATCATTTTCTAAATGCAATTCCCCTTTGGAAATCTTCACCAAATCTTCTGCGGTTAGAGAACGAGTATTTGTTGGTTTTTCTGTCACAACTTCTTCTTTAGTTTCTTCTACAGGAGCATGAACAGGTGAGTCTTGAGCTGGCTCTGTCATCTCTACTTTTGACTCTTCCCTTTTGTTTTCAAGAACTTCACTTGCTTCCGGAAGCGGTTGAGGAGCTAGTCTTGGCTCCTCTCTAAGAGGAGTTTCTAGTTTTGGAGCAACATTTTCCGGCTCTCTCAATTCCTCCTTAGAATCTGGCACTCTTGTTGCCACTTCAGATGTTACATCTTGTTTTACTTCATTGGCTGAAATTCCAGCTGGAGCTAGAAATGCGAAGCCGACTGCAACAGATACAACTCCGATACTTAATTTTTTTATGCCAAAGCGCATAATTCGTTGACCAATTTTCATTATTTCTTATCTTTCTTTTCGTTTATTTATAAGCAGACTCAAACTAAATCTCCTTGTCCCCTATATAAGACAAGGTTGAGAAATTCAGAAAGTAATACTCTTCGAAAATCTCTTCAAACCACGTCAGCGTCGCCTTACCGTAGATATGGTCACTGACTTCGTCAGTCTTATCTACAACCTCAAAACTGTGTTTTGAGCAACCTGCGGCTAACTTCCTAGTTTGCTCTTTGATTTTCATTGAGTATAAATTCATTCTTATCTTTCCTTATCATCCTAGTCTGCTTGGTAGGAAGCTAATGCTAGTATCCTAGAATCTTGTCTTTCACAATGCTAACTGTCAGACTCTTTCAGGTACAAGAGTAGGAAGAACCCCATAGTCTACCTATGTTTCTTCTTTATTCCGAATAGTCAACCATGAAAGGAAAGAGGCATTCCCCCTTTTAAATCTTTTTTCTTACAATTCTGCAAGAATAGCTTTAAGCAAGCCTTTGAAATCACCTTTGACACGTTCGGTTACTTCTACAACTTCTTCGTGATTGAGTTCTTCTTGGAAACCAGCCGCAAAGTTAGTAATACATGAAATTCCTAGAACTTTCAAGCCAGAGTGGGCTGCCACGATCACTTCAGGAACAGTAGACATACCAACTGCATCTGCTCCCAGTGTCTTATAGGCACGAATCTCTGCTGGTGTTTCATAAGTTGGACCAGTTACACCGATATAGACACCTTCATCAAGCTTGATACCCAGTTTTTTAGCTACTTCATGGGCAGTAGCACGGTATTCTGGTGTGTAGGCCTTAGACATATCTGGAAAACGAGGACCAAAGTCATCCAAGTTTTCACCTATCAATGGGTTTTGTCCTGTCATATTGATATGGTCTGAGATAGCCATCAAAGTACCAGGACCAAATCCGATACCACCAGCCGCATTGGTTACAATGACACCTTCACATCCGAGGACTTTCATGACACGAACTGGGAAAGTCACGACTTCCAGAGGATTGCCTTCGTAGAAATGGAAGCGACCTTGAAGAGCCAAGACCTTGCGACCTGCAAGTTCCCCATATACCAATTTACCAGCGTGGCCAACTACTGTTGAACGGCCCCAGTTTGGAATATCAGCATAATCTACTACAACTGGATTTTCGATTTCTTCTGCCAATTCTCCAAGTCCTGACCCAAGGATTAGACCGAACTCAGGCGCTTGGATTCCCTTTTCTTTCAGGAAGGCAGCTGTTTCATTGATTTTATCTAAAAATGTCATTGTGTGTCTCCTTTTTTAGTTTTTAGCATTTGACCGATTTTGTCAAAAGTTTTAGCATTGCGAATGGTAATGTGGCGATAGAAAGGCATCTTGAGCAGATCCTTGTGATAGGCAGTTTTAGAGTAGGTTTCTTCAGAAAATTTCCCCCAGAAAATACCAAGTTTTCCAAAATGAAGAACTTCATCTTCCAGTTTTAAACTGTCTACTTTCTCGATGACTTGATCCACATCCAAACCCTCAGTGTAAAATAGGACGTCTTTTCGTTCCAAGTCTTCGCTCCACCAAGCTGGGAGATTTTCCACTTCTGCTTCATAGTCTTCTTGACTCATTAGGGAAAAACTCTGAATAAATGGATAATGGACTGCAAAGAAAGTCTCTAATTTTTCAATCAATTGGGATTTTGAGTCTGCCGAAGTAAAGAAAATATTGCCACTGTTGATGTAGCTTTCAACCTTTTCCAGTTCCAATTCTGTCAGTTCTTGACGAAGCTCCGCCATGACGACCTTATTCTTGCCACCAACATTAATACCCCTCACCAGCAAAGCATAGTGCGTCATTTTATACCAATTTATCTAAGAAACTTTCCCCAATCATGGCTGTTTCAACACCAAAGTTATCTGCAACAGTCGCTGAAATATCTGCAAAATGTCCTACTGGAATCAAACCATTTCCTTTAAAGGCAGGACTGTAAGCCAAAAGTGGAATATATTCACGAGTGTGGTCTGTTCCTGCATAGGTTGGGTCATTTCCATGGTCAGCAGTAATCAAAAGAAGGTCATCCTCTCTCATGGCTGCGATAATTTCAGGCAAGCGTTCATCAAACTCATGCAAGCAATCACGATAACCATGAGCATTACGACGGTGGCCGTAAAGGGCATCAAAGTCAACCAAGTTTGTGAATGAGAATCCTTTTTCAAATTCAGCAAGGCCCATGGTCTTCAATAGTGTATCAATTCCATGGCTGTTTGACTTGTTGTGGCCCATGTCATGGTTAATACCAGCACCGTTAAATATATCATTGATTTTACCAACAGCATAAGTATCGATACCAGCTTCATTCAATTTATCCAAAACAGTCGGTGCAAATGGAGAAACGGCTAAGTCACGACGGTTGGCTGTACGAGTGAAGTTGCCTGGTTCACCTACATAAGGGCGAGCAATGATACGACCTAGAAGGGCAGGGCGCTCAAGGGTAATTGAACGAGCGTATTCACAGATACGGTACAATTCGTCCAAAGGAATAATATCTTCGTGGGCAGCAATTTGCAAAACAGGATCAGCTGAAGTATAGATAATCAACTCTCCAGTTTCCATCTGACGTGGTCCAAAATCATCGATAACGGCTGTTCCTGAGTAAGGTTTGTTGGCTTCACGAATGACCTTACGTCCTGAAAATTCTTCGATTTTTGTCAAGATTTCTTCTGGGAATCCATTCCAGAAAGTATCGAAAGGCTCAGTAATGTTGAGTCCCATGATTTCCCAGTGCCCAGTCATGGTATCCTTACCAAGGGATACTTCTTCCAATTTTGTTGCATATCCAGTTGGATTGCTTTCTGCCGGTACAGTCTTAAGAGGAGTTTCACGAGGAATATTTCCAAGACCTATTTTAGCCATATTTGGGACATTCAAACCAACTGTTTTTGAAATGTGTCCCAGTGTGTCAGAAGCTCCATCTGGAACCCCTGCATTGACAAAGTTATTAGCATCTGGTGCTGCACCGATTCCTACAGAATCCAGTACCACCAAATGAATACGATTAAATTTAGACATCTTATGCCCCCTTCTATTTTTCTTTTCTTGAGGTTAAAATCTGAACCCCATCTCGTCCAGCAACAATGACCTTATCCACCATTTGGTTGAATAAACCGTGCTCTACGACACCAACGACATGGTCCAATTCTTGTCCGAAAGCAATTGGATCTTCAATGACATCCAAGGCAAGATCGATGATAAAATTCTGCATATCCGTCACAAAACGTTGGCCATCTTTTTCACGGAAACTTGGTTTGTAGCCAGCTCGTTCAAAATGACGAAAGACCTGCTCTGCACCATACTGAACCACTTCTACTGGCAATTTAAAAGCACCTAGTTTCTCGACCAGCTTGCTTTCATCAACTACCCAAATGTATTCTTTAGATGGTGTTGCAACCACCTTCTCCATGAGAAGGGCACCACCACCGCCTTTGATTCCGTTAAACTGACTATCCACTTCATCTGCACCATCAACCGTCACATCGACAAAGTCTACTTGGTCAATAGATTTGAGTGGGATATTAAGGCCTTCTGCCTGTTTAGTGGTCACACTAGAAGTCGTTACAGCTATAATCTGCAATCCTTCTTCCTTGATACGACGACCGATTTCTTCGACAAAATAATAGGCAGTCGAGCCTGTTCCAAGTCCAACGACCATGCCATCCTTGACAAACTCAGCAGCCTTGATACCTGCCATTTTCTTCAGATTTTCCACTCAAACACCTCCATTAAAGAGCTACCTCTATTATACCATGTAAAGGCTTTTATTTCATCTAAAAATACCTTTAGAATACTGCTTATTTATCCTTGAAATTGAATTTTTTTAATAAAAGTAGAGTTCTGACAAATCACTTTAAGTACGGATATAAACCAAATAAACTCTAACAAAAATAGATTTATAAGAGTAAGAAAACGAACAAATTTAGTTTCTCAGTGAGAAGAATGCTAAACGTTCGTTTTTTGTAATTTAAGAATAATGATACAAATTATCAACATTTTTTGTCTAACTATTTTAGACATATCTTTTCATTACTTTAGGAAGACAATTACTAATCTCCGTTGGCAAGACCACATAATGTTCTTGAGCTAGTTCTTGGGCAATAGCTGAATGAAGATGGGTCGCTACTGTCACACGTTCGTAGAGACTGGCCTGTCGGAATTGGCCTGCAAATCCTGCAATCATCCCAGCAAGCGTATCTCCCATTCCCCCAGTCGCCTGATAGGGACCGCCAACCTGTAACTGGTAATAATCAGATTGGCCAGCTTGCCAAATACGAGTAGCTGGACCTTTCTCCACCAAAATTGTTCCTTGAGGGAAGGAAGTTAGGGTACTAGTCGTTGCATCTTCGTTTTGCTTTTCAATCGTAATACCAGACAACTTTTCCCATTCTTTTTGGTGGGGAGTTAGGATAAGCTGGTTAGATGGAAACGACAAACTTGTCCTAGCAAGGATGGTTAAGGCCCCTCCGTCTACAATCAAAATCTGATTCTTTTTTAAGCCAGCAAAGACCTGTTTGACTAGTTCTTCTCCAAAAGCATCGTCTCGTAAACCAGGCCCCATCAAGACAACTTCTGCCTTCTCCAATTGCTCTTGTAACAATTGCTGGTCTTGAAGAGAAAAGGCCATAGCCTCAGGTAAATGACTGTGCAAAGCTGGGATATTTTCTCTATCTGTTCCAACAGTCACCAATCCTGCACCGCTTTTTACTGCTGCCAAGGCAGCCATGATGATGGCACCACCATAAGGATAAGTTCCACCCAGCAAGAGCAGACGACCGTAGTCTCCTTTATGACTTGTACGAGAACGTTCAATAATAATTTTTTCTAGTAAGGTTTGATCAATCACTTTCATCCTTTTTTCCTCAACTATCCTTTATCTGATTGTTTTAAAACAACTTGATAGACTTTCTTAGTCCACTCTTCTAAGTCTTCTCCAGCATAGTCAAGATAATGCACCCTATCTTGTATTTTAGTTGGAATAATATTTTCAAATTGGCTCTTATTATGAGTTGGAATAACACAAATATACAACTCACTAAATAAATTCAACATGTCCTTAATTTTTGCAACATGGTAGCCATCAAAAATATAACCAGTAACTTTAATCAAATCTGTATAGATAAAATGAAAACTCACTCCAGGAATAAACTTGTCTTGTAATTCTTTCTCTGAAGGAGCTCGACCTAATAAACGCTCCATCGCTAATCGATAACCAGAACTTGTATTTGACCACCCTAACATGACATAGTCAAAATAATCTATCGGATCCGATGCAGCATTTCTACTATCCAAAACCAACTCCTCAGCATCTCGCCCAAAGGCTTTCACAGCAGATAAGAGCTGACCTGTTTTAAAGATAGAAATAGCTGCATCTATAGTCGTAGTATGACTACAGTAGTCTGAAGTCACTAACCTCTTATGTAGATCATAAGTCGAGGCTACTATTTTATTTGTAGGGGTAAATGGTGGCAGAAAGGGATGCTGACAGATGTAATCTAAAATTTCTTTTTTTAAACAAGAATCAGCACAGTCAATACTTGTTTGACGTTTATGAAGTTTTTCGTAAGCTATAAATTTAGCAATTTTTTCTAATTCCCACTCTTGAATATTTGGATAATCAATTAGTGCTAAGTAGTATATTCCATCCCATTGTAAACTATATTCCCCATTATAAATTTTTAAAATCATCTAATCACCTCACTCCATTATACAACAAAAAGGAGGCGCAGACCTCCTTTTATAAACTTATTTCTAAAATTTAATACTCATTTCTGCCATTTCAGATATAGCTATAGAAAATACACTCTCTTCAGCGATTTTTCTCTTATTTTCTATCCAATGTCCGAAGTGCTGCCTGATAGGTTTGCTCCATCAGCATAGTAATGGTCATAGGACCGACACCTCCAGGAACTGGCGTGATGTGGCTAGCAAGTGGGGCAACCGCCTCATAATCAACATCCCCACAGAGCTTACCATTTTCATCGCGGTTCATCCCAACGTCAATGACTACCGCACCTGGTTTCACAAAATCAGGAGTCACAAACTTAGCACGACCGATTGCTACTACAAGAATATCTGCTTTAGCAGCTACCTTGGCAAGATTATGAGTACGTGAATGGGTCAAAGTCACTGTAGCATTCTTGGCCAAAAGAAGCTGAGCCATGGGTTTTCCAACAATGTTTGAACGACCGATGACAACCGCATTTTTACCTTCTAAATCAATCCCATATTCATGAAACATTTCCATAATTCCTGCAGGTGTCGAAGGAATCATGACTGGATGACCAGACCAGAGACGCCCCATGTTTAAGGGATGGAAACCATCCACATCCTTTTCTGGGTCAATAGCCAATAGAATCGCCTCTTCATCAATGTGTTTTGGTAATGGCAACTGAACCAAAATCCCATGCCAAGCTGGATCCTGATTATATTTAGCAATCAGGTCTAACAATTCCTCTTGAGTAATGGTCTCTGGAACTCGCACTACTTCGCTACGGAAACCAGCTGCAAGAGCTGACCTCTCCTTGTTGCGAACGTAGACTTGGCTGGCTGGATTGTCCCCAACCAAAATCACTACCAAACCAGGCACTAGACCTGTTTCTTCCTTTAATTTTGCAGTCTTTTCAGCCAACTGCCCCTGCAATTTGGCCGCTAAAGCTTTCCCATCAATAATCTGTGTCATATCACTTCTCTTTTCTTTCAAATATCTTCCATTATACCAAAAACCGCTAGTCCCCTCTAACACTTCTTTCCTAGGCTATCCTATAGTTTCAAACTATAAGAAAAAGCTCTGGTCGAGCTTTTCACTAATCTTGTCTTGAAAGTTTAAAATTGGTTACAAATAGCTTAACAAAGCTAACCTATAAAACCTTACTCAAGAAATCCTTAGTCCGTTGTTCTTGGGTTTGTTCAAAAATCTGTTCTGGTGTTCCATCTTCAACAACCACACCGTCTGCCATAAAGATGACACGGTCTGCCACCTCACGGGCAAATCCCATTTCATGTGTTACGATAACCATGGTCATTCCTGATTTGGCAAGGTCTTGCATAACAGCCAATACCTCACCTACCATTTCAGGATCCAAGGCTGAAGTTGGCTCGTCAAAGAGCAAAACATCAGGTTCCATGGCCAACCCACGCGCGATGGCAATCCGCTGTTGCTGCCCACCTGACAAACTCTGTGGATAAGCAGTTGCCTTATCTGGCAAACCAACTTTTTCCAAAAGTTCTTGGGCTCTCTTCTCAGCAACTGCCTTGCTCTCACCTTTGGTCTTGATAGGTGACAAGGTGATATTTTCCATCACAGTCATATTAGGAAAGAGATTAAACTGTTGGAAAACCATCCCCATCTTCTCACGCATAGCAAACAGGTCATTCTTCTTGTCCGTAATATCGACTCCCTCAAAGATAACCTTCCCCTTGGTTGCTTCTTCCAATAAATTCATAGAGCGAAGCAAGGTAGATTTCCCGCTCCCTGAAGGACCGATGATAACGACAACTTCTCCTCTTTTAATCTCGAGGTTGATGCCCTTCAATACTTCATTCTTTCCAAATGATTTATGTAAATTTTCAATTTTTATCAAGGTTTCTGTCATTATTTCTTATCTCCTTGTCCCATACGTTTTTCAAAAGCTTTCAAGGCTACTGTCAAAATAGAAGTCATAATCAAGTAATAAAAGGCTGCAAATAAAAGTGGTGTCAAAGGTAAATAGGTTGTTGTAGAAACTGTTGTAGCCCCGTTCCACAACTCCATGACACCGATAGCTGATAAGAGGGAGCTGTCCTTGATAATGGTGATAAATTCGTTCCCCAAAGCTGGCAAGATATTTTTGATTGCTTGTGGCAAAATCACATAGCGCATCGCATTTTTAGGACGAATCCCTAGCGAATAAGCCGCTTCTAGCTGACCTTTTGGAACCGCATTGATTCCAGCACGAACAGTCTCAGAAACATAAGCACCACTGTTCATAGAGATAATCAAAATCCCTGGAATCAGACGAGAAAGATCAACACCCAAAATCCCAACCTGAATAGTCGGAGCATTGATATGCATTAGAGCAAAGGCAATCATGATCTGAACCATCATCGGCGTCCCGCGGAAAATCCAAACGTACAAGTTGGCCAGCCAAACAAGCGGTTTAAACTTTGAACGTTGCCCAAAAGCCAAGACAACCCCTAAAATAGTTCCCAAAAAGACAACACAGATAGAAATGAGAACCGTCACAACAGCCCCATAGTTAAAATAAGGTAAATACTTAGGTAAAAAAGAAAAATTCATAGTCACACTGCTTTCTAAAATAGAGTACTGTATGATTATAACATGTATTGAATTAAAATTCAAATCTTTTATCCAATTTATTTAAAAATCTTTAAACTAGCAGAATTAGCGAGAAATCTTAGTTTTTTCTAGGCAAGTTGGCCTCCTTTATGGTAAAATAGTAACGATAAGAAATGAAGGAGAATCAAAATGGAATCACATTTGGTTAGAATCATCAACCGCCTTGAAGCAATGGCAAACGATGGCGGAAATTTAAAACGTAATTTTGAACGCGAAGGAGTTGTTGTTGCAGAAGTTGCATACAGCCACGACGAAGAAAACGGATCAATCTTTACCCTTCGTGATGTAGAAGCTCGCGAAACTTATACTTTTGATAGCATTGACTTGATTGCAATGGAGATTTACGAACTCCTTTACTAATACAAAACAAGCTGGGATTACACCCTGCATGTCTAACCAAAATCCTTTTTGTCTCACAAATAGGATTTTTTTATAGTCCAAATCCACGAAGATTTTCATTGTAACAACTTCTCAAAGCTACAATCTTTTTACTTGCTTTACACCCCAATCCTGTTATAATGAGAGTATAGAAATTTGACTATTTTTGACCTTTAAACAGGTCAGGCTAAAGAAAGAAATGAGGTAGATGTATGCTTTGTCAAAACTGTAAAATTAACGACTCAACAATTCATCTTTACACCAATCTCAATGGAAAACAAAAACAAATTGACCTCTGTCAAAACTGCTATAAGATTATCAAAACAGACCCTAATAACAGTCTCTTTAAAGGCATGACAGATTTGAACAATCGTGATTTCGATCCCTTTGGTGATTTCTTCAACGACCTAAACAATTTCAGACCTTCTAACAACACTCCTCCTATTCCCCCAACCCAATCAGGTGGAGGTTACGGTGGAAACGGCGGTTATGGTTCCCAAAATCATGGATCCGCTCAAACTCCACCACCAAGCCAAGAAAAAGGCCTGCTAGAAGAATTTGGTATCAACGTAACTGAGATTGCCCGTCGTGGAGACATTGACCCCGTTATTGGGCGCGACGATGAGATTATCCGTGTCATCGAGATTCTCAATCGTAGAACCAAGAATAATCCTGTCCTTATCGGTGAACCTGGTGTCGGAAAAACGGCCGTTGTCGAAGGCCTAGCTCAGAAAATCGTTGATGGCGATGTTCCACATAAACTCCAAGGTAAACAAGTCATCCGTCTGGATGTGGTTAGCTTGGTTCAAGGAACGGGTATTCGTGGACAATTTGAAGAACGCATGCAAAAACTCATGGAAGAAATTCGCAAACGTGAGGATATTATCCTCTTTATCGATGAAATCCATGAAATTGTCGGTGCAGGTTCTGCGAGTGATGGTAATATGGACGCAGGAAATATCCTCAAGCCAGCCCTTGCTCGTGGGGAACTGCAACTGGTCGGCGCTACTACCCTCAATGAATACCGTATCATTGAAAAGGATGCTGCCTTAGAGCGTCGTATGCAGCCTGTTAAAGTCGATGAACCAACGGTGGAAGAAACAATCACTATCCTCAAAGGAATTCAAAAGAAATACGAAGACTACCACCACGTTCAATATACCGATGCTGCAATTGAAGCAGCTGCAACTCTTTCCAATCGTTACATTCAAGACCGCTTCTTACCTGACAAGGCCATTGACCTCCTAGATGAAGCAGGTTCTAAGATGAACTTGACCTTGAATTTTGTGGATCCTAAAGTCATTGATCAGCGCTTGATTGAGGCTGAAAATCTTAAATCTCAAGCTACACGAGAGGAAGATTTTGAGAAGGCCGCCTACTTCCGTGACCAGATTGCCAAGTATAAGGAAATGCAAAAGAAAAAGGTCACAGACCAGGATACTCCTATCATCAGTGAGAAAACCATTGAACACATTATCGAGCAGAAAACCAATATTCCTGTTGGCGATTTGAAAGAGAAAGAACAATCTCAACTTATCCATCTAGCTGAAGACCTCAAGTCTCATGTTATTGGGCAAGACGATGCAGTCGATAAGATTGCCAAGGCTATTCGCCGGAATCGTGTCGGTCTCGGTACGCCAAACCGTCCAATTGGAAGCTTCCTCTTTGTCGGACCAACTGGTGTCGGTAAGACAGAACTTTCCAAACAACTAGCTATCGAACTCTTTGGTTCTGCTGACAGCATGATTCGCTTTGACATGAGTGAATACATGGAAAAACACAGTGTAGCTAAGTTGGTCGGCGCCCCTCCAGGTTATGTTGGCTACGATGAGGCTGGGCAATTAACTGAAAAAGTTCGCCGCAATCCATATTCTCTTATTCTCTTGGATGAAGTGGAAAAAGCCCATCCAGATGTTATGCACATGTTCCTCCAGGTCTTGGACGATGGTCGTTTGACAGATGGGCAAGGACGTACCGTTAGCTTCAAGGATGCCATCATCATCATGACTTCAAATGCAGGTACAGGTAAGGCAGAAGCCAGCGTTGGATTTGGGGCTGCTAGAGAAGGACGTACCAACTCTGTTCTCGGTGAACTCGGTAACTTCTTTAGCCCAGAGCTTATGAACCGTTTTGATGGTATTATCGAATTTAAGGCTCTCAGCAAGGAAAACCTCCTTCAGATTGTCGAGCTTATGCTTGCAGACGTTAACAAGCGCCTTTCTAGCAACAACATTCATTTGGATGTAACTGACAAGGTCAAGGAAAAATTGGTTGACCTCGGTTATGATCCAAAAATGGGGGCGCGCCCACTTCGTCGTACTATTCAAGACTATATTGAGGACGCAATCACTGACTACTACCTTGAAAATCCAAGTGAAAAAGACCTAAAGGCAGTTATGACCAGCAAGGGCAACATTCAAATCAAATCTGCCAAAAAAGCTGAAGTGAAAGCTTCTAAAACAGAAAAATAAATACTATATAAAATAAGTGGAAAATGAAAATTTTCTGCTTCTTTTTTACTAAAATAACTGTAATTTCTTGACAGCTTGCCCTTTGTCCATTATGATAATAATAACGATACTAGATAATGAGGAAAATGCAATGGCAAACCCAACTTTCGGAGAAAAAAAAGCGAATACAGACTATGTTTCACGTTACGGTGTATATGCAGTTATTCCTGACGCTGAACAAAAACAAATAGTTTTAGTTCAAGCTCCTAATGGTGCTTGGTTCTTACCAGGTGGCGAAATTGAAGCAGGGGAAAATCATCAGGAAGCCCTAAAACGTGAATTGATTGAAGAACTTGGATTCACTGCTGAAATTGGTACCTATTATGGACAAGCTGACGAATATTTCTACTCTCGTCACCGTGATACCTACTACTACAATCCTGCCTACCTCTATGAAGCGACTTCTTTCAAGGAAGTTCAAAAGCCACTAGAAGACTTTAATCATATTGCCTGGTTCCCTATTGACGAGGCTATTGAGAACCTCAAACGTGGTAGCCATAAATGGGCCATCCAATCTTGGAAAAAACAGCATAAGATTGACTAATACTCTTCGAAAATCTCTTCAAACCACGTCAGCGTCGCCTTACCGTAGGTATATGATACTGACTCTGTCAGTTCTATCCACAACCTCAAAACACTGTTTTGAGCAACCTGCGGCTAGCTTCCTAGTTTGCTCTTTGATTTTCATTGAGTATAAATCAAGCGACTTTATTCAAAAAGTGCTATAATAGAATTAGAAAATCGGAGGAAATATTATGAAGCTTATCAATACGACAAACTCACACTCGCAACTTGTAAAAAGTCAGCTAGAAAGTACCGATGCAACCCTTGTTGAGGTTTATTCTGCGGGGAATACAGATGTTATTTTTACCCAAGCGCCGCTTCACTATGAAATCCTCATCTCAAACAAACACCGTGCTATTCGTGAACCTGAAATCGAAACCATTCAAGAATTTTTCTTGAAACGTAAAATTGATAAGGACTCTATTGATGAAGCCAATATCAAGACACTCTACTCAGAGAAATTAATTGGAATTTCAATCCCAATCAAGTAAGGAAATTGAGTAAAAACTCGACTTGAGCGAAAGTCCAATAAGTCTTTCCATAATAAAACGCATAGTAGCAAGAGTTTCTACACCTGCTATTATGCGTTTTTATCATTTTGAAATCTTTTGCTAAAGATACTACTATAGAAAAAGATTTGATTCTGTTTCTCACACAATCAAATCTTTTTCTTTTATTAAAAACGAATCGTTTCACGTGTTTTCTCATATGAGGTAACAAAGCGATTGGTTACACCAGGCTCTGCCACTTCTAATGCTTGAGAAATCTTGTCAAATGAAGCGTGATAATCAAATTCTTTTTCAAAAATATCTAAAGCTTCGTTAAATGCTTCTTGAATGCGTTCATCAAATGAGCGATAGCGGTTAGAATATTGCAAGAGTTGCTCTGTTAAGGTTGCATATTGTACAATATTATAAGTTTCCGTTTCTAAAGCTTCCATATCATTCGTTGCAATTTCAAGAACTCGGGTAACAGATTCAATGTTAATCATTTTTTGTTCTAACTCAACCATTAAATCCTCGGTATTATTGCTTGCCGTAAAGAATAACTTCAAGAAAGTTTGTGGAATACCTGGCAGATTGCGTTTTTCCATGTATCGCTTGATAGTATGGAGACGATTGACATAAACATTGGCCTTTTGACGTGCATTGATATCATCTTTCTCAATTTGCGTCAGGCGCTCACTAACTGAAATTTGCTCATCTTCAATATCTTTTAGTTGAGTTTGTAAATCCTCAAGATTTTCTTCAAGAACTGAATAAGCTTGGGTTGGTTCTTCTTGATTTGAAGTTACCTCAACAATAGCTGCCTCAAAACTCTCTAATTCTGTCTGAATACGACGAACATGGCTTGCAGCTGTCTCAGGAAGTAAATAGGTCTTGCTCAAACGTGCAATATCTTCTCCCAATAAAGTATTATTCTCTTTCATATGTTGAAGGTAAGTTGGAAGAGTTGCAAGTAGATTTTCCACTACTTTCTGAGCAGCAATTTCTCGAGTAAAAATATCATACAAGGCATTGATTTCCTCTTGTGCCTGTCCATTCTCATATTCGGCATTATCCAATTCCAACTGACGAATATTCTCTTGGTTTTTCTTGAATGCTTCATAAAGCAAGTGGAAACGCGCTTCAATATCCGTTTCAACAAAATGATAATTAGCATCTAAGAGCTTACGATAACCATCTTCTAAATCTTCCAGTTGATCAGGTAGGTCTTTAGATAATGTCGCTACAATTGCTGGTATACGATCAACAATATGCGTTAAAGCCAAAATATGATTTTCAGCATTATCCAAAATCACAGCTGCTTCTACTGGATCTCCAGACGAATTTAAAGTTACAAACTGAGAAAACTCTGATTGGATATTTTCCAATTGTTTTTCAATTTCAGATAAACCTTGGCCATATTCTTCAGAATGATCTGCAACTCGGTGTTGCAACTCTTCAAACAAGTCCAAGGTATGAAGAACACGTCCACTATTTTTAGATTCTTGCTTCTCTAAGTCTGCCAAAGCATTGCGAATTTCAGCAATATCTTCTTCAATCAAAGTAATTTGACTCTCAATTTGGTCAATTTGATGACTGGCCTTGAGAAAACGAAATGAATGGTTATAGCCTTCTGCTTCAAAGAGATTATTTTCAATATCGGCAAAAGAGTTGAGAGATAAATCGACCCATTTTTGATTCCATTCACGGAAAGCCACTTGACTTTGTCCAATCAAGTGCATATTTTTTACAGCTTCTACTTCATCATTTACTGGAAGATTGTATAGTTCTTCTTTTCTTTCTTCTAGCGCCTCTAATCTTCCCTCGTTTCGCTTACGTAGAAAGATTGCCACTACATAAGCCAGAACTAAAATGACTGCAATTGCAACCATTAAATAAATTAGTTGTCCATTAGACATATCAAACTCCTTTTTTACTTGAAACAATCGTAATGATTATATCATATTTTTTAGACCAAGGGAACTACTTCTCCCTATTTTTTAGACATCAAGTGTACTATAAACGGCATTTTCCTCGATAAACTCACGACGAGGCTCTACTCGATCCCCCATCAACATATCAAAGATTTTATCTGCTTCTGCAGCATCATCTACAGAAACTCTAGCCATCAAGCGATGTTCGGGATCCATGGTTGTTTCCCATAACTGATGGTCGTCCATTTCACCCAGACCTTTATAACGCTGAATGGTTGGTTTGGCACGTCCTTCACTATGGCGGGCTAAAGCTTCTTGGAGTTTGATTTCTTGATCTGCACCTGGCTGGATGTATTCTTTAATCTCGCTTCCAACCTTGACACCATAGATTGGTGGTTGAGCGATATAAACATAACCAGCTTCTAGGATTGGTTTCATATAACGATAAATCAAGGTCAAAAGAAGGGTACGAATGTGGGCTCCATCGACATCGGCATCGGTCATCAAAACGAGTTTTTGGTAACGGGCTTTCGAAACATCAAATTCTGCGCCAAATCCTGTTCCCATGGCTGTGAAAAGACTACGAATTTCTTCGTTAGCAAGAATCTTATCCATGCTAGCTTTTTCAACGTTCAAAATCTTACCGCGAATCGGAAGGATAGCCTGAAACTCACGGTTACGACCAGATTTGGCTGATCCACCAGCTGAGTCTCCTTCGACGATGAAGAGTTCTGTTTCAGCAGGATTGTTTGAAGAACAGTCTGCTAGTTTCCCTGGAAGGTTGGAAATTTCCAAACCAGATTTTTTACGGGTGACTTCACGCGCACGCTTGGCAGCCACACGAGCCTTAGCAGCCAAAATCCCTTTTTCCACGATACGTTTGGCAATCTGTGGATTTTCCATGAGGAAATCGGAGAAGGCATCACTGAAGAGACGATTGGTAATCTTGACCACTTCGCTATTCCCCAGTTTGGTCTTAGTTTGTCCTTCAAACTGTGGATTTGGGTGTTTAACCGAGATAACTGCAGTTAATCCTTCGCGGACATCTTCCCCAGTTAAATTGTCTTCATTGTCTTTTAGTAACTTATTCTTACGAGCATAATCGTTGATAACACGTGTCAAGGCTGTACGGAAACCTTGTTCATGCGTTCCACCTTCATGTGTATGAATATTATTGGCGAAACTCATGACATTTTCATGGTAACCCGTTGTATACTGCATGGCTACCTCAACTGTGATATCATCCATCTCACCGTCTGTATAGATTGGTGTATCAAAGATCACATCCTTGTTCTCGTTGATATATTCAACGTAACTAGCAATCCCACCTTCATAATGGTAATTCTTGGTTTGTTCCAAACCTTGGCGCTTATCTGTGATGGAGATTTGAAGACCGCGATTTAGAAAGGCCAACTCTTGGATGCGTTTGTTTAATTTATCAAAATCAAAGGTTGTTGTTTCCGTAAAGATTTCTGGGTCTGGTGTGAAGTGAACCGTTGTTCCCGTTTTATCCGTATCTCCAACCACCTCAAGGTCTGCAACAACATGACCACGACGGTATTCTTGGTAATGAATCTTACCGTTTTTGTGGACATGAACATCTAACTGAGTGGAAAGAGCATTAACTACTGAAGACCCCACTCCGTGAAGACCACCTGAGACCTTGTAGCCGCCACCGCCAAACTTTCCTCCAGCGTGAAGGACAGTAAAGACAGTCTCAACGGCAGGTCGACCTGTTTTTTCCTGAATATCGACTGGGATCCCACGCCCATCATCGACAACAGTAATCGAATCATCTGGCTCAATAAAAACTTGAATATGGCTGGCAAATCCTGCCAAGGCCTCATCGATTGAGTTATCAACAATTTCCCAGACTAGATGGTGAAGACCTTCTTTTGAGGTTGACCCGATATACATCCCTGGACGCATACGAACAGCCTCTAAGCCCTCTAAAACTTGAATTTGACTGGCATCATAATCCTGTGCCTGCAGATTTTTGATTTCTTCTGTCATCTTATTCCTTTTTCTTATATGTCTAATACTTGTCTTAAATTCACGATACTGGTAAACAAGTGGGTATCCAATCCTGCTGCTTGACCTGCTTCGATATCAATCGGTCGATCACCAATGACAAGACCTGAGCTAATCTGATACTTTTCTCTTAAATAAATCATGGACTCAGGGTTTGGCTTTCTCTTAAAGCCTGAGCTAGAAGTCACTACTTCCGTAAAATAGGTTGTTATAGAAGTTTTTTCTAAAATTTCTAAGACCTGATTATTTCGATGAGAGACCAAAAAATGACGTCCACCTTGTTTTGAAATGTCTTCCAATAGGTCAGAAACTCCTTCAAACAAAATCGGGTGTTCAAGCTCTCTGGCTTCATTTTCCTTGTATTTTTCTAAAAAATTCTCTAAATTGGGAGCGAATATCTCAATCGCAAAAGGAGTAGAAACCTTTAAAGCCTGATAGACACTGTCATGGTCTTGTGTGATACCATACAATGCCAATGTTTCAACAAATGCAGCTGTTGAAGTTTCATAATTATCCAGTAAAGTTCCACCTAAATCCCAGATATAATCGTGATATTTCATACCCTTCATTATAGCATTTTTTTATGAAAAAAGCGATGATTTCCCTGATTTTTCCACATAAAAAACGAGAGAATAACTCCCGTTTTACTGATTTTTACCAAAGACATCTCGATAGAGCATTCCTGTTCGTAAACTCTCTGCGTCCCCTCCTAGTTGCTCCACCAACTCGTAGGCAAAGGCAAGAGCTGTCGAAGGGCCTCGACTGGTTGTCAAATGACCATCTACCACTACTGTTTCCTTTACATATTGACCATCAAGGATTTGCTCTTGAACGCCGTCATAACAAGTGTACTGCTTGTTTTTCAATATCCCTGCTTGATTGAGGGCAATTGGCGCAGCACAAATAGCTGCCAGTTTCTTCCCTTCTCGTTCGAAGCTTTGCAACTCTTGAATCAAGGCCTGATTGTCTCGCAAATGTACAGAACCAGGCATGCCGCCAGGAAGGACAATCATGTCATAGTCTGATAAATCACCATCAAAAACACGATCTGCACTTACTTGGATTGCATGCGACCCCATCACTTGCTTTTCAAAACCAACCATATCACAAGTAATATTGGCACGACGCAAGATATCTACAACTGTCAAAGCTTCAATTTCTTCAAAGCCCTGAGCTAACATAACTGCTACTTTAACCATGATTTTCTCCTTATTTAATTTGTTTTAATACAACCTTTTTCCGTTTGAATGGGACTTTTCCGCTCTTTTCTTCAGCTAGATTAGTCTGGTAACTCATCGATAAAAGCAAGCCAACACCAATCAAATTACTGATAATAGCCGATCCTCCTTGCGAAATGAAAGGCAGTGGAATCCCGGTCAAAGGAAGCAAGCCCGTTACAGCACCGATATTCTCAAAGATGTGGAAGAGCAACATCATAATCAAACCTGTGGAAATATAGGTGTAGAACTGGTTATTTGATTTGAGAGTAATCTTCAACATACGATAAATGAGCATGAGATAAAGGGCGATAACAAGGACAGAGCCAATAAAGCCAAAATCTTCTGCAATGACCGTGAAAATCATATCCGACTCTCGAACTGGGATAAGCAGATTCGAAGCATTAAAACCTTGACCAAATAAACCACCGCTCCCAATGGCAATCTGCCCTTGAGCCTGCTGGTAAGTCGTTGTTTGGGCAAACTCAAAGGGATTGAGCCAAGCCAAAATCCGATTGATTTGGTAGGTCGGCATTCCAATCTGGTGAAGAAAAGCCCTTCCGTCCTTGCTAATAAAGATGGCTAAGAAACCAGCAACTCCTGTTACAGCAGTCACAAATACTGGGATAATAATTTTCCAAGAAACCCCTGATAATAAAACGATTCCTGAGAAAATGGCTACAAAAACCAAAGCTGTCCCCAAGTCACTTTGAAGTGCTAAAAGAACTAGTACTGGAATAGTAAAGAGAATCATCCAGAAAATCAACAAAAAGTCCAGTGGAACTGTGCGTCTCCATTCCTTATGTTTTTTTGTAAATTGGACAATCACACGGGCCAACATGAGAATATAGGATATCTTCATAAATTCTGACGGTTGGAATAGGGTAATTCCATTTATTGATACCCAGTTTTTGGCACCCGTTGATGCAACTAGGCTTGGATTATAAAAGACAATCGGCAAGACCATAAGTCCCAAGCCTAAAATATACAGAAAGGGGGTCACTTTCCAAAGAAATTCTGTATTAAAGAGCATGACGATAAAACCAATCACAAGCCCCAAGGCGATCCAGGCGACCTGCTGCCCTAAAATGGGCAGAATATTATTTGGATAATCATGACTAACGGCTATATAGATAGCCACCACACCGATGACCAGTAGAAAAAATACTGGCAATAGCAAACTATAATCGACTCTAGAGTCGAGAGAACGTTTCATATACACTAACCTTATACTTTCATACAATACTATTTATCAAAGTTCATTTAAAAATTTATCAACAGCTTCATCAACTTCGGATCGAGAGACGGTTTTAACAGTCGCTTCTTTTGCTAGAGAAGTCACTATTTGCTTGCCGTATCGTTTTCCGACAATTCTCCTATCCAAAATAAGAGTTAAAGAACGTTGGTGTTCACGTCTCATACTTCTTCCCAAAGCCTGTTTTAAACGAATAATAGCCATTGGCAATTGATAATCATAAAAGGCATTTTTCCCTTCTTGAATTAGTTCCTGATTGATCTTTTTCGTCAAGGGCTCTTGAGGATTTTGGAAAGGAAGTCTTGGTACAACTTGAATTACAAAAGGATGACTTGAAAAATCAACTCCTTCCCAGAAACTTGCTGCGCCAAGCAGGATTTGTTGTTCACCTTTTTCAAAGCGTTTCTTTAGCTGATGAACATCCCCATTTTTATACTGGGCCAAGTGGCTAACTGGAAGTAAATCCGATACTGCTAGAAGCATGTCTTTAGCGGTAAAGAGAACCAAAATCGGTTGCTGGAAAGCTTGAACTCCCATCAGTAAATCAGCTACCTCTTGGGCATAAACTTCTAAGGAAGTTTCTGTTACTAGAGGAAAATCTTTGACCAAGACCACTTCTTGATCCTGTTTTTTACAAGCTTCAATCTTAACAAATTTAGCTTCGGGATAGCCTAACAGGTCTGCCAAAGAAACTCTTTGACTAATCTCAAGAGTGGCCGACACTCCCAAGACTTGACATGAATCAGGCACTAAGGAAGATAGAAGAATACGGCCTGATTTCGTAGAAGAAATCTGAATTTTCTTTTGACTCGTTTCAGTTGCTTCAAGCCAGTAATCTCGGTCAGCTGTAAAATAGCGAACCAGCTCCTCAAAGCCTTCTACCTCTAATTCTGAAAAATACTGATGGAGATTGACCAGAGAATCTAAGATATTTTTCCTAGATTTTCCAGACTGAAATTGTTCTATCAAGTAGAAGCACTCAAAGCGAATACTTTCTAGTATTCGTTGTTGGACCTTATTTTGCTCCTCCAGTAGAGCCTTATCAAGCAAATTGATAATAGACTGGATATCGTAGGTCTCTTGAAGCAGATTTTCTAGAGCTAACAAAATCTTTTGAACTTCATCAATAATCAATAAACGGTCACTGACAAATTCAGGATTATCTTCCAGTCTAGTTACAAGATAGGCATGATTGGTCACTAAAAGCTTGCAGGTTTGTGCCCTTTCTTGACTACGTTTCCAAAAATCTTCCGTCACAAATAAGCTATGAGATGATAAATTCCCATCATGACAAAGATCTGTCAGAAAATGTTGGTAACGGTAGAGTTGCCCAATTTCATCCAAATCTCCTGTTTCTGTCTCTGTCAACCAGACCAAGAGTTGCATTTTAAAACGTCTAAATAAGCGATTTTCATCATTTTCCTGCAAGGAACGATAAAAGGTATCCAACTTCAGATAATTGTGTGGTCCCTTTAAAGAATGAATATCTGTATGAAATACTTCCTTGAGACGTTTACCTTCTTCTTCCATGATTTGATTTTGAAGAATCTTTGTCGGAACACTAAGGACAATCTGACGATTTTCCACTTGGGACAAAGCGGGTAAGAGATAGCCATAAGTTTTCCCAATCCCAGTCGGCGCTTGAATCAGAGAGACAGGCTCATCTTTCAATAGCAAGCCAACCTCTTTAGCAAAACTTTCTTGTTCCTCCCTCACTTCAAGGTTCAACAAAGAAATATTTTTAGAAAAATCTTGAGATAGTTTTCGTAGCTCCAGGGGAGCTGTAGTTTTCTTGAAATACAGTCCTTGAACTTGGACCAAGTTTGGTGAACTCAGGATAGATTGACTTCGATAAATTTCTTCAATAACCAGATAGGACTCATATAAGAGAGCATCAGCCATTTCCAGCAAGCGTTCCAAGAGACCTTTAGGAAGTTGGGCCATCTTTTCCCGTAGAAATAAGAGTAATTCAGCAGTAGCTTGGGCATCTGAAAGGGCTGTGTGAGCGTGCTTAAGAGGAATTCCTAATTCCTGACACAAAATCGGCAAACTATATTTTTCCAGTTCTGGGAAAAAGACTTGAGCCAATTCGACCGTGTCCACACGAAGATTTCTTAGTTCATAGCCTTCAAAAAATAAATTCTCCGCCAAGAGATTAGCATCAAACTGAACATTATGGGCTACAAAAATCCCATCCTCCACCAAGTCAAAGATTTTTCTAGCAACTTGCGAAAAATCAGGTGCTTGCGCCAGACGTTGGTCTGTCAATCCTGTCAGTTCTTTGATATGAGCATCTAAGGGTTCATGTGGATTGACATCCGTCGTATAGTGATCGACGATTTTTCCGTCCTCAATCACAACAATTCCCACTTGGATAATTTTAGCCTTACTACCTGTGCTAGTTGCCTCTAAATCCACCACAACATAGCGATTACCAATCGTTTTCATTATAAAAAATTATACCAAAAAAAGGGCCATTTGGCACCTGCAAACATAGGATAATTTTCAAACTCAAGAAGGTTACTTGCCTTAAAAATCCCAGCAAACAGAGCATCCTAGCCTACTTATTTTTTTGAAAATATTGGAGAATAAGAAAAATTGAGAGAAGAAATATTTGCATCTTCCTTCTCTCAACGAATCATTTACTTTATTTAACCATGTCAGGATCGTAATCATAAAATCCTGTATCAAGGAAACGGTTTTTAGGATGTAACTTGCGCACTTCTTCATCCAGCAAGAAGGCTTGGTCATGACTAAAGTTGCCCTCTTGGATCAAGCTACGCGCTTGGATAAAGAGTTTTGCAATCTCAACAAAGTTCTGACCAGGTGTATAGAGACCTTCTAATTTCCAGTGAGTAAAGCCATGCTCCACCAATTCTGTTAATTTGGTCATCAAATCAAGGTCATTGTTGGCAAAGATGTGGGTACCATGATTGTCTTCAAAAATAGAATAGTGGCTCTCTGGGTCACTTGGCTCAGCCAAGAAGAGGTCACGCTTGCGAGTCTTTTCATCATCAATATGCGTAAAGTTATAGTAGTTTTGCAAGAGCGGACGTTTAGAATGATGGATGACACTAGCACCGTAAACCAAAACTTCAGCAGGAATTTCCAAAATCTCTGGCATTTTGAAAAGTTCAGCTGATGGAATTTCACGCGCCAAAACAGCCTCAGATGCGCCAGCCTTTTGTCCCCAGAAGTTGATCTGACGACTGCTTGTCACCATAGTTGAAGCATCATAAATGGTCTTAAATGAATAACCATCGCGGTTGACTACGTAAAAGACACCTGCATCCCCAATCGTAATGTAGTCTGTCTTGATTTCTTCCAAAAAGTCTAAGAAAGGTTTGATACGGTCCATCATATCTTGGTGCATGAGGGCATTGACTGCAACAATCAATTCCTTATCAGCATCATGAACCAGCTTAGCGATTTCACGCAATTGGTCATGACTAAAGGTTGTTGGCAGACGAAGGCCAAAATCTTTCTCACCGACATAGATACGGTCTACGCCAGCTTCGAGCAGTTGTTTAACTTGTTCAATACTTTCAGCAGTTGCTGTAATGATAATCTTTTCCATAAGAAAAATTATACCACATTTCTCAAAAATCAGCTATGCTTTGAAAATGAAAAGGGACTTTATTCTTTTTGTAACCTTTCTGTAATAATTCTCTGCTGAAAAAATGATAAAATAGGTATGTACTGTTAAGGAGAGAATCATGCCCGTAAGAAAATTACAATCCTATGAGGTAGACTATCAAGAAGAATTAAACCAGCAACTTCCTCATTATCAAGCTTATACACCTGAAGCACAAACTGATAGCAATCTCAAAGAAATTTTATTTTTTGTCAATATCGCTGTTTTTTGTATCTGCATTGCCATCTTTAGTTTTATCTTTTTATCATTAAAATTAACAACTGTGCTCGCCTTACCTGCAGCAATAGTATCCAGCTTACTTGTTTTAAAAGTCCAACGCTCTGTTATCAAACGAAAACTTAAAAAATAAACATATCGCCCCATCCGGAGCGATATGTTTATTTTTTCTTTTTAGATGGTGTGTGGATGGCAATCTTCACTTCAAAGATTGTTCCCTTGGGTTTATTATCTTTAACAGTAATGGTTCCTTTTAAGGCGTCTACAATTTGCTTGGCCAGAGATAATCCTAAACCAAAACCACCTTTTTGTCGGGTTCTAGCCTTATCAACTCGATAAAAGCGGTCAAAAATTTTCTTCTTATCTTCTGTCGAAATACCGACTCCATTATCAGAAACAAGTAAATACAGATTGCGATCGGTCGCCGAGATAAGAAAATCAATTTCACCATCCTCTTCAGTATACTTGACAGCATTATCAAATAGGATAGTCATCAACTGCTTCAAGAGAAGCTGATCTGTGACAATCGTGCGATGGATCCGATTTTCAAAACGGAAGACACGATCATTTTCCGAAGCAATCATCTCATAGTTTGTGAAAGTCGTATTAAAAAAGCTAGTTGGAACTTCTGCAAGTTCTGGCTTAATCCCATCATCTCTACGAGCTAAGTTCAGCAAGTTTGTCGTCAAAAAACGCATATTTCGGACTTCTTCCAAGCTCGATGCAATGCTTTCACTCACATCCATAATGGTAGCTTCTGGCTTACGAAAAAGGGTCTCTAAGCGATTTTGCAAAACTGCGAGTGGAGTTCGTAACTCATGACTGGCATTTTCCACAAAGGACTGTTGCTTCTGCATGCTCTCAAGCAGGGGCCTAACACTAACCCTAGCTAGATAGAGACTGGCAAGCAAAGACAAAATCCAGAAACTTGCCATCACAATCACAATCAATTTCTCATGCTTTTGACTGGCCTGCTCTAACTGACTGGTATTTATCAAGACAGCAGCATACTTGATATTGGTTGAAACCGAACTAATATTGGTTTCCATCAAAATCATACGATAGATTTCTTCCTGCCCATAGCTATTAAAAACCTGAATCTGATAGATATGGCCTAGTTCTTTCTTTTCTAACTTAATCTTATCCAAGCCCAAAAATCGATTTCCAGAAAGAAGTTGAGTAAAGTTCTTATCAAAGAGAATGACTTCCGTATTGGAACTGACATTGGGTTTTATCTCAGTCTTGCTAGTATCTGTAGCGGCATTTTCTAAATCTTTAATCTCTTCTGTTGCCCTATTTACTGCCAGCTGAATAACTGCTTGAGGATTTTCACTCAGTCCGTGGAGCTTATCATCCACCGAAGTATAAAGACTCGAATGCATGACTTGTAAAATAATCAGAGTCATGGTAGAGAAAATCAGAGTGAAGACACCAAAGTTGCGGATAAAATAACTAAAGTCATCCGCACACCATGTTTTTTTTAGTTTACTGAACATCTTTTAAAATATACCCAACACTGCGCAAGGTTTGCAAATTCTCTGCAAAAGTGGTTCCTTTTAATTTCTTACGGACTTTTGAAACATAAACTTCGACAACCGAAATCGTTGTATCACTATCAAATCCCCATAGACGATCAAAAATCTGAGTCTTAGGCAAAATAACATTTTGATTTTGAAGGAAATAAACTAATAAATCAAACTCTTTCCCCAGCAATTCGACAGGAGTATCTTCGACTTTAACGGTATTGGTTGACAAATTAACCACAATATTTCCATAAGTCAAGGTATTTTCATTAAACTTACCTGAACGTTTGAGAAGGGCTTGAATCCGCATTTTGAGTTCTTCTAGGTAGAAAGGTTTAGTCAGATAATCATCTGCTCCCAGTTCAAATCCATGTCCCTTGTCATCCAAACTTTCCTTGGCAGTCATAATCAGAACTGGAGTCGTAATCCCCTTTTCACGCAATTCTTTCAAGACTTGGAAGCCATTTTTTTCAGGTAACATCAAATCGAGCAAAATCAAATCATAGACGCCACTTTCAGCTTCATAGAGACCTTCTTCTCCATCAAATACCTGCATGACATCCGCAAAATCGTCTAAAAAGTCAAATACTGAATTTGACAGGCCTAGGTCATCCTCAACTAATAAGATTTTTATCATGAGAAACTCCTCCTTATTAAAACCATTATACCAAATTTGCCTTAAAAAAAACTCAACTCTCTGCATTTTACATGAGATAGCTGAGTTTTCTTTTTATTTTAGGCTTGTTTATGCATTTCCGTATTGAAGAACGACTGCTTCCACTGCAGCTTTTTCACGGTTAATCAAGTCAACACGCGCTGCAATTTCCTTGATTCCCATACCGATGTTACGGCTAAGAGCAAGGTCAGAAAGTTGTGGCTCAAAGAATTCCTTGTACTCTGCCAAGCGTTGCTGAGTCTTAAATACGTGTGCAGGAAGGATAACAAAGCTATCAAAGCTCATATCTCCACCAAGGGCTGCCTTAATCCAAGCCCAGTTTTCACGCGCCCAAGACCAAGCTGTTTCCTGAGTTGCTTGATGACCTAAGAATTGGTAATACCAAGCAGACAAGTCCTGCGGTTTGACCACAAATTTGTCCTTCCAAGAAGCAATCAAGGTTTGGATATTGTCCGCATCTTTACTATAGGCAAGAGCTGCTGCCAACTGACGTTTAAAGACAGCATCTGTTGCGTGAGTATAAGTATCAAGATAAAGTGCTAACAAGTCTTTAGTCTCATGATGTTTCATCTCATTGATCAGAACTTGTGAGCGAATTGCTGCTGGGAGTCCTGCAAGATTCTCCTTGTGAGCCGCGAAGATTTGGCTAGCGACTTGGCTAGCTTCTGCATCATTTGAGCGAATCATCATAGAAATGGCTAACTGACGAACCAATTCATCCTCATCTGATTCTCCGTCTTTAGCTTCAAAACCAAGACGGTCATAGTTGTGACGAGCCAATTTAGCAACCAAGGCTTTGAAGGCTATTTCAGCTTCTGTTCCTTCATCGATAAAGCGCTCGAGGGCAGAAATTACTTGAGAAATGGCTGAAACGACAAGGTAAGATTCTTCCTTAGCAAGTTTATCAAGGACTGGGAGCAAGTCAGCATAAGAAATGTGCCCTGCTTCAGCAAGCAAACGACGTTCTTGAACGATTTGAAGTTTACTTGTGTTATCAAGATTAACTAGGTCAGCAAGAACTGCATCCAACAAGTCTCCTTGATAGTCGGTAATGTAGTGGGCTGTATTTTCAGTATTGAAACGAAGAGCTCCGTCATTTTCAGCAAGAAGAGCTGCGTAGCCTGGAATTTCGATGCTTTCAGTTTCAAGTGTATCTGGCAAGCCTTTCCAGTTGCTATTGAGTGGCACAACCCAGAGACGGTTCTTGTCTTCGTTCTCACCGATGAAGAATTGTTTTTGTGAAATCTTCAAGACATCATTTTCAACTTTGACAGTAAGAACTGGGTAACCAGGCTGTTCTAACCAAGAATCCATAAAGGCTGCGACATCACGTCCTGACGCTTGACCAAGGGCATCCCAAAGGTCACGACCAATTGTATTGCTGTACTGATGTTTTTCAAAGTAGGCATGTAAACCTTTGGCAAAATCGGCATCACCTAGCCAACGGCGAAGCATGTGCATGAGGCGACTTCCTTTGGCATAGACGATAGCTCCGTCAAAGAGCGTATTGATTTCATCTGGATGTTTAACTTCGACGTGGACAGACTGAACGCCATCAGTAGCGTCACGTTCAAGAGCAAGAGGTACTCCACCTGTTTGGAAATCTTCAAAGATATTCCAGCTTGGTTCAATAGCATCCACACAGACGTACTCCATCATGTTAGCAAAGCTTTCATTGAGCCAAAGGTCATCCCACCATTTCATAGTTACGAGGTTACCAAACCATTGGTGAGCCAATTCATGGGCAACAACAAGGGCAACTTGTTGACGGCTAGCAAATGTAGAGTTCTCATCCACAACCAAGTAAACTTCACGGTAGGTCACCAGACCCCAGTTTTCCATAGCACCAGCTGAGAAATCAGGAAGGGCGATATGGAGAGATTGAGGAATTGGGTACTTAACTCCATAGTAATCTTCGTAAAACTCGATAGAGCGAACAGCGATATCCAGTGAGAAATCAAGATTTGAAAGTGGATGTGCTTTGGTTGAGTAGACACCTACCAGGGTACCGTTTTTAGTTTTAGCCGTCACACCTTGCAAATCACCCGCAACAAAGGCTAACAAGTAAGAAGACATGCGAGGTGTTGTCTCAAACTTCCAGATACCTGTTTCCTTACGGTTTTCAACATCGATTTCTGGCATGTTAGACAAGGCCAATTCATCTTCTGCTTGGTCAAAACGTAGAGAGAGGTCAAAAGTTGCTTTGGCTTCTGGCTCATCCACACATGGAAAGGCTTCGCGCGCAAAATGGCTCTCGAACTGAGTAGACAAGACTTCCTTCTTGACTCCATCAACTGTGTAATAAGAAGGGTAAATCCCTGTCATGTTGTCTGTGATTTTACCAGAAAAGGTAAGAACCACTTCAACTTGACCAGCCTCAGCCAATTCGATATGAAGGGCTTCATTGTCATGGTCAACTGTAAATGGACGAGCTTGACCTGCAACTTCTACAGAAGCGATTTCCAGGTCTTTTTGGTGGAGGGAAATACGGTCACTCTGTGCTTGACCAGTGATGGTCACCTTCCCTGAAAACGTCTTGGTCTCACGACTCAAGTCTAAAAATAAATCATAGTGTTCAGGAACAAATTGCTTAATAAAATGTTCAACTGCTTGCATAGTTTTCTCCTATTCTAAGTTTAAGAGCTAGAGCTCTTCTTCAAACAAACTTATTATATCATGTTTTGTCTAAGAAAAAAGGATTGGACAGCGATTTCTAAAACTTTCTTCCGTCTAACAGTCTACAGGGGGTAGACCTTGCGAAATTCTTCTAAAACAACCTTGCTGTCAGGTGTAAAAGTCTGTCCTGCCTCCCTCAGCCACTCGGCGAAACAATCCTCATGAACCTGACGCCAATAGGCTAAAGATTTGTCACCTTCCCCTTCTTTAAAGGCATGATCAGCAGAAACTTGATTGAAGGGTTCAACAGAAACCTTTGTAATTTCGACAATACAGACAGCTTGATCTTGGCTATTTAAAATGACATCGAAGGTCCCTTCTTGCGGAAGGGGTTCATCTTCTAGTGCGTAGAGGTCGTAGGCTGAAGCTGTTGCTGTCTTTTCTCCTTTTAAAACCAAATCTGCCAAGAGATCGGCTTCCACTCCAAAAGCCCAAGCATCGATTTCATCTCCGATAGAAGGATTGATTTGTTTGTATTTATTCCACATTTCTTGCGGTGTCATGGGTTTCTCCTTTGTAATTTTTTACTTTCTTCTTTTACACGTTTGAGGTGGTCTGGATGGTCAATTTCTAAATCAAAAATCTCCGGAATAGAGCTGTAATGGAGAATGCATTCGATATCCATCTGATTTATTTTTTGTATGAAAGAAGTATTCAGATAGCCTGCTACAGCAAAATCAATCTTTTTCATCCTTACTTTATCCTGCATATCTCTTAGCATATCTAACATTATTGGACTTTCCATATCATGCCATTGACTGTTTCTCACGGTCGCAAAAACAAAAGAAGTCAAATCATTCATTCCAACTACAATCTTTGAAATGCCCGTTTCCAGTATCCTATCCAAGTCAAAATACGCTGACGGTAATTCAATCATCGTTCCGACTTTCCCAGTAAAACCATGCTGATGTAATACTCTAATAGCTTGCTTTAATTGATCGGCATCATTGACAAAAGGAAAAATAACAGACAGATTGGGATTGGTTTGATAAACTTCTGTAACGACATTTGCCTCAGCCTGAAATTCATCCGAACACGCTAGTAAACGTCTAGTTCCTCTATAACCAAACAAAGGATGACGTTCATCAAAATACTCTTTAGTTCCCTCTAAACAATTGGCTTCTGTATTCGTTAATTCTGAAAAACGATACCAGACCTCTTCATCCGAGTACAAGGAACAAATAGTGTCTAGATAATCTTTTACAAATTGCTGACAACTTGATAACAGGATGTTTTGATTGAGCTCTCTCAATAAATATTCCCCACGAATCATGCCAACATGATGAAATAGTTGTGGGTAAACTTTTTCAAGAATTTTTTCGCCACTAAGGGCAAGTTGATTTTTCATAGCCATTCACCTCGTCTTAAAAGATACAATATCATATATAATTATGTGAAATTTTCCTCTAGTTCAAAAGCTTCATAAGGTTCAGCTAACTCATATCCTAAAAATTCTGCTACTTTTTTGGAAGCCTCGTTATGAGCATCCCAAAGTGGAAACATATCTCTATTTAAACTCTCTAGAATCATTGCAGCACCAAGCTTTTTAGCAAATCCATTTCCTTGTTCGTTTGGTCTAGTTGCAACTTCCACTTCAACTGCTCCACGGTAAACTAACCCTGAGGAAATCCCAGCAATCAGTTCATTATTTTTAAGAATCACAAAGCCAAATCCACCTTTTAAAACAAAATCCTGATAGGACTCAAAATCCCCCTGTAAATCTTGTGACCATTCTTCCTCAGAAAAGCAGTTATAAATATGATTATCAATAGGCACAATATTGTAACCTTCCTCTAAATGAGTAACTAGATTATTTAAAAATTCAACTTGAAAATTTGCCTTATCTTTAAAAGAATAGCGAGTAAAAGAATTTAACCCCACTTTCCGATGCAGAAAATCTTGCCAATTGGTATTTTCTGAAATAATAATCTTATAATCTAAACCATATTTCCTAACAAAATCTTCCCAAAATCTGGAATCCAACTCCCCTGCTAGGTATAGAAAATTCCCAACATCATAAAAGCTTGTTGTCCTATCACTGTTTCGGTAGACAGTTCCGATTTGAGATTTAAGACCATAGAGAACCATATTTTTCTTCCATGTTTTAAATAGTTCCATTATCCCCCTACTTCACCTTCCAATTTCTATAGCTTGTCATATCTAATTCTGGAAATCATAATAATTCTGCTTTGATCTTCAAGACTAACTGCGATGCATTCTCTTCTGTAATCTCTTGAATATCCATCAAAATATATCCAAGTGAATCATTCGCACCATAAGACACAGCTTCCGAAATCGTAACTTGAGGTGCACTCTCATTCATTTTAACATCATACAAGGCCATGACATGGTGAAGCATAAAATTTTTTAACTCTTCCCTGACGAAAACATCGTAGATTCGAGGATTAGAGTAGCTTCTAACAGTAAATCCCGTCTCTTCCATAACTTCTCTAGTCAGCGTTTCCGTCAGTCCTTCACCAAGTTGCTGACTGCCTCCAGGTAGATCATACCGATGTTGATAAGGGCCTCTCGTTTTTTCAATGCAGAGTAATTTCCCATTTTCAAAGCAAACAGCGTAGACTCCAAAGTGTCTTTTAATTTCCATCAGATCCTCCTACTTCAAAGACCAGCCACCGTCTACTGTAAGGATTTGTCCTTGCATGGCGCTTGCTGTTCCACTGGCCAAAAAAAGACTGACTTCTGCCACTTCCTCTGGTTCAATCCAGCGCTTGATTGGTGTTTCACTAGCAACCCAGTCAGCCAATCCACCTGGTTCAAAGTCGGCAGCAGTCATGGCTGTCTTGACTGCTCCTGGAGCGATACCAAATACCTGAATCCCAGCTTCTGCATAGTCTAGAGCCAACTGCTTGGTGAAACCAGCCAAGGCGTGCTTCGAAGAAGTATAGGCGTGACCACCCCCGCCTGCTAGACTTGAGGCAATGGAACACATGTTGATAATAATCCCTTTTTTATTCTCCAACATTTGCGTCAAATAATACCGAGTCAACTCTACTGGAGTAACGTAGTTGATTTCAAAAATTTCTTGAATGTCCTGCGCTGATTGTTCCAATAGGGGTTTATAAGCATCCAACACTCCAGCAGTATTGCACAAAACATCAACCTGAGGGCACCAATCAAAAACAGGCTCCAAGTCCAAGGTCAAATCTCTCTGTAAAAAGTGAAAATCACCCTCTAAGAGTGGATTTTCACCTTGGTCAACTCCATAAACTTGATAGCCCTTCTCTAAAAAGAGTCGAGCCTGAGCCAGACCTATCCCTGAACTCACTCCCGTAATCAATACACGTCTAGTCATGCACTTCTACCCAATCCGTCGCCAAAACATCACAAGGTGTCGGACTCCACATGGAAAAACCTTCTCCTTCTCCAGACACGTTGATTAGGAAATAAGGTGTCACTTCAAGTGCAACCCCGTTTTGTTCAATGGTGTCAAAAAGTTGGACATAGTTTTCAGCACCTCCCCAACCAGTTCGTACATATTTTTTCTTAGCCTTTAATCCAGGTAGAATTTCTTCAAATGTCATGTTTTTCTCCTTTAATATCAATAATTCTCCCCTTCATTATAACAAAAAAACCGCTTTAAAACGGCTTTTTGACTGTGATTTATTTACATCTGCTTCTACTTACGGCAAATTATTCCCTGCTGCAAGATAAATTTCATACCATTCTTTTCTTGTTAAGCTAAAGTTTGCCGCTTGGCTAACTTCTCTCAAGTGCTTAGGATTTGTGGTACCTACAACTGCCTGCATTTTTGCTGGATAACGCAATATCCAAGAAATGGCAATAGTTGAAGGGGTTACTCCATATTTAATAGCTAAACGATCAAGTACTTGATTTAAAGCTTGAAATTTCTCATTTCCAACAAAATTCCCTTTAAAATACCCGAATTGTAAGACAGACCATGATTGAATGACCACATCGTGTAATTTGCAATATTCAAAAATGCTGCCATCTCGCATAGCTGCTTGATTATCTTCCATATTAACACGAAAACCTGATTCGAATCCTGGAGTAAAAGCCGCACTCAATTGTAGCTGATTAACAGCTAACGGCTGCTTGACATCTTTTTTAAGTAACTCCATCATCATAGGATTTTGATTAGAAACTCCAAAATTTCGAACCTTACCTTGTTTATAAAGGAGATCAAAGGCTTCTGCTACTTGGTCAGATTCCATCAAAGCATCTGGTCGATGAAGAAGCAAGCTATCTAGATGATCAATCTTCAATCTTTGCAAAATTCCGTCAACTGATTTTATAATATAGTCCTTAGAAAAATCAAAATAGGTAAATTCTTCAATGCGAATGCCACATTTGGACTGAATCCACATCTTTTCTCTTAAATCTGGACGATTTTTTAGGACAAGACCTAACAGTTCTTCACAACGACCAAGACCATATATATCAGCCAAGTCAAAAGCATTGATTCCAACAGAAAGTGCTGTTTCTACAAGCTCTTCAACTTCTTTTACAGACTTATCTTTTATTCTCATCATTCCGAGAACAATTTCTGATAATTCTTTGTCATCTTGACCAAGAGTTATGTATCTCATCAAATTTTTCTCCTTTAATTTCTAACATTCTTCCCTTCATTATAACAAAAAACCGCTTTAAAACGGCTTTTTGACTATATTTCACTCCATTTTATCTTCTTAAACCCACGGAATAATAGAAAAATGCCAATAAAAAGAACAGCTAAAGGAATAATCTTTGTAAGAAAAACATTTGAAATTCCCATCCACTCATAATAACGGAGTAGAGAACCCACCACAAGATGGGCAATAATCATACTGACAAAGGGACGAAAAATCGGTTCTTTCCAATTCCAAATACTGATGACTAGGGAAATCATAAAGACAGACAAACTATCCCAGGGAGCAGGAAGATAAAATGCTCCTTCTTGTACAAAACTTCCTATTCCTACATATCCCAGAACAACTAGCAGAACAAGAATCCCAACGACAATATAGGTGCCAATTTTCATCTTAGGAGAATCTTGGACTAGCCCCCAACGTAAGATTGTGGCCACAAGTCCAAATCCAATCAGAAAAAGAAGAAGTTGCCCTAAAAATGTGAGCAAATTGACTGTTAAGAGAGGACCTTTAGAAAAATCACTTAGTAGTTGATAATAACGTAATACCGCTAGGACAAGAATTGGCGTCAAAAGGGACTCTTTGATAGAACTGCGTGGTGCTTCCTTGAGAATCTCTTTCATTATTTTTTTAGGATTCTTACCTAAATAATCCTCTGCACTCATGCCATCTCGTTCTGCTTCTGAGAAATCTAACATCATCAAATAAATCTGCTCTCTGAGATAGTCCTCATCATAGAGAAATCCAGCAAGATTAAAACTATCCCACAGTTCCTCAAAATACTGCTGATTCTCCTCAAAAAACTCATGCAACAAATTGTTTGTTTCTTCATAATACTTCATTTTCTTCATGGTTTAGCCCCCATTCTTAATCCCTTCTACTTTTTGACTCAAATCGTCCCATTGTTGCCAAAAGACCGAGACACGCTCTTCTCCTTCTTTCGTTAATGAAAAATACTTCCGATCTGGACCATCTGGCGACGGGCACATGTCGCCTCTTATCCATTGATTTTTTTCTAACTTTTGCAACAAAGGATAAATAGTTCCTGGAACGATAGTATCAAATCCAGCCTCTCGCAAAGTCTGAACCAACTCATAACCATATCGCTCTTTTTGACCAATCATATCCAAGACACAACCTTCAAGAACACCTTTTAATAGCTGAGTTTCTTTCATCCCTTCTCCCTTCTAATCTATTTTGTAATACCTACTAGTGGCATCACCTATAGAATACTACTTCTAAACTAGTTTGTAAAGCATAATAGTTAAATCATGACCACCCGTCTAACGGGTGGTTTGAACCAGGGCTATAAGCCCAAATTACCAGCCAGCGCCTAAAGACGCTGGCTTTCACTTTGTTCAAGCCTCATTGCTCTTGACTCGTCACTTGCCTCTCAAAGAGGCTTTAGTATTACTTACCACTATCCCTAAAGGGATCCTCATATTCTTTTACACTCAATTTATCTAGTGCTATATCATGTTTTTCCTGTTCTTGGATATATTTCTTAATTGTGGCTTCATTAAGCCCTACTGTACTTACATAATAACCTTCCGCCCAGAAATGCCTATTCCCAAACTTGTACTTGAGATTGGAGTGTTTGTCAAACATCATGAGTGCACTTTTTCCTTTTAAATAACCCATGAAACTCGAAACACTTATCCTTGGTGGAATACTTACTAACATATGTACATGGTCTGGCATTAAGTGACCCTCGATAATTTCAACTCCTTTATAACTACACAAACGATGAAATATTTCGCCTAAACTACTTCGATATTGATTATAGATAACTTTTCGTCTATACTTAGGGGTGAACACAAAGTGATACTTACAGTACCACTTTGTGTGCGATAAACTATGAGCCTTTTGTGCCATATTTTTCTCCTTTCGCTTTACAATTGGCTTGAACACCTTTATTGTATCGCGTTCGGAGTTTTTTGGTATAACCTTTGACGCGCACCCGCATAGCGGGTGGTTTTTTGTCTCGCACCTAACGGAGCGAGACGGACTGAAAGTCACATAATAAAAAAAACAGAACTAGCATGAACTAGTTCTGTCTACTTTTACCCAATCACACTTCCGTTTGGTACAGCTGGATCAACTGTGAGAAGGGTTAATTGTCCATCATGTTCAGCTGAGAGGATCATACCTTGGCTAACATATTTCTTCATCATTTTACGAGGTTTGAGGTTGGCAACAATTTGAACTTTCTTGCCGACCAATTCTTGTTCATTTGGATAGTATTTTGCAATCCCTGAGAGGATTTGACGATCTTGACCATCACCAGCATCTAAGCGGAATTGGAGCAACTTATCAGAACCTTCTACTTTAGACACTTCTTTGACTTCTGCGACACGGATTTCGACCTTGTCAAAGTCTTCAAACTTGATTTCATCCTTGTTTAGTTTGAGTTCGACTTCGTCTGGATTCCATTCTTTTTCGACAGCTGGCTTGTTGCCTTCCATTTGTTCCTTGATATAGGCGATTTCTTCTTCCATATCCAGACGTGGGAAGATTGGTGTTCCTTTGGCAACTACAGTCACATCTGCTGGGAAGTCAGCCAAGCTCAAGTTTTCAAGGCTCGCTACTTCTTCCAAGCCAAGTTGATTCAAGACTGCACGACTGGTTTCCATCATAAACGGCTCAATCAAGTGAGCTACAACACGAAGACTAGCTGCCAAGTGGCTCATAACACTTGCCAATTGATCGCGGAGTGCTTCATCCTTGGCCAAGACCCATGGAGCTGTCTCATCGATGTATTTATTAGTACGAGAGATCAGAGCCCAGACTGCTTCTAAAGCACGTGGGTAATCAACTGCTTCCATGTGGGTATGGTAGTCAGCAATTGATTCAGCAGCTACTTGAGCAAGAGCATTGTCAAATTCTGTCACACCCTCTACATAGGCTGGAATTTGTCCATCAAAGTACTTGTTAATCATAGAAACCGTACGATTGAGGAGGTTCCCAAGGTCATTGGCCAATTCATAGTTGATACGGCCGACATAGTCTTCAGGAGTGAAAGTTCCATCTGAACCAACTGGAAGGCTACGCATGAGGTAGTAACGAAGTGGATCTAGTCCATAACGCTCTACCAACATCTCAGGGTAAACGACATTCCCTTTTGACTTAGACATTTTGCCGTCTTTCATGACGAACCAACCGTGAGCAATCAAACGATCTGGCAATTTGATATCTAACATCATAAGAAGGATTGGCCAGTAGATTGAGTGGAATCGAAGGATGTCTTTTCCTACCATGTGGAAGACTGTTCCATTCCAGAACTTGTCAAAGTTACCATGTTCGTCTTGACAGTAGCCAAGAGCTGTCGCATAGTTAAGAAGAGCATCAATCCAAACATAGACAACGTGTTTAGGATTTGATGGTACTGGAACGCCCCATGTAAAGGTTGTACGAGAAACTGCCAAATCCTCTAAACCTGGCTCGATGAAGTTGCGCAGCATTTCATTCAGACGACCATCTGGAGTGATAAATTCAGGATGGGACTTGAAAAATTCGACCAAACGATCTTGGTATTTGCTGAGGCGAAGGAAGTATGATTCTTCGGATACCCATTCAACCTCGTGACCTGATGGAGCAATACCGCCAGTCACATTTCCAGCTTCATCACGAAATACTTCTGCAAGCTGGCTTTCTGTAAAGAATTCTTCATCTGATACTGAATACCAGCCAGAGTATTCACCCAAATAGATGTCATCTTGAGCAAGCAAGCGCTCAAAGACCTGTGCGACAACTTTTTCGTGGTAGTCATCAGTTGTACGGATAAATTTATCGTATGAAATATTTAGTAATTGCCAGAGTTCTTTAACTCCAACTGCCATTCCATCAACATAGGCTTGTGGTGTAATGCCAGCTTCTTCCGCTTTTTGTTGAATCTTTTGACCATGCTCATCAAGACCTGTCAGATAAAAGACATCGTAGCCCATTAGGCGTTTGTAACGGGCTAGGACATCACAGGCGATGGTTGTGTAGGCAGAACCGATATGAAGTTTCCCAGATGGATAGTAAATCGGCGTTGTAATATAAAAATTCTTTTCAGACATAATTTTTCCTTTCCAGGCAAATGAAACCTGTTTTTCTAACACTTCATTATATCACATTTTTAAGGATTTTCGATAGGGAAATCTATACAAAAACAAGATAGACGAGTGTCCATCTTGTTGATCTTATTCATAACGAAGGGCTTCGATTGGGTCAAGTTTCGATGCCTTGTTGGCTGGCAAGACTCCAAAGATCATACCCACGCTAGCCGAAACTGCAAGACTAAATAGGGCAACTGGGATTGATACTCCAACTTCTATACCCGTAATCAAGCCTTGCAGTAACAAACCTGCTAAGGCAGTTAAACCACTTGCAATTGTCAAACCAATTAAGCCACCTAACAAGGTCAAAATCATGGATTCAATCAAAAACTGGATTAAAATATTGGCACGCGTTGCACCCAAAGCCTTACGGAGACCAATCTCACGGGTACGCTCTGTAACAGAAACCAGCATGATGTTCATAACACCAGTTCCTCCAACAAAGAGGGAAATCCCTGCGATGGAACTGATAATCGTCGTCATAAAACTAAACGATTGTTGAATTTCTGCAAATGTAAGCGACTCATCTGCCACCTGATATTCTCCCTGTTGCAAGCCTGCAAGTTCTGTCATTTTTCGTGCCAGTTCTGGACCCAGAGTTGGAGTTAAACTGGTATCATTCACTCGAAAGACAATACTAGCTATTTCATCTACATTAAAATTCGCAGCAAGGGAGATATTGGTAGTAATAGGCAAGCCACCAAACCCATATATTTTTGACCTTTTAGCCTCTGGACTAGTATAAACCCCAATGACTCGATAACTAAAATCATTGACTTCTACAACCTTGTTAATAGCCTCTTGTGGAGAGCCAAATAAACTAATGGACAATTCCTCATCTAGCAAAATGACACTTGCAAACTCTTTGAAATCTTGCTCTCTTAGACTACGACCTGCAATAATTTCATTCTTAACAGCGTCCATGTAAGTTCTGTTTCCACCTGTCAAATTGGCATTTTCAACTTTTTTATCTTTATAAGTCAAGATGGCGTTCGTTGAGTTGGTTACATAGTAATTATCCACTCCCTTGAGTTTGGCTGCCTCCTTGACCCAAGATTCTTGCGGTTTTGGTGGTTCAACAGGAACTTCCTCTTCTTTTCCAGAAACCGTAAAAGCTGATTGTTTCTGAGTAAAAGACCCATCTTTACTTTTTTTAGGAGAGAAGAAGACGCTAATATTTTTCTGAGATTTGGTCATATCTTTATTGACTTGACGAGATAGGGAATCTCCCAAAGCCATAATCACAACAACTGATGAAACACCGATAATAATCCCAATCATGGTAAGCAAAGAACGCATCTTGTGAGCCATAATAGATGAAAAGGCAAATTTCAGATTCTGCATCTTAGTTTTCCTCCTTTTCTAACTGAGCACTATCAGATGAAATAACTCCATCGCGAATGACAATCTGACGTTTGGCATAAGCAGCTATTTCAGGCTCATGCGTTACCATGATAATGGTTTTTCCTTCTTTGTTCAAGTCAACCAATAGTTGCATAATTTGATTTCCTGTTTTGGTATCCAAGGCTCCTGTCGGTTCGTCCGCTAGGATAATAGAAGGATTGTTTACCAAGGCACGAGCAATAGCCACACGTTGCTTTTGACCACCAGATAATTCCGAAGGTAAATGGTGACTACGTTCTGTCAATTCAACCTTGTCTAAATACTCCTCAGCCAACTTGCGCCGTTTTGAAGACGAAACTCCTGCGTAAATCAAGGGCAATTCTACATTTTGCAAAGCATTGAGCTTCGATAGAAGAAAGAACTGCTGAAAGACAAAACCGATTTGTTGGTTACGAACCTTGGCTAATTGTTTTTCACCCAGTCCAGCCACTTCTTGGCCTTCAAGATAATACTCTCCACTGGTTGGTGTATCCAACATGCCAATCGTATTCATCAGAGTGGACTTCCCAGAACCAGATGGTCCCATGATGGCAACAAATTCACCCTCATTCACTTCTAGATTGATGTTTTTGAGAACCTGCAGTTCTTGGTCACCATTGCGATAGCTTCTGCAGATATTTTTTAGACTAATTAGTTGCTTCATCAGCCTTCACCTCTTTTCCTTCCTCTAGAGAAGACGTTGGGTTACTGATGACCTTGACTCCATTTGTCAGACCTGAAGTGATTTCTTGGTTGTCTGCATCAGCATTACCCAAACCAACTTCCACTTTCTTGGCCTTTTTCTGCTCGTCAAGCACCCAGACATAGTTCTTATCATTTTCAGTCACAACACTTGTTAGAGGAACCAAAATGGCTTTACTCTTATTTTTGACCTCAACACTTACTGAGAATCCTTGTTTCAAATCACCGATTTCACTTGTAACATCAATAGTGTATGGATATTTAGAACCAGAATTACCAGAAGCTGCGGCAGCTGGACTAGCTGCTTCACCATTGTTTTTAGGATAGTCAGAAATATAGCTTAATTTCCCAGTCCATTTTTTATCAGGATACACTTTAGAAGTAAAGCTTACTTCTTGACCTACAGATAGGTTGGCGAGGTTATATTCAGACAATTCTCCCTTAACTTGCAAGTTTTCATTACTTACGACATGAACGACTACTTGGCTAGCTCCTGTTGGAGATTTAGAAACATTGTGGTTGACTTCGACCACAGTTCCCTCTAGGGTACTGAGAACCGTCATTGCATCTAACTGACTTTGAGCCTTACTTAATTGCGCCGCAGCGTCTGCACGCGCATCACGGGCATCACCCAACTGAGCGTCAATAGAAGCAACAGAATTTCCAGCCACTGGAGTTGGACTTTGCACCGTTGCATCTTCTCCTTCTGCTGGCGCAGAGGCTTGAGGAGCTGGAGCTGAAATGGCTTCATTTCGTGCTTGATTGAGTTCATTGATATGACGATCTGCCTTAGCGACTGCTCGGCTAGCTGAATCATAGGCCGCCTGGGCTTCTGAACTACTGTACTTGACTAAAGCCTGCCCTTCACTCACTTTATCACCCACAGAAACAAGGATTTCATCTAAATCACCCTTACTAGCATCAAAATAAACGTATTGTTCATTTTTTGCCGTTACTGTTCCTGACAATAAAACCGACGAAGCAACAGTTCCCTCTTTTGCCACTACTAGATGTGGCGTTTCATACTTCACATCAGTTTGCGAGGGTTGTCTAAAGAGCAAGATGCCCCCAGCCCCCAATACAACTACACTCGCAGCACCGATTGCTGCATACAGTTGCCACTTTTTAGCTTTACCATTCTTTTTCTTCATAATGAAACTCCTTTTTTTTTACAATACTTTGCTATTATACCAGATTTCCCTCCAGCAAACAATGCAGTTCAGATGGAAATAATGACAGTTCAGGATTAAACAATCGTTCGGAAATTCTCCTTTTCTATTGTACTAGTTATATAATACATTATTTTGACTTATTTGGCAAGCTTTTTTGCAATTTTTTGAACGTAGCAGATTTTTGCAATCAAATCAAAAAAAAGATAGAATATGACTATCAAAAAAGACACTCGACTATTTAAAAGAGTACAAAGGAGTTTTCAATGAGAGAATATGATATCATTGCTATCGGTGGAGGTAGCGGAGGAATTGCCACCATGAACCGTGCTGGTGAACACGGAGCCAAAGCGGCCGTTATTGAGGAAAAGAAATTAGGTGGAACCTGCGTCAACGTCGGCTGTGTTCCTAAAAAAATCATGTGGTACGGGGCGCAAATCGCTGAGACTTTCCATCAATTTGGAGAAGACTACGGCTTTAAGACTACTGATCTTAACTTTGACTTTGCAACCCTACGTCGCAATCGTGAAGCCTACATTGATCGCGCTCGTTCTTCTTATGATGGCAGTTTTAAACGCAACGGTGTAGACTTGATTGAAGGCCATGCTGAATTTGTAGATTCTCATACTGTTAGCGTAAATGGTGAACTCATTCGTGCTAAACATATCGTGATTGCTACAGGTGCCCATCCAAGTATTCCAAATATTCCTGGTGCTGAGCTAGGTGGCTCTTCTGATGATGTATTTGCCTGGGAAGAACTTCCAGAGTCAGTTGCCATTCTAGGCGCTGGTTATATCGCTGTGGAATTGGCTGGCGTACTCCACACTTTTGGTGTCAAGACAGACCTCTTTGTTCGCCGTGATCGCCCTTTACGTGGTTTTGACTCTTACATCGTTGAAGGTTTGGTCAAGGAAATGGAAAGAACCAACTTACCACTTCATACTCACAAAGTCCCTGCCAAGTTAGAAAAAACTGCTGAAGGCATTACTATTCATTTCGAAGATGGTACCAGTCACACAGCTAGCCAAGTTATCTGGGCTACTGGTCGCCGTCCAAACGTTAAGGGATTGCAACTTGAAAAAGCTGGAGTGACTCTAAACGAACATGGCTTTATCCAAGTGGATGAATACCAAAATACTGTTGTTGAAGGAATCTACGCTCTAGGTGATGTAACAGGTGAAAAAGAACTGACTCCAGTTGCTATCAAGGCTGGGCGTACTTTATCTGAACGTCTCTTTAACGGAAAAACAACTGCAAAAATGGACTACTCAACTATTCCAACTGTTGTCTTTTCACACCCTGCTATCGGAACTGTTGGATTGACAGAAGAGCAAGCTATTAAAGAATACGGCCAAGACCAAATCAAGGTTTACAAATCAAGCTTTACTTCTATGTACTCTGCTTGCACTGGCAACCGTCAAGAAACACGTTTCAAATTGATCACAGCTGGTTCAGAAGAAAAAGTTGTCGGACTTCATGGAATTGGCTACGGTGTTGATGAAATGATTCAAGGATTTGCTGTTGCTATCAAAATGGGAGCAACCAAGGCAGACTTTGATGCAACTGTGGCGATTCACCCAACTGCATCCGAAGAATTTGTAACCATGCGTTAATCGAAACAAAAGAAACAGAGCAAAAAACACTTCTAAATATCAAAAAGCGAGTATTTCCGTAGTTGGAGATACTCGTTTTCTTATGTTTTATTTTATAGTATGTTGAAGTAAGATATGCAAAAATCAATTAACAAACCATAGCAAAATATAAGGATTATAACACAATCATCTATTCTTTTCTTTAAAAGATTCATATATTTTTTTATATAAGTCTTTTATCTCTTTTTTCTTAGAATTCAACTCTTCGTTACCGTAGTCAAAATTTGCTACTACAAATCCCTCGTCAGCATTAGAAAAAGTAAAAAATTCTATTCCAATGAGTTTATTATGCTTAGAGTCCTCTATAGTGTCTCCTAAACCATTATTGAATTTCTTCACTTCTTCTTCACGAACTCCGACCCCCGCAGCAGCTCCATTTGCAATGATGTTTGAAAATACTTCTTCTGAAGATGCTAATTCTTTCACAGTTATGAAGTATATAGCTTCTTCCGTTTCTACTTGTCTCACTTTATTCCATTTTTCTGTATCACTAGAAGAAAGCGTATAGACTATTAACTCCAGTGTTGGTTTATTGGTATTTTCTTTTGTAATCATTTGTTTTCCAAAGAAGAAAATAGCAAGTAGCCCAGCTACAAAGATCAAAGCAATATAAATTATCTTTTTCATACATTATCCCCTATATCTTTCATATCAATGATCACATCAACTTCGTTATAGACAGCTGGATCATGTGTCGCTATAATTACATATTTGTCTTCATCTCTTTCATTCAATAATAAACGAATAATTTCTTTTCCAATCTCACCATCTAAAGCTCCTGTAGGCTCATCTGCTAAGATAATTTTTCGTGGTTTCATTAACATTCTGGCAATAGCTACACGTTGAGCCTGCCCTCCAGACAATTCATATATTTTTTGATGTAAATAGTCATTTGACAGTCCTACTTTTTCAAGTACATCAGTTATTGTTTTTTTGTCTTTAGTGATAAGTTTCAAATTATCATATACTGTTTTGTTATCTATTAAAGAATAATTCTGAAATACATATCCAACAGTATTTTTAAAAAAAGTTCTTTCTTTTATCTTCCAAATATCTTGTTTATCAACTAAAACATTCCCACTGTCAATTTTTTCTAATCTTCCTATAATGTTAAGAAGGGTGCTTTTACCAGAGCCAGAACCTCCAATCAATGCATAACTTTTTCCAGATTCAAATTTTAAATTTAAGTCTGTAAAGATCTTCTTTGAGCCGAAAGTTTTTGAAACGTTCAAAAGGTCAATTGTCATGTTTCATCTCCTTTTAAAATTTTAGTATAGCTTTCAGATAATTTTCTAAAACTCATGATTATTGACAACATCAAAACGAGCAGAGAAGCGAGACCAATATATAGCAACTCTATTTGACCTGTCATAAGAAATGTAAATAGGATAACTATTGTAATAGTCATCATAAAATACTTGAGACTTGAAATTGCTATATATGTTTTTGACAGACCCAAAATAATTTTTTTCACATATTCATTCTGTTTTAGGGCAATATAAAGTTGGACATATTGATAAATGAGTATAAAGACAATACTGTAAATTATCTTCTGCAAAATTTGTGAAAGTAGAATTTGGTGCTCTAAGGACTGGATCTTTAATTTCACAATTTGGTAAACATCTACTGGATTCATTGAAAAATTCAACTGGCTAGCCATTTCATTTATTTTATTTACCGCCTCAGGACTAAAAAGAGACTTATATGTTATATTACTAGCCAAAGAAAACTTGTTGTTTTCAATCATTTTGTCCGTATCTAACACAACAATAATGTTATCTTTACTATCTGCTACACTTGCGATTGGTAAAAACTCTTTCATTTTATGATTATCATCAGCATCTTCATTAAAATAAAAAATTTTTTTCCCATCAGGAATTATTTGTACTGCAATTTCTTCTTTTGTATAGTTTGTTCCAATAAATTGTTCTGCTACAACTGTATTTTCAATAGATTTCTGATTTTCTTTCCATTTCTCAGGAATATAGATGGTTGCTATCTTATTATCTAAAAGATGATAGTTTGTTCCATTCACTTTATTTTGTAGGTTAGCACCTGTTTGATTGATATAAATCAACTCTTTATTTATTTCTGGATTCGTTATTCCGTCATTTTCTAATTGTTTAGAAAAGTCTTCTAAAACATGAGATGTTTTCATGAAATCTGGAACATATGCCTTAGATCGGTCTATATATAAATAATCTAAGTTTTTTAAGGCAGCAGCTATCTGTAGATACTGACCATCCGAATCATTAACTTCTCCATTTTTAGTAGAGTTACTTTCAATTCCAAGGAACTCAATCCTTCTCCAGTCTTTTACTGTGTCCCATGGTACTAAATTCTGTAGCTGGATGTTAATACTGGATTGACTACTCTTTGTTTCTTGTAAAAAAATTCCTGAGACAATGATGATAATCGAAATAATGGCAAGCCATACGACAAAAATAAGTTTATTTTTCGCCTTGTTTTTAATAATTTCAATAGGCTTTTCAACCTGAATCGTCAACCAAAATAAAACAAAAGTAATGAGATCAATGATTTGAAATAGTATAAAATTCGTTAAAAGCAGAGAGAAAAATAACTTAGAACTATAGGTGAAGAAACCATTTCCCAAAAAAGAACTGTAAGAAATCATCAATAAAGCCATCATAATCAGTTCAAAAATAAGAGAAATGCCATACTCTCTTCTTAGATCATATACAGGCAAGCCCAGAGAACGTCGTATCACTCCTTCTTTAATCTGCTTCGTTCTAACAACAAATAACACAACTAATAAAGTTAAGTAAATCGAACTCATTAACAGTATTCTTAAAGTTCCAGTAAATTGTAAGATTCCTCCTATATACCAAGGATAAGCCATATATACTGTTTGCAACCCCGTCATCGTAAGTGGTTTCAAACTATCTATATCCATTTTCCCAAGGGTGTAATACATCCCTATTATTGGTGCGGACTTTAATTGTTCATTATTTACATCATCAAAATTTACATACTTCAACTGACCCGAACTCTGAACGATTGGCTTGTAAATGGTAACCTTTTCCCTTTTTGATACGTCACGAACCATTTCGTATACTTCATTATTAGAAAGATTGCTTTTTCCTTGAATAGAAAAAGCACCATCAATTGGTAAAGGTATGGGCATTTCGGTATCGCTAATAGTGACCCAACCAATTGCAGCAATCAAACAGAAGAAGAATCCAATGGTACATAATTTTAATTTCATAAGCAATTACCATATTACAAGAGACCCTATTTTATAATTGGGTCTCTTGTTTTCATAAATTATTTTTAAAATCTATAATAATCCCAATATGCATTTAATCGAACATCGCTCCAAGATTTTGTAGCACTTGAATATGCCCATCCATAATCTTGTTTATCCTGAGCTTTAACTGTTCCCCAAAAATTCGTTACTGAAGATTTTGAACCAATATTATCTGGAGATTTAACATAGTAATTCGAATAACCAGAGTTATCATTTACACCATATTCCCATATATCAATAATGGGACTTGGAGCAGGGTGTGCTGTAGTTGCACTAACAACACTAGCTACAGTAGCAAAGCTAAAACTTAAAACACTTGCAACTAGAAAAACAGATGCTTTCTTATTAATTCTTTTTTTCATTTTACTTCTCCTTGAATTAAAATATTTTATAAAACTCTGTACTAATCCTCTTTTAGTAACTCCGTATTACTTTAATATGAATTGATAATATTTAGGTTTTTAATCACCTTTATGGTATCTAGAGTCGTTAAAATATCTCATAACTACCCCTCCTTTTAAAATTGAACACATCTAGATGTATCCGTTTATATTTATTAATGTAGCACTTGTTTTTTAGTTTGTCAAGTATTTATAGTATATTTTTTATTTATAAAATGGGATTATCTATAAAACCGATTTACAAATCGATAAAAAACAATTATCAAATTTCTCTTGTCAATCAAATCGGCCGTTACAATTTTTGTTACCTTGTTTTAAAAAATTGGTTGACAATAATTACTCTACGAGTATAATAGTTACTATACATCAGAAAAGAGGTTAACTATTTTGAAAAAAGCTCACGTTTATGCCATCCCTGCTATTGGGGCTGCTCTCATTGCTGTTTTAGCACAAATCAGTCTTCCAATTGGACCTGTCCCCTTCACTCTGCAAAACTTTGCAATCGGCCTGATTGCTACTGTCTTTAGACCGAGAGAGGCTGTACTTTCTGTTGGACTCTATCTTCTTCTAGGTGCTATCGGTCTTCCTGTCTTTGCAGGAGGTGGAGCTGGATTTCATGCTTTGATTGGTCCTACTGCAGGCTATCTTTGGTTTTATCTTGTATACTCTGGACTTACTTCTTCTCTAACCAACAGCAAGAGTGGTGTTGTTAAGATTTTTCTTGCAAACCTCTTGGGTGATACCCTTGTCTTTGTCGGAGGGATTCTCAGCTTGCATTTCCTAGCTGGAATGGCATTTGAAAAAGCTCTTGTTGTGGGGGTATTTCCCTTTATCATCCCAGATCTTGGTAAAATTATTGCTATTAGTATTATTGGCCGTCCACTACTTCAACGCCTTAAAAATCAGGCTTACTTTGCTAACTAAAAAAGGATATCGAGTTGTCATGACTCAATATCCTTTTCTTTCATTTTGAAAACTTAGTTGCCTTTAAAGGCATCCACCATTGTTTGAAATTCTTCATTGGAGAGAGTAATTCCTTTGCCCATTTTAGTATGATCTGGACTCCAAGCACGAATATCAAACTTTGCAGGGGCACCATTAAAGCTTATACGGTTGATTTCCTTGGTCCAACCTTTTTCGTTTTCAGAAAGAGTCAACAAGTGCTCTTCGATTTCAAATGTAAATTCTGCCATTTTCTTCTCCTTTTTTAGCTTTCATCTGATTATTCGTAAAATCTTGTAGATTTTAGGAAAATTTTATATAATATTGATATAAAAGAAGGGAGGCCAATATGAGACATAAATTCCAGCAAGTTCTAGGTAAAATACATGACTTTTTAAATGGACATGAAGAACCAGATCAGACTGAAAGCAACTCCCTTACAGCCACTATTGAAGAGGCTATCCAGAAACAAACCGCTGTTCACCTTATCTTGTCTGAGGCAAGTTTTACAGGTGATATCATCAAATACGATCAACAAGGCCAACAACTTATCGTGAAAAATTTTGCCAAAAATGTGACCCGTATTATCCGCATAAGCGATATTCAACGCCTGCGATTTGTACCTTCAACTGTCCAAACAGCTCAAAAAAATAGATTTAAGAAAGAGTGAGATGTAGTTACTTCATCCCACTCTTTTTTCTTAGCGAACTTGTTCAAAATGTAAATGAACCGCGATATGGTCACCATAACCACTTCTCTCCAAGTCACGTTGTAAACGATAAGAAATGTAGTGTTCTGCAATGGTAATGTAACCTGCACCCAATAAACGATGTTCAACCATAGATTGAATCATACTGATAGTCGCACGTTCCACCTTGGCTTCTTCCAAATCCAAAACCACTTTCTTAGTGACTTGTGCAAGGTTTTGACGTAAATCATCTGTCAATACATAGACAGTCTGGGCTGCCTTTAAGATAGCTTGGTAAATCTTATCTGGATTAAATTCAGCAATTTCGCCATTACGTTTGATTACTTGCATAGGTTTCTCCTTTATTCTTTGTTTTCTTTGATTTCTGCCAGCATTTTTTCTTCTTCTGCTGTCAGTTGATAATGTTCAAGCAAATCCGGTCTGCGTTCATAGGTTTTCTTTAAACTCTCATACAGGCGCCACTGACGAATCTTTTCATGGTGGCCACTCATCAATACATCTGGCACGACCATACCTCGATAATCATAGGGACGTGTGTACTGAGGATATTCGAGAAGGCCAGAAGAAAAACTATCATCTTGGTGACTAGACTCCTTACCAATCACTTCTGGAATCAGGCGAACAGTCGCATCAATCATGGTCATAGCTGCCAATTCTCCACCAGTCAGGACATAGTCCCCCAAGGAAATCTCATCTGTCACCAAGGTCTTAATACGCTCATCATATCCCTCATAATGCCCACAGATAAAGATTAGCTCTTCCTCTTGAGCCAAATCCTCAGCATAAGTCTGATCAAACTGCTTTCCAGCTGGATCGAGGAGAATAACGCGCGGATTTTTCTTTTCAATAGCATCAAAGGCATCGAAAATGGGTTGCGCCCGGAGCAACATCCCCTGACCACCTCCATAGGGCTCATCGTCGACATGGCGGGCCTTTTCAGCATTTTCTCGAAAATTATGATACTGGATATTCAAGAGCCCTTTTTCACGAGCCTTTCCAACGATTGAGTGCTCCAGTGGAGAAAACATCTCTGGAAAAAGGGTTAAAATATCAATCTTCATCGTCTAACCCTTCTAATATTTCCACATCGACGCGGTTATTTGGAATATCAACATTGAGAACCACTGGTGGGATATAAGGCAATAACAAATCACGCTTGCCTTTTCGCTTAACCACCCAGACATCGTTGGCACCTGGTTGCAGGATTTCTTTGATGGTTCCAATCAAGTTATCATCCTCATAGACTTCCAAACCGATAATCTCGTGATAGTAGAATTCACCATCATCTAAATCGTTTAAATCTTCCTCAGCAACCTTGAGACTGTATCCCTTGTACTTTTCGATAGCGTTGATATGGTACATATCTTTGAATTTAATAATGTCAAAGTTCTTCTGTTTACGGTGACTAGCGATGGTCACTGTTTGGATAAACTGATCTTTTTCATCAAACAAGGCCAGCTCAGCTCCTTTTTTAAACCGTTCTTCTGCAAAATCCGTCACAGACAAGACTCGCATCTCACCCTGCAACCCCTGCGTATTGACGATTTTCCCAACATTAAAGTAGTTCATCTTGTCTCCCGTAGTCTCCTTCTTTCCATCTTATTCTAACAATTCTCGAATAATAGCCGCAATTTTTTCCGCTTCGGACCATTGTAAATAATGGTGATTCCCTCCTAAAATGAGTTTAGTATTGGAAGTCCAATATTCTGATTCTCTGTACTCTTTTTCTCTATAAGGCTGACAAAAAACAAATACAGGGATACAATCTGGTATTGATACATCCTCAAAATCTTCCTCAATAATCTCTCCAGATATCTGAAATCCTGGATTTTGCTTTTCTAACTCTAAGCCTTTTTCTTGCATTATTTCCCAGATTTCTTTATTGATTTCAGGACTAAATGTTGCTTGAGTTAAATTCTTCAAATAAAGTTCAGGTCCATACTCGTCAATCAACCTCATCTGCTCTTCCATTTCTGGATAAGGAGTTTCTGAAAAATCAGCAAACACGACGTTTTTAGTTGTCGGTTCAATTGCTACTAAAGCCTGACACTTAATTGATTTGTTGAGCAATTTACAAGCTAAAACTCCACTCAAACTATGTACACAAAGTATATATTCAGAAATCTCCAATTCTTTAAGCACTTCATAAACTGCATCTACAAGATTATCCAGATTTTTGTCAGCTTGGTCATGAATCGGACTCCTTCCTGTGTTTGGAAAATCAATTGTCAAATAACCAATTGTAGGAGGAAGTTTTTCAAGTATAAGTGAAAAATTTTCATAACTTGGTAGCAAACCTGCTCCATTTAAACAAACTAGCACTTTCTTTTGCTTTCGATAAGTAACAGAGAGACTACCAATTTTCGTATATACTTCAATCCTCTTCATAAAGAAATCCACTCGTTCTATATAATGAATTATTAAAAATCCTTATCCTTTATTTTATCACGTTCCAAGGATTTTCTCAAGTTGGAGGAAGAGGACATCAATTCTCCTTCACCTTCAAAAATTCTTCCAAATCACGTTCATGTTGGTACTTAATGGCTGCAGTCTTGTCTTTCTCAAAGATAGTCTTGGTAAGGTCAATATGGTTGATGGCGGCGATTGCGACAGTGTAGTGAATAATATCAGCCAGTTCTTTTGCTAGTTCCTCGTTAGAATCCTGAACGCCCTCTTTTCTACCAGAACGACCATTCAAAACCTCAGCTACTTCTCCGACTTCCTCCACTAGCTTGATAAAAAGACCTTCCTCAGTCCGAGACTGCTGGTAATGTTCCAGTAGATAGTCTTGTAATTGTCTAAACGTTAAATCCTTCATATCCTGCTCCTTACAAAAAAAGCGAGACATTCGTCCCGCCCTTCTTATTTTTCGTCAATAACGATTCTTACTTTTTTGTCTTCAGTTGGGACAGAGTAGACAATCGTTCTTATCGCAGAAATAGTGCGACCCTTACGACCGATTACACGACCCACATCGCTTTGATCAAGATTCAAATGATATTCCAAAAATTCTGGTGTATCTTCAATCTTGATAGTTAAGGCATCTGGTTGTGAAATCAAGGGTTTCACAATCGCAATAATGAGATTTTCAATCGTATCCATCTGTCAACCTACTTTAAACTTATTTTGAGAATTTAGAATCGTGGAATTTTTTCAATACGCCTTCTTTTGAAAGGATGTTACGTACTGTATCTGAAGGTTGAGCTCCATCAGCCAACCATGCAAGAACGCGGTCTTCTTTCAAAGTTACTTGGTTTTCAGCAACAAGTGGGTTGTAAGTTCCAACTGTTTCGATGAAACGTCCGTCACGTGGTGAACGTGAATCTGCTACGTTGATACGGTAGAAAGGTTTTTTCTTAGAACCCATACGAGTCAAACGGATTTTAACTGCCATTTTTAAAGTCTCTTTTCTTATTTTTTATTTCGGTGAAATAGCTGAGCTATTTAGCACATGTTCTATTATAGCAGATTCCTGACAGGTGTCAAGAAAAAAACTTGACAGACTATAAAATTTTTAAACCATTTAGAAATTTGTTAGAAGTAGGAAATAAATGTTTGAAAGAGGCTATCCGTGAATACTATTTTAGAAACATTTTATAAAGACCACCAAGTTAAGCACTTCATCTCTCCTGAACGAGATTTGGATGCTTGGCTCCTAAATCCCAAGCACGTTCCCAAGCGAAATATCAAGGATTTTAAGAAAGATATCTACTAATTTTAGTTTATAAAATATGAATCAATAGATTCTAAATATGGGAATAATTTAGTTCTGTAAAAATTAACTTCTACACCTACAACGCCTATTCTGACAGACTTTATAACAGTCTAAGAAAAAAAGTAGATATTCATACAGTATCTAGATTTTTCAAAAATTCTTTATCATCAAATATTATTAACGAAACTATCCAAACCAAATCCGATGCATTGCTTCAAAGAATTCTTTAGTTGTTTGACTATCAAGGCCTTTTATTAAAAAATTTTTTCAAAAAATTGCCACCTTGGTACATAAATTCTTGCTTTCCAAATTCAAATGTGATATATTTATAACATAAAATTTAAGTGTTATATATTTATAACATAAAAAAGGAGTCTATCATGAAAAAAAGTCAAAAAATGCGTGACCTCATTGCAATGATTGCCGTAGCTCTCGTTATTGATTTTATTGTCTTATTTGGTTCTAATCTTAGTTGGGGACCCAAGTTAGTTATTACTGGTATTTCAGTGTTAGGTCAAATTGTAGCTATTTGGGGCTGGCTACATATGAAACCATGGCCTCATAAAAGTCAGAAAGGTAAGGGAAAGATTATTTTTGACTTGTCTGCTAAGCTTTACGCGATACTTGTGTTTGCAGCAAGCATTTTTTATACAGTAGGGATTTGGGTTGCGACCCCAAGCGTAAGCTCTGGTATTAAAGAATGGATTTTGGGAATTGGTCTCGTTATTGAAGTGATTGTATTTGTTTTTTTCTCTTTAAAAAATGTCAAGGAAACTCCGGACGAACGCTTTTATGCTAATTTAGCAAAGGCAGCTAGCTTGATGTTTGTTTTTATACTAGGCGCACTGATGATCCTATCAGTTATCATTGGGTATATGGGGGCTCTCACTCTTTACATGGGCCAGATATTTATTAGCATAGCTGCCTTGATTTGCATCTTTGCGCTTGTCTATTTTATCTTGGAACGTAGAGGATAAGCATGGCCAAAGAAAGCAAGATTATTACTAATCTCAAATCTGTTCGTGAGTCCACAGGCATGACCCAGCAGGAGTTAGCCGACCGCATCGGCATTCGACGCGAGACAATTCTGCACTTGGAAAATAATCGTTACAACCCTTCACTGGAAATGGCTCTTAAAATTGCTCAAGTTTTTAATCTGAAAGTAGAAGACCTCTTTGAACTCAGACAGAAAGAGGAAACATAATTCTTTTCGAGACCTAGTATTCAGTTCATTGATTCATTAGAAATTGAAGCCAAAAGAAAAAATCCATTGAAAATGTTCTCTTTTAAAATATAGTAATTCTTTCGAATTAACCTTTACTAATTGTAATGCTTTACGAGCTTTCTTAAGATCTGGTTTCCTAAATACTTTGAGTATACTTATGGTATTGATGCCCCTAAGCATCTAAAAACTCTGGTGGAAAAAGATTATGCTGTCATTGAAACTGCTTTTTACTCACTTGACCATCTAATACGCTACCATGAAAAAGAATATCCTAAAGAAGAAGGGAATTACAGGACTTTCTAAAATGAAAGCTACCAACCTGAATCAAGCCCTTCATGAGCATTTTTCAGAAGAAGAATTAGCAATCGTGGCTACAAATTGACTCCAAAGGGAGAGGAAATACTGGAACAGTACCAGGACATTGTCGACCGTCATCCAAAGAAAAATCTCTAAACAAGCGATTTTTTGATTGTTGACTGTAAAACTGCCTTGTTACTAACATTTGAAATCCACTTCCTTTTAGGGTACAATGGTATAAATGAATTTTTGAGAGGATCAGAATGAAAAAACTAGCAACCCTTCTTTTACTGTCCACTGTAGCCCTAGCTGGGTGTAGCAGCATCCAACGCAGTCTGCGTGGTGATGACTATGTAGATTCTAGCTTGGCCGCTGAGGAAAGCTCCAAAGCAGCAGCCCAATCTGCCAAGGACTTAAACGATGCTTTAACAAATGAGAATGCCAACTTCCCTCAACTTTCTAAGGAAGTTGCTGAAGATGAAGCCGAAGTGATTCTCCACACAAGCCAAGGTGATATTCGCATTAAACTCTTCCCTAAACTCGCTCCTCTAGCGGTTGAAAACTTCCTCACTCATGCCAAAGAAGGCTACTATAACGGCATTACCTTCCACCGTGTCATCGATGGCTTCATGGTTCAAACTGGAGATCCAAAAGGGGACGGTACAGGTGGTCAGTCTATCTGGCATGACAAGGATAAGACAAAAGACAAGGGAACTGGTTTCAAAAACGAGATTACTCCTTATCTCTATAACATCCGTGGTGCTCTTTCTATGGCTAATACTGGTCAACCAAACACCAATGGCAGCCAGTTCTTCATCAACCAAAACTCCACAGATACCTCTGCTAAACTCCCTACAAGCAAGTATCCAAAGAAAATCATCGAAGCCTACAAAGAAGGGGGAAACCCTAGTCTAGATGGCAAACACCCTGTCTTTGGTCAAGTGATTGACGGTATGGATGTTGTAGATAAAATTGCCAAAGCCGAAAAAGATGAGAAAGATAAACCAACTACTGCTATCACAATCGACAGCATCGAAATAGTGAAAGACTACGATTTTAAATCTTAATACTCTTCGAAAATCAAATTCAAACCACGTCAGCGTCGCCTTACCGTACTCAAGTACAGCTTGCGGCTAGCTTCCTAGTTTGCTCTTTGATTTTCATTGAGTATAAAAACAAAAAATACAGTATCCATATTCGGTACTGTATTTCTTTTATCCTTATTTTTAAGTTAAATTATTAAAATCCCAGATTTGGTCCATCCAGCCTTCATAAAAGTCTGGCTCGTGACAGACCATAAGGATAGACCCCTTGTATTCTTTGAGAGCGCGTTTGAGTTCATCCTTGGCATCCACATCCAAATGGTTGGTCGGCTCGTCCAGCACTAAAACGTTGTTTTCACGATTCATCAAGAGACAGAAACGAACCTTGGCTTGTTCCCCACCTGACAAGACCTGAATTTGACTTTCAATATGCTTGGTTGTCAAACCACAACGGGCAAGGGCTGCACGAACTTCTGCTTGGTTGAGAGCTGGAAAGGCATTCCAAACAGCCTCTAGTGGTGTTTGACGATTACCACCTTCTACTTCTTGTTCAAAGTAACCGAGTTCTAGGTAGTCACCGCGTTCAACTTCCCCAGCGATTGGCGGAATAATTCCCAAGAGAGACTTCAAGAGAGTTGTTTTCCCGATACCATTTGCCCCGATAATAGCAACCTTTTGATTACGTTCAAAGGTAAGATTTAAAGGCTTTGTCAGAGGACGGTCGTAACCAATTTGCAAATCCTTGGCTTGGAAGATAAAGCGCCCTGGTGTACGAGCCGGTTTGAAATCAAAGGATGGTTTTGGTTTCTCACTTTGCAGTTCGATAATATCCATCTTATCCAATTTCTTCTGACGAGACATGGCCATGTTTCGTGTTGCAACACGCGCTTTGTTTCGAGCCACGAAGTCTTTGAGGTCGGCAATCTCTTTTTGCTGGCGTTCGTAGGCTGCCTCTAGCTGAGATTTCTTCATAGCATAGACTTCTTGGAACTGGTAGTAGTCACCAGAGTAACGTGTCAGCTGTTGATTTTCCACATGGTAGACAATATTAATCACATCGTTCAGGAAGGGAATATCGTGTGAAATAAGAACAAAGGCATTTTCATAGTTTTGGAGATAACGTTTGAGCCAGTCAATATGCTCAGCATCCAAGTAGTTGGTCGGCTCGTCCAACAGCAAGATATCAGGCTTTTCAAGGAGGAGTTTTGCCAAAAGCACCTTGGTTCTTTGCCCACCTGACAAAGAGGTTACATCTGTATCCATGCCAAAGTCCATGACACCAAGGGCACGCGCTACTTCGTCAATCTTAGCATCCAAGGTATAGAAATCACGACTCTCCAGACGGTCTTGAAGTTCGCCAACTTCTTCCATGAGAGCATCAACATCCGCACCGTCTTCAGCCATTTCCATATAAAGGTCATTGATACGAGCTTCTGCTTTAAAAAGCTCATCAAAGGCTGTACGGAGAACATCGCGCACCGAATGCCCTTCAGCAAGGACGGAGTGCTGATCCAAGTAACCAGCGGTCACATATTTGGACCACTCAACCTTCCCTTCATCTGGCAGCATTTTACCAGTAACGATGCTCATAAAGGTTGATTTCCCTTCACCATTGGCACCGACCAGACCGATATGTTCTCCCTTGAGGAGACGGAAGGACACATCTTCAAAAATTGCACGGTCACCAAAACCGTGACTCAGATTTTTAACTTCTAAAATACTCATTTTAATTCCTTATCTTGTTTTTATGTAATCGTTTATAAAGTAGCCAAGCCAGATAACCACCCAAGGTATTGGTCCACAAATCATCAATCTCAAAGACGCGATTAAAATCAAAGAAAAAGTCCAAGACTAACTGCGTACATTCAATTCCAAGACTTAAGAGAAAACTGAAAACAATGACTTTTTTTGTCTGTCTTAAGGAAGGAAACAGATAGATGAGTTGAAAGACCAGAGGGAAGAGCAAAAAGACATTTAAAATGTTCTGCAAAAAGATCCAAATGACTTGCCCCAAACTAGTCACTTCTCCCAGTTTCCAGAGAGAATTGAAAGGAGTCAAAAGAAAAACCAGGCGTCCAAGATGCTGAATACCTGGAGTTTCCACCCCCACGGGAGAATGTTCTTGAGGAGTAAAGCAAAAATAGACGATACAAATGCTATAGAAAATGACTCCCCAGACCAAAATATGATTATAAGTCTTCTTCATCATTAAGGATTGACTGCTGCGACTGCTTTCTGGCGGTCACGTTTCATTGTATTGGAACGCAATTGTCCACAAGCTGCATCAATATCTGTTCCGTGCTCTTGACGAACCACACAGTTAACCCCTTTTTTCTTAAGCGTATCATAGAAAGCCAACACGCGCTCTTTAGGACTACGGCTATATTGGTCATGCTCACTAACTGGGTTATAAGGAATCAAGTTTACATAAGACAATTTCTTGATGTTCTTGAGCAATTCAGCCAATTCCAAGGCTTGTTCTACACCATCATTAACTTCATTGAGCATGATATATTCAAAGGTCACACGACGGTTGGTTGTCTCAATATAGTACTCAATAGCAGCAAAGAGTTTTTCAATCGGAAAGGCACGATTAATCTTCATGATGCTTGAACGCAACTCATTGTTAGGTGCGTGAAGGGAAACTGCAAGATTGACCTGAACTCCTTCATTAGCAAAATCACGAATTTTATGGGCCAAACCTGAGGTTGAAACTGTGATGTGACGAGCACCGATTGCCATTCCCTTGTCATCATTGATAGTACGAACAAAATTTAAGACATTGTTGTAGTTATCAAAGGGTTCACCAATTCCCATGACAACGATATGGCTGACGCGTTCATCCTGACCACGCTCATCAAAGTATTTCTGAACCAGCATGATTTGCGCTACAATTTCCCCATTATTGAGGTCACGTTGCTTCTTGATTAAACCAGAGGCACAGAAGGTACAACCGATATTACAGCCGACCTGAGTGGTCACACAGACTGACAAACCATAGTGCTGACGCATAAGTACAGTCTCAATCAACATACCATCTGGCAATTCAAAAAGATATTTAACTGTCCCATCAGCAGACTCTTGCACGATACGCTGTTTCAAGGGATTGACCACAAACTGATCATTAAGCTTAGCAATCAAATCCTTGGAAAGGTTGGTCATCTCTTCAAATGACTGGACACGTTTACGGTAAAGCCATTCCCAAATTTGATCTGCACGGAATTTCTTTTCTCCCTGCTCCAAAACCCATTCCTGCATGGTTTGACGTGTTAAACTATAAATTGACGGTTTCATTTCTACTCCTTATTCTCTACTCACTTCTGACGAATGACAAAATGACGTTGCCCCTTGTCCTCTTTCTGAGAGTGCTGGTCTTTCTGACGACGTCTATTTTTCTTATCTGCATTCGGTTTTCGTTTTGTTTGAGCCGGTTTCTTTCCTTTTCTAGAAGGTGTTTCTTCTTCCTTCTTACGCATTTTCTTGTCAAATGATGCTCGCTTAGGGGCTTCATTTTCTAAGACAAAATAGGCACAACCATAACTACAATACTCTAAAAGATAGTCTTGTAAACGACTGATTTTTTCAAGTTTTTCATCTGTTCGGTCATCCTTGTAAAAACCTCGTAGGCGAAGCTGTTCGTTGCTCCAGTCTCCCACGATATAATCAAACTTGGTTAAGACTTCTGAAAAACGCTGATTAAAAGCCGTCACATCAAAGGCATCCTTGATATTTTCCACCAAGGAAAAAGCTATCCCTTCCGTTTCAATCTTGTCCCCATGTAAATGGAACTCAGGACCAGGAAACTTGTTATAGTTGTATAATTCAGGTGCAATTTCTTTTCGCATAGATATCCTTTTTTCACGATTACTTAATACTTTATTCTACCATAATTTCTAGCAGTTAGCACGTTTCTCATAAAAATGAAAAAAGTCTGACGATTTTGTCAGACCAAAATAATATAACCTTAAAAAGAGAAGAACAATTCTTCCCTCCAACTATCATTATTTAGCAGCTGCGTACAATTCATCTACTTTGTTCCAGTTGATCACTGAGAAGAAAGCTTTGATGTAGTCAGGACGCACGTTGCGGTATTTCACGTAGTAAGCATGTTCCCAAACGTCCAAGCCCAAGATTGGTTTTTTACCTTCTGAGATTGGTGTGTCTTGGTTTGCTGTTGAAGTCACTTCAAGCTTCCCTTCTTTGTTGACAACCAACCATGCCCATCCTGAACCGAAACGAGTTGTTGCTGCTGCAGTGAAGGCTGCTTGGAATTCTTCAAATGAACCAAATGTTGCATCAATTGCTGCTGCCAGCTCTGCTGAAGGAGCTGTCTTCTCAGGAGTCATCAATTCCCAGAAAAGAGCGTGGTTCAAGTGTCCGCCACCGTTGTTGATAAGTGCTTGACGGATATCAGCTGGAATAGATTCTACATCAGCAAGCAAGGCTTCAAGATCTTCACCGATTTCAGGGTGTTTTTCAAGAGCTGCATTAGCATTGTTGACATAAGTTTGATGGTGTTTGTCATGATGCAAGTGCATTGTTTCCGCATCGATGTATGGTTCCAAAGCATCGTATGCATATGGAAGATCTGGTAAGATAATAGCCATCTGTAATACCTCTTTTTCTTTCTATATGAAAATGATAACGCAAACATTCACTTTTTTCAAGTTTTTTGCTTATAGATGAAAAAATCACTGAAATACTTTCTAATAATACTCTTCGAAAATCTCTTCAAACTGCGTCAACGTCGCCTTGCCGTAGGTATGGTTACTGACTTCGTCAGTTTCATCCGCAACCTCAAAACAGTGTTTTGAGCTAACTTAGTCAGTTCTATCTACAACCTCAAAACAGTGTTTTGAGCTGACTTCGTCAGTTCTATCTACAACCTCAAAGCAGTGCTTTGAGCTGACTTCGTCAGTTCTATCCACAACCTCAAAACAGTGTTTTGAGCTGACTTCGTCAGTTCTATCCACAACCTCAAAACAGTGTTTTGAGCTGACTTCGTCAGTTTCATCCGCAACCTCAAAAACATGTTTTGAGCTGACTTCGTCAGTCTTATCTACAACCTCAAAGCAGTGCTTTGAGCAACCTGCGGCTAGTTTCCTAGTTTGCTCTTTGATTTTCATTGAGTATAAAATAAGCAAATCAGCAAGAAACCCACGACAAGATAATGTTGACGCGGGTTGTAGTTTCAAAAAAATGTCAATTGACCTGACTAGCAATCTGTAGGAGTGCCTTTTCAAAAAGGAAACTCTTTTCATAAAGACCTGTCTTAATCTGATAGTCTGTCTCAATCAAATAAGAAATAGCTTGCTTCAAAAAGCTAAAGGAAAGTCCTCTTGAATCTCTCAGCGCAAACTTGATTTGATAGGGATTTGGATTACGTCCGAGAAAACTGCCTAAACTACTTGCTATCTGCGATTCTGTTTGCCCAGACTCTGACAAAATTTTCACCTGAGTAAAAGTCCGAAATTGTCCCAGCATGACTGCAATCAGTTTGATTTCATCTTCCCCTTGCAAGGTCAAGTCTCTCACCAAATCACGCGCCTGGTCCATCTTTTTAGTCAGAATAAACTGAGTTAAATCAAAAATATTGTCCTGCAAGGTCTTGGGAATTGCGTTAACAATATCCTCTTCCTCGATAACAGAGTCTTCTTTATAGGACTGTAAAAAGAGGAGATTTTTCTGAATTTCACTAAATTGAAAACCCGACTTGATGAGGAGATTTTCAAAAGAATGATTGGTAAACTGCAGACCTTGTTTCTGACTCCACTTTTGGAAATACTGACGCAATTCTTGTTCTTTGGCTTCTACTGCATCAAAGACCTTGGCATCACGCTTCAGTAATTTAACCAACCGTCTTTTGCTATCCAGCTTTCCTTCTGCAAAGATTAACAACTTGGTTGTTGGTGAAGGATTATCAAGGTATTCCTCAAACGACTTGAGTTCATCATCTGTTAAAAAGCGTTTCTTGGCTGTTGTCATATCGACAAAATGGTCTAATATCACGATTTTCTCATCCGCAAAGAAAGGAAGGCTGACCAGCTCCAGTTCAACATCCTTGTAAACCACTTCTTTCATATCAAAGTAGGCAAAGTTGAGGTCGGCAGAATCATAGCCAATCTGTTTCAATACTTGACTCTTCATAATTTCAAACTGACCCTGATCTGTCCCTGTAAAAAGGTTCAGGCTCGGTAAATTTGATAAAGTCAACTTCTGGCTTTCTTCAATAGCTAGCATCTCCTCTCCTTTCTTCTGATTTTTCGATTTAATTTAGTCAATATAGCGCAATTTCCCACGGAAATCTTCTAGGCTCTCGTACCCTTTTTCCGCCATGATTGCTTTTAGTTCATTGGTAATACGTTCGAAAGCACCGACGCCTTCTTTGTGAAGGGTTGTTCCCACCTGCACCATACTCGCTCCACAGAGGATATGTTCAAAGGCATCACGACCAGTCAGAACGCCACCTGTTCCGATGATTTGGATTTGAGGGTTTAAGCGTTGATAAAATGCGTGAACATTAGCAAGAGCAGTCGGTTTGATATACTCTCCACCGATACCACCGAAACCATTTTTAGGACGGATAACGACAGACTCGTCTTCTATATAAAGGCCATTTCCGATAGAGTTGACGCAGTTGACAAACTTGAGCGGATATTTGTTGAAAATAGCTGCCGCTTGGTCAAAGTGAACAATATCAAAATATGGTGGCAATTTAATTCCAAGAGGTTTAGTGAAGTAGGCAAACACCTCTGCCAAAATACGGTCTGTTGTCTCAAAATCATAGGCAATCTGAGGTTTTCCTGGAACATTTGGACAGGAGAGGTTTAGCTCAGTCAGACTACGAAAATCACTCTCTTGGACTTTTTTCAAAATAGTATGGGTTTCCTCTGGAGACATGCCAACTAGAGATAAGAAGAAAGTCCGATTTGGCTCTTTTTCCTGCAAGTCCAAAAGATAATCCAAATAATAGTCTAAGCCATTATTTGGCAAGCCCATAGAGTTGATAGAACCAAGTGGAACATCTTGATAACGTGGTTCAGGGTTCCCCTGACGAAAGTCCAAGGTCGCTGTCTTTGTGACAAAGGTTCCTGCAACTGAGTTTTTAACCCCTTCTAGCTCCTCTATCGTCATACAAGCCACACCTGCTGCATTCATCAAACAATTGTCAAACTCAAAACCAGCAATTTGTGTTTTCGTTGATACCATGATTCTAATCCTCCAGATTCCTTCTATTGCTAATATTATACCACAGTTTTAATTCTAGGTTTACTAGATTCTATGGTTCTATCTATTTATTCGGAAAAGAAAGTCTAGTGCAGAAGTCATGCTATGGAAACAGCTAGTGTATTGGAAGTTTGAACAAGACTTGGATAACAGACTTTTGAATGAAGTCCAAGCAACAAGGAGAAATCTCAACCATGAGTCCATTCCATGACTCTGTTGCTCTAGAAAACCTTGCAATAGTCAAGTGATAACGAATAAAACTTTGGATTGAAATATCCCCATGATTATCTATTACGAGGAGAAATCTCAACCTTTATCATTTTTAAAGAAATACATGTAAATCTCTACTTTCGCAAAATGGATTTTCAGAACAGTATCCCAGTATAGTTAAAAACTATAAAAAAGAGGGAGGCCCCTCTTTCTTCAATTCATTTATTTTACTGCTTCTTTTAAAGCATCTACCTTATCCAAACGTTCCCATGGAAGGTCAATATCTGTACGTCCCATGTGACCGTAAGCCGATGTTTGACGGTAAATTGGACGCTTGAGGTCCAGCATTTGGATAATTCCTGCAGGGCGAAGGTCAAAGATTTGACGGGCTGCTTTTTCAAGCTTGCTTTCAGCTACTGTTCCTGTACCGAAAGTATCGATACGAACAGAAACAGGTTGGGCAACACCGATAGCGTAGGCCAATTGCACTTCTGCCTTCTTAGCAAGGCCTGCTGCAACAATATTCTTTGCAATATAGCGAGCCGCATAAGAGGCTGAACGGTCTACCTTAGTCGCATCTTTACCAGAGAAGGCACCACCACCGTGACGAGAGTAGCCACCATAAGTATCTACGATAATCTTACGACCAGTCAAACCTGAGTCCCCTTGAGGTCCACCGATTACAAAACGACCAGTAGGATTGATGAAGAATTTTGTTTGCTCATCCAAGTAGGAAGCTGGAATAACCTCTTTGATAACCTTGTTAATGACATCATTGTGAATTTGTTCGTTGCTGACTTCTGGATCGTGCTGAGTTGAAATAACAACTGTGTCCACACGTACTGGACGGTCATTTTCATCATACTCAACCGTAACTTGTGATTTAGCATCTGGGCGAAGATAGCTAATTTCCCCAGACTTACGAAGTTCTGCCAGACGACGAACCAATTTATGACTGAGTGAAATTGGTAAAGGCATGAGCTCTTCTGTTTCATCCACTGCAAAGCCAAACATGAGACCTTGGTCTCCAGCACCAATTAAGTCCAGCGGATCTTGGTCTGCATTTCCACGAACCTCCAAGGCTTCGTTAACACCTTGGGCAATGTCAGGAGATTGTTCCACCAAAGATGGATGTACTCCTACAGTCTCAGCAGAAAAACCATATTCTGTATTAGTGTAGCCAATCTCTGCAATGGTATCACGAACCACACGGTTAATATCCACATAAGCATTTGTAGATATTTCACCAAAAACGTGAACAGAACCAGTATATACAGCTGTCTCAGCAGCAACGTGCGCTTCTGGATCCTTAGCTAAAATAGCATCCAAAATCGCATCTGAAATTTGGTCTGCAATCTTATCTGGATGCCCCTCAGATACAGACTCAGACGTGAATAATTTACGTTCTGACATAAAAATGTCCCCCCTTAAAAATAGTGTTATAGAGTTACAAAGTACTGATAGGTATTTTCATTTTCTAAGAGTTACAACGCGTAAGAAATAAAAACGATACTTTTTTATTTCTGAAGCTAGTAAGGCGCATAGGGTGACCTCATTATAGCGGCAACCGTAGAATGACGAACGACTTTTGAGCCGTCATTCTTTGCGAATTACAAAGTACTGATAGGAAAACTCTTAGTGATAAATACCTACCATCTTATCGGGACTATATAACTTTACTATTATACCATTTTTAGGCGCAATTTGCAGTCTTTAATGCAGTGTTTCAATGTAGATATTTTGTTCTCATAAATCAAAAAGTTGGAGCTCAGCACTCCAACAATTGCTATTAAAATGTTTGACGTTTAGCTTTACGCTCTGCACGACCTCGAGCACGATTTTCGGCGCGCTTGGTTTTGCGGCGCTTTTCATCAACCGCCCATTGAATTTTCTTCTTATAACCCGGTTTGACTTTTTTCTTTTTCTTTTTGACCAGACCAATCATTTCAATATCAAGCTTATCTTGCTTCTTCTCACGATTAGCACGACGATCACGGTCATAAGTATCTTGAAATTCCCCGTCTTTGACCATCTTAGGAGTAAACTTGATTCCCAATTTCTCCAACTCACGGATATCCGAGTCATCGCTTGGTTGGTAAAGGGTAATGGCTGTACCTGGTAGGCCATTACGCCCAGTTCGACCAACACGGTGCACAAAGAAGGATAAGTCTTGCGGAATGGCATCATTGATGACATGGCTGACACCTTCAATATCAATTCCACGCGCTGCCAAATCTGTTGCGACAATGTACTCAAAATCCAGATTTTTCACCTGATTCATGATACGCTTGCGTTCACGAGGGGCAATATCCCCATGGATTTTTGCCACCTTCAAGCCTTGAGCAGTCAGATATGAATGCAATTCATCAGCACGTGTCTTAGTATTGACAAAAATCATTGCCAAATAAGGCTGCATCAACTGAGTCAACTGGTAAATTTGAGCATTCTTATCTCGGCCCTTGGTCGAAATCAACCAATTATCAATGGTATCAGAAATGACCGTTTTGGTCTTGATTTTCTCCATGATAGGATTTGACAAGTATTTTTTCAAGAATGGTTGCAACTTTTGTGGAATAGTCGCTGAGAAGACCATGAATTGCAGGTCTTTTGGAAGGCTTCCAGCAATCTTATCAACAGTTTCCAAGAATCCCATATCCAAGGTCATATCTGCCTCATCGACCACAAAGGTCTTGGCCTTGTGAATAGCCAGATCACCGGATTTAACCAAGTCGTAAATACGGCCTGGTGTTCCAATAACAATATGAGGCTGATTGCTTGCCAATTTGTCAATCTGGCGAGCCTTATCTGTCCCTCCCACATAATTAACCACACGAACTTCGACATCTGAGTGAGTTGAAATCTGACGGGCTGCTTGGTAAATTTGAGTAGCCAACTCACGACTCGGTGCAGTAATCACGGCTTGTACACTATCGCTAGCTTCATCTAGTTGCTGGAAAATCGGTAACAAGAAAGTGTGAGTCTTACCTGAACCTGTTTTTGATTCTCCAACCAAATCTCGGCCTGCCAAGACAATGGGAATCAACTTATCTTGTACCTCTGTTGGAGTTGTAAATTTCAACTCCTGCAAGGCTTCTCTAATATAGTTTTTAAATTGAAATTTCGTAAATGACATACTATCCTCGATTCTATCTATCCTATCAATTATACCACATTTTATTCCATTTCAGTAGCCTCACTTATAGAGCTTACTTTCAGTAGCTTATCTAATCAAAAAAAGGCTGGAACTTCGTGATTCCAACCTCTTTTCAGTCGTTATTTCCAGTTTATAAGAGCATTCAAACCATAGTGATCACTCACTTGTGGACTCTTGTTACCATCAAATACGACATGTAAATTTTCCACCGCTAACTCTTTGGTAGTAAAGACATAATCGATTCGAAGGGGTTCAGTGTTCCCTTTCCAACCATCAATTTCTGGTGGAACGGTATAGCTACCGCTTTTCTCTTGAGCAACTTCAAAAGCGTCTTGTAAGCCTAATGGACTAGCTAAAAGAGCTTGGTAACCTTCCTGACCAGCCGGGTTGTTGAAATCTCCAGCTAGCAAAAGCGGCTTGTTCAATTCTTTCAAGACAGCCTCAAATCGTGCCCATTCTTCTTGGAAACCTTTATTCCACCAAGAAAGGTGGACACTTGCAACTGCAAGCTCCTTACCATCAACTACAGTTTCAGCCAAGGCAACACGGCGAGTATGATAGTCTGTTGGATCATCCACATCTGAAACCAAAATTTCTCTGGCTTCAATCGGTGTTTTAGATAAGATTGCCACACCTTCGTGGTAGCGATCATAACCGATATGGTTATAGGCCCAAGTCCAGTAGTAATTTTTCCCTTGCTCAGACAACTTTTCAACCAAGAATCTAACATAGTGATCTTGGTGAATAAGCTCAGCTGCTGGCAAAGCTTGATAAAGGTCATTAACCTCCACCTCTGGCGAAGTGATCTCCTGATTGATTTCTTGGAAACAAATCAAATCATAGTCCTTTTCAAGAATATCCTCAAGCAAAATCTGGAATTTTTCCTCTGCTTCTTTCTCCATCCAACTGTGAGTATTGAGTGTTAAAAATTTCATTCTTTTCTCCCAAAATAAGAGGTTGGAATACAGCTTCCAACCTCAAGTATATTACAATTCTACTTTAGCAACTGCTGTTTTAGCTGCAAGAGAACCTGTTTTTTCTAATTTAACTGATTTAATTGCATCACCATTTGTGAAGACAACTACTGTTGAAGTTTCACGTCCTGCTGCACGGATAGCATCCAAGTCAGCTGTGACAAGGAGATCACCTGCTACAACTTTTTGTCCTTCAGCAACATGAACTGTAAATGGTTTACCTTCAAGACTTACTGTGTCCAAACCAATGTGAACCAATACTTCAAGACCTGCTTCAGTCACAATACCAAGAGCATGTTTTGTTGGGAAGATGCTTGATACAGTACCTGAAACTGGAGATACGATATTTCCATTTGCAGGTTCTACTGCAAATCCATCACCCATCATTTTTTGAGCAAATACTGGATCTTTTACTTGTTCCAAAGCAACAACTTGACCGTCTGCTACTGAGTAAACTTCCTCAGTAAGACCTTTGAAGTGAACAGTGTTTTGTTGCGCTTCTGTCATTTGGCTTGGAAGAGTTTCAGGAATGATTTCACCTGAATCAAGGATATCTTGGATATCAGATTTCAATACGTCAGCTTTTGGTCCGTAGATAGCTTGAACCCCTTGTCCTTTCATGACAAGACCCATAGCTCCTTCTGCTTTCCATTGCTCTGCATTTCCTACTTTATCTGCATCTTTAACAGTTACACGAAGACGAGTCATACATGCATCAACATCAACGATGTTTGCACGTCCACCAAGAAGGTTAATAATGTTTACAGCTTGAGAGCCTGCTGCAACTTTCACTTCGCTGCTAGATTCTTCTGAACCTTCAGCAGTTTCGTAGTTTCCGTTACGCCCTGGAGTTGCGTAGTTGAATTTTTGAATCATGAAGTTTGCGATAAAGTACATGATTACGGCAAAGAGAACAGTTACCCAAACGAAGTTAATGATATCCATACCGATACCAGCATTAATTGCTAGTGGTGTACGAGTCAAGAACTCGATTGAACCGAATGAGTGGACACGTAGGTTTACTACGTCAGCCATAGCGAAGGCAGCACCTTGAACAAGTGAGTAAACAAGATACATAGGTGTTGCTACAAACATGAACATGTATTCGATTGGTTCAGTAACCCCTGTCAAGAATGTTGCAAGAGCTGTCGCAATCATCATACCTTTGTATTTGTGTTTCTTGTCAGCATCAACATTACGGTAGATAGCCACGATCACACCCATCAAGATACCGAATGAACCGATCATTTGTCCAACTTTGAAACGAGCTGGGTGAACAGTATCTAACAATTGTTGGTAGTGACTTGCATCTGTACCTTTAAGGTTAACAAGGTCTGTCACCCATGCAAGCCAAAGTGGATCTTGACCAAATACTTGGCTACCTTTTGCTGCACCAGTTAAGACTTCATAAGTACCACCAAGAGCTGTGTAGTTCATTGGGATAGTCAACATGTGGTGAAGACCAAATGGCAAGAGCAAACGTTCCAATGTACCATACAAGAATGGTGCAAGGATTGGAGCAGTTTCTTGTGAGTTGGCAATCCAGATACCAAAGCTATTGATACCAGTTTGCACAAGTGGCCAGAAAGCAGCAAGTACAATTGCAGCAATTATTGAACGAAGAATAACTACAAATGGTACAAAACGTTTTCCGTTAAAGAATGAAAGTGCATCAGGAAGCTTACGGAAGTTATAGTATTTATTGTAAGCAGTTGCTCCAATAAAACCAGAAATAATCCCTACGAAGACACCCATGTTAAGTGCTGGGGCTTCCATTACACTAATGAAGTAATCAGCAACTTTGATTGATCCACCAAAGAGAGTTGTTACCATAGCTTCTGGATTTTTCAACATATCGCCTGATACACCAAAGATTGTACCAGTGATACGGTTAATCAAGATGAAGGCAAGACCAGCGGCGAAAGCACCACCAGCACGTTCTTTAGCCCAGCTTCCTCCAATAGCGAGGGCGAACAAGATATGAAGGTTAACGATAACCCCCCAACCGATTTGCTCTAGTACACCACCAGTAATAACGAGTGGTGCAAAGGTTGGGTTAATCATCACGATAGACTTACCGATTGAAATCATCAAACCAGCAGCCGGCATAACCGCGATAACCACCATCAAAGCCTTACCGAATTTTTGCCAAAATTCGAAAGACAAGACATTTTTGAATGTATCTTTCATCATTCAAATCTCCTTTATTTTTATTTAGGCAAACGTTTTACGAAAACGTTTGCACCTTTTATGATTTAATTATACCACTTTAATTTTTTTTGTAAAGGCTTTTATTCAAAAAAATACTCTTTTTTCAAAAAAATTTCTAGTGCCAAATTTCAAGTTCAAGTTAGCCATCAAAAAGTCTTCTCCGGGCGACTTCTTGATACTCTTCGAAAATCTCTTCAAACCACGTCAGCGTCGCCTTACCGTATATATGGGACTGACTTCGTCAGTCTTATCTACAACCTCAAAACAGTATTTTGAGCATCCTGTGGCGAGCTACCTAGTTTGCTCTTTGATTTCCATTGAGTATTAGAAGTCCCTTTTCAAAAACTCTTGTAGCAAAAAAGGAGATTTTACAACCTCCTCATAAAAATAATTATTTTACCTAAATCTTCAAGAATCGGCGCATGGAAATTCCTGATCCCAGTGAACCAATGAAAATTCCAATCACAAATAGTAGGGCAATCATCAAAGGACTAAATAAATCTGGACTAATCATGGATAGATTTTGTCCTACCAACGATTTATTGACAGATTGGTAAACCATTTGATAAACAATAAAGACTAAAACAGATGGTGCGATAGCTCCCAATAAACCGATAAAGGCTCCTTCTAACAAGAACGGTCCACGAATATAACTGTTTTTAGCTCCGACCAAGCGCATGATTTGAATCTCGCGACTGCGGGAAATAATGGTAATACGAATGGTATTTGAAATCAAGAAAACTGCGACAAAAATTAACAAAGCAGCAATCCCTAGTCCCCAAACACGGATAAATGAAGCTAACTTGAAGAGTCTTTCTGTATTGGCACCGCCATCTTGAACCTCAGAGACACCTTCAATTTTTTTAGCATCTTCGGCTATAGTTTTTACATCATTTGGAGTGTTTGCCTCTACAATATAGGCATCATAGAGAGGATTGGCATCTCCTTCAAAGATTTTCCAGTTATCTCCCATTGTCTCGGTTAACTTTTCATATTGTTCTTCTTTACTTGAAAAGGTAACACTCTTAACCGTAGACATGTTCTTCAAAGAATCATATACCTTGTGGTAGTCATTATTTGTAACAGTTTGACCTTCTTTTTCAATTGTCTGACTGTTATCTTCCACATCCTTTCGGATATAAACTACTACACGGACATTATTTTCAATATCTGTAGCTAGTTTCGCTGTATTGAAAATAACAGAAGCAAATATTGCCACCAAGGTCAAAGTAATCATGACTGAACTGACAGCAGCTACTGTCATCCAACCATTTCGTTTCAAACTTTTTAAGGCTTCAAATAAATGGCGAAAAAATCTACTAATCATCGTATCCATACTCTCCTTTTGATTCGTCACGAACGACACGGCCATTTTCAATGGCAATGACACGGTGGCGCAAGGTATTTACAATCTGGCTATTATGAGTCGCCATCAAAATAGTTGTCCCTTGTAGGTTAATCCGTTCCAAAAGATTCATAATTTCCCATGAATTATCCGGATCTAGGTTTCCTGTTGGTTCATCGGCTATCAGTACTTTGGGATTATTTACAATAGCACGCGCAATCGCAATCCGCTGTTGCTCCCCACCTGAGAGCTCATTTGGGAAAGAACGAACCTTGTGCTTCAAGCCAACCAAGTCCAAAACTTCCATCACTCGTTTTTTGATATTACGGCGATTTTCCCCGATTACTTCCATAGCGTAAGCAATATTCTCATAAACCGTTTTCTTTGGCAACAGTTTATAATCCTGGAAGACAACCCCAACACTACGACGTAGAAGCGGGACATCTTTCTTTTTAATCTTAACCAGATTAAAACCAGCAACTGATAGGCTTCCTTTATCGATTTTTACTTCACGATACAGAGAACGAATAAAAGTTGACTTCCCTGCTCCTGAAGGTCCTACGATGTAAGCAAATTCCCCCGGTTGAACGCTGACCGAAACACCGCGTAGGGCAGTCGTTCCGTTGTCGTATTTTTTGACGACATCTCTCATTTCAATGATTGACATGTGACTTCCTTTCTATCTTAGCTAATGCGCCACTTGAGATAGGCATCGATAAAACCATCTAGGTCCCCATCCATAACCTTATCTACCTGAGCAACTTCAAAGCTAGTTCGGTGATCTTTTACCATAGTATAAGGCGTGAAGACATAAGAACGGATTTGGCTTCCCCATGTGATTTCTTTTTTCTCACCCTTGAGGGAATCTACCTCCGCAGCCTTCTTCTCTTGCTCCATTTGATAGAGCTTAGCCTGCAACATTTTCATGGCACGATCTCTATTTCCATACTGGGTCCGATCCACTGTTGATTGAACAACAATTCCAGTTGGAATGTGGGTCAGACGCACACCTGTTGAAACCTTGTTGACGTTTTGTCCACCGGCACCACCTGAACGGAAGGTATCCATCTTGATATCATCTTCACGGATTTCCACTTCAATAGTATCATCCAATTCTGGCATCACTTCTACAGATGTGAAAGAGGTATGGCGACGTTTAGCAGAGTCAAACGGCGAAATTCGCACCAAACGGTGAACTCCCATTTCTGACTTGAGAAGACCATAGGCATTAGGCCCTTCAAATGATAAGGTCACCGACTTAATACCAGCCTCATCACCTGCTTGATAATCCAATACTTCTACTTTAAAACCTTTAGCATTGCCATAGCGAGTATACATACGCAGCAACATATCACCCCAGTCCTGAGCCTCTGTACCACCAGAACCTGGATGGATTTCCAAGATGGCATTGTTGTGGTCATAAGGTTCCGACAAGAGAAGCGTCATCTCATAGCTGGTCATCATCTTATCAAGTTCGGCTAACTGCTCTACCAGTTCTTCTTGAACCGACTCGTCTTCTGCTAAAAAGTCCAATAAAATTTCAACTTCATCCTGCAACTCTTCCATCTTATGGAAGGTATTATAGGTGTTTTTTAATTCATTTAATTCTTGCGACGTTTTTTGGGCCGCGATATTATCGTTCCAAAAATCAGGTTCTGTCATCTTGTTTTCCAAGATGGCAATCTCTTCCTCTAGACCTTCTAGGTCAAAGAGACCCCCTGAAAGAAGCTAATTTTTCACGATTTGCGTCAATTTTTTGACGGATTACTGAAATGTCCATAAATACTCCTTTTTTACATCATTTCATTATAGCATATTTTATCATTTCTTTCCATCTTTTGCTCTAGTCCCTTTTTATGAAAAAAGAAGCCTTTCGGCTTCCCTTCCTACAAGACTTTTGCTGAAGTGCGAGTGATTTCTTCCACTTGAATGCCATTTGCTTCAAATTTTTCTTTCAAGGCTGGTAAATCAATTGATCCATCGATTTGAACTTCGATAATCACCTTACCATCCTTACGCGGAATATTGACTGTATGCGAAATATTCAAATTTTCTTCAACGATTAGAGAAACAATCTTACCAAGGACACCAACTTCATCTTCTGTAACAAAGCGCACACGAATTCCTTCTTCTCCATAACCAGCAATTTCGAGAAAGGCTTGGAAAACGTCACGGTCCGTAATAACCCCATAGACTTGATGGTTATCTACGACAGGAAGAATACCAATCTTGTTTTTCAACATCAGATAAGTTGCATCTTCTAGACTCGCATAGCCTGAGACAGTGACAACATCGCGAATCATGACATCTTTTACTTTTGTCTTATTTAGAAGATAATTCATCTCATAGATAGAAAGACTGGTTGCTTTTGATGGACTTGCTTGTGCAATAGTTCCCTCAGTTACCAAACCAACTAATTGATCATTTTCGATAACAGGCAAGCGGTGCAACCCTTGCTCTCTCATCAAATCTGCTGCATGAGATACTGTTGTATCTGGACTAATATACACTACCTTGCGGGTCATAAAATCTTTAACTGCCATGAGACTTCTCCTTTTCTATTCTTATCCCTATTATACAATCTTTTTGTAAATCTATCAAACGCTTACATTTCTTTTTCAAAATTCAGAAAAGTATGAATAAGCTAACAAAAAGAGCTCTGAAATCGAGCTCTGTGAATGAAGGCAAGATACGTTTCATTCGATTTTATTTCAATTATTAGAAATTCATCTTTCAGTGTAGATCTAGATTTGTTTGCAATCTAAATATGCCAACTAAAATAATCCACTGGATAAGATAATTGCTTCGCAATCTTTATCTACAACCTAAACTAGTCTCCCAGACTATGCGATGATTGCTTCGCAATCTCTATCCACCGATTAAAAAGGTCCCCCGGACCTTTTTAACCACCCAGATATGCTTTTCTGACTTCTTCTGATGAGGCGAGTTCTTTTCCTGTTCCGGATAGGACGATTTTCCCTGTTTCCAATACATATCCTCGGTCAGAGATTGCGAGTGCTTTATTGGCATTTTGTTCAATCAAGAGGACAGTTGTCCCTTGCTTCTGAATATCTTGAATGATATCAAAAATCTCTTGAATAAATATTGGAGCAAGTCCCATTGATGGTTCATCTAAGAGAAGAAGTTTTGGTGTTGACATAAGAGCGCGTCCCATGGCAAGCATTTGTTGTTCCCCTCCTGAAAGAGTGGCTGCGTCCTGGTTCTTCCGCTCTTCAAGACGTGGGAAGCGTGAGAAAACTTTCTTCAAGTTAGCTTGATTTTCTTCACGATTTTTCTTTAAGAAAGCTCCCATTTCAAGATTTTCCATAACAGTCAAGCCAGGAAAGACGTGGCGTCCTTCTGGAACTTGTGAAAGCCCACCTGCTACGATTTTCTGCGCTGGCATCTTTTGGATTTCTTGACCTAAAAATTCAATCTTTCCTGAGCTTGGTCTAACTAAACCAGACAAGGTACGGAGAATAGTTGTCTTACCAGCACCATTGGCACCGATAAGGGAAACAACTTCTCCTTCATTAACTTCAAAGCTTACATCACGGACTGCTTGGATCATACCGTAATGCACAGAAAGATTATCAACTTTTAACATAGACATTAGGCTTCACCTCCTAGATAAGCTTCGATAACGCGTTTATTAGTCTTAATTTCATCTGGAGTTCCTTGAGCAATTAAACGACCATATTCAAGTACGTAGATACGTTCTGTTACTTCCATGACCAGATTCATATCGTGTTCAATCAGCATGATCGTAATCTTAAATTCATCTTTGATACGACGAATTAACTCAGTCAATTCAGCTGTTTCCTGTGGGTTCATACCCGCTGCTGGTTCATCTAAGAAGAGAATTTTAGGTTCCGTAGCGAGGGCACGAACAATTTCCAAACGACGTTGTTGTCCGTAGGCAAGATTTTTAGCAAGAGTTTCTGCATCACCATCCAAATCAAAGATTTTCAGCAATTCCAAAGCTTTAGCCTTTAATTCTTTTTCACTCTTGTAAAAAGCTGGTAAGCGTAAGAAACTAGCAAAAACATGTTGTTTATGATGGTTGCCAAAAGCAATTAAAACATTGTCCAAAACGGTTAAATCTTTAAAGAGACGAATATTTTGGAAAGTACGTCCAAGTCCCAAAGAGGCAATCTTATAAGGTGCCTTTCCATTCAAAAGGTGACCATCTAGGGTTACTGTTCCCTCGCTTGGTTCATAAACACCCGTCAAGAGGTTGAAAAGAGTGGTTTTCCCAGCTCCGTTTGGACCGATTAGTCCAACCAGTTCCCCTTCGTTCAATTCAAGAGTCACATCTCCAACAGCTGTTAGACCGCCAAAATGTTTGGTTAACTGTTTTACTTCAAGTAATGCCATTAGTTTTGTTCCTCCTTCTTAGATTTTTTAAAGAAACGTGATAGGCTCAATTCCCATGTTCCAAGGAGTCCACCTGGTCTGAAAATCATTACCAATACCAAGGCCAAAGCGTAGATAATCATACGCACGCTAGCAACATCTTGGAGAAGCATATTCAAAATCCCCAGAACAATAGCTGAAACAATGGAACCTGTAATGGAACCAAGTCCACCAAATACAACAATAATCAAAACGTTGATTGAGTTGATGAAAGTGTAATCTTTCGGTACAACAGACCCGATAAATCCTGCCTGAAGTGACCCTGCAATACTTGCAGTAATGGCACCAAAGACAAAAGCGATGATTTTAATTTTAGTCGTATTAACCCCAACTGACTCAGCAGCGATTTCATCCTCACGAACAGAGAGGGTTGAACGACCAATTGGACTACGCAAGAAATTCAAGGTTGCAATGGTTGTAATCACGACAAAGAAGTATACCATTTGCCAAGTTGTAAAGTTTGGAATTCCCAAGATACCTGCCGCACCATTTGTAAGGCTTCCACCATTGATGATAAAGATACGGATAATTTCAGAAACACCAAGAGTTGCTACCGCAAGATAGTCCCCCTTCAAGCGCAAGGTTGGAATTCCGACAAGCAAGGCAACTGCTCCTGAAAGCAAAGCTCCTACCAGCATGGCTCCAAAGAAGGCACCGTAGGTTGGTGATTTAGAACCAATAATAGCTGCTGCATAGGCACCAATCGCCATGAAACCAGCATGACCAAGTGAAAATTGTCCTGAAAAACCAACGATTAAGTTGAGACCAACAGCCAGAATAATATTGATTCCGATTTGTTGTAAAATCTGTACATAGAATAGGTTGAGTACTCCGACTGAAACCAGTACACTAATCAAGCCATAGCCAGCTAACAAAAGGAGTAACCATAGAATATTAACTTTTAAATTTTCCTTCATCGTTTACACCTTCTCTTTCACATTTTTACCAAGGATACCAGCTGGGCGGACAATCAAGATCAACAACAAGATTCCATAAACAATGGCATCACGGAAGTCTGACATTCCAAAGGCTGTCGCAAAGGTTTCCAATAGACCAATCACAAAGCCACCAAGAGCCGCACCAGGAATGATTCCGATACCGCCAAGTACTGCGGCAACGAAAGACTTAAGACCTGGAGTAACCCCCATCAAAGGCTCAAGAGAGTTATAGTAGAGGGCAATCAGAACACCAGCCGCACCCGCAAGAGCTGAACCTAAAGCAAAGGTAAAGCTGATAGTACGATTTACATTGATCCCCATCAATTGCGCTGCATCGCTATCTACAGATACAGCACGCATGGCTTTCCCCATCTTAGTCTTTTGGACAATGACTTGTAACAAAATCATCAAAATCAAGGAAATGGCCAAAATCATTAACTGCACGTTTGTTAGGCTAACTGGTCCCAAATCATAGCGAACTGTTTGAATCGCTTGAGGGAAGGCGCGAGTATTGGCACCAACCAGATAGACCATGCCATACTCCAGTAGGAAAGAAACCCCAATAGCCGTAATCAAAACAGCAATACGCGTAGAGTGGCGCAAAGGTCGGTAAGCAAGGAACTCAATCACGACACCAAGAATGGCTGTCGCTAGCATCGCTACAATAAGCGCTACAAAGAAATTCATTTGGAAAGAATTGATCAAGAAATAACCGATAAAGGCTCCCATCATATAAATATCACCGTGGGCGAAGTTGATGAGCTTGATAATTCCGTAAACCATGGTATATCCTAGGGCTAACAGCGCGTATACACTACCTAGAATCAAACCATTTACTAGTTGTTGGAGCATAGGATTCACTCTTTCTATTTATAATTCCGAGGGTTGCCCCTCACTTTTGATAGGTTCTTAAACATCGAAACAGGGAGTGAGTCCGAGGCTCATTCCCTATTTCAACATTTTTCTATTATGGTTTTACAACTTCTGCTGCTTCAACCTTACCATTGTTCATGGTCATCATGTAAGCAGTTTTGACTGTGTTGTGGTCTGCATCGAAGCTTGTTTGACCAGTTACACCTTCAAAATCTTTTGTTTTAGCAAGGTTATCCTTGATTTCACCAGAGTTTTTAGCACCTTTTGCTGCATTTGCTACAAGGTGAACTGAGTCATAAGCCAAGGCTGCAAATGTTGAAGGCTCTTCATTGTACTTAGCACGGTATGCATCAAGGAAGGCTTTTGCTTTAGCTGAAACTTCTACAGTAGTTGAGAAGCCTGAGATAAAGTAGATGTTTGATGCTTTTTCAGCAGTTGCTTGTTGTACAAACTCTTCACCGTTGAATCCATCACCACCAACGATTGGTTTGTCAATTCCCATACCACGCGCTTGGTTTACAATTTTACCAGCTTCAGTGTAGTAACCAGGGACGATGATAGCATCAAAGTCTTTCCCTTTCATTTTTGTAAGGGCTGCTTGGAAGTCTGTGTCACCTGCTACGAAAGTTTCATCTGCAACGATTTCACCCTTGTAGGATTCTCGGAAAGATTTAGCAATCCCTTTAGCATAGTCACTGGCATTGTCAGTGTAAAGAACCACTTTCTTAGCATTTAATTTTTCAGAAACATAGTTTGAGATAATTTTTCCTTGGAAGCTATCTTGAAAAGTTCCGATAAAGAGGTAATCTTGACCTTTAGTCAACCCATCTTGCGTCGCACTTGGTGAGATCAATGGAACACCTGCTTTTGTAGCATTCGCTACCGCAGCTGCAGTTGCACCAGATGTCGCAGGTCCTACGATTGCTGATACTTTAGATTGAGTTACAAGGTTAGTTGTTACTGAAGCAGCCTCTGCTGTTTCAGACTTGTTATCTTTATCGACTACTTCGATTTGTTTTCCATCGATACCACCTGCGGCATTGATTTCATCAACGGCAAGTTGGGCACCTTTTTGTTCAGATGTTCCGTAGGCAGCTACGGCACCAGTTTCTTCGAAGTTAAATCCGATTTTAATTGTCTTTTCCTCTACTGAGTTACCAGCAGTGTTGACTGCTCCAGACTTCACTTCTCCACAGGCTGCAAGAAGTGCTACACTTGCAAGCGCCACAAACGATAGGGCAAATTTTTTCTTCATCTTTTTTTGTCTCCTTATTTCTTAAATAGTCTGTTAAGAATATACCGAATTATCAGAAAATTGTCAACACTTTTCTTTAAATTTTTATCTGATAACGTTTTCCTCTCGATAAAGATTGCCCACAAAGGGTGTTTCCAGCTCTTGGATATGACAAACTCTGACTTTTTTTATAAACTTTTCCTTGCTCAAGCGCCCGACCAATTGCTCCACTTCTTGAGTTGGAACATAAAGCTGCAAGTAACGATGCTTCTTGGAATGATAGGTAATATCTCCATAATCCTGCAGTTTTTTTGCATCCCGATTATAGTAAAGGTAGATAATCAAGCCAGATCGATTGACTTTTTCAAACATGATAAATCCTCTTTCTAAGAAATCTCTCCCTATTATACCAAAAAAAGCAAACCCAGTCGAGTTTGCCTTCTATCATCATTAGTTTAATGAATTGTTGGCCATAATTTCATCAATAAAGCCATATTCAAGTGTTTCTTGGGCGCTCATCCAGTTATCGCGTTCTGCATCTGCATGGACTTTTTCGATTGACTGACCTGAATTTTCAGCCAAGATTTTTTCCAAGGTGTTACGAGTTTTAAGCAAGTGTTCTGCAGCGATCGCCATATCGGTTTGTTGAGTACCACCACCTGTACCACCCATTGGTTGGTGGATCATGTATTCAGCATTTGGAAGCATGAAACGTTTGCCTTTTGCTCCACTTGATGCGATGACAGTCCCCATAGATGCAGCCATCCCCATCACGATGGTTTGGACATCTGCCTTGATAAAGTTCATGGTATCAACGATTGCCAAACCAGCTGAAACAGAACCACCTGGTGTATTGACATAAAGGTAAATATCTTTTGTACTATCTTGAGCATCCAAGAAAAGCAATTGGGCAATAACAGAGTTGGCCATATTGTCTTCAACTGGACCTGTCAGCATAATGATGCGGTCTTTGAGAAGACGTGAGTAAATATCGTATGAACGTTCTCCACGGCTTGTTTGTTCAATAACTACAGGAATCATTTATTTCTCCTTTTGAGTTTTAATTTTGTTGGTCAAATGACTGAAGATAAGACTATTATAATATCTAGGTCAAAAAAGGTCAAATTTTTGCTCTGTTTTCATTAGACAGAAACAAAAATTCAACCTCCTTTCGTGATTGGAACTTCTTTCCCAAGTCAATCTTCTTTTAATTTTATTTCGTACCGAACAAGCGGTCCCCAGCATCTCCAAGACCTGGAACGATATAACCGTGTTCGTTCAAACGTTCATCCAAGGCTGCTGTAAAGATTTCTACATCTGGATGAGCTTCTTGCAGAGCTTTTACACCTTCTGGAGCAGATACAAGGCAGACAAATTTGATATTTGATGCGCCACGTTTTTTAAGAGAATCAACAGCCAAGATTGCTGAACCACCTGTTGCCAACATTGGGTCTACGACAAAAATTTGACGTTGGTCAATGTCCTCAGGCAATTTCACCAAGTATTCAACTGGTTGAAGTGTTTCTTCATCACGGTACATACCGATATGGCCAACTTTAGCAGCTGGAACCAAGCTCAAGAGCCCATCAACCATCCCGATACCTGCACGCAAGATTGGAACGATGGCCAATTTCTTACCTGCCAATTGTTTTTGAACTGTTTTTGTAATTGGTGTTTCGATTTCCACATCTTCTAGTGGAAGATCACGAAGTACTTCATACCCCATCAACATTGCAATCTCATCTACTAGCTCACGAAAAGCTTTTGTAGAAGTATCTGTACGACGCAAGATTGACAATTTGTGTTGAATCAGCGGGTGATTAATAACTTCAATTTTTCCCATTTTTGGAATTCCTTCTTTCAATTTATTCTTCTTATTATACCAAAAAACGGTTTAAAAATCTTTCTAAACCATTTATTTTTGATAATTTTTACATTAGATCAGCCTCTTTAAGAGCTGTCTGTACTGTCTCAAGTGGTAAATGGGTCAATTCTGTCCCTTTTTCTTGATAAAGGTATTGGGCATAGTCGTCCATTCGGTACTGGTTAATATAAACCACGCGCTTGCAACCGACCTGCAGTAATTGTTTTGTACAGTTCAGACAAGGAAAATGGGTCACATAAGCTGTAAAGCCTTTAGGAACACCACGTTCTGCACCTTGAAGGATAGCATTGACCTCAGCGTGAAGGGTGCGAACACAGTGTCCTTCAATGACCAGACATTCGTGGTCAATACAATGCTCGGTTCCTGACACCGAACCATTGTAACCAGTGGAAATAACCTTATTATCTTTTACCAGAATCGCGCCCACTTTGGCACGTTTACAAGTGGAACGATTGGCAATTAGTAGGGCTTGAGCTGCAAAATACTCATCCCAGGCTAGTCTTTTTTCAGTCATCTCTCTTCTCCTTTTTCTCTATTTTTTAAAAAATGGTAACCGTAAATCCGCAATCTTTTCAGCAGGTACCTTCATGCCATCCTTGATCCATTTTAGAAGGACAGAGACGATGGCCGAACTCCAAAAGGAATGAAGATAAGAGCTGACACCTTTTGATTTTCCATGGTATTTTTCTAGAAATTCCTGCATGGCTTGGACAAAGATTTTTTCCAGATGGTAATCCAAGGCTAGCTGAATCACTCTGGCTTCCTTTCTTGCTTCTCGGAAAAGGTGAACCCAGACCAGATAAAGGTCTGTCTTTAAATCATAATGATGCATCTGTTCCATAATATTGTGGACAGTTCGTTTAAAGACGCTTTCTAAAATCTCCTCTTTGGAATCATAATTACGGTAAAAGGCCGCACGCGAAACGCCTGCCCGTTTGACCAATTCAGAAATACTAATCTTGGTCAAGTCCTTTTTTTCCAAGAGTTGCAAGAGGGCTGTTTCGATGGCTTCTCTGGTTAATAAATTGGATTCTTGGTTTGATTTTCTGAGATTTTCAAGAGATTTTTCAGAGATTCTACGTTCAGACATAACATTTTCTTTCTACTTGTCACAACAGACGGATAAGGCTTTTGTTTCAAGGGTTTTCATGATATAATTGTAAAAAAAGACAGAACCTTTGTCAATGTATAACTGACAAAGATGGAGAATTTCTATGATTTGGAAGATTATTGCTGACTCTGGTTGTGATTATCGTCAACTGGCAACACCAGCTATTGACACAACTTTTGTAAGTGTCCCCTTAACCATTCAAGTAGCTGATCAGGTCTTTGTTGATGATGCCTGTCTTGATATTGACCAAATGATGGAAACCATGTATGCAACCGCAGAAGCTTCAAAATCAGCTTGTCCAAGCCCAGATGATTATTTGCGAGCATTTGAAGGTGCCAAAAACATTTTCCTAGTAACCATCACAGGTACTCTTTCTGGTAGTCACAATAGTGCGCAACTGGCCAAGAATATTTATCTGGAAGAACATCCTGACACTAAAATTCATGTAATTGATAGTTTGTCTGCTGGCGGTGAAGTTGACTTGCTCGTAGAAAAATTAAATGACTTGATTGACCAGGGTCTATCTTTTGAAGAAGTGGTTGAAGCTATCACTGCCTATCAAGAAAAAACCAAGTTGCTCTTTGTTCTAGCAAAGGTCGATAACTTGGTAAAAAACGGCCGTTTGAGCAAGCTTATCGGTACGGTCGTTGGCCTTCTCAACATTCGTATGGTCGGAGAAGCTAGTGAAACTGGAACTCTCGAATTGCTACAAAAAGCAAGGGGATCAAAGAAATCAGTTCAAGCTGCCTATGATGAGTTAGTAAAAGCTGGATATGCTGGTGGCCGTATTGTCATGGCCCAACGCAATAACGAAAAATGTTGTCAACAGCTCTCAGAGCGAATCCGTGAAACCTTCCCACAAGCGGATATTAAAATTCTACCAACCTCTGGTCTCTGCAGTTTCTATGCAGAAGATGGCGGTTTGTTGATGGGATATGAAATCAACTAAGATCATTAGCAACAAGAGATGTCGAGCATCTCTTGTTTTTTGTGGTACAATAGATCTATGAAACATTTTGATACTATTGTCATCGGTGGAGGGCCTGCGGGCATGATGGCTACCATTTCCAGTAGCTTTTATGGTCAGAAAACTCTTCTCATCGAAAAAAATCGGAAACTCGGAAAAAAATTAGCTGGTACTGGTGGTGGTCGTTGCAATGTAACCAACAATGGTAGTTTGGACGACCTGCTAGCTGGAATTCCTGGAAATGGACGCTTTTTATACAGTGTCTTCTCCCAGTTTGATAATCATGACATCATTAACTTTTTTACAGAAAATGGGGTTAAACTTAAGGTCGAAGACCACGGCCGCGTCTTTCCTACTAGTGACAAGTCTCGTACCATTATCGAAGCCTTGGAAAAGAAAATCACTGAGCTCGGTGGTCAAGTTGCTACTCAAACAGAAATTGTTTCGGTTAAAAAAATAGATGACCAGTTTGTCCTTAAATCAGCTGACCAAACCTTCACTTGTGAGAAACTCATTGTCACAACTGGTGGTAAATCTTATCCTTCGACTGGTTCGACTGGTTTTGGTCACGAGATTGCCCGTCATTTTAAGCATACCATTACCGAACTTGAAGCCGCTGAAAGTCCTTTATTAACAGATTTTCCACACAAGGCCTTGCAGGGAATTTCATTGGATGATGTGACCCTAAGCTATGGCAAACATGTCATCACTCATGACCTCCTCTTTACCCACTTTGGTTTGTCAGGTCCTGCTGCCCTACGTATGGCTAGCTTTGTAAAGGGTGGGGAGGTTCTCTCACTGGACGTTTTGCCCCAACTTTCTGAAAAGGACTTGGTTGCATTTCTAGAAGAAAATAGGGAAAAATCTCTAAAAAATGCCTTAAAAACCTTGTTACCAGAACGCTTGGCAGAATTTTTTGTACAAGGCTATCCTGACAAAGTCAAACAACTGACTGAAAAGGAACGTGAAAAACTGCTCCAGTCTATCAAGTCCCTCAAAATCCCTGTGACTGGTAAAATGTCCCTCGCCAAGTCCTTTGTTACCAAGGGTGGCGTCAGTCTTAAGGAAATCAACCCTAAAACTCTGGAAAGTAAGCTGGTACCTGGCCTCCACTTTGCTGGCGAGGTCATGGATATCAACGCCCACACAGGTGGCTTTAACATCACTTCTGCCCTCTGTACTGGCTGGGTTGCGGGATCAAATCTAATCTAAATATACATTACTCAATGGAACAATCTACCCCAAAAGAAAGGAAGCCCTTTGGAACATATTATCTTGTTAAGGGGAGTTACTCCTAATGGAAAAAATGCTATCCCTAAAATGTCTTATCTAGTAGATATCTTGACAGAAGCTGGTTTTCAACAAGTTCGAACCTATATTCAAAGTGGAAATATTATTCTTGAAAGTAACTTAGCTCTCGAAACAATACGAGAACGTGTTCATACTCTAATAAAGGAAAAGATTGGAGCCAATCTCAAAATAATCATTAAGAATAAGGATATTTTTAAAAACATTGTCCAAGAAAATCCGTTTAGAGAACACTATCTTTATGACCGTGTACACGTGATTTTTTATCAAGAAGCTATTCAAAGTCTCCCTTTAGAAAAATTAAAAATTGATTACAGCGAAGAAGAAATTTGTGTCGGTAACCACTGTCTCTATCTCTATCTCCCTAGAACTGCAAAACGAAAAAAGCTCAGTACTAACTATCTTGAAAAGCTTTTCAATGTAGATTTGACCATGCGAAAACTAAATGTAGTAGAAAAATTATTAAGCAAGTAGTGCTTGAATTTAGAAAAAATCGGAAGATCACTCCTCCGATTTTATTTTGTCTGATTTTGGACATAGTGGGCAATCACATCTGATGTGTACTGGGCTGTTCCAGATCCAAATTTGTCAATGTTTTCCTTAAATTCTGGGTTATAGACGTAGCCTTTACCGATATGACCGAATACCTCAATAGAGCAGTCAAATCCATAAGTACGAATGGCTTGCAAGAGTTTAGCAGCTTCTTCTTGGTTTTCTGTTGCTGTTACAGGTAGACCAGCTTGAAGATTTTGTGACAAGGCTTGAAAAACTTGGTTGAAGGCAGCCGTAGCCTCGTCTTCGTGACCTTTCTGGCGCTCCAGCGCTTGGTCCATGACTTCTTGTCCATATTTCTCTACCGCCTCTTGGTGGTATTTTTGATGGTCTTGGTAGTTAAATCCAGCAAATTTCTCTTGAATGCTCATTTCTCTTTCTCCTTTTTGTTCTTGAATAGTTTTCTGCAAGGTGGAAATCAAGGTATCCAGATGTTGCCTTTCTCAAGTCAAATAGTCCAACTGTCTGGTCAAGTGGGGCAATAAATCAGTCCTTTCTTCCTTTAATAGCTCTGCTATTTTTTCTAAAGAAAAACCTAGATACTTGTAATAAAGAATGACCTGAAGGCGTTCCAAATCCTCCTGACTGTAGGTTCGATAGCCGTTTTCCGACTTTAAAGGAACCAAAAGTCCTATCTTATCGTAGTGGTGCAGGGTCTTGACGGAGACGCCCGAAAGCTGCGCAGCTTCTTTTATATGGTACATGATTTCCTCCTTACAATGATAGTATAACCCCTCCCCTTAGGTCAGAGTCAAGCGTTTTTGCGAAATTTTTTACTTTATCATAACATGAAAATGGTTTTCTTGACAGACCTTAGAAAACATGATAGGATAGTCAAGTCTATCAATCAAAAGAAACGCTCACTTTGAGTACTGATGAGGCTATTTGCCAAGGGCAGTAGCTTTTTCTTTTGTAACACTAATTTTAGGAGTTTAACTATGTCTGAAAAATCGCAATGGGGTTCTAAACTGGGCTTCATCCTAGCATCTGCTGGTTCAGCCATCGGACTTGGAGCCGTTTGGAAATTCCCTTACATGACTGCTGCTAACGGTGGAGGTGGCTTTTTACTGGTCTTTCTCATCTCCACTATTCTAATCGGTTTCCCCCTATTGCTGGCTGAATTTGCTCTCGGCCGAAGTGCTGGTGTCTCAGCTATCAAAACCTTTGGAAAACTAGGCAAGAATAGTAAGTACAACTTTATCGGTTGGATTGGTGCCTTTGCCCTCTTTATCCTCTTATCTTTCTACAGTGTTATTGGAGGATGGGTCTTCATTTATTTAGGTATCGCTATCGGTAAAGCTCTCCACCTAGGCATTACCAATGACTATGCTCAGCTCTTTACCGATATTATTTCCAATCCAGCCATTGCCCTAGGAGCTCAAGCTGCTTTTATCTTATTGAATATCTTCATTGTATCACGTGGGGTTCAAAAAGGGATTGAAAGAGCTTCGAAAGTCATGATGCCCCTGCTCTTTATCATCTTTGTCGTCATCATCGGGCGCTCTCTCAGTTTGCCAAATGCCATGGAAGGGGTTCTTTACTTCCTCAAACCAGACTTTTCAAAACTGACCAGTGCTGGTCTCCTCTATGCTCTGGGACAATCTTTCTTTGCCCTCTCACTAGGAGTTACAGCCATGTTGACCTATGCTTCTTACTTGGACAAGAAAACCAATCTGGTTCAGTCAGGGATTTCCATTGTAGCCATGAATATCTCGGTATCCATCATGGCAGGTCTCGCCATTTTCCCAGCCATGTCAGCCTTCAATATCCAGTCTGAAGGGGGACCGAGCTTGCTCTTTATCGTCTTGCCTCAACTCTTTGACAAGATGCCTTTTGGAACCATTTTCTACATCCTCTTCCTCTTGCTCTTCCTCTTTGCGACAGTCACTTCTTCCGTCGTGATGCTGGAAATCAATGTAGGCAATATCACCAATCAGAACAACAGCAAGCGTGCCATGTGGAGTGCCATTTTGGGAATCTTGACCTTTGTCTTTGGAATTCCTTCAGCCCTTTCTTACGGTGTTATGGCGGATGTTCACATCTTTGGGAAGACCTTCTTTGACGCTATGGACTTCTTGGTTTCCAATCTCCTCATGCCATTTGGAGCTCTCTGCCTTTCACTCTTTACAGGCTATATCTTTAAAAAGGCTCTTGCAATGGAGGAACTCCATCTCGATGAAACAGCATGGAAACAGGGACTGTTCCAAGTCTGGCTCTTCCTTCTTCGTTTCATCATTCCAATCATCATCATCGTGGTCTTCATCGCCCAATTTATGTAATCAAAAAGGACTTGAGTAGTAAACTCAGGCCCTTTCTTTTTTTATGGATGACTAACAATCAATTCCAAACCTTGCCCTTCCAGAGTCCAAGCTTCAACATCACTTGGTAGGATAAAGTGACTACCTTTTTGGATTGGATAGTTTTTTCCGTCAACAGTCAGTTGACCTTGACCAGCTAAAACACTGAATAAGCTGTAGTCAGCTGTCTTTTCGAAGTCAACTTTTCCAGTAATTTCCCACTTGTAAACTGCGAAGAAATCATTAGAGACAAGTAAAGTTGAGCGTAAATCATCAGCTTTGACAGTCACAGGACGGCTATTGGCAGGCTCGCCAATATTTAAGACATCGATAGATTTTTCAAGGTGAAGTTCACGCAAGTTGCCATTATCATCCTTACGGTCAAAGTCATAGACACGGTAAGTGGTATCGCTAGACTGCTGGGTTTCAAGAATCAAAATGCCTGCACCGATAGCGTGCATGGTGCCACTTGGTACATAGAAGAAATCTCCAGCTTTAACTGGTACTTTTGTCAACAAGTCATCCCAATTCTTGTCCTCGATTTGCTGACGAAGTTCTTCTTTTGACTTGGCATTGTGACCGTAGATAATCTCTGAACCTTCATCCGCAGCGATGATGTACCAGCATTCTGTTTTTCCGAGTTCGCCTTCATGCTCGAGTCCGTAAGCATCGTCTGGGTGAACTTGGACGCTGAGCCAGTCGTTGGCATCGAGGATTTTGGTCAACAGTGGAAATACAGGTTCTGGACGATTGCCAAACAATTCACGGTGCTCTGCATATAAAGTAGCTAGATCTGTTCCTTCAAAGCGACCATTGGCAACTTTAGAGACACCATTTGGGTGGGCTGAGATGGCCCAATATTCTCCGATTTTTTCACTTGGGATGTCGTAGCCAAACTCATCACGTAGCTTGGTTCCACCCCAGATTTTTTCTTGCATAACTGATTGTAAAAATAATGGTTCTGACATCTTCTTCTCCTGTCTGATTTTTCTCCCCTCATTATAGCAAAAAAAGAGTCCGAATTGAACTCTTTTTAACATCTTATAAAGTAGGGAGAAGATTTTATAAAAATAGTAACGATATACTTTTTTCTTTGATAGAGACGAACATAAAAGACTCTCGTAAAGCTAGCTGTAACTGGACTTTTTCCCTCAACTCTCATTCAAAAATTACTTTAATGAAGCATCTATTTTCATAAAATAAAAAGACTGAAAGCAGTCTTCTTTTTAAATCAAAGCTGTGATAGCCGTTACTAAACCAAAAACGATACCTGGTGCATTAGCAGCTGCAAGTGGAACATCTCTTTCCTTCTTGAAAAGACCATAGTAAACCCAGAGACTACAGTTGATAGCTGCGACTAGGGGTTGAATGAAGTTGCCTTTTTGACCGGCAAGATTATTCATGATTTGTGGGAAATATGACACATACATCATAACAGACATAAAGGTCGCTGCCCAACCCAACACTTTCATTTGTTTTTCAGACATTTTCAAAACCTCTTTTATTCTTTTATACTTTCTATTTTATAATTTAATACAAAAACAAGCAAGAATTTAAGACTTTTATTATAAAAATGTAAACTATCACAGTCTTGTAATAAGAAACAGACCGGATTTCTCCGATCTGTTCAGTCTTTTTCTTCACGTACATAATTCCAAATCGCAATAGCTAAAGATAACAAACTTAGTAAGCAAATCATCTGTATAATTAGCTTTGTAGGTTGACGCAGTAAGCCAAACTGAGTCAGTATTACAAAGAGAGAAGAACCAAAAATCATTACTTGGAAAAAAATTGTTGTTAAACTAAATTTTGTTTTCATATCTTTTCCTTTCTAATTTCTACAACCTGATCCATTCGTTCATATACACTACTATCATGAGTTGCAATAATAATCGTACGTTTTTCATTTCGTAATCCAAGAATAAGGTCAATAATTTCACGACTATTCCTACTATCAAGAGAGGCTGTTGGTTCATCTGCTAAGATTATTGGGGAATCTTTCAACATTATTTTAGCAATTGCGACACGCTGCGCTTCACCACCTGAAAGAGTAAAAATCTTACGTTTTAAATCTAATTGTAAATGAACATGCTCTAAGGCTTCTTTCATAAGAGCTTCTTGTTCTTTTTTACTTTCTTTTCTCCCAATAAATGCAAGTTCTAAATTATCTTTAATACTCTTATTCTCAATTAAACCATAATTTTGAAATAAGTAGCTTACATAATCCTTAAAATAGATTTTTTCCTTAATTTGTTTTAAGTCCTTACCATCAACTTCTACTGAGCCACTTTGGACAGTTTCTAATTTACCTATAATATTTAAAAGAGTTGTTTTGCCTGCTCCAGACTCACCTATCAAAGCATAGGTCTGACCTTCATGAAATTGATAATTAAAGTCTTTAAAAATAACATAATCATCAAATTGTTTACAAATATCTTTCAATTCAATCATACTAACCTCCTTTTAGATATAAAATATTAGCCTTTTTATCTTGTCTCAGTTGAAGAAGAAAAATTCCTGTAAATAATAGCAATGAGAGCAAAGGAATAGAAATCACAAACAAATTAAAGCCTAATATTACCGACAATAAAGTACAAAAAATATAGCTACTAGATAAAATTGAAAAATAAACATGATGAATTTCAAAAAGTGACTTACCTGCTAATCTCTCAATGAAATAAGTTTTGCGCTCTTGATAGAGGTAAAGAGTGTTTAGTAACACCATCAATAAAATGGAACTCACAAAACTAATCATCATCGCAAAAAATAATATAAATCTATCTGTCTCTACTTTTTGAATTCTATTTTCAAATGAATACATTCCATTTGAAAAACTACCAATACTAGCTGTTAACTTGTATTTAGAAATCAATTCTTTCACTACCTCGGGTTTATCAAAAATATAATGTGCCAAAGAAAATTGGCGAATTGTTCTATTTCATAAGCAGAGCCAAACACAGTAATAATTGGTTCATGAACAAAAGCATTTTGATTCACTAAGTAATTAGCCGAAGTAAAGATTGGGTAAACAAATAGATTTTCACCGCCTTGATAAGTGGCTATCTCAATTTTCTCATTAGGATCTTTCTTTTTTACAGGAGCATCGTCTGGAGCAAAGCCTTTTTGTTCATATCGCAACCAAGCCTTATGTAATTCTGAAAAGTTTGATTCTTGATTCTTAGGTATTAAAACGAGACGATCAAAATCTCCCATTTGTTCAAAGAATACTTGAGCTTCCATACTCAACTGAATGCCACTTGTTTCAATAAAACGTCGATTCACACGAATTTCATTTGATACCATATCTGGGGTAGGATAATAAGAATTAGCTGAAGAATTCTTTTGAAAAGCAATTCTATCTAAATTTGTATCTATATAAAGGAGATTTGTTTTTTGACTAAGTTCTGAATAAAAAGCTACTTCTGCTTCTCTGTCTTTATTTGACTCTCCAGTATATAATTCATTAGTAGCAAAATAATTAGAATGCTTACTCCATTCATCTCGTCCCACTTGTAATGTTGACAATTGTTGATTTAAGTTAACAACACCATAAACGCTATACATCACGATTAAAAGAGATAGTAACTGCGTCAAAATAACCAAAATGAACACAAGATGCAAAGGTGCCTTACCTTTTATGGATAGATTAAGAGCTTGCTTTTGTAAAATATGGTAAAAAATATTTGATAAAAAGAAATTTAAAAAAAGTAAAAGAAATAACCAAGAAAGCAAAGGATAAAATACTAGACTTAAGGACAAAATGTTTACAGTTCTAGTAGAGAATAAGAATAAAACTGTCGCTAAATAAACTATACTTGCTATCAATATTAAGAAAATGCTATCTTTGCTAATATTTCTCAAAGCAATTTGATATTTCCCTCTACCTGACAATCGTTCTATACTTACAGAACGCAGTTTGGCTATGTAGTCAGCTAGTGTCAGAGTCCCAAAAGCAATTATCAAAACTAATGTAAAAGTAATCGATTGAGGATAAGTCAAAAATACCTTTAACAAAGTCAAACCAGAACTTGATTGTTCAACAATTGCTTGATGTCCTTTTTGGTTTAAAGTTTGTGCTAGTTCCTGTGCACTTAAGTTTCCTCTTACAATCAAATATAAGGTATCATCAGATGCATTTTGGATTAGGTTTTGATCTTGTTGTAATGGTAAATCTACAGGTAGTTCACCTCCAATTGGTATATAGGTATTTTCTGTCTTTCCCCTAACATTATCCTTTACAGAAACAATCCTACGAGCTAAAACACTCTGTTTATCTTTTGCAATCTCTTCTAAATCCTTCTTAATGGTAGTAGTAGATTTCTCTACAGAAATCATCTTACTGTATCCACCCAACATTTCACTTTTATATTGGCTAATAAAGAAAAGGCTAACAAAAGCAATTAAAACAAAGGAAAAAGTTGCAAGGCTTCGTTTTAGTATGTTATACATAGACTACTCCTTTCTACAATATTTAAAAAGGTTGCTCTCTATCTATTCATGGAGATATTTCAATCCCAAGTTCCAGTGAAATAAGAAAATTCACTTACTACAGCTGTTTAATCATACTTCTCCTTTCCATATCAATCTTATTTTCTGCTTTTATATTTTTATTATAAAATTTTAGGAAAACGCTGTCAACTATTTATATGCAATTTCTTTATATTAAAAAGACCGGATTGCTCCGATCTTTCAATAGTTCATATTCTCAATTTCTGTTTTAAGAATGGTTAAGGTTATCTTCAAATGACTAAGCGCCTTATTTCATACGATAAAAATCAATCACTAGACCAGCAGGACCTTTAACTAATAAGGACTCTGTTCCCCAATCCGTTTCACAAATACCGTGTAAAATCCCGACACCAATCTCTTTTAAACGTTGGTAATTCTGATTTAGATCCTCAACCTCGATATGAAGAATGATTCCTGACTGAAAATCTTCCAAAGGAATCAAATGATTTTGGGACAACATCAGACAGTGACTGCCAATCGTAAACTGAGCAAAACTGTCATCAACATAATCGGACTTTTTATCCAAAATACGCTCCAAGTCAGCACAGACTTGGGGAACATCTGAAACGATAATATCTAATTGATTTAAATTCATTTACTATTCTCCATAAAAAGACCGGATTGCTCCGATCTTTTCAAGTTTCTCTCTATGAAAATCAAAGAATAAACAAGGTGAAACCAAGTTTGATGGCAAATATTTGCTCATCAAACTACGAAAAATCCTTTGGGACTTTTTCTAGGCTCCACACTAGATTCCATCATTGAAATTTATGGTTTCAATGATGGAATCGTCGGCAGTAAGCTAATAAAGAAGTCTATAAATTTATCTTTGATTTTCGGCGAGAGAAATTATTTAATTGCGCGTGATTGCAATCCTTCTTCTTCCAAGAAGAGACGGAATGGTACGAGTTCTTCTGCTTCGTATTTTTCCTTGAAGGCTTTGATTGCTTCTTCTGAGTGTTGTTTTGGATCCAACTCAAGTACTTCTACTGGAAGTGGACGGTGTGGAGTGATGCGAGCATCGATCACAACAGTTTTACCTTCTTTGTTCAATTTAACAGCTTCTGCGACAACTGCATCGATGTCTTCGATACGGTCAACTGTAAATCCAACAGCTCCTTGCGCTTCAGCGATTTTCGCATAGTCAGCATTAGAGAAGTCACAACCAAACAAGTGTTTGTTTGTGTCTTCGTATTTGTCCTTGATGAAGGCATATTTACCATTTGAGAAGACAACGTTGATAACTGGAAGGTCGTATTGAACGTTTGTGATAACGTCTGGGTAGCACATGTTGAATGCACCATCACCCATGATGTTCCATACTTGGCGATCTGGATTGTCTTTCTTAGCAGCGATACCACCAGGAAGGGCAATACCCATTGTCGCAAAGAGTGGAGATGTACGCCACATGTTCTTAGGTGTCATGTGAAGGTGACGAGTAGATGTTTGAGTAGTGTCACCTACGTCGATTGAGTAGATAGCATCTTGATCAGCATGTTTGTTGATTGCATTGTAAACTTGGTACAATTGCAATTCACCCTCAGTTTTACCTTCGAGTTTGTTCATGTAATCACGCCAGTTTTGGTTGTTCTTAACGTTTGCACGCCACCATGGAGTAGATTCAACTGGATTCACTTTGTCAAGGATAGCTTTAGCTGCTTGACCTGCGTCACCAAGGATTGAAGCGTCAAGGGCGTGACGTTTACCAAGTTTGTAAGGGTCAATATCAACTTGGATGAATTTTTCAGTGTTCTTGAATGCTTCGTAAACTTCAGCAAATGGGAAGTTTGAACCAAGGAAAAGAACTGTGTCTGCTTCAAAGACCACTTCGTTGGCTGGTTTCCAACCAACACGGTAAGCAGAACCTGTCAAACCTTCATAGTTCCATTCAAAGGCTTCAAAGTTTTTACCAGTTGTGATGATTGGTGCTTTGATTTTACGTGACAATTCAGTAATCACTTCACCAGCTTTAACACCACCGTAACCAGCATAGATAACTGGACGTTCAGCGTTGTTCAAGATTTCAACAGCTTTGTCGATTTCAACTTCGTTCAAGGCAGGAGCAATGAATGAACGCTCGTATGAACCTGATCCATAGTATGAGTTTTCGTCGATTTCTTGGAAACCAAAGTTTACTGGGATTTCAACAACAGCTGGACCTTTTTTAGAAACTGCAGCACGGCAAGCTTCGTCAATAACTTTTGGCAATTGCTCAGCGTAAGCTACACGTTTGTTGTATACAGCGATACCGTTGTACATTGGGTTTTGGTTCAATTCTTGGAAAGCATCCATGTTGAGTTCGTTAACTGGACGTGATCCAAGGATCGCTAGGAATGGAGTGTTATCCATAGCTGCATCGTAAACACCGTTAATCAAGTGAGTCGCACCTGGACCACCTGAACCAACTGCAACCCCGATTGAGCCACCGAATTTAGCTTGCATAACCGCTGCAAGAGCACCTGTTTCTTCGTGGCGAACTTGCAAGAAGCGGATATCTTTTTCTTCAGCCAAAGCGTCCATCAATGAGCTGAGTGTTCCTGATGGGATACCGTAGATTGTGTCTACGCCCCATGTTTTCAATACGTTAAGCATTGCTGCAGATGCAGTAATTTTCCCTTGAGTCATAGTGATAACTCTCCTTCAATTTTTTTAGATTTGGAGAATACGATTACATAGAATTGGAAACGTTCTCCAAACTTTTACTATTCCACTGTATCATATTTATGTTGACTTTTCTAAAAATCTGCTCAAAACTCTCTATTCTCTATTCTAATACAGTTTTGAAAGTGCTGTCACTCCTGTTTTATAACAAAGAAATCCAGTCATTACTTTTAGTCTATTTTAGTAAAGTTTAACAGAAGAGAACTGGTCAAAACAGATACAGAACTAAAGGCCATAGCTAGACCTGCTAGTTCTGGATTGAGGGCCAGTCCAACACCTGAAAAGACTCCTGCTGCTATCGGAATTCCAACGACATTGTAGATAAAGGCCCAGAAAAGATTGAGCAGAATTCTATTAAAGGTTTTCTTACTCATGTCAAAGGCACGAACCACTCCTAAAAGGTTATTGGTTGTCAAAACCAAATCTGCCGACTCTATGGCAATATCTGTTCCAGCTCCCATAGCAATTCCCACATCTGCTACACTGAGCGCAGGAGCATCATTGATACCGTCCCCAACAAAGGCTACTTTGCTAGCCGCTTGTAGTTTATGGATTTCATGGGCTTTTTCTTCTGGCAAAACACCTGCAATGACCTCTTCGATTCCAATCTGATCCGCAATCGCACGCGCCACACCAGCATTGTCTCCTGTCAGCATGACTGTTTTAAGACCACGTTTTTTTAGCTGACTGATGGCAAGCTTAGCATTTTCCTTAGGAATATCTTGCAGAGCAAGTAAGCCTTTGATTTCATTCTCAACAGCCAAGAACACAACTGTATTAGCTTCTTTTTCCAGTTCTTCTAGTTTTTCTTGATAAATGCTAGAAATATCCATGCCATCCAGCATTTTAGCATTTCCAAGCAGAACTTGTTTTCCATTGATTTGCCCTGAGACACCTTTTCCGTGCAAGGCTTGGAAATTTTCAACAGTTTGTAACTCAAGTCCAGCTTCACTCGCTCGTTTCACAATGGCTTCAGCCAGTGGGTGTTGAGAAGCTTCTTCCAAGGAGGCTGCTAATCCAAGCACTTCTACTTCGTCGCCGATGATATCTGTTACCACAGGCTTCCCTTCCGTCAAAGTTCCAGTCTTATCAAAGACAATAGTTTGGACTTTCTGGATTTCCTGTAGAACCATTCCATTTTTGAGGAGAACTCCCATCTTGGCACTGCGTCCTGTCCCCACCATAAGGGCTGTCGGTGTTGCGAGCCCCAAGGCACAAGGACAGGCGATAATCAAAACCGCCACCCCATAGAGAAGAGAAGAGACAAAACTCGCTCCAAGCACGACTACACTATCCCTGAGCAAGACGAACCAAATCCAAAAGGTCACAATCCCTAAAATGACAACTGCTGGGACAAAAATGCCTGAAATCTTATCCGTCAAGTCCTGAATCGGCGCACGACTGGTCTGAGCTTTCTTCACAAAATCGACAATCTGAGCCAAAACTGTCTCTGAACCAACTTTTTCTGCCCTAAAAACAAGCGTTCCACTATTATTGATGGTTGAACCAATCACAATATCTCCAACTGTCTTGTCCACAGGCAGACTCTCACCTGTCACCATAGACTCATCAATACTAGAGATACCTTCTACTACGACACCATCAACAGCAATCTTTTCACCGGGACGCACTCGAATCAGGTCTCCTACCTTGACTTGGTCCAAAGGAACTTGGACATAGCTATCCTCACGCAAGACTTCTGCTGTTTTAGCCTGCAAGTCCAGCAATTTCTCCACAGCTTGGGAAGTATTTTTCCGCATTTTCTCCTCAAAAACGGCTCCCATAAGAACGAAGAAGAAGATAAATGCAGCACTTTCAAAGTAAACGGGGAGACCAGCGAAGAGGGCAACTAAGCTATAGAAATAGGCCACTAGGGTTCCCAGAGCAACCAAGGTATCCATGTTGGCATTGTGCTTTTTAAAACTAGCCCAAGCACTCTGGATATAAGGACCACCTGCTACTAGCATAATCGGTGTTGTGGCTAAAAAGGTTCCCCAACGCATGACTTGGTGACTAATTCCTCCTGTCGACATCCCAATCATGAGAATCACAAGAGGCACAGTAAAGATACTAGTAATCCAAAAACGCTGTAAAAGTGATAGAGATTTTCGAGTCTTCTCAACAACTGTATAACTCCCCTTTTGCATCTTCATACCACAAGAAAATTCATGTTGGCCTAATTCTTGAGGTGTAAAACGAATGACTTTCTCCTCATCTACGCCGATTGGTTCTAAGATGCCTTCTTCTTCAAACAGAATTTCCTTATAACAGTTTGAAGGTGTCACACGGTGAAAGGTGATCTCAGCAGGAACTCCTTTTTGCAGTTGAATGTGGGCTGGATGATAGCCTTTGTCTGCCGTGATACGGATTTTTTGAACACCATTTTCAAGACTTGCTTTTACAATTTCAGTCATATCATTCTCCTATTCTACAATCATCTTACCGTGCATCATATTCATGCCACAAGAGAAACCATACTCTCCAGCCTGCTCAGGCGTGATTTCCACTACATACTCTTCACCCATTGGCAGGTCCGCATGTACACCAAAGTCTGGAAAAACAATTTGGTCCAGACAGGGTGACGGGTCCTTACGGTCAAAGACAATGCGGGCTGGCACTGATTTCTTGAGGATAATCAACTCAGGAGTGTAGCCTCCCATGACTTCCACTCGAATCTCTTGGTAGCCCTTTTTTTGCTGGGCCTTTTGTCCAGATTTTTCAGGCTTTTTGAAAAACCAAAACAAGATAAACGCGATAAGGGCAATACAAATAATGGTTACAATACTATTTAACATGACGTCTCCTTTACATACAATTACATTTTACTTCTGTTACAGCACTTGATTTCTTCTTAGAAATCACAGCTTCCAAGTCTTCTAAGTCAGCCAAAGTAAAATCACATTCAGCAATCAAATCAGCCAACAAGTTCTTAATCCTACGGGAACAAACCTTGTCCTTGATGTCTTGGACAAGTAAATCCCGACTTTGGTCCAAAGTTAAAAGGGCTGAATAAACAAAAGACTTGCCTTCTTTTTTCCGAGTCAAACACTCTTTCTCAACCAAACGAGCCAAAAGAGTTTGAATGGTTGACTTGGACCAGTCGAACCGCTCCGCCAGAACCCTGATTAAATCCGTACTGGTCTGCTCTCCTTGCATCCAAATAATCTTCATGACCTGCCATTCTGCATCTGAAATCTGCATAATCACACCTCCTAAATCTACGTTTGTCGATTACAGTTATTAGTATACTATCAAAATCTACATTCGTCAATCATAAAATCAATCTTTTTGTCGAAAAATAGGATTTTAATCATTTGAAAAGCGATTTGCAGTCAAATATTACTATATAAACAATAAAAATATGCTATACTAAAGAAAAAAGAAAACAACCACTAGGGGTGCGTAAAGCTGAGATTAACAACTGTTAGACCCTTTGACTCAATCTAGGTAATGCTAGCTGATGGAAGTGGAAATGATAATGGGGACTAGCAGTCTTCTATTGCCTTCCTGAAACAGATTAGCTTGTTCTTAAGAATACAAACTTCAGTTGGTTGGGAGGTTTTAGATGACTTATTTACCCGTTGCTTTGACCATTGCAGGAACTGACCCAAGTGGCGGTGCTGGCATTATGGCTGATTTAAAGTCATTCCAAGCGAGAGATGTCTATGGAATGGCCGTTGTGACCAGTCTTGTCGCTCAAAATACCAGAGGCGTTCAATTAATCGAGCACGTTTCTCCTCAAATGTTGAAAGCCCAATTGGACAGTGTCTTTTCGGATATTCCACCTCAGGCTGTAAAAACTGGAATGTTGGCAACTACCGAAATTATGGAAATCATCCAGCCCTATCTTAAAAAGCTGGATTGTCCCTATGTTTTAGATCCAGTTATGGTAGCGACTAGTGGAGATGCCTTGATCGACTCAAGTGCTAGAGACTATCTCAAAACAAACTTACTACCTCTAGCAACGATTATTACGCCAAATCTTCCTGAGGCAGAAGAGATTGTTGGTTTTTCAATCCATGACCCCGAAGACATGCAGCGTGCCGGTCACCTGATTTTAAAAGAGTTTGGTCCTCAGTCTGTTGTTATCAAAGGCGGCCATCTCGAAGGTGGTGCCAAGGATTTCCTCTTTACCAAGGATGAGCAATTTGTCTGGGAAAGTCCACGAATTCAAACCTGTCACACCCATGGTACTGGATGTACCTTTGCTGCAGTCATTACGGCTGAACTAGCCAAGGGAAAAAGCCTTTATCAGGCAGTTGATAAGGCCAAGGCCTTTATCACAAAAGCTATTCAAGACGCTCCTCAACTTGGTCATGGTTCTGGCCCAGTCAACCATACAACTTTTAAAGATTAAGAAAAAAACTCTCTAGTTCCCACTTTAAGGGAATTAGAGAGTTTTTATACTCTTCGAAAATCTCTTCAAACTACGTCAGTTTCCATCTGCAACCTCAAAACACTGTTTTGAACGGACTTCGTCAGTCTTATCTAAAACCTCAAGGCAGGGCTTTGAGCAACCTGCGACTAGCTTCCTAGTTTGCTCTTTGATTTTCATTGAGTATTAGTTAGGAAATAATGTCATGCAACTTTGTTAAAAAGACTTGCGTTTTTGCCTCTATATCTTCTGCCTGCATCAAATCACGCACTACAGCTACTCCAGCTATGCCCGTGCCCATAAGTTGGTCAATGTTCTCTGAAGTCAAGCCTCCGATAGCAACTACTGGAATGTCAACCGTTTGGCAAATTGTTTTCAAGGTCGATATCAGAGTAATGGGCGCATTTTCCTTGGTGGTGGTTGGGAAAATGGCTCCTGTCCCCAAGTAATCTGCACCTGATGTTTCTGCTTCCAGAGCTCTTTTTATTGTTTTAGCAGTTACACCGAGGATTTTTTCAGGTCCCAAGACTTGTCGGGCAACCGAAACTGGTAGTTCATCGTCTCCGATATGCAGACCAGCAGCATCAACCGCAAGACAAACATCCAACCGATCATCGATGATCAAGGGTACCTGATAATCATCTGTTATTTCCTTGACTTGTTTTGCCAGTTGATAATATTGATTGGTTGTGAGATTTTTTTCTCGTAATTGGACTATGGTAACCCCTGAACGGCAGGCCGTCTCAACCTTTTCAATAAAGCTTTCCACGGAATCTTGATAGCGATTGGTTACCAGATATAGTCTAAGTGCTTCTCTATTCATAAACATCTCCTTTGATGGCATCTAACCAGTTTTTATCTCTTCTTAGAAGCGAAAGCTGATTGAGTACTCGGTAACGAAATTCTTCCAATCCCATTCCTTGAACAACTATTCTCTCAGCAGCGATATTGAGATAAGAGACTGCTAAGCAAGAAGCTTCAAAGGCAGTCTTTTCTTGGCTGAGAAAAACAGCTGTTAAAGCTCCAACCAAGTCTCCTGTCCCTGTTATCCAGTCTAATTCTGCACAGCCATTTCCCAGTACAGCGACCTGATTCTTCGAAACGATGAGGTCCTTGGGGCCAGTAACTAAGAAAGACATACCAGGATAGGTCTGACACCAGTCTTTCAAGACTTGAAGTAAATCCTCAGTTTCTTGGTCTTTAGCACTCGCATCGACACCAACGCCGTGGTGCTTTAAGCCAACAAGACTTCGAATTTCTGACATGTTTCCTTTAAGGACCGTGGGTCTATAGTCTAAAAGGTCTTTAACTAAGCTCTTACGAATGGATGAAGCCGTTACGCCAACCGCATCTACTACCATTGGGAGAGAAACTTGAGTTGCATAAGAAGCTGCCATACGGATTGCTTTTTCCTTCTCAGCTGACAAATGCCCCAAATTGATGAAGAATGCCTGGCTTTGCTTAGTAAAATCAAGAACCTCACGGGGGTCATCTGCCATGACAGGTTTGCATCCCAGAGCCAAAATCCCATTTGCTAGCATCTCACAAGAAATCTCATTGGTAATACAGTGAATGAGGGAACTAGAGCCTATAGGAAAAGGATTTGTCAATTCCTGCATCAGTCTATCCTTTCATCAAAAAAATATCCCTGCACTTTTTTAAAGAATTCCTGCTTGATTAAAAATCGAAAGGCAATAAAGGAAATCGCTGTACCAATCAAGGTTGCTCCGAAAAATCGAGGAGTGTAGATAAACCAGCTAAGCTTAGCAGCTGATCCTGTAAAGAGTACCATAACAGGATAGGAAACAATAGAACCAATAATACCTGTTCCCAAAATTTCTCCCAAGGCAGAAAAATAAAATTTTCGACCATACTTATAAAAGAGACCTGCTAGAAGGGCTCCAAAAGTCGCTCCTGTGAGAGCTAAAGGCGGAATCCCTTGAGTCGTCATACGGATAAAGGCTGTCACTGTAGCCATAACCAAAGCATAAACAGGTCCCATCATGATTCCCGCTAGAATATTGACTACACTGGACATCGGTGCCATTCCCTCAATCCGAAAGATAGGCGTAAGGACTACATCAAGGGCAATCATCATAGATAAAATGGTTAATTTGTGAACTTGTAATTGGTGCTTTCTCATGCTTCTATTCTTCTCCTTTTTCTAAAGACTGTAAATCGCTCTTCCATGTCTGGTGTTGGTAGGCCATTTCCCAAAACTTGGCTTCCATATGAACACTGATGTGGAAGGCATCTAGCATTTTTTTCTTGTCTGTCTCGTCACTTTCTCGATAGAGTTGATTGACCAAAGCTTCTTCCTCTCTGATCTGTTGCTCTAACTCATCCGTAGTATACGTTTCAATCCATTGTTGGTAGAGAGGATTTGGTGATGGTTTAAGATTAAGTGATTTGCCTATATCATGGTATAACCAAGGACAAGGTAGCAAACTTGCAAAGGCAATGCCCAAGTTTGGCTCTGCAAATTGCCGATAAATGTGAGAAATGTAATGATAACAGGTTGGAGCGATTGGATGTTGCTCCATTTCCTGATCGCTGATTTCCAATTCCTTGAAAAATTGTTGGCGGATAAATAACTCACCCTCCACTAGACTCTGAGCATTTTGTTTCAAGAGTCTTTTCATCTCTTGGTTTGAAGTCTTATCAGCCAAAAGGTGATAGATTTCTGAGAAGGCCTTCAGATAGTAGGCATCCTGAATCAGGTAATATCGGAAAATGGCAGGTTCTAAATTTCCCTCTTGTAATTGTAAAATAAAGGGATGATGAAAGGAAGCCTGCCAAGCTTCCTTAGATAATTCCATCGCAATATCTGTAAATTCCATAATAACTCCTTTATAAAAATAGACTGGTTTGAAGCAATAAAAAGAACAGCAGGTAGATGAATATTGTCCTTTGAGGAATATAAAAAGTCCGGTAGCTATTCTTCACCTGTGCATGTTCGTCATATCCATGCGCCGATAGAGCTCTCAGGTAAAGATGGCGCCATCTAAAGACCGTCATCAAAACCTTACTGTAAATCAAGGGCGACCAAAAATGTAGTTCTTGACCGCGTAATAAGCAAGCTTCCTTTAGGGACTTGATTTCTTTCTGGATAAGGGGAAAGGAATTGAATACCACAATCAAGGCATAGGCCCATGACCGTGATAACCCCTTTTGAGCCAAGTATAAAAGAAGCTCTTTTAGGGAAATAGAGGAAACAAAGACAAGGCCGATACAAACGGTCACAAAAGCTCTGGTACCAAGTATAACTGCTTGGGAAACATCACCATGCAAATGAACTGCCCAGTAGTTGGCAAAGGATGGCAAAATGGCAAGCAGAATCATCCAAGCCAATACTTTAAATCGACGGTAATAGAGCATAAAGAGAATACAAAATGCGACTACCGAAAGATTAAGAGCAATCGAAGGAATAAAAGATGTTTCCAAGGATAAAATCAGCAAAAAGAGACTGATAATCGGTGTCTGGGTTGCTACTTTGACCATACTATCTCACCTCCCCTTGAGTATCATTGTTCAGAGATGGGAGAGGTTTGGTAATGGTCACTTCTTTCACATGACTGAGCCCCTGACTAGTCATCTCAATCCAATAATCAACCACAGAGATCAAGGGATCCAAACGATGGCTAATGATCAGAAAACTTCTTCCTTGATTGCTCTCCTCCACAATCCACTGACAAAAATAATGGCAGGCTCTATCATCCAAACCAGCAAAAGGTTCATCTAGCAAAATCACAGAAGCCTTGCTGATCAAGATGGTCAAGAGCTGAAAAATCTTTTGCTGGCCACCACTTAATTGATAGGGACTCTTATCAAGAGCCTGCTCCAGATCAAAATATTGTAAAGCTTGGAAAATTCGCTGATTTCTTTCAGAATCAGGTCCATCTAATTGAAGTTCCTCTCGCAGACTGACTCGGATAAACTGTTTCTCAGCTTCCTGAACAACACCCGTCAGGTCACGGTACAAACTCTTTTTCTTTTTCAGGACTGTCCCCTTCCAAGTAATGCGCCCCTTATACTTTTGAAATTGAAGAATGGAGCGAAAGAGAGTTGATTTCCCAACACCATTATCACCCAAAATACAGGAAATTCCTTGGTAAAATGTAAAATTCACAATCGAAAAGAGGGGGCGATTACCAAGCTCACAAGTCGTTCGATCCATATGGAATAGTTCCGGGCTAGAAGCAACTTCCTTTGAAGTAACCTGTGTCATCTCAGAGGAAGGGATTTGAAACACTTCCCTTAGTTGTCCGTCTCTTAGCTCTACCATATGGTCTATATAGGCTTCATAGTCCGTTAAATCATGGTCGCACAAAATAACTGTCTTCCCCTTAGAGACCAACTCTTTTAGAATCTCCAATATCTCTATCCTACTCTTGCGGTCAATGGAAGCAAAAGGTTCATCCAATAGATAGACCCTAGGATTCATAGCAAAGAGAACAGCCAAGGCCGTCTTTTGCTTTTCTCCACCTGATAAGTGATGGATGGGACGGTGCAAGATGTCCTTGCAGCGACATTGCTGGACTACCTCTGCTATTTTTGAATCAATTTCCTGAACGGGATGCCCAATATTTTCCAAGGTAAAAACCAGCTCCTCAAACAAGTTCTCCATGGTAAATTGATGATTGGGATTTTGAAATAGAATCCCAACCGTCTGGATACGTTCGATGATAGAAAGCTGACTGACCTCGCTCCCATTTATCAGGACTTGACCGCTATAGGGAAGAGAACTGACTTGGGCAATCATTTGAAAGAGACTCGATTTTCCTGAACCACTGCTCCCAACTAACAAGGTAAATGCTTGTACATGAAAAGTAAAATCAATCGGTTCCGAAAAAATTGGGGACTGAATCTCCCGTAATTCCAGACCCATCTATGCTTTTCCTCCAGCTGCAAACTGATGATAAAGTTTGACAATGGCACGAACCAAGATGGTACAGAAGAAAAAGACGGAAATAAAACGTACTACAAGCAAGGAAAGGACAAAAGGAAGTGAAAAGGCGTAGTAACCTAACTTAATGTACTCATAGACAAAGCTAACAAGCGTAATCCCAATACTATTAGCAGTTAGAGAGAGCCAACTTTCATAGCGATTCTTGGTTACGATAAAACCAAGTTCACTCCCCAAACCTTGAACCAAGCCGGACAAAAGAGCGCCTAGACCGAATTGGCTACCATAAAGGACTTCAGCAAGCGCAGCTAGCACTTCACCAATCGTGGCGCTTCCCACTCTTGGAACAAAGATGGCAGCAATGGGCGCAGCCATACACCAGAGACCAAAGAGGATTTCATTGGCAAAGGCCTGTAAACCAATAGGTGCTAAAATCAGAGTGAGGATATCAAACAGATAGCCAGATCCCACAAAAACGCCACCAAAAAAGATAGACAAGAAAGCAAGTAAGATAACATCTTTTAACTGCCATTTTTTCAACATAAAAAACTCCTTTTTAAAGAAAAGTGGGGCATTCAAGGAGACCTACCTAAATGCTTTGTATCACCCTCATCCAGTTTCGTAAAAGAAAAAACTCTAATTACAGATAGGAATTAGAGTTTAGCTTACAAGATTAGACCGTTCTTTTCGACATACGAAAAAAACTTTTCACATTTCCCTTCGCCAGTCTTAACTGTATCAGGTTCAATGGGTATCATCTCAGCCTAAAGCACCCCAAATGTCTTTATTATTTAATTGTATGATTATTATAACACACATTTTATACTAGTTCAAGAAATTGAACTGGAAATACAGCCTTGCACTCACAAAGACAGCAGATCTTTCTTTTGCAAAAACCAAATGTCTTGTTTGATAGATTAGCTATTTAAACTGAATCTGGACATATCTTTTTAGAAAAGGAAAACTTCCACTTACTTAGAATCCAAGGATAGATACCTATTGTTCACTCATTTCTCGAACAGTTTTTTCTATATTTTTTGCATACGATATTGCTGAAATGATTGAAACACCGTCAACATTGGTCTTCATAATGTCTTTAATATGTTGCGTCTGTATCCCACCAATTGCAACTAAGGGCATTTGTGGCAATAGTTTTCTCATCAATTTAAGACCTTCATAACCTATAGCGCCACCAGCATCATCTTTTGACTGGGTATCAAATACAGGACCAACACCAACATAATCTACATATTCAACTTTTGACTGTTGAAATTCTTTCTCGTTTTTTATAGAAAGACCAATTATTTTATCTGGCATCAATTTTCTAATTTCATCAACTCCAAGGTCATCTTGTCCTACATGTACGCCATCAGCGTCAATTTCCATCGCCAAATCAATATCATCATTAACAATAAACGGAACATTGTATTTTTTACAAAGATCCTGTAGTTTAATTGCTAATTTAACTTTTTCTTTACCTTCCAGGGCTCCCTCACCTTTTTCACGAAATTGAAATAAGGTTATACCACCTTTTAAGGCTTCCTCAACGACTCTATATAGATCTTTTCCTTGGCAAGTAGTCGTTCCACAAATAAAATATAGTTTTAGTAATTCTTTATGAAACATTTTACTTCACTCTTTTGAATTCCTTTACATCTTCATCTGAAATCTCGTATAAGGCATTCATAAATTCAACTTTAAATGTTCCAGGAAGATGTCCATTTGGACGTTTTTCTGCCATTTCTCCAGCGATATTGTAAACCAACATTGCTGTTTCTAATGATTTCAATTCTTGACCTTTTTCTAGTCCGATAAAGCTTGCTACCACTGCCCCTAATAAACATCCTGTCCCAATGACTTTTGGCATCATGGCACTACCATTATGAATCGTTACCACTTCTCCATTAACAGCAATCGCATCAACTTCTCCAGTCACTACTATTGGAATATGAAACTTAGCGTTGGCTGCTAGAGCAATCTCATCAATATTATCCACACCAGCACTATCTACTCCTTTAGATGCCACATTTATCCCTACTAAAGAAGCAATCTCTCCAGCATTCCCCCTAATCGCAGCTAGTTTGTAATTGTTGATTAAATCATCTGCTACTTTTTTTCTATATTCTCCTGCTCCACAGGCTACAGGATCTAAAACTGCTGGGACATTATATTTCTCTGCAATTTTCAGAGCAGCTTGGTATAATTTCCAATTATCATCCGTTAAAGTCCCAATGTTAATCAATAATCCTCCAGCATATTTTAATAGATCTTCTAAGTCTGCTGGGTACTCGCTCATAGCTGGTGAGGCACCCAGTGCTACTAATCCATTTGCTGTGAAATTTTTTACTACATCATTGGTTATGCAAATGACCAAAGGTGCTTTTTCTTTTAATAATTTTAAACTTGTCATATTGAAATCCTTCCTTTTCACTTTATACGATATACTGATTTCGATTTATCTCTATCTTTTGTTAAGAAATTTTTTTCATTTACATTGAATGATTTACCTCATCAAATTTGTAAATATCCTAAACTTTCTCTAGGCGTCATAACCAATATCAAAAAAGGCTAATTCTAAAGCGACCGCTTGATTCCAGCGTTGCTGAAGTTCTGTCAAATCTTCTCGACCTTTCCCGACACGATTGAGTTCGTCAACCAGAAATTGAACCCACTCTGCAAAGAAAGGACCTCTGTGGAGATTGATCCATTCCGAATGAATATAGGCTTCAGGTAGAGCCAAATCTTTAGAACCCCAGTCTAAATAGAGACCTTCTGCAATGACCAGCATGACCAAAAGATGAGCATAGTCTGATGAAGCCACTGCCGAATACATCAGATCCTGAAAGGCTTTTGTTACAGGGTGCAAGCTCACTTCCAGATAGTCATTCTCAGATACTTTTAACTCTTTGAAAGCCTTTTGGAAATAACCGTCTTCATCTGCTTCAAGAAAGCCTAGTTGCTTGGCAAAACGAAGCTTGGATTCAATCTGGTCTGCGTGGGCTACGCAGGCACCCAGCATGGATAAGAAGGCATCAAAGAAGTGATAATCTTGAATTAGGTAGTCTTTTAAGACCTTATTCTTAATTGTCCCTGCAAAAAGTTCCTTGACAAAACGATGATTGATTGCAGCCTGCCAATCCTTCTGACTATTTTTTAATAATTCTCCAACAGTCAAACCTGGCTCAAATGCATAAACCTGTGTTTCCATATTTATTTTTCCTCTCTTTACTCCTTAGTAATCAATAAAATACCAAGCAAAATCCTAGTTTCACTTGACCCTTTTAAAGAAAATCTAGGGCATTTGCAGAGAGCTACCTAAACAAACCTATCCAGTTTTATATAAACAAAAAAACTCCAATTACAATCAAGAATTAGAGTTGACTTACAAGATTTGATCGTTCATTTCGCCATACGAAAAAACGTTTCACATTTCCCTTCGCCAGTCTTAACTGTAGCAGGTTCAATGGGTATCATCTCAGCCTAAAGCACCCCAAATGTCTTTATTATTTAATTACTGCACCAGTATAGCAAAAAATGAAAGCTCTAGCAAGATATTTGACCGAAAAATATCTTTATATAGTTTTTGATAGCGATTTATTCTTCCAATACACGAAGAAAAACCTCCACATTCAGTGGAGGCAATCTCTTTTATCAATACAATTTTAAGTCACGTGGGTCAACTGGGAAGGTTGGGTTGTATGGATTGTGACGGAGCTTGAAGTGTTTGACATCTTCAATAGTCTGAGTTCCAGACAACTGCATGACTGTCTTCAATTCCGCATTCAAGTGTTCAAAGACTTGACGCACACCAACACTACCACCGAGAGCTAAACCATAGATAACAGGGCGACCAATAGCTACCAAGTCTGCTCCTGAAGCCAAGGCTTTAAAGACATGTTGACCACGACGAACACCAGAGTCAAAGACGATCGGCACACGTTTGTCAACTGCTTCTGCTACTTCTTGAAGTGAGTCGAAGGCAGCTGGTCCACCGTCGATTTGACGACCACCGTGGTTGGTTACCCAGATACCAGAAGCTCCTGCAGCAAGCGAACGTTCAACGTCCTCACGGCATTGTGGTCCCTTGACATACACAGGAAGTCCTGAGTATTCAGCGATAAATTCTACATCGCGTGGAGACAAGCGTTGTTTAGCTGATTTGTAAACAAAGTCCATTGATTTACCAGCACCTTCTGGCAGGTATTCTTCAACAATCGGCATGCCAACTGGGAAGACAAAACCATTACGCTTATCCACTTCACGATTACCCCCTACAGTAGCATCTGCCGTCAAGACAATCGCCTTATAACCTTCAGCCTTCACACGGTCCATGATGTGGCGGTTAATCCCGTCATCTTTACTAAAGTAAAATTGGAACCAATGAGGTGTCCCTTGGAGGGCTTCAGAAATCTCTGGAAGGTCAACAGTAGAGTAAGAACTGGTTGTGTAAAGAGAACCGAACTCATGCACACCACGCGCAGTTGCCACTTCACCTTGTTCGTTTGCCAATTTATGAGCCGCAACAGGCGCCATAATGATTGGTGAAGACAATTTTTCACCTGCAAATTCAATTTCTGTACTTGGATTTTCTACATTGCAAAGCGTATGCGGAACGATGAGTTTGTGGTTAAAAGCACGGATGTTCTCCCGTAAAGTAAAAGTATCCTCTGCTCCACTGGCGATATAACCAAAGGCTGCTTTAGGGATCACTTTTTGCGCCATGGGCTCCAAATCATAGGTATTGATGAAATCTACATGCCCTTCTGCATTGCTTGTTTTGTATGACATAAACTGTCCTCCTTGATTAAGTAAGCGTTTGCTTTTTACTATACAACTATAATAACTCTTTTTTCAATCATTTTCAAGAGTTTTGCTTAAAAACCATCTTATTTTTTCATACAATATACTATCCCTACTTTCCTTAAACTCTAAACTTTAGTCTATATTAAGTGAATCGTTGAGATTTTTTGCTGCCAGGCATTTGAACTACTTTTTTATTTGCTGATTCTATCTACTAATGCTATAAAAAACAAGTGAATAAGACACCAGAACATCCTCTAATAGGGCCTAGGGACTTATATCAATCCCATATATACTGTTTAAGCAAGATACTATCCTAGTGACGCTAACTTCCTATCCCACTTATTAATTTTTATTTATAGTGAATCTGAACAAATCAATTGGGGGATCCAAGTCAATTTCTAGTACTTTTTGAAAAGTTTCAGCGTACTATCGTAAAATGAAATAAAACATGCGCAAATTGATTAGGGAATTTAAACCAATTTCTAACAATGTCTTAGAAATCAAAGTGTACTATTTCAACTTCAACACACTATACTTCATTTTCTCCTTAAATTCAGTCTCTTTTTGCATCAAAAAACCTCTGGCAAGAGCCAGAGGATAAGTGCTTATTTCATTGTTGGAAAGAGCAATACGTCACGGATAGTAGTTGTATCAGTGAGGAGCATGCAGAGACGGTCGATACCGATTCCCAAACCACCTGTTGGTGGCATACCATATTCAAGGGCTTCGATGTAGTCGTAGTCGATACCTGTTGCTTCATCATCACCAAGTTCTTTGGCTTTGGCTTGGGCTTCAAAACGACTAAGTTGGTCGATTGGGTCGTTTAGCTCAGTAAAGGCATTACCGTACTCCTTAGTCATGATGAAGAGCTCGAAACGGTCAGTAAAGCGTTGGTCTTCAGGATTCTTCTTAGCCAGTGGAGATACAGCTACTGGATGTCCATAGACAAAGGTTGGTTGGATCAAGGTTTCTTCAACAAACTCTTCAAAGAAGGCATTGATAATGTGACCAACTTCAGTATAGTGTTTCTCAACTGGAACTTTCTTCTCAGCAGCGATAGCTTTAGCTTCTTCCAAAGTCATGTCTTGCCAGAAATCTACACCAGTAATGTCTTTGATAGCATCCACCATGTGAACACGTTTAAATGGTTCATTGATTTTGATTTCAGTACCTTGGTAGTTGACTGGACCATCGCCCTTAACTGATTTAGCAGCGTGTTGGATAATACCTTCAGTCAAGTCCATGATGTCTTGGAAGTCAGCATAAGCTTGGTAGACTTCGATAGAAGTAAATTCAGGGTTATGAGTAGCGTCCATTCCTTCATTACGGAAGATACGGCCGATTTCATAGACACGCTCCATACCGCCAACGATAAGGCGTTTCAAGTGAAGCTCAGTCGCGATACGAAGCACCATGTCAATGTTTTGGGCATTGTGGTGGGTGATAAATGGACGGGCAGAAGCACCACCAGCTTCGTTGTGAAGAACAGGTGTTTCCACTTCAAGGAAACCTTTTTGATCAAGGTAACGACGAATTTCAGAAATGATTTTTGAACGAGTGACAAAGCGCTCAAAGCTTTCACGATTCGAAATCAAGTCAAGGTAACGTTTACGGTAAATTGTTTCAACGTCTGTCAAACCATGGAATTTCTCAGGAAGAGGACGAAGAGCCTTAGACAAGTGTGTGATGTGAGTAGCCTTGATAGAGAGTTCTCCCATATCCGTACGCATCACTTCACCTTCGACACCAAGGAAGTCACCAAGGTCTGCTTTTTTGAAGATTTCGTAGTTTTCTTCACCGACAGCATCCTTACGAACGTAGATCTGGATTTGACCTTCGCGGTCTTGAAGGTGGGCAAAACCTACTTTACCTTTACCACGTTTGGTTACCAAGCGTCCTGCGATAGTTGCTGTTTCATTTTTATCATGTAATTGTTCTTTATCGAGGTCGGCATATTTATCTTTTAATTCTTGTGAATTTGCAGTACGTTCAAAACGTTTTCCGAAAGGATCGATTCCTTGTTCACGGAGCGCAGCCATTTTTTCACGGCGAACGATCTGCTGGTCATTTAGTTCTTCCATATGTTCTGTAGACATGGGATCCTCCTAGTTTTACTCAAAATTGAATACGATGAGTCATTTTTTGCGATACTCCCATTTTATCATAAATAAGCAAGAAATTCACGGATAATCTTTCAAAACTAAAAAGAACTTGACGCTAAAATCACTGAAAAGACTGGGATAAGCAAGAAATTTCAACATCTCAGAAAAGGAAATCTGACCATGTTTATGGATTATACTTTAACCCTTGTAACTTTCATGACGTGTGCTACTTTTTATATAAGAGCAAGCCAAGCAAATCTAAAACTTAAACAATTGACGTAAAAAACATTAACAACTTGAATCTTGCCATTCATACACCTGATATGACAGAATAGTATAATTTTTAACCTTTTAGTCTTTTGATTTTTTACACCTCTTGCCAATTTTCTTGGTCTTCTTTAAATCGTTTTAGAAGGTCGAGTCCTTCTGGTGTGATATAACCTTCTTCTTGGGCTAGGTGGATGAGTTCACTGTAGTTAGAAAGCGTCACAAGTTTGACACCTGCATCTGAGAAGTTCTGATCTGCTTTTGGCAATTGGTAACTAAAAATCGCTACAACTCCAAGTACATCTGCTCCTTCTCGCTTGGCTGCTGCTACTGCTTCAAGAACAGAACCACCTGTTGAAATAAGGTCTTCAACTACTACCATTTTTTGACCTTGAGCTATGCGACCTTCGATTTGATTACCAGCACCGTGGTCTTTTGGTTTGCTACGGATGTAGGCAAATGGCAGATTCATCTTGTCAGCAATAATAGCTCCGTGTGGAATCCCTGCTGTTGCAGTTCCTGCAATGACTTCTACCTCTGGAAAGGCTTCTTTGATAGCTTCCACAAAGCCATTTTCAATTAGGGTACGAGTTTCTGGATAGGCAAGACTTACACGGTTATCTGTGTAAATCGGCGACTTGATACCAGATGCCCAAGTGAAAGGCTCCTCTGGTTTGAGGTAAACGGCTTGAATTTTCAAGAGGTGGCTAGCGATATCTTTAGCAAGTGTCATGGTATTCTCCTTTTATTTTTATAATCTATTCTTTAATTCCAGTCCTGTGTCCATTCATCCTTGATGGCATGATAAGCTGCAACAGGATCCTCAGCTTGGGTAATGGGACGTCCCACTACGATATAGTCACTACCGATTTGATAGGCATTAGCAGGTGTCATGACTCGTTTTTGATCTCCAACTGCAACACCAGCTGGACGAATCCCTGGTGTCAGACAGATAAAATCTGGATTGGTAGCCTGCTTGATGACTTCCACTTCCTGAGCCGAGCAAACGACACCATCTAATCCCGCTTCAGCTGTCTTCTTAGCATAATGAATGACAGACTCTTGCAGACTGGTTTGGATATTTTGAAACTCCTGCATCTGGGCTTCTGACGTTGATGTGAGCTGCGTTACAGCTATCAATTTTGCTTGACTTCCAAGACCTTCACGCGCAGCCTTCATCATCTCTACACCGCCAGCAGCATGAACATTGGTCATATCCACACCAAGCTGAGACAAGACCTTCATAGCTGACTTGACTGTATTGGGAATGTCATGAAGCTTGAGATCCAAAAAGACACTATGACCCAGACCTTTCAAGTAAGATACAATCTCAGGACCCGTTGCGTAATAAAGCTCCATCCCTACCTTGAGATAAAGGCTTTCTTCTGCTGGGAAAAGAGCTAAAAATTCCTTGACCGCCTCAAAACTAGGAAAATCAAGAGCAATGACTGGACGATGTTCTCGCATAGGTTTCTCCTTTTACCTTTGCTAGTGAGAGAGTCTGGCCACAAGAAGCCACGAAAAAAGGAACCTGCCAACAGCAAGGTTCCACGAAAAATGGGTAGTCTCCACCCTTTCACCGTCTAACCTTAGCTGCCTCTCTGGACTGCTTTAAAGGTTTTTTACTATTCTATTATTTCTACTAGCACTTGTCAAGTAAAAACATGGCAACTAAAGAGCTATGAAAGAAAAGGTAAACCTAGCGACGCGATGAGCGCTGGGTCGTTTGGTTTCGATTGCTCTCTTCCTCTTGTTTTTTCTGTTCTTCTTCTAAACGTTTACGTTCTTCTTCCTGTTTTTTCTCGGCTTCCTTAGCCTCTTGTTTGGCCTTTTCCTCAGCTTCCATAATTAATTTATCCGCTACAGTGTAGCTGTAAATTCCAGCTTCCATGTCAATCACACTCGGTTCTGACAATTGTGGCTTAATCTTGCTGTAATAAGGCAATTTCTTGCTCATTTCAGACAAGGGAACCAAGACTTCGTCCGAATCATTCATGGTCAATCGAATTAAATCGGAAGTCACCTTGCTGGGAGCTAGTTCCACCTTTTGGATAGCTGCCTTGAGTTCTGGGCTAATTTGAGCAAGTTCTGAGACAAAAGCCTTGATTTGTTCGCTATCATTAAAGAGAACTGATATATAAGTTTCTGGCAAACTGACCAAGCTCACAGAACTAGTCTCAAGCTGACCGCTGGAAAGAATAGGATAATGATTTTCACCAGAAACATAGTAGGCCACAATATCGTATTCTTTAACCTTGATAGTAAACTTGGTTGGAAATTGATAGACAAGTTGAGCTGATTCAACCCAATAATTAGACTTGATCCGCTCTTCATATTTTGCCTTGTCTAGCAGAAGGTTAATCGTATAATCCGAATCCTGAATGCCTGAAGCCTGTCGGATATCATCAGCCGTAGTGTGCATCGTTCCCTCAACACGGATATCCTTCATGGTCGCATAAGGACTTAGTAGGTAGGCAGAGACAATCAATAAAAGCAGACTTGGAAATAAAATCGTTAGAGCTCGCAAGATATGGAGGCCAGGAATCTTTGCTTTGGCTGCTTTTTCCTTTGGAGCCTTTTTAGCAAGATTTTTATCCTGTTCCTCCTTCTCTTTAGACCCTGATTCTTCTATCTCTTCTTCCTTTTTGTCACCCTCTGGGGCTTCTACTTTTTCTTCAGACTTTTCCTTAGCTGATTCTTCATCTTCTGGGTCCGCTTCACTCTCCGAGCCCTCCTTGTCCTCTGACTTCTCGGATTTTTCTCCCATTCGAGCTTGTCTTTCCTTTTCTTTCTCCTCAGCTAGAGCCGCCTCTTCTTCAGCCTTCTTTTTTAGATATTCTTGGTTTCGTTTCTGCCATTCTGATAACTCTTTAAATTCTTCGAGGATTTCTTTGCCCTCATTTTTCTTATCTTTTGACATTTACTTTCCTTATGATAAATCTTTTTTCAACAATTGATAAAAATCTGCTAGAGATTTCAATTCCTTAGAAGCTTTCATCTTAGCTTGGTAGTCTTCCTTGTGACTTAGTAAGTGAGAAAGCTTCTCTTCTAAACTGTCCAAGGTCAAATCGCTTTCTTGAAGCTCTTCTGCATAGCCTTTTTTTACAAAGTAAGCTGCATTTTCAATCTGGTCTCCACGACTAGCTTCACGACCAAGTGGCACAATAACATGTAATTTTGCCATGGCCAAGAGCTCAAAAATCGTATTGGCACCACCTCGTGTCACAACAATGTCAGCCAATTCCATTAAGGGTTGATAAAGATTGGTCACGTAATCAACACGAAAGAGATTTTGGCTCAATTCATTCAGGCTAGAATCTCCAGTTAGATTGATAATATTGTAGCGCTCTGTCAGTTCTTTCTTATGGTCTGTCACCAATTGGTTAAAGACACGAGCTCCTGCAGAACCACCGACAAACAATACAGTTGGCAATTTAGGATTAAAGTGGGTTTGAATATCCACCAATTCATCTGGTTCTGGAGTTTTTTGGTCTGAAACCTTGGTCACTGCTCCCACATGCTCAACCTTAGACAAACTTGAAGCTTGCTCAAAGGTTGAATACATCTTCGTAGCAAATTTATAGGCGATTTTATTGGCCAAGCCCATAGACAGGTCAGATTCGTGAATAAAGACAGGCACTCCTGACACACGCGCAGCGATAACGGGCGGTACAGAGACAAAGCCTCCCTTTGAAAAAAGGGCCTGTGGACGAACTCGTAACATGATAAAGAGCGATTGGACAATTCCCCAACCAACTTTGAAGACGTCCAGCATATTTTGCCAAGAGAAATAGCGACGCAATTTCCCAGTTGCAATGGAATGGAAGGTGACGTCAAAACCTGACTTGAGGATTTCTTGGTGTTCAATACCACTCTTGTCCCCGATATAGTGGACTTCCCAGCCATCTTCGATGAACTTGGGCATTAACAAAAGATTGAGGGTAACGTGTCCAACCGTCCCCCCACCTGTAAAGACAATTTTTTTCATATTATTCCTTTAACTCCGCTACTGTGTCGATAAAGAGGTCGCCACGTACTTCAAAGTTAGCATACATATCCCAGCTGGCATTGGCTGGACTGAGAAGGACTACATCTCCTTGAGTCGCAAGTTCATAGGCCTTGCGGGTCGCATCTGCAATATCAGTCGCATCCACATAAGCCACACCAGCCTTGTCTGCTGCCCGTTTGACACGTTCGGCAGACTGACCAAGAATGACCATCTTCTTGAGTCCAGTAATATCTGGAACCAAATCGTCAAACTCATTGCCACGGTCTAAACCACCTGCAATCAAAATGACCTTGCTGTTGTCAAATCCTGACAAGGCTTTTTGAGTAGCCAAGATATTGGTTGACTTGCTATCATTATAGAATTTGACACCCTTGATTTCATCCACAAATTGGAGACGGTGTTTGACACCACCGAAGGCTGAAAGAGTTTCCTTGATGGTTTGATTGTCCACATCACGAAGCTTGGCTACAGCAATCGTCGCAAGGGCGTTTTCTACATTGTGGCTACCTGGAACCCCGATTTCACTCGCTGCCATGACTACTTCACCACGGAAGTAGAGTTGACCATCTTCCAGATAAGCTCCATCAACCTTTTCCTGTGTTGAGAATGGAACAACAGTAGCCTGTGTTTTGGTAGCCAACTCTTTTGCCAAGTCTTGGTTAAAGTTCAAGACAAGGAAATCAGCTGCTGTCATCTTGTTTTGGATATTCCACTTAGCTGCTACATATTCCTCAAATGATCCATGATAATCGATATGAGTTGGCATGAGGTTTGTAATAACCGCAATCTCAGGATGGAATTCTTGAACGCCCATGAGTTGGAAAGAAGAAAGTTCCATAACAAGCGTGTCCTTGTCTGACGCAGTTTGGGCCACTTGACTAGCTGGATAGCCGATATTTCCTGATAAAAGACTATGTTGCCCAGCAGCAGTCAAAACTTCCCCAATCATGGTCGTTGTGGTTGTTTTTCCATTTGAACCTGTGATACCGATAATGGGCGCTTCTGAAATCAAGTAAGCCAATTCCACCTCAGTCAAGACTGGAATTCCCTTTGCCAAAGCCTTTTCAATCATGGGATTACTGTATGGGATGCCTGGATTTTTCACCATGAGGGCAAACTCTTCATCCAAAAGTTCCAAAGGATGACCACCTGTGATAACCTTGATCCCTTCTTCCAGCAAACTTTGGGCAGCTGGATTGTCCTCGAAAGGCTTCCCATCATTTACCGTTACAATAGCACCTAGCTTGTCCAACAAACGAGCTGCAGATTCACCAGACTTGGCTAAACCTAAAACAAGGACTTTCTTATTTTTAAATTGATCTATTACTTTCATGTCTCAAACTCCATTTCTACTCCTACTATTTTACCATTTTTATGGAAATAAAAAAGCCACAAAGTGTGTTTGTGGCTCTTTCTTCTAACTGATACTCTTCGAAAATCTCTTCAAACCACGTCAGCTTCGCCTTGCCGTATATATGGTTACTGACTTCGTCAGTTTCATCTACAACCTCAAAGCAGTGCTTTGAGCAGCCTGCGGCTAGCTTCCTAGTTTGCTTTTTGATTTTCATTGAGTATGAATCTTACCATATCATCTATGTGATAAATCGGTAACTCGAATGACTTGGTCCACTTGCTCCCAAATCAGAGGATTGTGGGTCGCAATAATAATAGTTCGATTCGGATTTTTTAAAGATTCTAGGATAGAGAGTAATTCCTCAGAGTTTTTGGGGTCTAGTGAAGCGGTTGGTTCATCTGCGAGAATCAAAGGTGGATCCTTTAAAATTATCTTCGCTAGTGCAACACGTTGTGCTTCTCCTCCTGATAATTCAAATATAGGTTGCTTTAAATCTAAATAAGAGAGGTTAACACGGTTTAGAGCTTGTTTCATCAAAGAAATTTTCTCTTTTTCTTTCAACTTTTTACCAACTAAACCCAGATTGAGGTTCTCTTTGACGGTTTGGCTTTCGATTAAGCCAAAATCTTGAAATAGGTATCCTAAGTAATCTCTAAAGAAAACAGAAGGCTTGATGTCCTTAAGAGAAGTACCATCATAGATGATTTGTCCTTTGTCATATGGCTCTAATCGTCCAATCATATTCAAGAGTGTTGTCTTACCACAGCCACTTGTACCGATTAAGGCATAAATTTTCCCACCTTCAAAATGAAGATTGGTATCTGAAAATAGCTGACGGCTTCCAAATTTTTTAGATATATTCTTTAGTTCAATCATCCTATTTTCCTTTCATAATTGTCATAGAAACACGAGATTCTTTATGAGCTTGACGGTAAAGCGTCAAAACTGCACTAGCTAGAAAGACGAATAAAGTGAGCAAGCCAATCACCAAGTCTCGACTGCTTAAAATAAAGAAACTAGCACCAAATACAAAACTGGCAAATTGACTAACCATATACTGAGCATGTGTTTCAAAAAATCGTAAACCTGAAATTCGTTTAATCAAGATATCTCGGCGGAATTGCTCGAAATATAGAAGATTGACAGAATAAAAGAGTAATAAGGAACTGGCTATCCCAACAATAGCTCCTAAGATTAAAGTTGCTGTTTCAGTTTGAACTTCATTATAACGAGTTAGATAAACACTTCTTCCTTCTTTAAGATAGGATACTTGCTCATAAATTCCAGCTTTCTTTAAGAGTTCTAGCCCACTCTCATATCCTTTGATAAAGAGTTGTTTTCCAGCATTGATAGACCAACTAAATTTGGAAATGATACTATCACCTGTAGATGTTGGAGTAAATACAACTAAAATTGGATCGGTTAAGTACTGGATAGATACTGGACTTTCACCGTTATTATAAATAAATCGCTTTTCTCCAGTTGGAAGATAGCTAACAATCGCTCTCATTTCATACTCTAAAGGAGCACTTGCCTCCTCACCAGATTTTCCATAATAACTCAAACTCTCTTCAAAAGCTTTCTTAAGTTCTGCTTCCTGTGAACGAAGAGATTCTGGTAGTAAGAGTCCAAATTCACCTTTTTGAAGATGGGCTAGTTTCTGTCTAGTCTCATCATTTACAGTCACATTTTCCTTGTCCAAATAACTTGGGCTGACATAAAGAACATTAGCATCTGGACTATAGGTATCCAGTGTCTCTCCGTTTTTATTTTTTCTTTGAGGATTTGCAAAATGAATGAGATTATCTTTTACAAATAGAGCCTGTTCTTTTTCAACTGCTTCTTTGGAAAATTCATACCACTTATTCAGATTTTCTGTATCTTTTCCTCTATCACCTAAACCAAAAGAAATTTGATAATAATCTGCTCTGTCCTGCCATGCTTGTTTTGAAATTTCAAGTTCTTTCAATCGTTGGTAAGACGTCAAGCCTGTCTTAACAGCGTAGCCTACTGTAAAAACAGCTACTAACTGACACAATAGGGTTAAAGCCATCAAGCGTTTAAGGGGTAATCTCCCCTTAATAACAGGAACTAATGCTTTATAACTCAAACTCATTAGATAAAGGAGCATTAGTAAAATTGAAATACCCAATAAAAACAACAGATAGAAACTAATCCCAAAACCATAGGTGGCTAACAAGATAGGATAAAACAAACCTTGACTAAAAAGAACGACTCCCCCACCTAGGAAGGAAAGGAGGGCTGATAGAAGGAGCCATTTGATATCAGTAGATAATGAATGCCCCATAATGGATAAGAGAGTCTGACCAGAAAAGAGTTTTATACCTGCTGCTCTCATTTCCTTAATCCGAGTGATAATCACTAAAGCAAAGAAAGATAAGCCAAATATTGCTAAACTAATTAAAATAAGGGGATTTAGTAACATTCGAAAAGCAAGAGAATAGGGAGGTGTCTTTCGGTCAGCAATTGCTTTATAACCCAAATCTCCTAATTTATCGGCAAGCTTTTCTTTTGTCAAGGAGCCTGATAAAAGGAGATAACTATTTAGTGGATCACTACGTTCACGACTTTCTTGACTAGCTTCTTGGAATTCTTTTGGTAAAGTTCCCTGACCATAAGTTGCATAAGTAAAGTGAGTTGTCCCATCCTTACTCGGCTCTACAATTCTCCTAGCTATTAAACTCTGTTCTGAGTTTGCAAAATTCTCCAATTCCTGTTCAAATACCTCACGCGTCGGCTCCTGAGTATCCTTTTTGACACGAAGTAAGGTGACGGAATCATAGCTTGCATACAAATATTGTGGAGCACGTAAGACAATAATCCAAACAAGGAAGAAGCTGAGAAAAAAAGTTGATAATAATATGAATAGTTTCTTCATAGTAGACTCCTTGTAAACAAAATTCCCCCTGTAATTTCTTACAAGGGGAATTATCTAAGAAAACTAAATATTAGTCATAGTCATAGTAAAATGATACTTGTTCCCCAAATTTAGTCCAAATCCAAGCCTCTGAAGTTTTCCCTGCAGGTGCTTCTCCTTTATCTGAATGACTATCCCATTTACTTACAAGAGAAGAATAATGATATTTTTTACCATGATAGTAATTTGAAAAAGCCCAACCACCTCCTGAACCTTCTCCATATGTCCATACTCCTCCATCTGGATATTGTACAGCAGCTGATGCAGCTCCCAATAATGTAAAGCTTGAAATAAGAGCTAGAGCAAGTAATCTATGTTTTTTTGTTTTCATTTTATTTTTCCTTTCAAAAAAAGCACACCCTGAGCAACAATGCAACAAAATAAATCCTCCTCTCTCTTTTTTGAAACCGATTTCTTATATAATAAGAATAGCATTTTTATTATTTGTTGTCAAGGAAAAAATTGAATTTTTTAGATATTTTACTATATCACCTATATGAATAATATTTTTATGTTACCTATATGAATAATATTATATAGTAGTTTTATTTCAAAATAATATGCAACCAGTACTAACCAAATATAAAATAGATGTCATTAACGAATTTTATTCCAGTTTTTCCCATTCATATTATCCAAGCAAAAGAGATGATGTTATAGTAAAAAACAATTCAAACTATTGTAAAATTCCTACCAAAAAAAGAGAGCCGAAACTCTCTTTTTATCTTCTTTTACTTTTTTTGACTGGCATGAGTGTGATGTCTCTCACACTAAAGTAAGCTAGGATTAACATGGCTATTGCTAGGAACATTTCTGTTGGTAATTGAAAAATTTTCAGAAAAGATAGAGCCAACAAAATTAAGAGTGCCACTAAAATACATACCATAGCGACAATATTGACTGTCCCTTTAATGCTTTCTGGTGTCGCAAATACATAGAGTAGGAGCAGTAAAATCCCTAGGACTAAATAGACCATCTTTCTCTCTTTCTAGCTCTTATTCAGCTGATTTTTTCTTCTTGTTAGCTTTCTCACGCTCTGCTTTGTTAAGGATTTGTTTACGCAAACGGATAGACTCAGGCGTTACTTCCATGTACTCATCGTCGTTCAAGAACTCAAGAGACTCTTCAAGTGTCAAGATACGAGGTGTCTTGATAACAGCTGTTTGGTCCTTAGTAGCTGAACGAACGTTAGTCATTTGTTTTGCCTTAGTGATGTTAACTGTCAAGTCATTTTCACGAGAGTTTTCACCGATGATCATTCCTTCGTAAACCTCAGTACCTGGGTTGACAAAGATCGTACCACGTTCTTCGATAGACATGATGGAGTATGTTGTAGCCTTACCAGCATCGATAGAAACAAGGGCACCACGGTGACGACCACCAATTTCACCTGGAATCAATGGCAAGTATTGGTCAAAGGTATGGTTCATGATACCGTAACCACGAGTCATTGACAAGAACTCAGTTGAGTATCCAATCAAACCACGCGCTGGAACAAGGAAGACCAAACGAGTTTGACCATTACCAGTTGAAATCATATCCAACATTTCACCCTTACGTTCAGAAAGGCTTTGGATAACAGACCCTTGGTATTCTTCTGGAGTGTCGATTTGAACACGTTCAAATGGTTCGCATTTAACACCATCGATTTCTTTTACGATAACTTCTGGACGAGATACTTGAAGTTCATATCCCTCACGACGCATTGTTTCGATAAGGATTGACAAGTGCAATTCTCCACGTCCTGAAACAGTCCATTTATCTGGTGAATCAGTTGGGTCAACACGAAGGGAAACGTCTGTTTGCAATTCTGCCTGCAAGCGTTCTTCCACCTTACGAGAAGTCACCCATTTACCTTCTTTACCAGCAAATGGTGAGTTGTTGACCAAGAAAGTCATTTGAAGAGTTGGCTCATCGATGTGTAGGATTGGAAGAGCTTCGACTGCATCTGTCGGAGTAATGGTTTCACCGACAAAGATATCTTCCATACCTGAAACGGCAATCAAGTCACCTGCTTTTGCTTCTTGGATTTCACGACGTTCCAAACCAAAGAAACCGAAAAGTTTTGTAACACGGAAGTTTTTAGTTGTGCCGTCAAGTTTAGAAAGGGTAACTTGGTCCCCAACCTTAACAGTACCACGGAAGACACGACCGATACCGATACGCCCAACAAAGTCGTTGTAGTCCAAAAGTGACACTTGGAACTGCAAAGGCTCATCTGAGTTATCTACTGGAGCTGGGATGTGGTCGATAATTGTGTCAAAGATTGGCGCCATAGTCGCTTCTTGGTCAGCTGGATCATCTGACAATGAAGAAGTTCCGTTGATCGCTGAAGCATAGACCACTGGGAAGTCAAGCTGGTCGTCATCAGCCCCAAGCTCGATGAATAGTTCCAAGACTTCGTCCACTACTTCAGCTGGACGAGCTGATGGTTTATCTATTTTATTGACAACCACGATTGGGACAAGGTCTTGTTCCAAAGCTTTTTTCAATACGAAACGAGTTTGTGGCATTGTTCCTTCGTAGGCATCTACGACCAAGACAACACCGTCAACCATTTTCATGATACGCTCAACTTCTCCACCGAAGTCCGCGTGTCCTGGTGTGTCCATGATGTTGATACGAGTTCCGTTGTAGGCAACGGCTGTATTTTTAGCAAGGATGGTAATTCCACGCTCTTTTTCGATATCGTTTGAGTCCATAGCACGCTCAGCCAATTCAGTACGTGCATCAAGCGTTTCTGATTGTTTCAATAATTCATCAACGAGGGTTGTTTTACCGTGGTCAACGTGGGCGATAATCGCAATGTTACGGATATCTTCTCTTAATTTTGTCATGATTTCCTCTATAATATTCAAAATTTATTTTCTAACTGAACGATTATACCATATTTTCAAGTAAATAACATAATTCAAGCAAGTGTAAATGTTTTCACTCCGCTTTTCTTTTCACGTCAAGCCTTTTCAAAGCAAGCGACTTATGATAAGATAGGCACAGTATGCGTTTAGATAATTTATTAGCTCAAGAAAAAGTTAGCCGAAAGGCCATGAAACAAGCCTTACTCAAAGAGGAAATTCTAGTCGATGGTCGCCCAGCCCGCTCCCTAGCTCAAAATATTGATACAGGACTACAAGAACTCCTTTTTCAGGACCAAATCATTCGAGGTTATGAGCACACCTATCTTATGCTTCATAAGCCTGCTGGTGTCGTTACAGCCAACAAAGACAGGGAACTTCCGACCGTCATGGACCTCCTTCCGCCTGACATCCAATCTGACAAGCTCTATGCCGTCGGCCGACTGGACCGAGATACGACAGGACTCCTCCTCTTGACTGACAACGGTCCCTTGGGCTTTCAGCTCCTCCATCCCCAGTATCATGTCGATAAGACTTATCGAGTTGAGGTTAATGGACTTCTGACGCCTGACCATATCCAAGCCTTTCAAAAGGGAATTGTCTTTTTAGATGGCACTATCTGTAAACCTGCAAGATTAGAGATTCTATCAGCAAGTCCTTCCCACAGCCAAGCCTCCATCACCATTTCAGAGGGGAAATTTCATCAGGTCAAGAAAATGTTCCTCTCGGGTGGTGTTAAGGTGACCTCCCTCAAACGAGTTCAATTCGGTGATTTTACATTAGACACAGAACTAACAGAAGGCCATTACCGTCCTTTGAATCCAGAGGAATTGGAAATCATTAAAAATCACTTAGAGAAAAGTGGATAAAAGAAAAAAGCTTTATGTTTAAAGCTTTTTGTTTATTGCTTATCTAAAAAATACTGCGACGGCTACAATCCAGTTAAGTACAGAAACCACAAGTCCTACGATGTTGAGAATTTTTTCTATTTTATAGTCTAGTCCAGATTCTTTTTGGTATGAAAAAGCCAAGACCAATCCTATGATCCCCAAAATCAGACCTACAATTGGAAATAGCAAACCGAGCACAATAGATAGGATACCTAAAACAAGAGAGTGTTTTTTCTTTTCTTGCATTTTTTAAAAACTCCTTAAAATGATTATTAATTTAGTATATTAGACCGACTATATCAACTTTTTACAGAATATTAACTAGTCTTCACTTTCCCTTTCCAAGAATCCAAGCCATAAGAAAGGATATAAATCTCAGAAAAACCTTGTTTTTTCAAGTAAAGAGCTGCATTTGTAACTCGTTGCGCACGTTGGTTTTCGTAGAGAAGGACAGGTTTATCTTTACGAAGGGCTGCAAGACTAGTCTTCAACTGACTTGAAGGAATATTGCGAGCCCCAAGAATATGTTTTCTGTGGAATTCTGCTGGGTCGCGCAAATCAATCAATTGACCCGTACGAATCAAGGCTTCAAACTCCTCATTGTCCACAATTTTAGCCGCACGGCGAATACGAAGATAGTTAAAGCCCATCCACGCCAACATTGCTAGTATAAGTGCCCACAAAATCCAAGTAACCATTAGTTCTTTTCTCCATTTTTCTCAATATAATCCAATTCTACCTTGTGCTCTCTGCGAAGAACCGCTTCTGCTTCTAGATAGTCTAATTTGTCCATCAACCCTGCATCGTAAATCCGAGAGAGTTCCAACTTCATCAGTTCAATATCATATAAGCGTTTTCCCATGTAAACAATAATACCAAATCGTTTGAGGAATTGCTGCACATCATAGAATGTTTTCATAAGACTCATTCTAGCAAAATTTTGTGTTTTTTTCAAGAAGAGACTCACACAATCCCCCTGATTTTCCTATCTTCTTTGGCGATTCTAAGGCAAGTGTGGTACAATAAAAACATGAGAATTCAACAATTACACTATATTATCAAAATCGTCGAAACTGGCTCCATGAATGAGGCAGCCAAGCAACTCTTTATCACTCAGCCGAGTCTTTCCAATGCTGTGAGAGATTTGGAAAATGAAATGGGCATTGAAATCTTTATTCGTAATCCTAAGGGTATCACCTTGACCCGTGATGGGATGGAGTTCCTCTCTTATGCCCGTCAGGTTGTCGAGCAGACCCAGCTTTTGGAGGAACGTTATAAAAATCCTGTTGCCCACCGCGAACTCTTTAGCGTTTCGTCTCAACACTATGCCTTTGTTGTCAATGCCTTTGTCTCTCTACTCAAGAAAAGTGATATGGAGAAATACGAGCTTTTCCTTCGTGAAACTCGTACTTGGGAAATTATCGACGACGTCAAGAACTTCCGTAGTGAGGTCGGTGTCCTCTTCTTAAACAGCTACAACCGTGATGTTTTAACGAAAATGCTGGATGATAACCACCTGCTGGCTCACCATCTCTTCACAGCGCAACCGCATATCTTTGTCAGCAAGACCAATCCTCTGGCAAAGAAAGACAAGGTGAAACTGTCTGATTTGGAAAACTTCCCTTATCTCAGCTATGACCAAGGAACTCACAACTCCTTCTACTTTTCAGAAGAAATTCTTTCTCAAGAACACCACAAGAAATCCATCGTAGTCAGCGACCGTGCTACCCTCTTTAATCTCTTGATTGGTTTGGATGGTTATACCATTGCGACAGGGATTTTGAACAGCAACCTCAACGGAGACAATATCGTTTCTATCCCACTGGACATTGATGACCCAATTGAGCTGGTCTATATCCAGCATGAAAAAACTAGCCTGTCTAAGATGGGCGAACGCTTTATCGACTATCTACTAGAAGAAGTCCAGTTTGATAGTTGAGAAATGATAAGAACCAATATGTAGGCTAGCAATAACCTACACATTGGTTCTTTTTACTTATAATTAAAGATTTCCCCTGCCAGCTTATCAGCTAGTTTGGGAAAGAGAGTATAAAACTTATGGGCTAGGTTCAACAAAACTGGGAGATTGAGTTCCCGTTTGTTTTTTCCTATAATCTTGACAATCTTTTTAGCCACTGCATCTGGCTCTAGCAGGAAGCGGTCAACAGATTTGAGATAGGTGCCATCTGGGTCGGCTTGGTCAAAAAATCCTGTACGGATTGGTCCTGGATTGACTGTTGTCACATAGACTCCATAGGACATAAGTTCTAGGCGTAACGCATTTGAAAAACCAATGGCCGCAAACTTGGTCGCTGAGTAGAGACTGGACTTGCCAGTAGCAATCAAACCTGCCATGCTGACGATATTGATAATATGGCCTTTTCGACTTTCCTTCATTCGAGCCGCAAGGCGTCGAGATAGATTCATCAGGGCAAATGTATTGACCTCGAACATCTGATGAATATCTTGGTCAGAAATCTGGTCAAATTCCTCAAAGATCCCGTAACCAGCGTTGTTTATCAAGACATCAATCTTGCCATAACGGAGATAGAGGTCTACTAGCAGAGTTTCTAAGGCTGAATCATCGGTAATATCGATTTCAATCAATTCTGCATGGGGATGGTTTCCGTAGAGTTGGGCTAATTTTTCCTTATTTCTACCAAGCAAGATGAGTTGGTCATTTGGCAAGAGTTTGACCATTTCTTGGGCTAGATCACCGCTAGCTCCGGTAATGAGCATAGTAGGCATACTTATCCTTTCTGTGACTGCTAGATTTCCACTTCTTCCAAGTCTTTGACCACATAGACATTTTCAAAGACACTAGCAGCGTCTTTCTTGAGTTTGCTGATATCTTTTGAGAGAAAGCGAGCACTGATGTGGTTGAGCAAGAGGCGTTTGGCTCCTGCTTCTAGCGCTACTTGTGCGGCTTGCATGTTAGTAGAGTGACCATGATTACGAGCAATTATTTCATCGCCCTTGCCATAAGTCGATTCATGGACCAGGACATCAGCATTGACAGCCAGACGCACACTGGCATCCGTTTTTCGAGTGTCACCAAGAATAGTGATAATCTTACCTGGACGTGGAGCTGAGATATAGTCAGCTGCCTTGATTTCAGTACCGTCTTCAAGAACTACGTCTTGACCGTTTTTGATTTTACCAAAAAGCGGGCCAAATGGGACACCAGCAGCCTTGAGTTTTTCAGCATCCAGCGTTCCTTCCAAGTCCTTTTGAATGACACGATAGCCAACACAGAAAATAGTATGATCCAGCTCCTCTGCATACACCGTAAATTTATCGGTCTCAAGGATTTTTCCTAAAGAATCTTGGTCAAACTCATGAAAATGAATGCGGTAGGGCAAACGAGAACCCGACACACGAAGACTGGTTAAAACAAATGACTTGATACCTTGCGGTCCATAGATTTCCAAATCTGTCTGCTCTTCATTGGCCTGAAAAGCACGACTAGAAAGGAATCCTGGCAAGCCAAAAATGTGGTCTCCATGCAGGTGGGTAATAAAGATTTTACTGACCTTACGTGGTCGAATTGTGGTTTCAAGAATACGATTCTGCGTACCTTCTCCACAGTCAAAGAGCCAAACTTCGTTAATCTCGTCCAAGAGTTTCAGGGCGAGACTTGAAACGTTGCGGGCTTTAGAGGGCTGACCAGCCCCCGTTCCTAAAAATTGAATATCCATTCGATACTTTCTAATTAATCAATATATAACATGGCTGTGCGGTTTTCCGATCGGAAATAGCGCTTGCCAGAAAAAGCAACAGCTTCTTGCAATAAATCCTCTTGGCTATAGCCTTTAAAACGCTTGCGACCATCTGCTAAGATTTCCAAATCAGTCAAAGCTGTAAGATTTTCCACGCTCACAACTTCCTCGTCCCCGACAGCCTTCATATAAATCTTGCCAGACTCCTCAAAGACTAGCTGATGGGGAAAAATTTGCGCAATTTCAAAGAGCAAGTCATCTGAGATTACATCTTTATTTTCAGAGAAAATCCGACCAAGCCCCTCACTCTCATAACAAAAACCAAAGGATTTACCAGACAGATTAAGCCGAATAAAGGGCTTATTTTCTAAGGTGAAACTAGGTTCTGCATTGTAGAGATTCAGTTCCTGACTGAGTTCTGCAAAATAATCCGTCGCAGCCTCAGGACTCTTTTTCTGATAGAGTTCTGCAAAGTAAGCATTGACTACGCTGGGCGGAGGTGTAATAATGGCCAACTGCTCTTGATCTGTCTTTCCAGCTAGAAGTTGATCCAGATAGACCTTATCCAGACTTGTATAACCTCCATACTTTAAAGCCAAAGTTTTAATATCAGTCATAAAATTCCTCGAACCTCCATTTATTTTTCTCGGAAATGTAGCCTGTAATCACTTCGCCGTCTTCCTGATAATCACGTTCTTCCAGAATTGCAACACTTTCTAAATCATGAATCTTGTAGGACTTTGAAAAAGGCACTCGCAGTGTAAAAGATTCAAAAATATCCTTGATTTTCTCTAAAAACAAAGCCTGCAAATTCTCACGACTATCCTCAGACTTGGCAGAAATGAGAGCATAGGGCGTTTGAGTCGGCATAAAATCCTCCACCAAATCCGCTTTATTATAAAGGGTCAGGCGAGGAATATCCTCCATGTCCAAGTCTTTCATGATGGAAAGAACTGTTTTTTCATGTTCCTCGTGGTAAGGATTGCTGGCATCAATAACATGAACCAGAAGATCCACATGCTTGCTTTCTTCCAAGGTCGACTTGAAACTGGATACCAACTCTGTCGGCAAATCTTGGATAAAGCCCACGGTATCTGTCAAAGTTACTTGGAGATTTCCCCTCAGATGGATACTCTTAGTCGTCGCATCTAGAGTCGCAAAGAGCTCGTCTGCTTCATACTGAGTCTTGCTGGTCAAGGTGTTCATAATAGTTGACTTCCCAGCATTGGTGTAACCAATCAAACCAATCTTAAAGGTGCTGGACTCCAAACGTTTTTCTCTGACAGTCGCCCGATTTTTCTCAACCACTTTGAGCTGGCGCTCGATATCCGTGATTTGATTGCGAACGCTACGACGATTCAGCTCCAGCTGGCTTTCACCAGGTCCACGGGAACCAATTCCCCCTGCCTGACGGCTGAGCATAATTCCCTGACCAACCAAGCGAGGCAAGAGATATTTGAGCTGGGCTAGGTGGACTTGGAGTTTCCCTTCATGGCTTCGAGCCCGCATGGCAAAGATATCCAAAATCAACTGCATACGGTCAATGACCTTAACACCCAGAACTTCTTCTAGATTGACATTTTGCCGTGGGGTCAGACGGTTGTTGACGATGACAGTGGTGATTTCTTCTGCATCCACCATAAGCGCAATTTCTTCCAACTTACCAGAGCCGACGAAGGTCTTGGAATCATATTTTTCACGTTTTTGTCTGTAGCTATCTACAACGACTGCCCCAGCCGTTTTCGCTAAACTGGCCAATTCTTCCATGGAGAGGTCAAAATTGTCCATGCCCTGCAATTCCACACCTATGAGCAGGACTCGCTCCTCTTTTTTTTCCGTATCAATCATCTAAAAACTCCTCTATCTGGCTTAAAATGCGGTCTTGCACACCAGCTTCTCCAATCTGATAAAAGGTGACCTGCATGCGATTACGGAACCAGGTCAACTGACGCTTGGCAAAACGACGAGTAGCCTGTTTGAGACTCTCACTAGCTTCCTCCAAGGTCTGCTCTCCACGGAAGTAAGGAAAAAGTTCCTTGTAGCCAATTCCTTTAGCGGCCTGCACATCAGGGTAATGGTCAAAGAGCCACTTAGCCTCATCCAAAAGCCCAGCCTCAAACATCAAATCCACGCGGCGATTGATACGTTCATATAATTGACTGCGCTCATCATCCAAGCAGATAATCAATGGTTCATACAAAGTCTCTTGATTTTCCAATTCCTGACCAAAATGGGCAATTTCCAAGGCACGCATCGCACGACGACGATTAAACTGAGGAATTTTAAGGTCTGCTTGCTCCACCAGATGAGCTAATTCCTCATCTGTATAAGGCTCCAAGCTAGCCCGATAGGCCAAAATCTCCTCATGGGGAGTCTCCCCACCTAGGTGGTAACCTTCTAGCAAGCTCTGGATATAAAGTCCAGTCCCACCAGCGATAATGGCCAGCTTGCTACGGCTGTGAATATCCTCAATAGCCATCTTAGCTTCTGAAACAAAATCAAAAGCCGAGTAAGACTCGGTTACCTCTCTAACATCAATCAAATGATGAGGAACAGCTGCCTGCTCTTCTGGACTAGCCTTAGCCGTTCCAATATCAAGTCCTCGATAGACTTGCTGGCTATCTCCACTAACCACTTCGCCATTAAAACACTTTGCAACTTCAATAGCAAGGTCTGTTTTTCCAACAGCAGTCGGCCCAACAATCACAATTATTTTTGTTTTCATCTTTTTTCCTTGAAAAATTCCCATTTTTTCGTTACTATTATTATAACACAAAAAGGTCAGTCAGAAAAATGTGACCTCTTGAGGAGACTGGCTGATTAAGAAGATAAAGGAGGAAGACTCATGGCTAAAGGATTCGCTAAAGGTCTTGTAACAGGTGTCGCAGGAACTGTCGCTGCCGTTGCAGGTGCAGTATACGCATTTAAAAAGAAAGTAATCGAACCAGAAGAGCAAAAAGCAGCTTTCATCGAAGAAAACCGTAAAAAAGCAGCTCGCCGCCGCGTATCACGTTAAGAAACAAAAGAAGTTGGGATTTATTGTCTCAACTTCTTTTTCTATTCTTCTATACTGAGCAAACTAAGAAGCTAGCCGCAGATTGCTCAAAGTACTGCTTTGAGGTTGTAGATAAGACTGACGAAATCAGCTCAAAACATGGTTTTGAGGTTGTTGATGAAGCGACGCTGACGTGGTTTGAAGAGATTTTCTAAGAGTATTAAATAGCTAGGTCAAACTTCAACTGTGGCTTGACAGGGGCATAATCCACCAACTCAAAATCTTCTGCTTTGATATCAAAGAAATTGGTCCCATCTGGAACATTCAAGACCAAACGTGGTTGACAGTTTGACGGCTCACGACGAAGCAATTCCTGAGCTTGTTCAAATTGATTGTCATAGATATGGAGGTTGTTGATGAAGTAGAAGAACTTACCAACCTTCCAGCCAAAATGCTTGGCAATCATCATTTGAAGAGCCACATACTGCATAGCATTGATGTGGTGGGCCACTAGCATATCATTGGAGCGCTGGGTCAAGGTCGCATCCAGATAGATTTCTCCATCTACACGGCGGACATCAAACATAGTCTGAAAGGCACATGGGAGCAACCCATCTGTTTCTTCGAAAGCTTGGTAATCCCAAAGGGAGATAATGTTTCGACGGTTCCAAGGGTTGGCTTCTAACTGCTTGAGAATCTTATTGATGATGTCGTGTTTCTTAACAACAGCACCATAGCGCTCACCAATGGTTCCTGTATCTCCCACTTCCCAGTCATTCCAATAGTGAACATTGTACTTATCATTAAGCACTTCTAGGCTATTAGACTGGTCTTGGTAAATCCAAAGTACTTCCTTGATGGCGGATTTAATTGCAATGGGACGCAAGGTTGTGATGGGAAATTCGCCCTTAGCCAAGTCATACTCGGCAAATGCACCCGTTACATACTTGGAGTTGGCAACAGTCCCATCCTTGTACTTAGGACGAGCCTGCTCTGAGAAAACACCTTCCTTTAGAATGCGTTCAATATTCTCTTTAAAAATCGTATCTGCTTTTGTCATTTACTCTCACCTCATTTATTTCCTAACTAGTATAGCATAAAAAAGAAAAGAGGAACATTACTAACTCTAGGTTAGCATTTTTCCTCTCTCATTATCTTATTGCAATACAAGTGATGCTGCTCCGATAACTCCAGCGTCATTTCCTAGAGTTGCAAGAGCCAATTTTGTTGATGTGCGTACTTGTGGGAAGCTATTTTCGTCGTAGACTTTTTGAACACCTTGTAGAAGGAATTCTCCCGCAGCTGACACACCACCACCAATTACGATTGTTGATGGGTTGAGGATTGAACCGATGTTGGCACAAGCGATTCCCAAGTAACGTGAGAAGTTACGGTAAACGATCAAGGCGAGGTCGTCTCCTTCTTTTGCGAGGTCAAAGACAGTCTTAGCAGTTACTTCTTCTCCGTTATCAATCAAGCGTTTCAATGCTGCATCACCTTCGTATTCATCGGCATAGCGACGAGTTAAGTTGACAATCCCTGTTGCTGAAGCGACTGTCTCAAGGCAGCCTTTCTTACCGCAGGTACATGCGATTGGTTGGTCAAAGTCAACAGTGATGTGGCCAAGCTCACCTGCTGCACCAGCAACACCGTGAAGCAATTTGCCTTCTGCGACGATACCACCACCAACACCAGTACCAAGTGTCATAAAGACAACATCTGGTTGGTTATCACCAGCCCCCATCCAGCGCTCACCAAGAGCTGCCACGTTGGCATCATTATCAATGAAGAATGGAATACCCAAGGCTTTTTCAATTTTTTCTTTAATTGGTTGAAGGGTTTTCCAGTTCAAGTTGTAGGCACCAATAACAGTTCCTTTTTCGCGGTCAACCACACCTGGTGATCCCATCCCAATTCCTTGGAAGTCCGCTGCTGCCAATCCAAGCAAGTTCAAACGATGCTGAATAGATTCAATCATATCATCAACGATATGACTTCCCTCATCCAAAATATTAGTCTTGATAGACCATTTTTCTTGGATTTCTCCTGCTGTTGTTAAGATTGCAAATTTGATAGAAGTTCCACCAAGGTCAATCCCAATAATCTTTTGACTCATCATATTCTCCTTTTTTATTATGAATTAATTGAAAATGCTTACAGATATAGTATAACAAAATTCACTCATTTATGCAAAGGTTTGCATTAACTTTCTAGATTTTATCCTTACTTATGGTTTCCATAGACCTGAAGCATCTACGTAGTAGCGGCCTCCATCAACTCGCTCATTTTTAGCCATTTTACCATCTGATTTCAAATAGTAATTGCCTTGCCATGCATTGCGAGCATAAGAACCATCAGATTTCAAATAATACCAAGCTTGATAAGAAGAGTCATAAACCCACTCACCTTGTGCCATTTTACCGTTTGATTTAAGGTAATAAGCCCCTTGCCATGCATTTTTTGCATAAGAACCATCTGATTTCAAGTAATACCAAGCCTGATAAGAATCATCATAAATCCATTCGCTCTGTGCCATTTGACCATCTTCTTTCAGGTAATAGCTTCCCTGCCATGCATTTTTCACTGGATTGCCATTTCCATCAAAGTAATACCAAGTACCATCCTGCTTAACCCAGCCACTTGTTGTTGCTGAACTTGTATTGTTTTGAGCCGCAGTTGATTGTTTTGCTTTAAAGGCACCCTTAGGAGCATTTTTCAATTCGCAAGCCACACCATCATGATCGCGGTCTAACTTGGCAGAATAACCGGGCTCTCCCTCATGAATATCTGCGTATCCATTCGCCCAAGCTTCCTTACAACTCGAAAAATGGATGTTTTCTTCTGCTAACACAGGTTGTGAAAACAAGGCTAAAACTGGCAAGGTAGCCAGACTCATTTTTAAAAATAGACGTTTATTCATTTGTTTCTCCTCTAACGATGTTATCGATTTCAATATTATTTTATCAAACTTATTTCAGCAATTCAAGAGTCTCTGTGGGCTTATCCTTCAATTGATTCCGAACTTCTTTCCAAGACTCTGCTGACTGCCCCAACCCATGCAAAAATATCAGTTTCATCTAGTTCTCCTCTAGGCTTAATTCATACAAGCCTCTCACTGCATTACAGCCGTAAATAGCTTCTGCTTGGGCTAAGTCTTTTAAGGTCAAGACTTTCTCTTCTACCTGTCCTCTTTCCAGCAAGTGCTGACGGTAAATTCCTGGCAAGATTCCAAGTCGGATAGGAGGTGTGTAGATTTTACCAGCGATTTTCAAAACCAAATTTCCCATAGAGGTTTCAAGCAGTTCTCCTCTTGCATTATGGTAAATGATCTCTTGCTCCCCTAGGTTCAAATGCGGTCGGTGAGTCGTTTTGAAGTAGGTAAAGGCTTGTTGCAAATTAGCTTCCTGCAGACAAAGTTTGGCCTGACAAAAGCTTGGACTAAGAGGTGTTAATACTTGACGATTGACTTCTATCTTTCCAGATTTGCTGAGAGAAATTCGCAAGCGGTAATCTTGATTAGCATCACAAGCCTGACACTCTTCCTCTATCTTTTGTCTTAAGTCTTCTGCATCAAAAGGAAAGGCAAAATATCGACTAGCTTTGCTCAATCTTTCAAGATGTTGTTCTTCAAACAGAAAGTTCTTCTGGCTGATCTTTCCAGTAGTAATCAGTTTGAAACGAGCTTGTTTACGATAGAGAACAGCCGCCTTTTGATGAACTTCACGGTATTCAGATTGCCATGTGCTATCCCATGTAATGCCTCCGCCAACTCCATAGATGGCTTTCCCTTGATGCAGTTGAATGGTCCGAATGGCAACATTAAAAATCCGTCGTCCATTTGGAAGCAAGAGACCAATCGTTCCACAGTAGACTCCTCGTGGTTGTGGCTCCAAGTTCTTGATAATCTCCATTGTCGCAATTTTCGGAGCTCCCGTTATGGATCCGCAAGGAAAGAGAGAACGAAAAATAGCAACTAAATCAACATCTGCTCGCAACCGACTCTTGATGGTCGAAGTCATCTGCCAAACAGTTGAATACTGTTCCACTTGGCAAAGACGCTCCACATGCTCACTCCCCACTTCAGAAATACGATTCATATCATTGCGCAGGAGGTCCACAATCATCATATTTTCAGAGCGATTTTTGGGGTCCTGTTCCAACCAACTGGCCTGCTCCAAGTCTTCTTGGTCAGTCATGCCACGCTGAGTCGTTCCCTTCATTGGTCGCGTCGTCAATTCACGGTCATTTTGCTCAAAAAAGAGTTCTGGGCTCATGGAAATCACTGCCATCTCATCATGTTCAACATAGGCATTATAGCCTGCCTCCTGCTCTACCACCATGCGATTGTAGATGGCAAAAGGATTAGCACTTAAGTCTTGCTTGAGTTGGACGGTGTAGTTGACCTGATAGGTGTCTCCCTGCCGCAAATGATAATGTATCTGTGCAATCGCCTTTTCATAGTCCTCTGCAGACGTCACTTCCTGCCAATCAGAAGGCAAATCAACCTCATCATAAGTCAGAGGAATAGGGGAAGTTTCTACCCTATCATGAACGGTAAAATATAGCAGGTACTCTCCCATCAGGGGAGCCTTGTGAACTGCTAATTTCTCCTCAAAAGCAGGTGCAGCCTCATAGCTGACATAGCCCACCACATAATAGCCCTGCTCTTGGTATCTTTCCACTTGTGCTAACAAGGCTGTTACTTCTGTTAAATCTCTGGTTTTCAACTCTTTGATAGGCTGGGTAAAGGTGTATCTCTCCCCTAAAGCCCTAAAATCAATCACTGTTTTTCTATGCATACCTTAAGTATAGCATAAAAAGGCAGATCAAGAAAAACTTAATCTACCTTTTTACGATTTTATTCATCCCTATGCTTGTGGTGTAGTAAATAGATCACCAGAGAAACCGTCTGTGTTTTTAAGGAGAGCTTTAAAGACTTTCGATTTAAGCTCTACAGTTTTAGCTGTTCCTCCACCTGCTAGATCAGCCTCAACCGCCTTATCAAATAAGTCTTTTAATTTATCATATGAATCAATAGTATTACCATCAATTTCAATAGATTTAAAGCCTTTTTGCGCTTTTTCTTTTACTTGTTTAAACCATTCTATTTTCCACTCTTCAAGAGTAGTAAATTTATCTCCAGAAACCTTCTTGATAATATATTTATCGCTTAGAGTTTGTCCTGATTTATTTGCTTCACTTTTAAGTTTATTAGAAACATATCCGATGAATCCATTTTCGTATCCGAAGTATCCCCACATACGAAATGCATTATGTTTAAATGATGCAGCCCCAGGAGCACCATCACTGGTATTACCACCATAGATACCAGTCATCATATTTATATTCACATAAGCAGTTCTAAAATCAGATGGATCGTATGTGTTATTTCCAGGAGCACCATGTTTGGTAATGAAATTATTATCAATTAAATCATTAATGTTATTTAATTGAAGTGCTTTCTCAGTGTCATTTAAATCGCGAATTTTGTCAAACTGGTGAGGTTGTCCGTCCTTACGCATTTGTTTATCCATTTTCTTGAACCATCTATCATTATTACCTTTTAATTTAGGTAAAACAGATTCTGCTTCCAGATAATCTAACATCATAAGTGCTTCATTGTAATTTTTCATATAATGATTAATTTCATCACGAGATTTTAATTTATTAGGATCATAGTTATACCATCTATTTCCATCATTTTGTCTTTCGTATGCCATATTTAATCCTAATGCACCATACTCACCTTGATCTTTAGTTGTAGATGGAGATTGCAACATCCCTTGAGCAAATGCCTCTAAGAATGTTCCTTCACGATGAGTGTGTCCTCCATAGTAGACAATACGATCATTTATGTGAGTAGTTTCATGCGTAAAGGCAGAGACTCCGTATTCACTAATCATATCGGACATAACAAAGACGACTTTAGCACGAGTATCATATTTATTATCGTAGTAAGTTGCATAAGCTCCAGCAACCGCTCCGTTGGAACCATAATGCTCCCCAACAGGACCATAAAGTTCACGAGTAGGGGCATAAATACCTTTACCATCTTCAAACGTACCATATTTATCCATCCATTTACCCCAATCATGTCCCCAAACTTGATAACCTTCCCAGACAGGGGTTACGATATCTTTGGCAAGTTTACCTTTAACTTCATCGGTAGCCAAGCGGTACCAGAAGTCTAAATAGTTAAGCTGTCTGCTTGCTGCTAAGTCAATCTCATTTTTGAATTTTTCAAGTGTAGTATTGTACTTATTAGCAGTCCCGAATGATATTGTATTGTATGTTGAAATCAAGAAAGCCTCTGTATTTGTTAAGTTTAAAAGAGGAAGAATCATCTTCTGGTGGTACCCTTTAGATAGGTTGTCAAATGCTCTATATTTAGCGTTTTTAAGACCTTCTTCACGTGATTGTTTTTCAACAACATAAACTTTACCATTTGTAGAATGGATAAACCAATCGTTTATATCTCTATCTGAAGTAAGTAGTTCCATGTTATATTTAAGGAAGTCAATCAGGTTTCCAGAACGAGTATTTTTTGCAAGAACCTCTCTAAATGAATCTTGAGTACGATGACCACGTAAGTTATTTTCTTTAGAACCAATTTCGATAAGTCTATCGATTAAGCTAACATTATTACCATAGAAATCAGGCTTAAACATCATAAGCTGTTTAATGTTGAAATCACCGAATTTAACACCATAGTAACGATTTAAGAATGCTAGACCTAGCATAAGTTTAGCTTTATTGCCTTCGATTTTCTTAATTAACGCACGTTCAGTATCTTCATCGGTATTTAATTGGTGATCTTCATTTTCGATAAGTTGTTTAACAATAGCAGATATATTATTTTTAACTTCTGTAACACTTTCTTCTAAATATAAATCGCGAATGTAGTTATTTTGTCGAGCTTCACTATTGGCGTTTTTATCTTTACTCGCGTCTCGTTTATCTAGGATTTGGCGTACTTCAGGAGATTGTAATTCAAAAGAAGATAGTTTCTCAGTGATGCTAGTAGCTAGATTATCACGATTTTTTTCGACTATATTTGGTGTATAAACAATATCATCTAATCCTTCGATACTATATTCACGAACTTGTTGTACTTGAGATTCTTTCTGTGCAATAGCTTTAATTTCATTTGTTTTATCTGCATAGTGAATCATAATGTGATCAGCATCTGAAAGATCAGTAACAAAGTTGTTGCCTTTCATACCTGTAACAGATAATACTTCTTTAGTTAGTAAGTTTGAGCCGGCTGGAATCTTGTTACCTTGGTCTACAATCCACTCTTTATTGTAGAATGGTTGAAGTTTTTCGATATTACGGTAAGCAAGTTCGCGGTCTGCTTTGTAATCTTGAGTATCTTTATAAGTATCAGCTTTTAGTTTGATGTTATTAAGCTTTTCTTCAATAAGAGGTTTAATTTCAAATTTATCAGCAGTAATTCCCATGGCTTTAATTTTTTCATTAGCTTCATCAAGAGTGATTTCTTTGATCTTAGATGAAGTTCTATGAGTTTTTGCACCTTTACTTACGCCGATAACAGTAGAATTAGATGGATAGATCCAGTTACTTACAAATTCGTTATCCATGTCATTAGAACCGAAGAAAATGTCACCTTTTTTCACATCTACCATACTTATATTTTTATCTAGTGTTCCCCATGGATAATCTTTGCTAATAAGACCCCCGTTTTCAGTGCCGTTAGGGACATCAATAGTTCCTTTTGCAACAGAGTTTTTAATGTAAGACCATGAGGTAACATCAGCAGGGTTTAGATTGTGGCTTAAAAAGCCAACAAGTCCCCCGGTACGCGCTCTATTACCTATAATTGTAGCATTAACATAGGTTTGATTTATACGACCACGATGAACTTCTCCAGCTAGCCCAGCTAAGTTATGATTACTACTTGAACCTATAGCTTCAATTTTACCGATAAAGGCAATATTTGTTAGGATACCAGCGTTATCAACTTTGTTAACGACACCAGCTACACCATCTTTTCCAAGAATACTACCTGTAACTTTAACATCTTGAACAGTAGCGTTTTTAACTACTCGAGCAAGTGGAGAGATGTCATTAATCCAAGGCATGTTTATATCAACATTAGCTAAGTTAATATTCTTAACTGAACCGCCTTCTATAGAACTAAATAATTGACGCGCTATGTTGTGAATTGAATATTGCTCCCCTTCAACACTACTTAAATGACCTCTAAACACTTTAGGAACATATTCTTTATATGGAGTTGGTACATTTGTAGCATTAAGATCAGCACCAAGTTTGAATGTACCATTAGGATTATCATTTATGGCATTAACTAGTTCATTGAAGTCATAGTAAACATTATCTTTGTGTGTTTTTTTCTTAGCGATGTAGTGAGTATAAGTTTTACTTAATTTATTAGCTGAATCACGTTGAATTAAGTCAGGAGCTGTAGCAGTAACTTTAAATAAAGTTTTACCACCTTCTTCTACTTCTTCAATCTTATCAACAGCAAGTCTTGTCACTTTGCTGTCGTGAGTTGTGATTTTTAAATAGTATGATGTAATATCTGTTGGTTTTTCTTCTAATAAACTTTTATCTGATTCATTACCCTCAGCATCAACGCTTATTAAGCTTGTTTCTTTAATATTTTTAATTTCAACTTTTTTAAGGTCTAGTTGGATTGGTTGATTAGCTAATGTTTCAGTTACGTCACCGTTACCTCTATCGTAAACCATAGTTGTAGATAGAGTGTATTCTTTGTAGTACTCTAGGTTCTTAAATGCAGCGCTTATAGTTTCTGTTGTTAATTTGTCATCTGTAAGCACTACAGTATTAATAACTTCTTCTCCTTTTTTTAGAGTAGCTGTGATTGATTTAATTTTTGTTTTATTTTGGTTTTCTAGAGAATACTTAGCAACTGCTTCACGTTCTAATACTTTCTTATCAGTCCCAACAAATGTTAATACCGGTTTTGCAGTTAATGAAGCTAAGTTATTGATAGCTTCTTGTAATCTTCTAGTAGCATCATCTACTTTGCTTTGAGTAGTAGCTTCATCTGTATTTACAGGAGTTACCGCTACAAGGACATCTTCTAAAGCTTTCAATGTTTCAGTAGTGTACTCTTCTTTACGTTTGCTGTTAGCTGTGTTAATAGCATTTTGCAATGCAGTCTTATCGACGGCAAGAGCGTTGATAGCGTCTTGAAGAGCTTTAGTAGCCGCATCTATTTCACTTTGTTTAGGAAGTGGTGTAGTTTGGTTGTTGATTTCTTTAGCTTGAAGTTCAGCATTTTTGAATTCGCTCCAAGTGTTAGGGCTATAGTCCATTTCTTGCTTTTGTTCAGCAACTATTAATTGTTCTTGTAATTTCGTTTTATCAACATTAAGAGAAACGATAGCAACTTTAAGTTTAGCAATTGAATCCTTGATTTGAACTTGAGTAGCTTTGTCGTTGTCTTTTACAGTTTGAGCAGCATTTTTTGCTTCTTCTAATTTAGACCAAGTTTCAGAGCTATAGTCAGCTTGAGTTTTTTCGTTTGCAAGGTGAAGTTGTTTTTCAAGTTCAGTCTTATCTGTGGTTAAACCAGCGACAGCAGCTTTAAATTTTTCATAAACATGATCAACTTCGCTTTGCTTAGCAGCTGGGTTGTTTGTAACTTTTTCAGCTTCAGCTAATACAGCTTGAAGGTTTGCCCAAGATGCATCACTGTAGTGCTCTTTAGTTTTTGATTTTGCGTCAGCGATAGTTTTGTTTAACTCAGTTTTATCGACACTTAGAGCATCGATAGCCGTTTTAAGTTTATCTGTCTCGCTATTTACCTCAGGCTGTTTTACAGACTCTGAAGCATAGACACCTTTTGCAGTTTCTAAAACAGGAGTCAATGCACCATAACTTGCTGTAGAATAATCAGTAGGAGAAACTGAACTAGCTTTATCAATTTGATTCTTTAACTCACTTTTATCAACTGATTCTTTAGTACCAATACCTTTTATTTCATCTACTGGCTTGGTTGTTATTGTTTCCTCTAATACTTTACTAGACTGTTTTCCACCAATAGTAGTGACTTCAGTTAAAATAGTGCGTTCACCTGCCACACCTTCTCGAATAACTTTTGTTTCTCCCTTAGTGAGATTCTCATCGTCTTGCTCAATTGTCTTAAAAGGCACAGACTCTTTAGTTACTATAACTTCAGGTTTAACCTCTATTACATTTAACACACCTTCTTCAGGAGTTGTTTTATGTTCTACTTTTGGTGCTTCGTCCTTATGTTCTACGGTTTCTTCAACCTTGGCATCTGGAGTTGACTCTTCTTGTTTCGGGGTTTCTTCTACAGCTTTCTCTTCTTCAGGAGCTTCTGGTTGCTTTTCTGGCTCGACTGGTGCCATTGATGCCTTTTCGCCTTCACTTGGTGCGACTGGTTCACCTGCTTGTTCAACTTTTGGTTCCTCTGTTGATTCCGTTTGTTTTTCTACAGCAGGCGTTTCAACTTTTGGTTCTTCAACAGGTTGATTAGCAGCCTCATCTTTTGTTTTTACTACTTCTGGCTGTGCATCTTCTTGTTTCGGTGTCTCTTCCGATACCTTATCCTCTTTAGGATCTTCTGGTTGTGATGATTCTTTTGGTATCCTTGGTTGCTCAGGTTGTGTAGGTTGCACGGGTTGTTCTGGGACTTTTGGTTGTTCTACTGGTGGTTCAACGTTTGATTCCTCAGCTGGTTTGTCTGATGGTTGACTTTCTGGCTTGACTGGTGCTTGACTTTCTGGCTTGACTGGTGCTTGTTCATCTGTTTTTGAATCAACTACTCCACTTACTTCTTCAACTGGAGCTGATTCTACTGAATCTTCTTTCCCCTCTTCTACTTTAGGAAGGGTGTCGTCAGTAGGTTTTACTTCCGATTTTGGTTCTTCCTTTGGATCTTCTTCTATTTTAGGAGCTTCTTCTACTGAAACTTCCTCTACTCCTGCTTGGGTTTCTACCCTAGGTTGTGCTTGACTACTTGTTACTTGGGGATTCTCAACTTCGACTACAGTCACCTCTCCAGGTTTAGCTGAGGCTTCTTCTAAAACAGTATCCAAGCCAAGCGTTTTGAGGATGTCACCTGATAGATAACCAACATAGCGATAACCCTCCATTTCAACAACACCCTCTCGACTAGCCGGTGCTAGGGTCGCAACTGGGTCTACAGCTCCTGCACTAGGAAGAACTACCAATCCCATAGCTCCAACTAGAAAGACGCTGGCAATTTTCTTTCTCTTGTAGATTAAAAGCAAGCTCCCAACAGTCAGCAAACCAAAAGCTGTCAAAACAGATGCTTCTGTCCCTGTTTGTGGCAGCTGGTCTTTTTGATATACCAAACCATAGACAACTTCATTTCCATCAGGCTTTCCTGTCTGGATTAAATCTTTAGCTTCTTGTGAAATAACCTCTTTATCTACATAGTGATAGGTGGCTGCGTCCACTACAGAAGGAGCCATCAAAAGGCTTCCAAGAAATACAGAACCTACAACTCCCTTAATCTTACGAATTGAAAAACGGTCTTTTTTAAACACTTTCATCTCCTTTATTCATTCTCACGACTTTCTAATAGAATCTCGCGGATAGTGCGCACGCGCACCTCCGACTAATTTTGGACGACTAGCCAGCGCCGTTACGTGGGCATGACCAATCTCTCTCAAAAGAGGACGAATCGGAACCTGAACATGCTTAACATGCATGCCAATTGCAGTGTCTCCGATATCCAATCCAGCATGAGCCTTGATAAATTCAACCTCAACTGGATCTTGCATAAACTTGAAGGCTGCCAACTGACCTGAACCTCCTGCATGAAGGGTAGGAAGGACATTGACAATTTCCAGACCAAACTGCTCTGCCACCTGACGTTCAACAACGAGGGCACGATTGACATGCTCACAGCCTTGAACTGCTAAATGGATACCTCTACTACCTAGAATACCCAAGATAGTCTCCACTATCAGCTCACCAATCTCTTGACTGGATTGTTTCCCAATCTGACCACCTATCACCTCACTAGAAGATAGACCTAAAACAAAAAGGGCACCCTGCTTCAAATTGGCCTTTTCTAAAACATCTTCTAATACCTGACGTGTTTCTCTTTGAATCTGTGTCTCGTTCATCTCTGCCACCTCTTTTGTCACTATCTATCATACCGTTTTTTCTTGTTTTTAGCAAGATAGACAACCTAGAAAGCTTGCCCAATTACGCATAAAACTCCCAGAATTGACTGGGAGTTAGCTAGTTTCTATTCTATTTATGTATATTTCCACTTTCGTCCCTTTTTGGGGCCTAGAATCAATCTTCATCTGGTAATATTCTCCAAAATGAAGTTTGAGCCGTTGGTCGACATTTTGCAGACCAACTCCTCCACGTTTGAGGTTACTTTGACTACTATCGCCAGCAGCTTGGAAGCCAACGCCATCATCCTCAATGCGGATGACCAAGCCCGAATCCTGTTTCTGGACAGAAAGTTTAATATGTCCCTGACCTTCCTTCTCCTTAATGCCATGGTAAAGAGCATTTTCCACCAGAGGTTGTAACACCAACTTGGGCAAGACTAGATGATCAAAGGTAGGATTTTCCTCAATCTCGTATTCCAGCTTATCTCCATACCGTTGTTTCTGGATAAAGAGATACTGGCGAACATGATTGATTTCATCAGACAGGCAAATCAAATCCTTGCCTTGATTGAGTGCCAAGCGGAAATAGGTTGCCAAGGACTTGGTCACCTGAACCACACGCTGACTATCCTGAAATTCAGCCATCCAGATGATGGTGTCCAAGGTGTTATAGAGGAAATGAGGGTTAATCTGACTTGATAGGGCTTGAAGTTGGTACTGACGGGTCGTTTCTTCCTGGCTACGAATATCTGCCATCAGCTGATCAATCCGATCCAACATGGCATTAAATTGGCGAGTCACTTCTCTCAGTTCATAGGCACCAGTTTCCTTGGCACGAAGATTCTGACCACCAGAAGCAATTTCCAGCATGGTTTCTCTTAAGTCACTTAAAGGAGCAATCCAGCGTTTGAGACTGAACCACACCAAGCAGAGACAGACAAGAAGAGATGTGATACTAGCCCCAAGCAAGGTCCACAAGAGTTGATTCCTAACCTGATCTAACTTCTCCAGCGAAGATACGCCAAGTACCGTCCAATCAGTTCCTGCAATCTTTTCTTGACTGACGTAGGATTTGTGACCAGAAGTATAGCCCTGACCCGTCTCAATGTAGGATTTCATGGCCTCCATTTCGCTAGACGAACTATAAACTGTGTGTTGAGGATGATAAACAAATTCATGTTTTTCATTGATAATGAAAGCAAATCCCTGCTGACCCAACTGAAGCTGGTTGAGATAGGCTTCCAGAGTTTCGTAGGAAATATCCAAACGAAGCACGCCCAGATTGGCTCCCTTTGCATCAACAAGTTCTTGAGTGACAGAAATGACCCACTGACTGTCCGATTTACGAGCTGGGTTCAAAACTGGCATGGCTCCCCGATGAATAGCCTTTTGATACCAATCTTCAGCCATCATATCAGAGGATGTTTTCATCTGCACACTGTCATCTGTAGAAATGACCTGACCTGATTTGGTGACCAGTACAACAGCTTTCAAATCTTGGTCTGCCTTCAAGATAGTCAAAAATAGATTTCGGATTCCCTTGACCTTGTCTTGACTGGGATTCTCAGCATAGGTCAGGACATCTGCCTGCTGGGTCAAACTAGTCGAGGTGGTTTCTAATTTTTTGATATAAGACTGGATAAAGTGGCTAGTCTGGCTGATAGTCGTCTGGCTATTGCCCTCAATGCTAGCCTCAATGGCTGAAGAACTAGATTGATAGTAGAAAGTCCCAACCAGAGCTAGGAGAATGAGAAAGACCAGAAAGATGGAAATAACCATTCTGACTAGGAGAGAAGAACGCTTCATCGGCCTTCTCCCTTCTTAAACTGACGAGGTGTCACACCCGCAATCTGCTTAAAGCGTTGGGTAAAATAGTTCATATCTTCAAAACCAACCTTCTCTGCGATCTCATAAATCTTTAAATCCGTGGTCAAAAGCAAAAGCTTGGCTTGTTTGACACGTTCTCTCACCAGATAATCCTGAAAAGGCAGACCCAACTCTTTCTTAATCAAAGAACTCAGATAAGTCGGACTAAATCCCAAGTCATTGGCCAAAGACTTTAAACTAAACTGGCTATCAGCCAGATGGGACTGGATTTTCTGGGCCATGTTTCCTTCAAACTTATCGGTCAGTAAATCTTGTAACTGCTCTTCTTTCTCTTCCTTGTCCAACTTTTGCTTGATTTTCCTCAACATTTCCTCAATATCCTGACGAGAAAAGGGCTTAAGCAGGTAGTCATCCACACCGAGTTTGACAGCAGACAAGGCATAATCAAAATCATCGTAGCCTGTCAAAAAAACTAGATGAACCTGAGGATAGGTTTCTCGTACCAGACTGGCCAACTGGATGCCATTTAGCTGAGGCATATTGATATCGGTTAAAATAATATCTGGTATCTGCTTTTGAATTAGCTCCCAAGCCTGCCTTCCATTTTCAGCCTGACCGATGATTTCCATATCGTAGGCTGCTACATTGACCAACTTGGTCAAGCCTTGTCTTACCAGATATTCATCTTCTACGATTAAGATTGTGTAGGTCATGCTTCTCTCCTTTGTCATTTACTAGTATTAGTATAGCAAAATTCTCCTCTAACTGCTTAGGAAAGACTTCTTAATCGACATAATCTAGTAAATAAGCATAGCCTTTTTCTTCCATTTGGTCTTTGGGAATAAAGCGGATAGAGAGGCTATTGATACAGTAGCGCAAGCCACCTTTGTCCTGTGGACCGTCCGTAAAGACATGCCCAAGGTGAGAATCTCCTACTCGACTCCGCACCTCCATACGCGTCATATTGTAGGACTTATCTTCCTTGTAGGTGGCAACATCTGGACTGATTGGTTGGGTAAAACTAGGCCAGCCACAACCAGACTCAAACTTGTCCTTTGATGAAAAGAGGGGTTCACCAGTTGCTACATCCACATAGATACCAGATTCAAATTTATCCCAGTAGCGGTTTGAGAAAGCTCGTTCTGTTTGATTTTTCTGGGTAACTGCATACTCCTCAGGTGACAGGGTCTTTTTCAATTCATCATCACTTGGTTTTGGGTATTTGCTGGCATCGATGACGGGGTAGGCTGCCTGATTAACATTGATATGGCAGTAGCCATTTGGATTTTTCTTGAGGTAGTCTTGGTGATAATCCTCAGCCACTACGAAATTCTGCAAACTCTCCTTTTCAACTGCTAGAGGTTGGTCGTATTTCTTAGCAACTTCATCAAAGACCTGGTTGATTACCTCCAAATCCTTGTCATCTGTGTAATATACACCGGTACGGTACTGGGTTCCCACATCATTTCCTTGTTTATTTTTGCTGGTTGGATTGATAATGCGGAAATAGTGAAGCAGGATTTCCTTGAGAGAAATTTGATTAGCATCATAGGTAACATGGACAGTCTCCGCGTGACCTGTTTGGTTAATCAATTCGTACTTGGTTGTTTCCCCTCTACCATTTGCATAACCTGAAACGGCATCTGTCACTCCGGGAACGCGGGAGAAGTATTCCTCCACTCCCCAGAAACAACCTCCAGCTAGATAAATTTCGTGCAAGTCTGCGTCTTTACTAATTTCTGTTTTTTTCACTGTTTTTCCTCCTTGGCTGACTGCCGCTTTCTCAATTTGCGTGGCATCTGTCTGCCCTGCATTTCGCATCAATAGAAAATAGAAACCGGTTATGGCTAGGAAAAATACTCCTAGCAACAAGATGATTTTTAGCTTATCATTCATAGGACACCTCCTAGGCTAATTCCTTCAAAGTTTGCAAAATCGCATCTTTTTCCATAAAACCTGGTTGGGTTTTGACCAATTTTCCTTCACCATCTATAAAGGCTTGAGTTGGGTAAGAGCGAACGCCATAAGTTTCCAAAAGTTTGCCTGATGGGTCAACTAGGACTGGGAAATTTTTATAATCCAATCCCTTATACCAATTCTTAAAGTCCGCTTCAGACTGCTCTCCCTTGTGTCCTGGTGACACTACTGTTAATACCACATAATCGTCACCAGCTTCTTTAGCAATTTCATCCGTGTCTGGAAGACTAGCCAGACAGATGGAACACCAAGAAGCCCAGAATTTGAGATAGACTTTCTTGCCCTTGTAATCAGATAAACGGTAGGTCTTGCCATCTACTCCAGTTAGCTCAAAATCAGCCACCTCTTTCCCTTTAGCTGCGCTTGTTTTACTAGCTGTCTGCTCCATCTTCATCTCATCTTTCATTTGGTGTTCACTGGTCATGGACTTGCCTGAACAAGCCGTTAAACAAAGGAGCGAACCTGCTCTAAGAACACATGTTTGCCATTTTTTCATACTGATATTCCTTTCCATTTTTATTCAAATAATTGACTTAAAATTGAAGCATTTCCAAATAGAACCAAGAGTCCCATCACAATAATGAGAAAACCACCCACTTTTTTGAGAATCCCGAGATAGGGATGAAGTTTTCGGAAATGTTTCAAAACATAACTAGAGGCCAGAGCTAGAACCAAAAATGGTAGCGCCAAACCCAGCGTGTACACCAACATGAGACCCGCTCCCTGCCAAGCACCTGAGCCACCTGAAGCCGCCAAGGCTAAAACAGACCCCAGAACCGGACCCACACAAGGCGTCCAAGCAAAACTAAAAGTCAACCCCAGTAAAAATGCCTGACTATAGCCGTTACCATGTTGCCCCTGTCCTTGCAGTTGTAACCTCTTTTCCTTATAAAGCCCCTTAAAGTGTAGAATCTCCATCTGGTGCAAGCCTAAGAGAATGATAACCGCACCCGTCACATATTGGAACCAAGAAGCATAAAGCAAATCGCCTAAAAAACCAGCTCCATAACCTAGTAAGATAAAAATAAAGGAAATCCCCGCTATAAAGGCCAGAGTTCGCAATAAACTAGTAACTGAGATTGAAAATTTGCCACTAGAAGTCTGAGCACCATCCTTATCATCCAACAAGACCCCTGCATAGACCGGTAACAAGGGTAAGATACAAGGAGAAAAGAAGGAAAGAATTCCAGCAAGAAAAACACTTAGAAAAAAGAAAATATGACCCATAAAGTTCCTCCTATCATTTTATTGATAGATTTATTATACTCTTTCCATTTTCGAAAAAACAGGGACAATGATAGGGAAAAATAGGAATTTAATCAGATGATTTAGAAATCTTGGACAAAAACTATACAAAAAACTGTCAAGGTACAAAAGTGCATAGTATCAAGGTTCTATAAAGCCTTGATACTATGCGCTTTTGTAATGGATAAATAGTTAGTCTTTTTTAAAGGCCGGATCTTTCAAACTCTGAACACTGGCATTGATCACCGCGCCTAGGATAACAATTTTAGCAATCAAGATAAACCAAAACATCATAACAACAAGAAGAACAGAACCTAAAATTCGGACATCCACCAAATGATGGACATAGTAATTGAGATAACTAGAAAACAGAGTTAGTAAACCTAAAATCACTAAGAGAACAAAGGCACTGCCTGGTAGGGTATAGCTAATTTTCCTGTTAGATAGATTGGGAAGAAAATAATAAAGCATGACCAAGATAGCAAAGAGGAGGGCGTAAGTCAGAGGACCTGCCAAACCTTGTAAAGCCTGATAAATAATGCCATCTTTTGTCCAATAATGAGCAAGTAAATCCAAAATCATCTGCCCAAATAAGCTCAAAAACAAGGAAAAAGCAAAGAGGAGCTGTAAACCAAAACTGACTAGGAGACTTACCATCTGATGGGAAATAAGTCCACGACTCTTTTCGACGCCATAAGCCTTGTTAAAAGCTTTTTGCAAGAAATTCATAGATTTTGAAAAACTCCATAACGCCGATAAAACAGAAAAACTCAATAAACCTGTTGAAGGTTGCGTCAAGACTTCTCTGGCTATTTTTTCCACACCTTCATAGAGGCTTGGAGGCAGGACATCTTTCATAAAGCCCAGAAATTCTCCCACAGGAATCTGAAAATAAGGGAGGATATTGACCACCACCAAAAGCAGAGGAAAAATCGAAATCAACCAATAGTAGGCTACCGCGACACTTGTCAACTCACTATCTGATGCTTGATAATAATGCAAAAAAGCTTTTAATAGAGGCTTGTCTATCAGCTCGTTCCACCACTTCTTCATATCACACTCCTTCACTTATAATCTTATACTCAATGAAAATCAAATAGCAAACTAGGAAGCTAGCCGCAGGTTGCTCAAAGCCCTACTTTGAGGTTGTAGATGAAACTGACGAAGTCAGCTCAAAACACTGTTTTGAGGTTGTGGATAGAACTGACGAAGTCAGTAACCATACCTACGGTAAGGCGACGCTGACGTAGTTTGAAGAGATTTTCGAAGAGTATTAACTAATTTCTTCTTACCAATTCCACCATATCATAAGGCAGGGTATTGGCAGCTTCCTTCAGAGAATAGTTCTCTAAGTTATTGACATTTTGTCGTAATTTCTTGGCATACTTGGTCGTAATCAATCGTTTCTCTTCATATTCAAAAATCAACTTGCGCTCCAAATAATAGCCCCTCAGCATCTCATCAATATTATTAGGTTTGATACGTGTAATAACCCGTTCGACAAAGGCACCACTGCTGATAATAGCTGTTTCACGAAGACGAGACTCCTGCATAAAACTAATCAAAGAGCGTCTATATACTCCCTTCAGGTTTTCCAAACTTTCAATAATCATCTCTGTATTGGCAAGATAGAGCTCTGCAATTTGGTCATAATCAAGAGCACGGAGACGGCTTTTCTCCTTGTCCTTCCAGCTACGGAAGGTCTTTCCGAGAGTAAAAACTTCATGAAGGAGAAAACGTAAAATCCGCAAAGAAACAAGGAAATAATAGGTCAATCGTGATGCAAATTTACGATTGATGCCTCGTTCTATATTTTTCAGATAACGTTGGTAAACTCGGTAAGCACGATTGCTAATGTTTCCCTCTTCATAGGCCTGTTCCAATCCATCACTTTCAATACTAAGAATCAAGAGTTTCAAAGCAGCCCAGTCTTCTTGAGCTCCCTTATTTTCTTGACTCAGGATGAGATTTTCAATACGTCCATGGTAATTGTCAATGGCTGCATAGAGAGGAAGCTTATTTCTGGTATCTTCCAACTCTTTTTCCAACTCTAGCGTTACTTCATTCAAAATGGCGATATGCATGAGATAATCCTTGCTTTCCTCCTGTTCATCAGAAAGATGAGGCAAGACCACGAGGCCTGTTAAAAAGCTGACAAGCGTCACACCTGCAACAAGGAAAAGCAAGAGAGGATACTCCTGCTCTAAATTACTTGGTATCAGAAGAATCGTAGCAATCGACACCGTTCCCTTGACACCTGAGAAGGTCAAGAGAAGCATGTCCTTCATATACTTATTTAGCTTTTTCTTGAGACGTCTAGTCCTATAGGCATAATAGCCATAGATCATGACAAAACGAATAGCAAAGAGGACAAAGGTCAGGGCGACAAGAGATCCCAATAAAAGTAAGGGATTATAGATTGGATTGGTTAAGATAGGCTCTGCTATCATTTCCAGCTCCATCCCTAAAATCATAAAGACAGAACCGTTGAGCATAAAGTTGACTGTGTGCCAGACCGTCTCGGTCACCGTATCCACTTGGGCTTCGAGGAGCGTAATTTTCTTAAAACGGCTTGCCTTTAAAATCCCAGCAACTACGACGGCAATAATCCCTGAAACATGGACTTCTTCTGCCAGGAAGAAGGTCACCAGAGGCAAACTCAATTCTAATAAAAGCTCACTAGCAATATCCGTTGCGCGCACACTTAGCAAGAAGCTATGGAGGAAACGGTTGGTCATGGCTGTTAAAAATCCAATTAAAAAACCACCTAGGATTGAAAAGATGAGCGAACTACTAGCTTGCCCAAGAGAAAAAGCTCCAGTTGTCCAAGCTGTCAAAGCTACCTGAAAAGCCACCAAACCAGAAGCATCATTCAAGAGTCCTTCACCTTTAAGAATATTGGACACGCGCTTAGGAAAGCTAAAGCGCTCAGAAAGAGAGGCAAAGGCAACCAAGTCCGTAGGGCCAAGGGCCGCCCCAACAGCCAAACAAGCTGCCAAAGGAAGGCTGAACCAAAGAAGGTGGGCCAAGCCACCCAAACTCAGAGTCGAGATAAAAATCACTGGAAATATGAGATAGATAATAATTCGCCAGTGTTTTAAAATAGCTGTAATATCCGCTTCTTCGGACTCTCGGAAAAGCAAGGGCCCGATAACCAGTGCCAAAAACAACTCCGTATTGAGGTGAAAGTCGGTATTGGGTAAAAAGAGACCAATCACAATTCCCAAAAGAATTTGCACCAAAGGGAGAGGCAAAAAGGGCAGGAGCTTATTGGTTGTACTTGAAACAATCAAGACCAGTAAAAACAGGATGAGGTAAATCAGTAATTCCACGCACGTCCTCCTTAATCTTTTTTACAACAGGATTCAAAAATCTCCTTCTGCTCTTTGATTTTTTGGTCAATCTTGGAACAATCCTTGTGCTCAATTTTTCTCTGGCACCGTTCCATTTCAAGAGCAACTAATTTTTTCTTGATTTTAAGCATTTTTTTGCTCATATGCGCTTGGTCTAGCACTCCCACTGCTCGTTCGTGGTGGGTTGATTCAACAAAATTCTGGCGCATGGCATCCAGCTTTTCACGTAGGTATTGTTTATCCATGTCTATATCTCTCTAATTTTTCAATCATTACTAAAAATGGTGGGTTGTTGACTTGGTTTAAAGTTCGGTAAATGGCAGCTGTGTACTCTTGTTGGTTCAACTGGCTAACAAAATCCAAGACAGCATCCCTCTCTAGGTCGCCTCCTTCATGACCGTAGTAGATCATGATAGCAATTCGTCCACCTTTGACAAGCAAATGACACAGCTTTTCTAAGGCTTCAATAGTCGTCTGAGGTTTGGTAATGACTGACTTATCAGCTGATGGCAAATAGCCTAGATTAAAAATCCCTGCCTTGGCTTCTGTCACAAACTGGTCCAGTATCTCATGGCCTTGCAAGATTAACTGGGCATTTGTCATTCCAGCCTGGTCCAAACGCTCTTGCGTCTTTTCCAAGGCTTGTTCCTGAATATCAAAAGCATAGACTTTCTTGGCTAGCTTGGCTAGAAAAAGCGTGTCGTGACCATTTCCCATGGTCGCGTCCACTACGATATCGTCCTGAGTCACTACCTCAGCCAAAAAATCATGTGCCATTTCAAGTGGTCTTTTCATTTTCAAACTCCTGTTTTACAGCCTTGCATCCTTGAACGCTTCCACGACGTCGCATTTCAGTTTCAATAGCATTTAGCACTTCCCATTTATTGAGGCTCCACATAGGCCCAATCAGCATATCTCTAGGTGCATCTCCTGTGATTCGATGGATGACGATATGCTTGGGAATGATTTCCAGTTGGTCACAGATGACCTTGACATATTCGTCCTGACTCATCAACTGCAAGCGTCCTTCGTGGTAATCTCGTTGCATACGTGTATTGGTCATCAGGTGAAGCAAATGCAGTTTAATCCCTTGAATATCGTTATCCGTGACACAGCGACGAACATTTTCAATCATCATTTCATGTGTTTCGCCAGGAAGTCCATTGATCAAATGGGAAACAATCTCAATCTTGGGATACTTTCTCAAACGCTTGACCGTTTCTACGTACAATTCATAGGAATGAGCACGGTTAATCAGGTCAGAGGTTGTTTCATAAGTGGTCTGTAAGCCCAATTCAACCGTCACATGCATGCGCTCCGATAACTCAGCCAAATATTCGATGGTTTCGTCTGGTAAACAGTCTGGGCGCGTTCCGATATTGATTCCTACTACACCTGGCTCATTGATAGCCTGCTCATAGCGCTCTCGGATGACTTCCACCTTTTCATGGGTATTGGTAAAATTTTGAAAATAAACCAGATACTTCTGCACATCCGCCCACTTACGGTGCATAAAGTCAATTTCCTTATAAAATTGCTCACGGATAGGCGCGTCCGGTGCTACAATAGCATCTCCAGAACCTGAAACCGTACAAAAAGTACAGCCTCCATGAGCCACAGTCCCATCACGATTGGGACAGTCAAACCCCGCATCAATAGGGACTTTAAAGGTCTTTTCTCCAAATAGTTTTCGATAATAATCATTCAAGGTATTATAAGATTTCATAACCTTCATTATAACAAAAAACATCTACAATCTCAAAAGCCTGACTTTCCTATAAATTCCTCTGTTTCTCGTTTCCATTAGCGATTTTTTATGATACAATATGGGTATGATTTTAATGAAATTAGCGTCTATTTTATTATTGATACTGACCTTGGTCGTCTGCATTATCATAACCAAACTTTTTAGATTAAAAAAACTAGGACGAAACTTTGCGGATTTGGCTTTTCCAGTTTTAATATTTGAGTATTACTTGATTACAGCTAAAACCTTTACCCATAATTTCCTCCCTAGACTGGGCCTAGCCCTCTCACTCCTAGCCATTATTCTCGTTTTTTTCTTCCTTCTGAAAAAACGTAGCTTTTACTATCCTAAATTCATCAAATTCTTCTGGCGTGCAGGATTCTTATTAACCCTTGTCATGTATATCGAGATGATTGTTGAATTGATGGCCCAGAAATAAAAAACTAAATCGAAAACACCTCAATCAAACAGAAATACAGTGATTGAAGTGTTTTTTCTTTATCTATTTTTTCATCAATTCCTATTTTCTTTCTTTATCAGGAAATAGATAACCAATACCTACACAAGCCAGCACACCCGCTCCAATCACCAAGCCATTTGAAATTGGCAACAGGTCCAAAATTGCATTTGCGATGATAAAGGCAATAATGAAGCACATCAGACTAGCCTTGTAATCCTTTTTCAAAAGATTTTCTAGGGAAAAATAGAGGAACAGGCCTACCGGAATCAGTGACCAGAGGTTGACATCTAAACTTGGCCAGCCAACAAAACCAAAATACAATACTGTCGCTGCTGCTAGTAAAAATACAATCCCTAATAATTTTTCATTTCTTTATCTCCGATTTCTTTTTTATGAACTTGAGTTCTCTGATAGTGAGGCCTCACGTCTCTTACAAAAATCATTATAGCAGAGGTCAGTTTCAAGAACAAGGTCTTTTGCCTATCTGGTCTCTATACCGGTCTAAGTGGTTCAATAATAGCGATAAAATAAGGAATCAGATGAAAAACTTCCTTCCAAATAAAAAGGAATTAAGCAACCAAACGCTACTTAATTCCTTGAAATTGTCTCATCACCTCTATTAGCCTTTAAATTTTGATAGACTCTATTTTCTAATCAATATTGACAACACTAACTCTTTCAATCAATTCATTAATTATCGAAACTAAGTCCATTAATAACTCCAAATAGTATCAATAGTAAAGTAAACTAAATAATTGAGTTATAAATGGCTATTTTCACAAAGCTGTTTCACCACACTATCTCAGTACATAAACCATTTTTTCATCTATAGCTTTTGTCTTCATCTTAATCTTTTTTCTTTAATCCAAGAAATGTGCCTACGGTAAACAGTATTCCAGCAACGAATAATGTAAAGACTCCGCTAACTGTTCCGGTTTTTGGTGACTTATTAAGATTGTTAGTAGTTAATTTGCTATCGATATTGGTGTCTTTATTGGCTATGTTCTCTGGTTCATTAGGATAAACTTCAGTCTTATTTTCAAAGTTTTTATCATTTCTACCAGGAACTGTAGCTTTGACATCCTTAGTTAAATCAGATCTTTGACTTTCATCTAATTGACTATAATTTACTTGTACAGGAACTGTAGCTGTGACACCCTCAGTTGAATCAGATTTGTGTGAATGATTTTCTCTTTGGAAATCCTCTTTTCTGTGACTTTCATCTAATTGATTATGATTTACTTGTACAGGAACTGTAGCTGTGACACCTTCAGTTGAATCAGATTTATGGGAATGATTTTCCCTTTGTAAATCCTCTTTTCTGTGACTTTCATCTAATTGACTATGATTTGCTTGCACCTTATCTTTCTTTTTGGATACATCAAAAGTAGGTTTATTTTCCTCCTCCTTTTTCTCCTCTATTTTCTTGAATACAGGTTTTATAAGGGTATCTTTTGATACATTAATAACATAGCCAGCATCTTTTTTCCCTTCGAAACCAGCAATTTCCCAACCATCAAATTGATAGCCTTTTTCTAATTTACCCTTATAGACAGGTAAAATGAAATCTTCTTCCGACACTATCTTAGAACTCATTTCTTTTCCATTTTGCATGGTCACAGTTACCGTATGAGGTTTTAGTTCTCTTACCTCTCCCGTATCTTTGTTTAAAATGAATTCTTTTACAGTTGTATTTCTTGCAAAATCTTTTACAAGAATCTTAATGTTTAGTGTCTTATCTGTTAGTTGTTTAATATCATCAAATGATGTGTATTCTTTTCCATTTACATAAATATGTTTGTCTTGAATCTCACCATTGAATCCATTATCTCTTTTATCATTGATATTAAAGACTACAGATTTTCCGTTAGCATATTCGATACTTGTATTTCCCTTGGGATCAATGTTTACTTCTGGTTTAACATTATCATATAAAAATTGATAGTGTACTCCAACCGCTTTCGCATTCAAATTGCTATAGCCAGTTTGAAGATAAACATTTCCATCCATATCTGTTACCTTATCTGGAAATCCGTTTGCTTTATAATCTTTCATCCCCCAGTCCATGATGTCACCGTCTTTAACATTAAGCTTAACGTTAAAATCTCTAGTGTTATCAATGTGTAAATCTCCGTAGATTAAATAATTATCTACAACCGATTCATTAACTCTCAATTCCCAGTTAAAACCACCCTTATCAGAAATCTTACCTCTTAAATAAAATTCTGGATTTCGTACATAAATTTTATTAGATTTAGATGGATTAAAGTAGTTCTTATCCATTGAAAGGTTTACTGGTTTGGTATCAATAAATAACATGGAGCCATCTTCTTTTATAGCTTCTACATTAGAATATTCCTCCCCATGATACTCTTTATTATCTTTACCAAATAATACAAGTTTAGAGGAATCTGTCACAAGATTTCCATCTTTATCGATTGCCTCCCCTTTATCATTCATGTTAAAGGTAAACACTTGATATCTTACAATGTTAAAGCCATCCAAAGCCGACATTAATACTGATTGAGTGCTTCTTCCATCTTTAACATTTCTACTATCAGCATAAATTATTTTTTCTGAAAGGACTCTTAGATTAGGATTGGCCTTTTGTATTTTTGCTATATCTTCATTGCTATAGACTCCATTTCCTTCTAACATATCCGTTTTTCCAGGATTATAGGTAGTCACTTTTAGTGCATAGCCTTTTCTCAGAATGATATTATCCTTTAATAGATATTGTTGTTTTTCTGAATCAGAATAGATTTTACCAGATTCCATTTCAGTTAAATTGTTTGGTTTGTTTTTTGAAAGATCACCTTCTCCTAATTCTATTACATTCCCATAACTTGATGCATAGGGATATTCTGTTTTAGTTTCCCTATTTTTTTCAGGCATTCTAATTTTAGTTTTAGCTTTTGTTTTACCCTTATCTTTTACAAGGATATTCATATCACCCGTAAAGGATAGACCATCGACTACATCATTTGTATTTGCAAATAAGTCAAAGGTTAGAGTTTTAGTTTGTGGGTCGTATTTACTTGCCTTAATTTCTATTAATTTGAAGCCATTGCCATAGTAAGCCTTAGCATTTTTGGATACATTACTTACTTTTCCAAGAATTTCAAAATGTCCATCCTTTGATGGGCTTAATACTCCACCAAGTTTTGATTTAACATCATCAAGTTTCTCAGTTTCATATTCTAGAGCACTCTTATCTTCATAGGCAGTTATATTTCCTTCATCGTCATATTGATAATCAAGCTCTACTGTTCTTTTTCCACCAGTTACAAAGTCATATTCTTCCTTATATTTCTTTTTAATTAGTTTCTTTAGGTCTTTATTTTCAAAGTTTCTTACAGTAGAGATTTCTTTGTCTAACTCTAGAGTTGAAGGTCCCTCTATAGGTTTTTCTTCAACAGTCTCTTTCTTTTCTTCTACGTTATTTGAGGCTTCTGGACTTTGGGCATTTTTAAGTTTATCTTCAGAAATTTCCCCTAGTTTTTTGTAAGAAGAAGCATCTTTGTCAGGATCTACTAGGTAATAAGAAATCATTCCATTTTTGTCAGCATGATCAGCAAATTTAATTCTATGAATCTTTGTGAAATTACTAGAGCCATCTAATGCAATGACTTCAATGATTTTTCCTCTTAAATCTCCTGCACCATTAATTTCATAAATAGTATTTCCGTGTTTGTCAAGTTTTCTATTTCTTCCTTCACCCTCTCCGGCGTAAGTTACATCAAGATTTTTCTCAACATCTCCATACTTATCGACAAGAGCTGCACCTGCATACCATACTTCGTTGGCTACTTCTTCAAATTTCTCAGGATGTTCTTTTTGGTCTCTAGCAAACAAGGTTTCGTGTTTGTACTCATCCTTTACCTTGTGGTAGGTATCTTTTGCAATCAATTTAATTTTATCTGGATTAGAAAAATCAATTGAAATAATTCTTGGAGCTGTATTATCAATTTTTACTGGTATATAAGAAACCTGCCATGGATAATCCTTGGTTAATCTATATTTGAATTTATAGAAATATTGACCTTCCGCAATCGGTTCAAATTGACCTCTTATCCTAGTAGCAGGATCTTGATTATCCTTACTTTCTGGTGCATTTTCTTCTCTACCTCTAGGATTATAGATGAGCCCATCCCACTTCAAGTCACCCCAAACTTTTAGTTTAGATGATTTGATTCCCTTTGCATCATTGCTTTTAGAATTTAAAATTCCTCTAATAAAGTGTTCTCTCGAAATGACTTTTAAGTCTCTTTGATTTTCTCCCTCTTTATTTATATTTACTATTGAAATCAATCCTTCTTCTGCACTTCTTAATACAAGTGGAGAAGGTGTTAATCCTCTTTCTAGTGAAACACTTTGTGGTTCTCCCTTTGAGTCAAGTGGATATACCCTAGCAACATTAGATCCACTAGTGGATTCTGCATGAATACCTTGGTTGTTAAAGGCAAATAAGTCTGGGTCTTGGTCTAGTGATGTAATATTTTTATCTTTTCTGTTTTGAATAATAGCTGCTGGATTAAATTTATCTATACCATGTTCTCCACCAATACCCTTGTTCAAGGTTCCAGGAATTTTCGGTTTACCATCATCATCATAACCTTCCATTGTTTTTGATTTTGATCCTTCTTCCCAAGCCCATTTATCAAGGATTGGTTCGTGGTTCCAATTCCCAGCAAATCCCATTAGAGGCATCGACAAAGAAGGTTGGAAGTTTATTTTCTTCCCGTTAGAGTTTAGAGCTTCCATTTCTTCCACTGACTCAAAATGAATAAATGATTCTACAAATTTATTTTTGTCTTTAGCCTCTCCAACATTTATAACCGCATTCAAATCAAAGCTAGAATTTGCGCCTATAGTGAAAGTATCATGCTCAAATGTGATATTTGCTCCTTTGATTTTTTCTGGATGGATTTCTGGAACAATTTGCTTCCCATCTGGAGATTTTTCATCTTTATATGTTTCATCCAGTTTTAATCTGTCAGTTAGAGAATCTGTAGTTATCGCTGATGCTGAAACTTTAAAGGTTAAAGGTCTGTCTGATGTATTGTGAAGCTTAACTGTAAAATATTTTTCTTCTCCTTTTATTTCTTTAAGAGAAATAGAACCATAAGAGTTTACCAAACCTTTAGAATCCTTGTTTTTGAAAGTCGCTACAACTTCATTTCTCAAAGCATTGGCAACATTAATTAGCCCCGCTCCCTGTTGTCTAGGTGATGCAAAGTATTGGCTTTTTTCTTTCCAAGACGTTGCGTCCATCATAGGTCGCGCAGTATTTTGTAAAGCAATTTTTGTAAGACTTGTAAGGTCTATTTTGTCATCTCCCTCAAGATTTTTCAATACAGGTCTTTCAAGCATTTCCTTTAACTTCGGTCTAATCAAAACAGTAGAAGCTGCTACGATTGGAGTTGCCATACTAGTTCCTGACATATAGCCATAAGTTGATTTCCCATTAATGACATTGAGAGTAGATTTAATGTTTTTACCAGGTGCTGAAACATCGGGTTTTAAAAGTAAATCTACTCTTGGCCCCCAAGATGTGGATCCTGCTGGAACGATGATATCTTCTTTATAGAGTTCTTTGTCTGTGTCAGGTGCAAACTTAAAGTCAATCTCTTTTTCGTCACCTACATTCGGTTTGTTGGAATTAAAACTTTCCATATCAATTGGATAGTATTGCTCCAACTTATCTTTAAAATCTTCTTTATTATTTCTTTTGACTTCAGTTTTTTTATCAGGATTAATCATGTTCCATAGCTTTACACCATCATCTCCTGAAATTGAAAACACTTGACTTTTAGTAGCTTCATCCGCTTCATATCCCATAGCTGGAAGCTCTGTCCAATTATCTCTATTGTAGTAATTGACAGTATTTACAACCATAATGGCGCGTGCACCCTTATTCGTTGCTCTTTTAAAAGCATCTTTTAAATCCTTTGTATAAATTCTATCCATTACTGCAATTTTGCCCTTAAGATTCAAACCTATCAACTCTTGGTCTTGGCCCTTGCCTATATATACAAATTTCAATTTATCAGGAGCTTTTGAACCATCTTCATTTGTTGTGATTTTATTCTTATCGAAAAAGGCTCCTATATTTCTGTATTTAAAACTTTTTCCTCCAATCTTAACTTTATCAAATTCAACTGTTTGATTTTTAGCAGATGCAACCGCTATCGCATCTTCATGTGCTGCTGTTCGCGTTACATTTCCAGTGTCGGTCATTTTCAGATGATTATTTGCCACTAAATCCCAAGAAGAACTTGAAGCAGAAGTCGCATAGTTACCCGTAGCGACAACCATTGGAATGCCTGCTTTTCTTAATGCTCTAATAGCTTGCCAATATTTCTCACCTACAAGACCTGTTCCTGTAAAACCAGATGATACAGAAACAACATCAACGTTGTGTTTGATGGAATCTTCAATAGCATGAAACATTGTTTCATCCCCTGCGAACCCAGATCCTGCGTCAGAGTACATTTTATAAGAGAAGATCTGTGCATTAGGAGCAATTCCATCTATTCCATTAAAGTTCTTGATGTCTTTTTCAGTATCATTTCCCGCAAGAATCCCTGCAATATGCATTCCATGTGGATCAAAATAATCACTTCCATCATCAGCTTTTTCTACAGTTATTTTACCACCATTATAATAATTGAAAGCATGAGGAATCTTATCACTCAACCAGAAATTTTTATCAGTACCTTTTAAGTCTTCTTTTTTAAATCTCATTGAGTCTTTGGCATCATCATCAATCCTCATGGCCTTATGCCTATAATCTGTCCCGGTATCGATATTTGAAATGACCATACCTCTACCATCAAAGTTTTTCCCAAATTGAGCATTAATGGCCTTTAGGTAATCGATAGCCTCCTCAACTCCAATTTCCTTTCGGGCATGATTCATCATGGGTTGGAGTTTTTGTGACCGTTCAACCGATGAAATACCTTCTATTAGTTTAATTTTATCCAGATTATCTGGAGTTGTTTCTATTGAAACACCATTAAAAATCGTATTATAGGTATATAAAACGTTTGTATCCTTAAGATTGGATAATTCCTTGATTGCTTTTTCTCCAGATTCTTTATCTTTAAATTCAGCAATATAGACAAGTTTATCCTCTTTTTTGGGACTTTCTGGGTCTTTACTTGCAGACGAGTCCGCTTTATCTTCTTTGGATTGATTGGAATCTTCTTTGATTTTTTCTTCTTCATTGCTAGTTTTGTTATCTATCACAGATTCTTTACTAACAACTTCTTTTTCCTCAATAATTGTTGTTTTCTTTTCTTCAGTATCCTTTGAAGTTTCTATAGCATTATGAATATCTTCATGTTTCTCTTTATTTTCTGTTTCCTTATCTACTACTACTTCTTCTTTATCAGATATATTTAAAGCATCTTCAGAGCTAGATGTGTCTGCTAAAACTACCTCATTAGGGACATATGCTGCTAAAATAACTGCAGCTGTGGTTAATGACAATACTGTACTTTTTTTCATTTTAATTCCTTACATATTTATTTAACTTCCAATAGATAGAAAACTTTAACTTTGCTAGCCTTTGTTATAAAAAGTTTTACTAAGTATTATCTAGGAAATAGAGTAGTACATTTATATATAATTGTTAGCTCTCCATAAAAATAGTATATCATTTAAAAAATTTAAGTCAAGAAAAATTAACATGCATTAATTTATTTTTTAACTCACATTAAAAATATAGAGTCCAAAACTTTCGTAGTTAGCTGGGGTACATTATCAGAACATTCACACCATCAAAAATAGTAGCAATCAAATTGAACCACTACCAAAATCACAAAGTCAAACATCATTGATGAAATATCAGCGCTATTAAACAATATAAATAACCGCTAAGAATAAGGCTTAACGGTTATTTATACATATCTATTTTTTCAAATCTTCAGTCATATGTTCACCTGTGACCTAGGCTTTACGAGTGCCTTGCTCTAGCAACTAATACTCAATGAAAATCAAAAAGCAAACTAGGAAACTAGCCGTAGGCTGCTCAAAACACTGTTTTGAGGTTGTAGATAAGACTGACGAAGTCAGCTCAAAGCACTGCTTTGAGGTTGTGGATAGAACTGACGAAGTCAGTCACATATAAACGGCAAGGTGAAACTGACTTTGTTTGAAGAGATTTTCGAAGAGTATGAATACTCACGTCCCTTACAAAAATTATTATAGCAGAGGTCAGTTTCAAGAACAAGTTCTTTTGCCTATCTGGTCTCTATATCGCTCTAAGTGGCTAAATAGTTAAGAAAAAAGAAACCCAGTAGAATGAGTTTCTTCATTTTGCCGATTGCAGGGATCGAACCTGTGACCTAGGCTTTACGAGTGCCTTGCTCTACCAACTGAGCTAAATCGGCGATTACACTTACAGTATAGCACTCTGAGAATAGATGTCAAGTAATTTTCATCTCTATTAGAAAAAGTCTGTCCTGAGACAAGGCTTTGAGTTTCTTCATCTTAGGACCCTGCACTTTCATAAGAATCCAAGCCCCTGTCCCATAATTTCAAGGAAATGACAAAGAAGACTAGGGAAATCAAAATCAAACCTCCGATGTTAAAGATTACATCCTTGTCCTGCAAGAAATAGCTAGCAGGATAGTAGGCTGTAAAGGCAAATGGCACGATAAAGCTAATCAACCAACGAAGAAATGAATTATAAATGGAAATCGGATACTTGGCAAAGTCATTAAACATATAAAAAATGTAGATCATGGCGCCTGACTGCTTGGTCCAAAAAGCGATACTAGCTGTCGCGATTTTAAGAGAAGTATAAATCAAGGTCGCAAAAGGAATACAAACTAGGAAAAGCAGGAATTTTGGAAGAGTCCAAGCAATGCTGGTCACTGTTGTTCCCAGTAGGATACCACCGACCAAGAGCTCGCCCAGGGCATCAATCTGAAAGGTCTCAACCAAGATGTGAAAGAGAGGATTGATAGGACGTGTAAGATACTTGTCAAACTCCCCTTTTCGCACCAAACGCTGTCCCAGAGCCCAGAGATTATCAAAAAAGAGATGGTCCAGCCCCTTGGGAATCAAGGAAAATCCATAGATAAAAGCAATCTCTTGAAAAGTCCAACCTTCTAGGGATGGGATGTGTTGAAAGATGACATTGAGAAACAAGAGGTTCAAGCCTTGGGTCAGAAAAACTCCCAGGACACCAACTACAAAATCCACCTTGTATTCCATGATTTGCTTGATATATTGTCTGATAAAAATCAGATGCATACGCTGATATTTTTTCATACTAACCTCCTTGAATGGTGATAAAGGACTGGACTCGTTTCCAAATCAACTGAGACAAGCCCACCATCACTAAGAGCCAGAAAAACTGCAAAAGGAGTGCCTGAAGCATCTGACTGGCATCGTATTTCCCAACAATAATCATGACTGGTGTGTAGATTAAGGATGAAAAAGGCAGGAAGGACAGAATATCTGAAACAACCTTTGGAAAGAAAGCCAAGGGAATCAAACTTCCAGACATAAAGGCCACTATAGAAGTCTTAAGTAGGTTGGAACCCCAAAGATTTTTAAACACAAAGGCAGAAAATCCAAAGCAGATATTAAAGAAAAAGTTAATCAGATAGGCTAGCGTTAGACTAAAGAGATAAAGGACAGTTAAACCCAACACTTCAACAACGCCTTGCCCAGATAAGATTTTCATCAAGACAATGACACTTAAAAATGGAAGGCCAACGCTAATAAAAATCAACCACTTGGAACCAAGCTCAGTGAAAAGATAAGAGGCCGCAAAATGCACTGGTCGCAACAAACGCATGATAATGGAACCATCCTTGACCTCCTCCCCAATCATAAAGGAGCTATCAGACCTGGTCAACAGATTGGTCACAAAACTCATAATGATGTAGAGGGTGATATCTGCCATACTAAAGCCCTGAATCAAAGACTCCTGAGAGGAATCAAAGACAGCCTTCCAAAGATAAAAGGCCACAAAAGCACCCATGACATCGCCGATCCGATAGAGAATAAAGTTGACTCGGTAGGTAATCAATTCCTGAACACCTGCATTGATAAAGGGTTTATAACGTCTCCACAATTTGACCATCTTAGAGCTCCTTTCGATAGAAGCGACGGATAATATCCTCAATATCCGTATCCACCATCTTCAAATCGCGGATTTCAAAATCAGACAGGGTTTGCTTGATAATATCAGCTGACTGGTAGCGAGAACTATCGAATTCAATGTTGAGACTATTTCCTTGTCTATCAATTGTCATATCCGAAAAGCCTTCATAGTGAGAAACGAGATGACTTTGACCTGGTAGCAGTTCAAAGGAGAGTGTCTTCATCTTACCAAAGGTCTCCTTGAGTTGGCTCACCGTTCCATCAAAAATTTCCTGCCCTTTGTCTATCATAAAAATCCGATCACAAAGTTGCTCAATATCACTCAGATCGTGAGTTGTCAAGAGAATGGTAGTCTCTTCCTCTTGATTGATCTGGGTAATGGCGCGACGAATGTTATCCTTGACCGAAACATCCAAACCAATAGTCGGCTCATCTAAAAAGAGAACCTTGGGGTTGTGAAGCAAGGAAGCTGCAATGTCCGCCCGCATGCGCTGTCCCAATGAAAGAGTTCGCACAGGATCCTTGATAAAGTCCTTCAAATCCAAGACTTCATTCAAAAAGTCCATACGCTTATGAAAGAGCGAGTCTGGTACATCATAAATCTCTTTTAAGACCGTGTAGGTCTCTTGCAGTGCCAAATCCCACCATAGCTGGGTGCGTTGTCCAAAGACTACACCAATATCCTTGACATAATCTTGGCGATTATCCTGGGGAATCTTGCCGTTAATCCGACAAAAACCAGATGTCGGTTTCAAAATTCCTGTCAGCATTTTAATGGTTGTCGACTTCCCAGCACCATTGGCCCCGATAAAGCCTAAAATCTGCCCCTTGGGAACCTCAAAGGTCAAATCCTTAACCGCTTCAAAGGTCTGCTTTTCAGGATGAATAAAGGAGCGCAAAGCCCCCTTCAAGCCCGGTTCCTTAACAGTCTTCACAAAATTTTTCTGAAGATGTTCCACTTCTATCATTGCCATATCTATCTCCCTATCGCAAGGAATAGCAACATTGTATTTTCCAATACAAGTATTCTAAATCCTTACTTTCTACACCTTCTACATTTTATTATTACAGAAAGCTTTATACCAACCTATTATAGTCCAATAAAAACTAGAATGCAAGCGTTTGCCTAAAATTTGTGAAATTGAAAATTTTTCGCTTAAAATAATACTTTTAATCAAAAATTCTGTTTGATAGTTTAAATTACCAACCTACCACCCTCCACTACTAAAACAGCCCTTGACTTTCTCGATCTTTTTTTGTAATGTATATGTAATACAATATCATTACAAGGAGAAATGCCATGTCAAGACTTACACGAGACCGAGTTTATAACTTTCGCGTCAATACTCAACTATTTGAAGAAGCAAAAACCATCCTAGAAAGCCAAAACATCAGCCTTTCAGATGCCCTCAACCTCTTTGTAGAACAAATCGTCCTTGAAAAAGGTCTCCCAATTAAAACAGCCGACCAACTCAAAGCAGAAATCTTCCTAGGCGAACTCAAAGCAGAACTAGATAAAGGCTACCAAGACATCATCGAAGGGCGTCTCTACGACGCAGACGAGGTCTTTTCAAAGTATGGACTATAAAGTAGGCTTCACAGAACAAGCCAGACAAGACTTGGACGATATTTTCATCTACTACTCCACAGACTTCAGTGAAAACATAGCCAAGAAAGTCATCACTCGCCTCCAACAAACCAGCAACCTACTCACCTTCTCACCAGAGGGCGGTATTAACTTTGACCATAAAATCGGATACTCCCTCTATCCAGAAAAAACTCTCAGAATGATTGTCTCTAAACAATACCTACTCTTTTACCTCATTCATGAAAAAGAAGTCCATATCCTGAGAATTATCAACTCACGCACCGACTACCTAAACCAACTCGACCACCTCTTTCGTAACCGTCCCATAACGAAGTATAGGCTCTATAATATTTGTAGTGGGTAAATCCCTATAGATATTATGGAGCCTATTTTAGGGTAGAAAAAAAGTCCCATATGACCTGTAATGAAAAGCGACAAAACAACTCATTAGAAAGAATCATATGGAACAATTACATTTTATCACAAAACTACTCGATATTAAAGACCCTAATATCCAGATTATAGACATCATAAATAAGGATACCCACAAAGAAATCATCGCCAAACTGGACTACGATGCTCCATCTTGTCCTTATTGCGGAAGTCAAATGAAAAAATATGACTTTCAAAAACCATCTAAGCTCCCTTACCTCGAAACAACTGGTATGCCTACTAGAATTCTCCTTAGAAAACGCCGTTTTAACTGCTATCAGTGCTCAAAAATGATGGTTGCTGAGACTCCTCTAGTAAAGAAAAATCATCAAATCCCTCGTATCATCAACCAAAAAATTGCTCAGAAGCTGATTGAAAAAACTTCTATGACCGATATTGCTCATCAGCTTGGCATTTCAACTTCAACTGTTATTCGCAAGCTCAATGACTTTCACTTTAAGCATGATTTTTCTCGGCTTCCAAAGACTATGTCTTGGGATGAGTACTCCTTTACCAAGGGAAAGATGAGTTTCATTGCGCAAGATTTTGACAATCTCAATATCATCACTGTTCTTGAGGGAAGAACACAAGCTGTCATCCGAAATCACTTTCTTCGATACGATAGAGCTGTCCGATGTCGAGTGAAAATTATTACTATGGATATGTTTAGTCCCTATTATGACTTGGCTAAACAGCTTTTTCCGTGTGCTAAAATCGTTCTAGATCGCTTTCACATTGTACAACATCTTAGCCATGCCATGAGTCGTGTGCGTGTTCAAATCATGAAGCAGTTTGAGCGAAAATCCCATGAATACAAGGCTATCAAGCGCTACTGGAAACTCATCCAACAAGATAGTCGTAAACTCAGTGATAAGCGACTTTATCGCCCTACTTTTCGTATGCACTTAACCAATAAAGAGATTCTAGATAAGCTTTTGAGCTATTCAGAAGACTTGAAACACCACTACAATCTCTATCAGCTCTTGCTTTTTCACTTTCAGAATAAGGAACCAGAGAAATTTTTCGGACTTATTGAGGACAATCTTAAGCTGGTTCATCCTCTTTTTCAGACTGTTTTTAAAACCTTTATCAAGGACAAAGAGAAAATTGTCAACGCTCTTCAACTACCCTATTCTAACGCAAAATTGGAAGCCACTAATAATCTCATCAAGCTTATCAAGCGCAATGCCTTTGGTTTTCGGAACTTTGAAAACTTCAAAAAACGGATTTTTATCGCTCTGAACATCAAAAAAGAAAGTAACCGCCCAATAACGAGGTATATTGAAAAATCTCCAGACTAGAGAACTCATTGACAGTTCCCAATCTGGAGATTTCTTATTTGCACTTTTCTTGTACAACTTTAGTCCATGGTAAATAAGCTTCTAAAACTTCTTTGTTTACGAGAGTTTCCTCGTTTGGAAGACATTCTAAAAGATAGGATAGATATTTCTCACTATTTAGTTGATGACGTTTAGCTGTTTCCAACAAACTCATAATAATAGCTGTTGCTTTAGCTCCTTCAAAACTTTGAGAAAATAACCAATTTTTACGTCCCATAACCAATGATTTAATGGCGCGTTCAGCTAGATTATTGGAAAGGACCAGATGCCCGTCTTTCAAAATGGTCTTAAAGGTTTCTTCATACTTGAGACTGTATTCAATTGCCCTTCCTAGTTTTGAACCAGGTAAAACTGACTGACGCCGACACCAAGCAAAGAAGTCTTCCATTAGGGGTTGGAGCTCTTCTTGACGTTTCTGTAGTCGTTCATCAGCTGGCAAAACCTCCCAGTCTCTCTCCAAGGCAAATAACTGGTCACAATAAGCTAAACCTTTAGCTCCTAAGGATGACTTATCTGCTTGCTTGGGGGTGGATTCAAAAAACTTCCTTCTCACATGCGCCCAACATCCAACAAGTTCAGCTTCTTCCAGTTGACGATAAGCAGACCACATGTCACAATGCACATATCCAGAATAATCTCCTAGGAATTCTTGTACTACTGAACCACTTCGACGCTGATCATGGTGGTACAGCGTGATTGCTTGCTTCTCATCTTTCCCAGACAAAAAAGTCCAATAGTAGGTCAGATGGCTATCACTCTCTAGCACCCTATAAGAAGTTTCATCCGCATGAAGTAAGGGCTGAGTCAATAGTCTCTCTCGCAAGAGATTATAGAGGGGCTCCAAATAGTATTGACTCGCCTTGATATGCCAATTAGAGATTTCCTTACGTGTGATTGGTAAACCCATCTTAGACCAATCTTCTTCTTGGCGATAATTGGGGACCTTCAGATTAAACTTCTGATGGATGGTGTGAGCGATAATAGAAGCTGAGCCAAGGCTATGCGCCAAAGGGGCTTTAGGAATAGGAGCTTTCACAATTTTATCACTCGGATTTTTCTCACTGCATGCTTGGCATTTGTAAGAGTGTTGGATATGATCTATGCGTTTTAATTGCGCAGGAATAAAGACTAATTCTTGGCCTTGAAGACTCGCTCCAATCTCTTTTAGCTCTCCCTGACAGTCAGGGCAAATGCAATCCTCTAAGCGATGATGGAGTTCTTCTGAATCGAATTGGGCAAGAAGAGCTTGACGTTTCCCTTTAGCTTTCTTACGTTTATAGGTGATTTCTTCTCTTTCAACTGGGAACATCTCCATCTTCATCAGATGAAACTTCCTCCTCAAAAAGGCTGACTTGTCCAGATGGACAAACACTTTTCTCAGAGGATTTTCCATAGAGCTTTTGCGTTAGATAAGCCACTTGTTCACGCAGAAGGGTAAGTTCATTGGTGAGACTATCAATTGTAGCACTCTGTTGTTGAATGATTTTTAATAAGTCTTTCATCATCTTCCCTCTCTGTTTTCTAACTTTATTATACTAAAAAGAAAGTCCTCATTTCAATAGAAATCACGACTTTCTGATGAATTTATTTTTGGAGTGATAGAAAAGCCCTTCATCAGCCAGTCTACTTGTTCAGGTGTGAGAGCTTTGACATCCTTTTCTGTACTTGGCCAAGTCAACTTACCGTTCTCAAAGCGTTTATATAGTAGCCAAAATCCTTGACCATCCCAGTAAAGAGCTTTAAAGCGGTCTTTACGTCCACCACAAAAGAGAAAGACTTGACCTGAGAAAGGATCCAATTCAAAGTGGGTTTTAATGAGATAAGCCAGTGAATCAATGCCTTGTCTCATATCCGTTTTCCCACATACGAGATAGACCTGCCCTAGACTAGATAGATGAATTGTCATAGAGCAACACCTTATCCAAAAGCTGCTCTATCATTTCGAGATTGAGAGATTGAAAAAAACTTACTTCAAGCTTGCCAATACGAATTTTAAGCAGAATATCATTTCTCTTTTTAGAATCAAAACGACGAGATTGTGGAATCTCTACAGGAACAATAGGTTGTGGCATTAAAATATCCTCCAATAGTTTTACTTTACTAATAGTATACAGGAGGTCTTCCATGAATGATAGATACTTTGTTATGACGCGCTTACCTTTGTTATGACGCGCTTACAAAATATCCTCCAATAGTTTTACTTTACTAATAGTATACAGGAGGTCTTCCATGAATGATAGATACTTTGTTATGACGCGCTTACAAAAGAAAGGACGAAATTTGTCCTTTCTCGAGCTTAGCTTTTCTTCAACCCACTACAGTTGACAAAGAGCCAAAATCTCCAGACTAGAGAACTCATTGACGGTTCCTAATCTGGAGATTTCTTATTTCCTCATCATAGCTACAAACCTACTCACTCAGTTCCTGAAAGTAGTGTTTTCTTCAAAACTAGACTTCTTCTTTGAGTTGACTGAGAACAGTCTTGATTTTAGAAATTAGTTCTGCTTCTTTTTGAGAATCTTTTTGATGGCTATCTACAAAGAGTCGTGCTTCATCAGCTAATTTCTTAGCCTTGTTTAGAACTTTTTTATCCTTGTCGCTAGCCTCTAGCTCAACTACAAGCTGATTCAATTCTTTTGAAAGCTTATCTAGTTGAGAGCCTTTTTTACGAGCTACTGCAAAGAGGAGAGCTCCTAGAAGAGAAAGAACTGCAGCTCCTAAGACACCATATAGAGGGACTTCTGTCGCATTTTTAGCTTCCTTGGCACTTTCTGCTTCTTTATTTGAGTTCAACGCAGACTGACTCTTATCAGCTGATGTACCAATTTGTAGAGAATTGAGAGCCTGTCTAACTTTAGCAAGGAGATCTGCCAATTCTTGAGCTGTTAAGTTTTCATTAGCAAGAGCTGCTTGCGCCTCTCCCAAGATACGATGTGCTTCCTCAAGTACTTCAGGAGATAGACCTGCTATATCTTGCAGGCGACGTTCCAGATCCTCTACTAGAGACTGAAGTTCTGACTTGTCCACAGCCGATGGAGTTGTAGCTGTTTGGGAATTTCCTACAAATCCTACACTTCTACGAGCGCGACGTGGAGGAGTTCTTCGATTTCTCGTAGCGGTTGGATTGATGTTGTTGATGGCATCGAGTCCAGCCTGCTTAGCTTGGTTAACTCCTGCCTGGTCTGTCGCCTCTCCTACTTTACGTTTCGCGTCTGCAAGAGCTTCGTCTACCTGGCGTTTCGCTTCCTTAATCTCTTCTGTGGTTAAGTTTGGAGTATTATCAATCGCTGTTTTCTTCTCATTAGCTTTGGTATCCAGTGAGCCAGTTGCATTGTTGTGCGTTGTTGGCGTTGGATTGATACCATCAAGTGCTGTGAGACCGTCTTGTTTCGCTTTGTTAACTCCTGCCTGGTCTGTCGCCTCTCCTACTTTACGTTTCGCGTCTGCAAGAGCTTCGTCTACCTGGCGTTTCGCTTCCTTAATCTCTTCTGTGGTTAAGTTTGGAGTATTATCAATCGCTGTT